>DASYFL010000141.1:0-44383 GCA_036498445.1 Steroidobacteraceae bacterium
GTCGGGTGCTCGCTGCTCCAGCCTCCGGTCGCAATCCCGACATGCAGCCGCACACCGCCACGCTCGGTGAACTTGAAGGCGTTCGACAGCAGATTCTTCAGCACCTGCAGCAGGCGCTTGGAGTCGGTGGTGATCGCCCGACCCAGGCGCTGATCGAAGTCCGCAGTGAAGGAAAGCTTGCGCGCCTCGGCCTCGTGACGGAAGTTGCGGTCGATGGTCTCACGCAAATGCGTGAACAGCAGATCCTCGCACTCGACCGTAACCGTGCCCGACTCGATCTTCGACAGATCGAGGATGTCGCTGATGAGATTCAGCAGGTCCGTGCCGGCGCCGTGAATGGTGTTGGCGAACTCTACCTGCCGCGTGCTCAGGTTGCCGTCAGCATTCTCCGCCAGCTGCTGGCCGAGGATCAGGATGCTGTTGAGTGGAGTGCGCAGCTCGTGCGACATGTTCGCGAGGAACTCGGACTTGTAACGCGAGGTGAGCGCGAGCTCCGCGGCCTTTTCCTCCAGTGCACGCCGCGCGAGCTCGATCTCCTCGTTCTTGCGCTCGACCTCGGCGTTCTGCTCCGCCAGGAGCTTCGCCTTATTGGCAAGCTCCTCGTTGGTCTGCTGCAGCTCGGTCTGCTGCGTCTGCAGCTCGGTCGCGAGCTGCTGTGACTGCTTGAGCAGTCCCTCGGTGCGCATGGTCGCTTCGATGGTGTTCAGCACCACGCCGATGATGCTCCCGGTCAGCTGCTCGAGGAACGCCAGTTGCGACGCGGTGAACTCGCCGAGCGACGCCAGCTCGATGACCGCCTTCACGTGGCCCTCGTACAGCACGGGCAGCACCACCACGTTACGGGGTCGCGCGTGCAGCAGTCCACCGCGGATGTGGATCGAATCGTCCGGAGTGTCGGTCAGCAGCAGGCGCTGGCGGTCCACCGCGGCCTGACCGACCAGTCCCTCGCCCATGCCGTAGCGGCGCGGCTCGCGGCCTTCGTACGGCTCATCGGCGTAGCTCGCCAGCTCGCGCAGGTGCGCGCCGTCCGGTCCCTCGGTGACATAGATGATTCCCTGCTGGGCGTTGACCAGCGGCGCGAGCTCAGAGAGCAGCAGCTTCCCGACGGTGACCAGATCGCGCTGCCCCTGCATCATGCGGCTGAATTTCGCGAGATTGGTCTTCAGCCAGTCCTGTTCCTTGTTGCGGTCGGTGGTGACGCGCAGGTTGCCGATCATGGCGTTGATGTTGTCTTTCAGCTCCGACACCTCGCCGCGGGCTTCCACCTGGATCGAGCGTGTGAGGTCTCCCTTGGTGACCGCGGTGGCGACCTCGGCGATCGCACGCACCTGATTGGTGAGGTTGGCGGCGAGCAGATTGGTGTTGGCCGTCAGGTCCTTCCACGTTCCGGCCGCACCCGGCACGTGCGCCTGGCCGCCGAGCCGGCCCTCGACGCCGACTTCGCGCGCGACGCTGGTGACCTGGTCGGCGAAGATCGCCAGCGTGTCGGTCATGCTGTTGATGGTGTCGGCGAGCGCGTTGACTTCGCCCTTGGACTCCACCGTGAGGCGCTGGCGCAGGTCACCGTTGGCGACCGCGGTCACCACCTTGACGATGCCACGCACCTGGTTGGTCAGGTTGTTGGCCATGACGTTGACGTTGTCGGTCAGGTCTTTCCAGGTGCCGGCGACTCCCGGTACGACGGCCTGGCCGCCGAGCTTGCCCTCGGTGCCGACCTCGCGCGCGAGGCGGGTCACCTCGGCGGCGAATCCGTTCAGCTGATCGACCATGGTGTTGATGGTCTCCTTCAGCTGCAGGATCTCGCCCTTGACGTCGACCGTGATCTTGCGCGACAGGTCGCCGCGGGCGATCGCGGTGGAGACTTCGGCGATGTTGCGCACCTGTCCGGTGAGGTTGCGTGCCATCGAGTTGACGTTATCGGTGAGATCCTTCCACGTGCCCGCCACCCCGGGAACGATGGCCTGACCGCCGAGCTTGCCCTCGGTGCCGACCTCGCGCGCGACGCGCGTGACTTCGGCGGCGAAGCTGTTGAGCTGGTCGACCATGGTGTTGACCGTCTCCTTGAGCTGCAGGATCTCGCCGCGCACGTCCACGGTGATCTTGCGCGACAGGTCGCCGCGGGCGATGGCAGTGGCGACCTCGGCGATGTTGCGCACCTGACCGGTGAGGTTGCTCGCCATGGAGTTCACCTTGTCGGTGAGGTCCTTCCATACGCCGCTCACATCCTTCACGTCGGCCTGACCACCGAGCTTGCCCTCGGTGCCGACCTCGCGTGCCACACGGGTCACTTCGGCGGCGAAAGCGTTGAGCTGGTCCACCATGGTATTGATGGTTTCCTTCAGCTGCAGGATCTCGCCACGCACGTCCACGGTGATCTTGCGCGACAGGTCGCCGCGGGCGATGGCGGTGGCGACCTCGGCGATGTTGCGCACCTGACCGGTGAGGTTGCTCGCCATGGAATTCACGTTTTCGGTGAGATCCTTCCACACACCGCTCACGCCCTTCACCTCGGCCTGACCGCCGAGCTTGCCCTCGGTACCGACCTCACGCGCCACGCGCGTGACCTCCGCCGCGAACGCGTTGAGCTGATCGACCATGGTGTTGATCGATTCCTTCAGCTGCAGGATCTCCCCCTTGACGTCCGCAGTGATCTTGCGCGAGAGGTCGCCGTTGGCGATCGCGGTCGCGACCTCGGCGATGTTGCGCACCTGGCCGGTGAGGTTGCCGGCCATGGAATTGACGCTGTCGGTGAGATCCTTCCAGGTGCCGGCCACACCAGGCACCACCGCCTGGCCACCGAGCCGGCCTTCGGTGCCGACCTCGCGCGCCACGCGCGTCACTTCCGAGGCGAACGAGCGCAACTGGTCGACCATGGTGTTGATGGTCTCCTTCAGCTGCAGGATCTCGCCGCGTACGTCGACCGTGATCTTGCGCGACAGATCGCCGCTCGCAATGGCAGTAGAGACCTCGGCGATGTTGCGCACCTGTCCGGTGAGGTTACCGGCCATGGAGTTCACACTATCCGTCAGATCCTTCCACGTGCCGGCCACACCCGGCACCAACGCCTGGCCACCGAGCTTGCCTTCGGTGCCCACTTCGCGCGCGACGCGGGTCACCTCCGCTGCGAAGCCGTTGAGCTGATCAACCATGGTATTGATGGTGTTCTTCAGCTCGAGGATCTCGCCCTTGACGTCGACCGTGATCTTGCGCGAGAGATCGCCGCGCGCGACCGCGGTGGTGACCTCTGCGATGTTGCGCACCTGCCCGGTGAGGTTGGTGGCCATGGCATTCACCGAGTCGGTGAGGTCCTTCCAGGTTCCGGCCACACCCGAGACGATCGCCTGGCCGCCGAGCTTGCCTTCGCTGCCGACCTCGCGTGCCACGCGCGTCACCTCGGAAGCGAACGAGCGCAGCTGGTCCACCATGCGGTTGATGGCTTCTTTCAGCTGCAGGATCTCGCCGCGCACGTCGACCGTGATCTTGCGCGACAGGTCGCCGTTGGCGACCGCAATGGTCACTTCGGCGATGTTACGCACCTGGGCGGTGAGATTGCTCGCCATCGAGTTCACGCTGTCGGTCAGGTCCTTCCACGTGCCCGCCATACCGGGCACGGCCGCCTGGCCGCCGAGCTTGCCTTCGGTGCCGACCTCGCGCGCGACGCGCGTCACTTCGGAAGTGAACGCGCTCATCTGCTCGATGACCGCATTCACGACCGTCGCCGAGCGCAGAAACTCGCCCTTGAGCGGCCGTCCATCGACCTGCAGGCTCATGGTCTGCTGCAGGTCTCCCTTGGCCACGGCCGAAATGGTGCGCGTCACCTGGGTGGTGGGCCACAGCAGGTCATCGATCAGCGTGTTGACCGAGCCCTCCATCTCGCCCCAGGCGCCCGAGCGCCGGTCGCTTGCCATGCGATGGCGCGTCTGTCCGTCCTTGCCCACGATCTGTCCGGCGCGCGCCAGCTCTTGCGCCAGGCGCTGATTGGAGGTCACGATCTCGTTGAACGTGTCGGCGATCTTGCCCGCGAGCCCGGTGTGATCGCTCGGCAGCCGCGCGGAGAAATCGCCGTCGCGTACCGCCTGCAGCGCCCGCAGCAGCTTGCGCTGATCGAGCTTGGCATCTTCGCGTGCGGCGCGGCCGTTCGAGCTGCGGACGTGACGCTGGGGTTCCTGAGTTTGCATCAGCAGACTCCCTGAGTGCGCGCGCGCAGCGGGCCGGCGGCATCGATCGGCGACAGTGGACGGAAACGAAGGCGCACCGGCGTCTCGCCGGACGAGGGCGCAGCAGCGCATGCGGCAGACAGCCGGCGGTCATTCATCTCCGACACATCCCCCCGCGGAGCGGGCCCGGCGTAAACGTCATCGAGAGCGCGACCGCCGGCGGCAGTAGATTAACGTGCGGCCCGGACAAGGAGTGTCAGCACGGGAGGGCAGGGGCCGTAGGATAGGGACTACAGCGCGGCGCTTCCTGCCAGCTCCCGGACGGGCGTGCCGTGCCGCGGGATCAGTGCATTACTACCATTGCTGGAAGTATTGTCGCAACCGGGTCTGGAAGTGCCGGGGCTTCTCCGCGTAGATGGGTAAGCCGACCGCGAGCGCACGCTTGCACAGTTTGCGGCGGCGGTTCCTGATGAGCTTCTGCAGCGCAGAGTCCGCCTTGCGGCCCACTTGCGCGGCGCTGCGCTCGGCCAAATCGCCGAGCATGGCGAGATCGTGCTCATCGCCGAGATGGTCGGACAGCTTGTGCAGTTGCGCGGACATCGCCTCGATGGAAGCATGCTGCACCGGCGCGATGACCTCGAGCTGGTTGCGCAGGTATCTGGCCCGCTTGCGCCACTCGTGCAGACTCGGACCGGTCGTCTGGCGCTTGTTACACAGCGCGCAGCGCCGGCCTTTGCGGTAACTGTCGCAGAGGCTGCGATACACCGGCTTCCAGTCCTGCGGTGGTGCGGGCCAGGATTCGGCCATGGCTACTGCGCTGCGCAGGCGCGCGGCCGATTGGCGCAGGCCGCGCCGCTCGAGCTCGCTGCGTCTGCGGCCGGCTTCACGCCGCAACCGCGCTGCGAATGCGGCCAGCCGCCGGCGCGTGCCCGAGCCTCGCATCTGCTGCGAGAGCTCCTCGAGGGATTTCACCAGCACCGTATCGTCGCGCGCCGCACTCAGTGCACGCGCAGCATCGCGCAACGCCTGGTTCTCGCGTCGATAGGCGGCCTTGCTCAGCAGCGGCCGCAACAGGCGCAAGGTCGCGCGCGCCGCTTTCATATCCTTGCGTGCGCGATGGATCTGCTCATCCGTGGCCCGCCCCAGCGGGAGGTCCGCGAGCGCAGTCTCGAGCTGGCGGTGCAGGATGTCGCGCATGCCCCGGGCACCGCGGGTCGCGTGACTCACTTCGAAGCGGCTGGCCATGAGTCATCTAGCTCCCCTGGGCGGAATGCGCATCGATTGCACAGTCGAGCACCCGCATGGCCTCGCGCGAGTCTCCACGGCCTTTGATGCCGAACTCACGTCCCTGGAATGCGTTATAGGATCTGAGGAAGTGCTCGATCGCCCGCAACTCCTCCTCATCGAGCGCGCTCAGCTCCTTAAGCCGGGCGGGGTTGACGGGAGTATCGGCGACGCCGATGAGGCGGTCGTTGCGGATGCTCTTGCCACCCTCATGCTGCTCGGCATGCAGTACGCCGATGAGCCTCACAGTCACGAGACAGCCGGGAAAGCTGGGCGGCAACTGCAGCACCAGTACATCGAGTGCGTCGCCATCCTCGGCGCTGGTGCCTGGGATGGAGCCAAAGTCATAGGGAAACGCTGCGCCTCGCGGCAGTATGCGGCTGAGGCGTAACACTTCGAAGCGCTCGTCGTACTTGTATTTGTTGCGGCTGCCGGCGGGTGTGTCGATCAGCACGTGCACCCGTCCACTGCCACTTTCGCGTGGAGGGATGTCTTTAAAGGCCATGCTGCTATACGTGCGAGCAGTAAGTGGATTAGCCCTCGCGGCCTAATTGGCGAGAGCAAACACCTGCAGCGTCTCGCCGGCATCGCCCGCGCGGCGTGGCACGGCGCGCACCCCGATGTATTGATGGCCATCGGCTCCGCGATAACTCATGGGTGCATCGAGCTGTTTGCCTTCGACCCGGTGCTTCCACAGGACGCGGCCCGTGCTCGCATCGAGCGCCTTGAACCAGCCATCGACCGTGCCGTAGAAGACCAGACCACCGGCAGTGACCAGCATCCCCGAGGAGATCGGCAGCGTCTCACGCACGCTCCAGAGCACGTGCCGCTCGATCGGATCCCAGGCGCGCAGCTCCTGCTGCGCGAGCGCTGCCGGAGCCGGACCGGAGTTGAGATCTGTTCCCGCAGAGCCCACTACGTAGCTGACCACATACTTACCACCATGCGCGAGCGGCCGAGCGCGCTCCTCTCTCCTCAGTGCCAGCTGCTCGGGCCGCTCATCCGCAAACCGTTGCAGCGGAGACTTGGCTGCGGTGGAGGAGTCGAGCTGCGGGTCCGGCATGATCGCCGCCGGGGCGCATGCGACGAGCGGCATCAGCCCGCCAACGTTTGCTGGCGTGATGTCCGTGAGCTCCGAGAAGCGCATGGCGGGCGCTGCCGCACGCGCGGGACGCTCCGCAGAGGTGGGTGGTTGACTCATCATCCTGGCTGACATGTCCGGGGCAGCCAGCAATGCGACTGCCAGCCCCAGACGCAGCCAGCGTGTGCACGGATGCGTATCGGCAGGTGTCAAAGCAACGCTCCTTGCCGCCAGGCGCCGGGAGGCGTGCGTGCCGTCAGTTCAGATGCGGCCCATCAGCAGCAGCACCACGAGCACGACGACGATCAGGCCGAGGGTGCCGCTCGGGTAGTAGCCCCAGCCCTGGCTATAGGGCCAATTAGGCAAAGCTCCGATCAGGATGAGCACCAGAACGATCAACAGGATCGTCAACATATGCTTACCTCCGGCCGCCTCAGCGGCTATCTCTTGCGCCGGGGAACCTTGGCGCCGGCGCGCCGCGCCTCCGACAAACCGATGGCGATCGCCTGCTTGCGGCTCTTGACCTTCCGGCCGGAGCGTCCGCTCCGGAGTGTGCCGCGCTTCATTTCGTGCATCGCGCGGCGGACCTTTCTGCCGCTGGCGCGGCCGTATCTGCGCTTGGCCATGACCTCGTCCTGTTAGTTACGGCGGCGCTTGCGCCGCATTAGGGCAAGGAGCCTAACTCGCAGCCTGGGCGGTAGCTGTCGGTGACCCGTTGCATATGTTGTCGGGCGGTTGCGCTGTCTGTCTGACAGCCGCGGCTGACATACAACTGCCTATCGAGCCGGGTGAGAACCAACGCTGACGCTTCGGTGATACATTTCTTCGCATCTGTGGCCGTGGCACGGAGCTTGTATGGCGCATGGAGCGTCAGTCGCAGTATTCATCGCCCAGTTGGTGGTGTTGCTGGTCGGCGGCCGCCTCATGGGCGAGCTGATGCAGCGGCTCGGCCAGCCGTCGGTCATCGGTCAGATCATCGCGGGGGTGCTGCTGGGACCGTCAGTGCTCGGCGCGCTCGCTCCCGGAGCGTGGCACGCATTGTTTCCTGCGGTGGCGCAGCAGCAGTCCATGCTCGATGCGGTCGCGCAGCTCGGCATTCTGCTGCTGCTGCTCATCACCGGTATGGAGACCAACCTGTCGGTCTTTCGTGATGCGCGCCGCCCCGCGGTGAGTGTGTCACTGAGCGGGGTCATCGTTCCATTCCTGTGCGGCTGTCTGCTCGGTGCACTGTTGCCGGAGGCAATGCTGCCGGATGCGCAGCGCAGGCTGGTCACCACGCTGTTTCTCGGCACGGCTTTGTCCATCTCGTCGGTAAAAATCGTCGCGCTCGTGGTGCGCGACCTGGGGTTCCTGCGGCGCACCGTCGGCCAGGTCATCCTCGCCGCGGCGGTTCTCGATGACACGATTGGCTGGATAGTGGTGTCGGTGACCTTCGGCCTGGCGCTACATGGCGCCATCGACCTTGCCGGGGTCGCCCGCAGCGTGCTCGGTGCCGCGCTGTTCTTGGTACTGAGCCTCACCGTCGGCCGCCGCCTGGTATTCAACGTTCTGCGCTGGTCCAACGACACCCTCGCCAGCGAGATGGCCAATATCACCACCATCGTGGTGATAACCGGACTGCTGGCGCTGCTCACCAACGTGCTCGGCGTACACTTCGTGCTCGGCGCCTTCATAGCGGGATTGCTGATCGGACAGTCGCCGATGCTGACACGCCAGTTGGGTGCGCAGCTCCGTGGGCTGATCGTCGGGCTCTTCATGCCGGTGTTCTTCACGCTCGTCGGCCTCAGGGTCGATATAGGAGCTTTGGGACAGGCACCTTTGCTGTGGCTCACGCTCGTGCTCATCGTCTTGGCGAGTGTTGGCAAGTTCCTCGGTGCATTCGTCGGCGGACGTTTCGGTGGACTGACGGCCGCCGAGTCCTTCGCCGTGGGTTGCGGCATGAATGCCCGCGGCTCGACCGAAGTCATCGTGGCAACAATTGGCCTGCAGGTTGGTGCGCTCAACCCGCACCTGTTCACCGCGATCGTCGCCATGGCCGTGGTGACTACCATGGCGATGCCGCCGATGTTGCGCTGGGCCTTCAGCCGGGTGCCGCTCACCGAAGCTGAGCGCGCGCGGCTCGAGCGCGAGGACTTCGAGGCGCGAGCCTTCCTGCCGGGAATCGACCGCCTGCTGGTGGCGGTGGATGCAAGTCCGAGCGGACGCTTCGCGTCGCAGCTGGCGGGATGGCTGGCGGCGACAAGGCGCACACCGATCACGGTAATGCAGCTCGAGGTGCCGCCTGCCGGAGCGACGGGTAATCCCCCGCCGCAGCAGGCGAGCGAGGTCGTGCAGGCAGCGGCTGCCGCAGGAGATAAGCAAAGCGAGCCCGTTCCAGTCACGACGCGCTCCGAAACGGCCGCCGACATCCACAGCGCTATTGCGACCGAAGCGCAGAAGGGCTACGGATTGTTGCTGATCGGTTGCGAGCCCGCCGCATCAGCAGAGACGTTTGCTCCAGAAATCACGCGGACCGTTACCGATTTTCCCGGCGCATTCGCGATTGCGATTGCGCGCGGTGCGCATCGTCGGCCGCCGGCCGGACCATTGCACATGCTCGTGACCGTGAGTGGCACGCGCGCCTCGCGCCAGGGAGCGGAGGTTGCGATCACACTTGCCCAGGCGGCGCGCGGCTCGGTTACCGCACTGCATGTCGGCGCGGCCCGCTGGCGAGCTCCGCGCTGGCGGCTGCGTTTCGGCGAAGCCTTCGTGCCGCGCGGTTACGCGGACGCGGTCGTGCGCGAGGTCATCGAGATGGGGGAACACTACGGGGTCGAGGTCCGCGGCGAGATTCGCCCATCGGGGACCCTGCGCAACGCGGTGCTGCGCGAGCTGGCGCGTGCACCTTACGACCTGTTGGTAATGGGCCTGAGTCCACGTGCGGGGGAGCCGCTGTTTCTCGGGGAGCTCGCTGCAGAGATGCTGCTACGCGCGCAGACATCGCTGCTGTTCATCTGCGGAGAGCCGCTCACGCGCCCGGTCGGGTAGGTCTCGCCGCGGGTAAGAACATTCTCACAAGCGTTAGGCGTGGCTGAACCTTACGCAGCATGCGGCTGCACGGTAAAAAGAGCCTGCGAAGCCGGCAACGGATTGCCGATGAAGATTGCGGAAACTCAATGAAAATTGCACAAATCGCTCCACTCTGCGAAGCCGTGCCGCCGAAGCTCTACGGCGGCACCGAGCTGGTCGTCGCCCATCTGTGTGATGCACTGGTCGAGCTCGGGCACGACGTTACGCTGTTCGCCTCCGGCGAATCTTCGACCGAGGCGAGACTGATATCGATGCGCGATCAAGCGCTGAGACTGGACGCCGTGCCGCTCAAGTCCGACCTGGCGGCACATCTCGCCATGCTTCACGACGTGCGCGACATGTGCCAGCAGTTCGATATCCTGCACTTCCACGTGGACATGCTGCACTTTCCGATGTTCGAGCACGTGGCCCATCGCAGCGTGACCACCGTGCACTCGCGCACCGACCTGAAGGATCTTCCGGCGGCATACGCCCGCTGGCCGCACTATGGTCTGGTATCCATCTCCGATCATCAGCGCAACCCGTTGCCCGATGCCAACTGGCTTGCCACCGTCCCACACGGCATCTCTCCGCAGCGTTACTGGTACACGAACCACCCCGACCGCGGTTATCTCGCTTTTCTCGGACGCATTGCGCCGGAGAAAGGGCCCGACCGTGCCATACGGCTCGCGCGCGCTGCAGGCATTCCGTTGCGCATCGCTGCGAAGGTGGACAGTGCCGACCAGGTTTATTTCGAGAGCGTCATCCGCCCGCTGCTCGATGATTCGCTGATCGAGCTCATTGGTGAGATCGGCGCGGAGCACAAGCCGGAGTTTCTCGCCAATGCGCTGGCACTGGTATTCCCGATATGCTGGCCGGAACCCTTCGGACTGGTCATGATCGAAGCCATGGCATGCGGAACTCCGGTCATCGCCTGGGACCGCGGATCGGTTCCCGAAGTGATCGAGCCGGGCCGCACCGGTTTCATCGTCCACTCGGAACGCGAAGCGCTCGAGGCCGTCGAGCGGGCCGCTCGGCTCGATCGGCGCGAGGTGCGCGCTGCATTCGAGCGTCGTTTTACCGCCCGGCACATGGCCGAAAACTATCTTGATGTCTACAGAACGCTCCTCGCAGCGCCACGAACGGTCGGGCGAGCACGCAGCCAAGGTGCAAGGCTCACCTATGGCACAAGATTCGGGCGCTGACCGTGGACTTGCACGCTTCACTATGTTCGAGCATCCGTATCGCGAAGCCGCTGCTGCCGATCGGTTATCGAGTCGATTCGGCTGAATGAGATCGCTCTCTCCTACGCTGCCACGCGGTCGCGGACTACTGGAGCCGTGTGCGCATTGCGCGACGATCCTGCTGCTATTGCCATAAGTCAGCAGCGAGGGACAGCTCATGCCAACTGCAAGTGGACACACCCAAGCGATCCGCGCCAAGAAAGTGATCGGCACCAATGTGAAGGATCCCACCGGACAGAAGATCGGTGAGGTCGAGGATGTGATGCTGGACAAGGAGTCCAACAACATCATGTTCGCCGTGGTGGGTTTCGGTGGCTTTCTCGGTATCGCGGAGAAGTACCATCCGATTCCCTGGTCGGCGCTCGAATTCGACGAGGATGAAGGTGCCTACGTCGTGAACTACACGAAGGAGCAGCTGCAGAGCGCGCCCACAGCCTCCATCGATGAGCTCGCGCGGGGTGATGGCCAGATGTTCCGTGACCAGAGCTACGCGTACTACAAGGAGCCCCGCTACTGGGAAGCGCCCGAGTAGCAGCCGCCTTCGACATCGCCTGCGGCACGACCACGGTCTCGCGGCCTCGGCACGGCGCGTTGCCTGAGCAACGCCGCCGTGCCGAGGTCTACAATGGGCAGCATGCAAGCCCGCAAGAGACGCGCGCCGCAAGCCGACGCGGGCCATGCTCGCAAGGGCACGCCGCAACCGCTTCCCCGGCGAGTTGGACTCCAGCTGGCGCGACTTGTACCGAGCGCGCCGGAAGGCGACGCGTGGATCCATGAAGTAAAGTTCGATGGCTACCGGGTCCTGCTCTGGCGCCAGGGCTCGTCGGTGCGCATCACCTCGCGCGGCAACCAGGATTGGTCGATGAAGCTGCCCGCGGCGGCGGATTCTGTGCGTGGGCTTCGCTGCCGCAATTGCCTCCTGGACGGTGAGCTCGTGGCGCTCGATGAAGACGGCCGCAGCAGCTTTGGACGGCTGCAACGATCCTTCGGCGAGCGTGCCACCCGCGCAGGTCTGCGCATCATGGTGTTCGATCTGCTCTTTCTCGATGGGCAGGACCTGCGCAGCTTGCCCGAGCTCGAACGCAAGCAGCGGCTGGCGAGACTCATGCGGGGAGGGCACCGGCCGCTCGAGCTCACTCCCTACACGGTGGGTAACGGGGCCGCAGCCGTGCGGTCCGCCTGTCGGCATAGCCTGGAAGGCATCATCTCCAAGCTGGGCAGCGCACCCTATCGCGAGGGGCGTGGCGGCGCATGGCTCAAGATCAAGTGTGTCGACTCGGATGAGTATGTCGTGCTCGCGTATACGACCGGGCAGGGCGCACGCGAGCGGCTCGGATCGCTGTTGCTCGGAAGTCCGGCCCGTGCTGCGCGGTGGCGGTATCGCGGCCGGGTCGGAACCGGTCTCGATGAGCGCACGATCGCGGACCTCCTCGGTCGGCTGCGACCGGCCGCACGACCGCCGCCACTCGAAAATTCCCCGAGCCGGCAGCAGCTGCGCGGCGCGGTGCCCGTGTGGGTGCGCCCGGAGCTCGTCGTGGAAGTGGAATTCCGCGGCTACACCGAGGATGGCCTGCTCCGTCAGGCCAGCCTCAAGGGCTTGCGCCGCGATCGCAGTGTCGAGTCATTGCGAGCGGCGGGGCGGGACGTGGCGGTCATTACCCGCGACGCCGGCTGAACCTGGAGGGCCAGGTTCGCTGCGGCCGACTGCGCGGCGGGCTGAGGAAGCGCACGACGGCGGCGCCGTTCTGGCTTCTCGAAGCGGCCACCTTGGTGGCGACGAGGAAGGGAAGGGCGATCACCATGCCGGCGATGCCCCACACCCATGCTCCGATCCAGAGAGCCACCAGCACCACGATGGGATTGAGGTCGAGGCGCCGCCCCACGAAAACCGGCTCGACGATGTGGCCCTCTATGGCCGCCAGCAGCAGGAAGCTCGCCCCAACCAGCAGCGTCTGGCTGATTCCGTCGAATGACACGAATGCGACGACTGTCAGGATCACGAACGTGGTCGCACAGCCGAGGTAGGGAATGAAGTTCAGCACTGCGGCGAGTGCGCCCCACAACATGGGATTCGGCATGCCGAACGCCCACATCAACAGCATGGTCGCGGTGCCGAACAGAAGATTGATCACCGCCAGGGTGCCGTAGTAGCGGCCGACCTCCACGCGGATGGCGTCGATGACGCGTAACACCTGCAGCGCGCGCCCGTCAGTCGCGACGGGCGCCGTCATCCGTGCCAGGGTGAGTGGGCCGGCCGCGAGCAGCAACAGCGTGAGTGCAGCACCCATGAGGACGGCGGCGGCGACTCCGCTGGTGCTTGCGACCACATCCATCGCCGATACCGAGCTTGCCGGAGCGGGAGGCGGCGGCTCGGCGCCGGGCGGATCGCCCCCACCGCCGAGTGCACTGGCGCGCCTCGCAAGGGCATCGATGCGCCGCACGATCGATTGCGCGGGCCGCGTCTTGTGCTCAATCGTGCGCAGAACCCGCGGAGCGCTTTCGATCCATTGACGCGCCGGCGTCCACACAGCGTGCAGTAAGCCACCTACTGAAGCACCGATCAGCAGCAGCACTACGAGCGCGCTCAAGCCCCGCGGTATGCGGTAGCGTCGCAGAGTCTCGACGATGCCAGAGAGTATCAGCGCCATCAGAATCGCGAGCACCACGGGGATCAACAGGTCGCGCCCGACTCGCAAGCCAGCAACGCCAATGCATATCGCGATTATCCATATCGGGCGCGTGAACGGGCGCGCTGCTCGTCGTCGCGCTGCGGCATCTGCAGTCCACCGGGCCGCCGGTGCGTTTTGCGCGGCCGCGGAGTCCGGCGGCGCGTCGGGATTCGACTGCGGAACGGCGTTCAATGAAGCTCTCAACGATGCTCTTCCCCGAAGCACGACACAGGCTGCGCTGCGCGATGCAACAGACCGCGCTGCCAAATGATTCAAGGGAAACCGCATCTGCACCGTCAGCCCGGCACGCGTTCCTCTGTCGGCCCCATCCGCCGGTTTCGGGCGAGCGATGTAGGAGCTCGCCGACCGCGGACTCGGCTTTCAGCCGACGCACGTTGCGGTGTTGCACTGTCAGCCGCGATGCGCGTGCTCCGTTAACCTTCCGCTCAGGCATCTTCGATCTTGTAGTCAATCGTCAGGCGTCCCCGAGAGCTGCCCCTACTCGGGCGACGCACCCTAACAGTCTCGGGGCGGCGAGCGGTGTCTTCGGCAGGGGATCGAGAATTTCCCTGGACGGGCGGTGGCCTCAAGGACGAGGGTGCGGGCCAAGGATGGCCCAGAAATCAGAGCGGTGGCGCGTCACGGAAGCGCGCAGGGACTCAGGTTTCGCAGCGATTTCCGCCGAATGCACTTTCGTCGTTTCGAGACTGTTCTTTCTTCTCACACTCCGCTGCGCCGGCCCCCGCCCTCGAGCAGCTCGCGCAGCGCGACCGGACCTGCCATCTTGTCCAGGCAGTCATCGAAGCCAGCCTCGTGGGCCAGGCCGCGCGTGACCGGATCGAGTGCCATGCCGCTCAGCATCACCAGGTAGATCGCCGCTCCCGAGCGTGTCCGGATCGCTTGCGCGAGCCGATAACCATTCATCCGCGGCAAATGGATGTCGATCAGCGCCACCTCGGGGCTGGTGTCCTCGAGCGAACTGAGCGCCTGTTCGGCATCCGCAGCTTCGAGAACTGTGTAACCGAGTGCGACCAGTGCCTCACGGTACGCACGGCGTACTTCCGGGCTATCCTCCACGATCAGAATACGTCTCTTCGCCTCACCTGCCGCCAGGCCCGTATACGACGCATCAGTCCGCTGCGGCTGCGCCTGCTGGGGCTTCGCTTCCGGCTGTGATTGGCCCGCGGCGAATCGAGCCACGAGCTCGAATCGGCCATCGCTCCCTCGCAAGAGATCGAGTGCGCCACCCTGCGCGCTCAGGATGCGCTGCGCAGTACGCAGCGCCATGCGTCCATTGCCGCCGCGATAACTCGCGAACCACTCATCCCCGGGCATGTTGCCTGGGCCCACGCGGCCGCAGACACGAATCTCCGGTGATGCTGGGTTTCCCGCCGCGCGCACCTCCACTCTCTGATCAGGCGCCGTAATCGTGGCGGCGTGCTGCAGAATTGCGGCGAGGACCTCCCCGGACCGCGCACGGTCCGCCCGTACCGGCGCGGCACCTTCGGCAGCCTCGAACGTGAACCGGTCACTGGCGCCGACTGCGGATCGGGCGCTCTCGAGAATTTCCTGAAGGCGGACCGTCTGTATCTGCAGAGGCAAGCTCCCGCGTTCGCATTGGTCCGCGAGCACGAACGCATCGAGAAGCGCGAGCGCGCGCCGAAGTCCGCGCTCGACTTTCTCCGCGAGCAGCCGGGCCGACTCCGGATCGAACTTGCGCAATCGTGCGAGATCGGCCGATGAGGCGAGCGGACTCAGAGCGTCGCGCAGTTCGTGCGCGAGCTCCCGCATGAGCGAGCCGCCGCTTTCCGCACGGGTGTCATCGGCGTTCGACATGTTCTATTTCAACGCCTTCCGCAGCCGGCGCCAACAATGGGCAATCTGTAGGAGTGAGCTTACAGTACTCCTACACCATTCTGCTCGCCGAACCGATCGTTCCACCGTGCAGCGCGTGGCACCGTCGGTATCGAGACGGCTAGCGGGTGAGCCATGAGCTCCAGCAAACGCAAGACCAGTCGGCACAGGCGTCCTTCGGCCAAGGCCAGTCCACATCGTTGGTCTGCCCGGGTCATGAGGACGAGCGACGCGCTCGATCTCGAGACGGGAGTTTTCACGCGGCGCTCCCCGCGTGCCATCGCCGCGTCATTGAAGAGGTCTGCACTCCAGAGTCGGCGACGCAAGGCCGAGCCGTTCCGGTCAGCCATGTCCATGCTCAATTTCCACATCAACCGCTCCGGCCGGGGTCTGACCCCGGAACGGCGCGACGTTCTCGAGCGTGCCAAAGTAGAGTTGCGCAGACTGTTCGGTCGTCAGACCTAACGGCTCGCGCTCTTTACGCCCTCCTCGCTGGCGAGCTCGCGCACGGCCCGCAGGTGATGCTTTACGGTCGGCAGCACCGACTCGGCAAACGCTTTGGCGTCGGCATCCTGGCCGGAGGAGATCTCTGTCTCCAGGAGGCTCACGGTCTTTTCGTGGGCCTTCAGCTGAGACTCGATGTACGACTTGTCGAAGGTGTTCCCACTCAGCGCTTCGAGCTTGGTCTTCGTTGCCTCATGCGAGGCATCGAGTGTCCGCGGCAGCGCCACGTGTTTGGACGAAGCCAGCGATTCCAGTTTCTGATTGGCGGAGGAATGATCCTTCACCATCATTTCCGCAAAGCTCTTCACTTTGGGATCGTTGCTCTTCTGCCCGGCGAGCTTGCCGAGATCGACCTCAGCCATGCCGCCTTGGGCGAGAGTCCGGTAGAACGAGGTGTCGGATGAGTTGTCTGCCGCAAAAGCCAGCGGTGCGGCCGCCGCCAAAGTGGCGAGGATCACGAACTTCATATGAGGCTCCTTGGATTCAACTGCTGTGACGGTTCTGTGCGAATAGCTCGATGGTTGCGCGGTTGAATGCGGGAATGTCGTCCGGCTTACGGCTCGTGACCAGCTTGCCGTCCACGACCACCTCCTCATCCACCCACTCGGCCCCTGCATTCCTCAGATCGGTCTGCAGCGAAGGCCAGGATGTCATTCGATGTCCTTTCGCGGCATCGCTCTCGATCACCGTCCACGGGCCGTGACAGATGGCCGCCACGGGCTTGTCCGCCTGGAAAAATGACTTCGCGAAGCTGACGGCGGCCGGAATTGCCCGCAGCTTGTCCGGATTCATCACCCCGCCGGGGAGCACGAGCGCGTCGTATTCCTCAGGATCTGCCTCTTCCAGACTCTTATCGACATCGACCTCTTGTCCCCATTCGGTATGATTCCACCCGCGGATGCGGCCTCCCTTCGGAGAGACGACCTCGGTGAGGGCACCGGCCTGCTGCAGTGCCTTGCGTGGCTCGAGAAGCTCCGATTGCTCGAAGCCGTCGGTCGCGAGGATGGCGACCTTCATTCCATCGAGTTTCATTACCCGTCTCCGTCTCGTGGTTTCCGAGAGTTGAGGATGCGCGCAAGGCACACCCCGAGCAGCGGGGAGTCTGGTGAATGGAGACGGGCCAGTCTGTCGGCGTCGCACGCAAGCGCTTGTCGGTGGGACGTGGCAGCGATACCCGGTCGTCAGTGCGGTGTTTCATGCGACCGGCAAGCGCCTGCGGAGACTGCCGATCCCGGCTCGAGGATCTGCTCGGCAGCGCTTAGCCACCTTCTGAGCCGAGCGGGCGCATTTTGTGGACATCGCTCGCCCTGAGTGCGGGCGCCGCATGGCCCCAGCTGTTGCGCACAAAGGTGGTCACCGCCGCGATCTGTGCATCGGTCAGCTGCCAGCCGAAGGCCGGCATGGCCGGGGCTGTCGGCTCCTTCTGCGTGGCGACCGTCTCCGCTCCGTGAATGACGACGCGCAGCAGGCTCGTCGGCTCACGCGAGCTCACGGAGGAAGATTGAGCGAGATTCGGAACGAGGTAGTCGACTCCGGAGCCATCCGGAGCATGGCATGCTGAGCACAGGTCGCGGTAGATCGCGCCTCCGGCCATCATCTGCGGATCGCTCGCGGCAAGCGCCTTGGTGGACGACATTCCTCCGTGCTGGTCCTTGAGGTACACCGCAATCGCCTCGAGATCCGCGTCGCTCATTCTGGAGCTGGAGTTTGCGATCTCTTCGGCCATGGGGCCGGACGCACCGACGAAACGGTTGTGCCCGTTCTTCAGGTACGTGATCACATCGGCCACCGACCAGCGGCCGAGTCCGCGTGTCAGGTCGTCGGTAATGTTGGGCGCGAACCAGCCTTGGACATCGTATCCCTGCAGCGCCTGCTGTTTGCGGTCTGCACCGAGCACATTCTTCGGCGTATGGCAGGCGCCGCAGTGCCCCGGGCCGAGCACGAGGTAGGCACCCCGGTTCCATTGCGCCGGTTTCTGCGGATCGGGTTGGAAAGTACCGGGCTCGAAATACAGCGCATCCCACAGCGCCATTCCGGCACGGATGTCGAACGGGAAGGGCAGCTGATTGGACTCCACCGGATGGTGAACCGGCGGAATCGTTTTCAGATACGCGCGGATCGCACGCACATCCTCGGCTGTCATGCGCGCGTAATAGGGGAAAGGCATCGCCGGATAGAGCCGCGCTCCCTCGTTGTCGCGGCCCTGCCGCACCGCCGCATCGAACTGCGCGTCGGTCCAGCGGCCAATGCCGGTTTCGAGGTCGGGGGTGATGTTGGCAGAGACCACTTTGCCAAAGGGGGTCTCGATCGGCCGGCCGCCGGCGAAGAGCGCGTTGGTTTCGGGGTCGGTATGGCACGCGACGCAATCGGCGACGGTCGTCAGATAGCGGCCGCGTTCGATGAGCCCGAAATCCTGCTCCGAGGGCAGAATGTCGGCTGGCAGATTGTCCGCGGCCGCGGGGTGCGAAGCACAGGCGGTCGCGAGGAGACCCGCGGCCACGGCCGTCACAAGCTGCCTCACGCTCTCAGGCATGCACGAGCGGCCCCGGGTTCTTGAGATACAGCGAGCGAATCGCCGCGGCTGACCAGTAGGCCAGCGCGCCGACGGTCCCGGTCGGGTTGTAGCCTGCGTTCTGCGGAAAGGCCGTTGCTCCCATGACGAACAGGTTCGGCACATCCCAGCTTTGCAGATAGCGGTTGAGCGCACTCGTCTTCGGATCGCTGCCCATGATGGCGCCCCCGCAAAGATGCGTCGTCTGGTACTTGGTGATGTCGTAGGGGCCGGTGCGATATTCCTTCACGACGCGCTGCGCGCCGGCGGTATGGAAAATCTCGGCGAATTTGTCGGTGAGAAAACGGTTCTGCTTGAGCTCGTTCTCATGGAAGTCCATCGTGATACGCGCCAGCGGGCGCCCCAGCCGGTCCCGGTAGCTCGGATCCAGATCGACGTAGACGTCACGGTAGCTGTACATGCTGCCATGCACGCCGGTTCCGGGCTTGAGGGTGCTCTGATAGTTATCGCGCACCGCGCGCTTCCACTGCGCGCCCCAGCGCGGAGTCTCCGGCGGTACCGGCGTTGTCTCGATCGGCCGGCCGTTGGTCTGCACCTGCCCCATGTAGCCGCCACCGACGAAGCCGTGCGGACCGTGGTCGAAGTTGTCGCCGTTGAATTCATCGATGCACATGCCGATGGAACCGGAATTGATGAACGGATTGAAGACGAACTTGGTCGGATCGAAGAAGCTGATGCAGTCGGAAATGGTCTGGTGCGTAAAGTTGCGCCCGATGACGCCCTGGTTCGACTGCGGATCGTAAGGTCTGCCCACCCTCGACAGTAACAGCAGCTGCAGGTTGAAGATCGTGTAGGCGGCGAGGATGACCAGCTCAGCCGGCTGCTCCCATTCGGTGCCGCTCGTATCGACAAACGTCACTCCCGTCGCGCGCTTGCCGGAGGGGTCGAGGTTGATGCGCGTGACTTCGGAGTTATCGCGTAGCTGGAAGTTTCCCTTCGGCATCAGCACCGGCAGGAGGGTCGTCTGCGGGCTGGCCTTGGAATAGTTCGCGCAGGCGAACCACTCGCAGAAACCGCAGTAGGTGCACGGGCCGAGCCGCACGCCGAGCGGGTTGCGGTACGCCTGGGACATGTTGCCCGAGGGCTGCGGGAAGGGCTTGTAGCCGAGTTCGCGCGCGGCTTTGGCGAACAGCATCGGACCAAACGGCTGCTGTTGTGCCGGATTCGGATAGGGCCGGGAGCGCGGTCCCTCGAACGGGTTACCACCCTCCTGTATCTGGCCCTGCAGGTTGCCGGCCGTGCCGCAGGTCCCGCACAGGTATTCGAACCGGTCGTAGTGCGGCTCGAGATCCGCGTATGTCACGCCCCAGTCCTGGATGGTCATATCCGACGGCAGAAAGTGTGCACCGTAACGCTGAGTCAGATGTGACCGCAGCACGAAGTCACTCGGCAGGAAGCGCCAGGTTTCGGCGTTCCAGTGCAAGCCGCCACCGCCCACGCCGTTCGGTGGCATGAAAGCTCCCCAGGTGCGAATTGGCAGCGCAGCATCGCTCTGCCTGTTGCGGAAGGTGAAGGTGGTCTGCGATGGCCGCAGAAACAGCTCGTGACGGATCCGATAACGCAGCTCATCCTGCGCATAGTTAGGTGCGTACTGGGTGGCCGTATCGCGCCACGGGCCGCGCTCGATGGCGACGACGTTCAGCCCCGCATCGGTGAGCTCGTTGGCGAGGATCGAGCCAGTCCAACCGAGACCGACGATCGCCACATCCTTGGGGGGAAGCTTGCGTGCCATCTGACACTATGATTTGCCGGGAGTCCACTCGGGCCGGCCGGCGATGCTCACGGGTGGATAGGGGTAGCGCTGGTTATGCCGTGCAACCCAGTCGCGATAGTCGTAGCGCGCGCCGGGGAAGCCGATCATCTTCCACGCGCACATGTCGCGGTTGCCGCCGTATATCGGGTCGGCGAAAAATCCCTGCTGTGTGTCCTTGAGCAGCAGGTTGAAATATTTCTGGCCGTCGACACCCTCGAGCTTGATGGTTCCCGACTCGAGCCCACGCAGAATCTCGTCCTGGCGCTCGCCCGCAAGCTCGGCGAATCCTTTGCCGGCATCCGTTCCGGACTGGGAACGGCAGTAGCGATCGAGCGCCGCGAGTGCCGCGCGGTATGTCTGCGCGGGCCCCTGTGCCGATTGCGGCCCCTGCTGCGCGCTGCCTTCCTGAAACGGCGCGAGGTTGTAGAGCCCCTCGTGATGGCCGTAGCCGCCGGCGAGCTGGCGGTCGATGAACACCGCACAGCCCGCGTCCTTGCCGCCGGGTGTCTGGGGATCAGGTGGAATGAGCCGATCCATCAGCGCCTCGACCATCGAGCCTTCAGCCGGAGTGAAGTACTCCCAGGGACCCGGTTTGACCGGTGTGGGCGGTATCCCCGCGTCCGGCCTCCATGGGAGTTTGCCGGATATAACTTCGGCCCTGGCGAGACGGTTGCCAACGAGAACGACAGCCGTGCCGGTCAACAGATCGCGGCGGCGAAGAGTCATACTGCTCGAAGCTGCAACTTCCTTGTCTGCAATATGAGACAGGCGCTCGTGACATGAGTTCCTAGCGTGGCAGTCGCGCTGCGCCGATGAGCAGCGCCAGCACCACGCACGCCGCAATCACAATAGCGAAAATCACATCGGCGATGAGGGAGCTGGCCGCAGCCGTGAGCACTCCGATGCCGATGATGGGCAGGGAGTTGCCAGCGTACATGCACACGATGTAGCTCGCGGTGATCTCGCCGCGACGCTCGGCGGGTGCCATCTCGTTGACTACCTGCAAGCTGCCCCGATAGCTCAGCATGGTCGCAGGGCCGGTGATTGCGGTCCCGCACAGCAGCAGCGCAAGCGAGTGCAACCATTCGGCACATGGCAGCAGTGCGATGCCGGGCAGCAGCAGCAAACCGCCTCCCAGCATGGCAGTGCGGCTGGACAGCTCGCGCGACATTAAACCGGCGGCGGCACCGAGCACGGCGAGCAAGGCCACGACTCCACCGCCTGCGGCCGGGCTGCCCTGATGCAGCGCATGTGCCATCACGCTCGGGATGAGCGCGAGGTAGTAACCGACGACGGCAAAGGTCGCGAACCCGATGGCGGCCGGCGCAGCAAACGCGCCGAGCAGCTCGCGCGGTACGCCGAGCCGCGGACGCAGCGACAACCGTTTGGGCGACCGCACCGGGCGCGGCACCGTTTCCGGAGCGCGGGCCAGCGCGAACCCGGTGGCACACAGCACGACCAGGTAGCTCGCGTAGCTCAGCCGCAGCGGCGATGGCAGGTACGCCGCAAGCAAACCCGCAGTGAGTGCACCGAGTGCGAGACCGGCGAAGTTCCCCTCGGTAGCGAACAGCGTGGCACGCCGCCTGTCAGGTGTCAGCTCGGCGAGCCACGCGGTGGTGGCGCTCGCACCGAGCCCGATGCCGAGGCCGCTCACGATGCGACCGGCGAACAGCCAAGCCGGTGAGGAGGCGAGCAGAAACAACAAGGTCGCGCAAGCGCCGATCGCCACCGCGGCGAGGTTCACCGCGCGACGGCCGGCCTGATCCGACAGACGGCCGAGCGGCAGGAGCGCGGTGAGGTTCCCGAGCACATATGCGGAATAGATCAGCGTCAGCGTGAGCTGCGAAAATCCAAACGCTTCGCGGTAGAGATGATAGAGCGGCGAGAGCAGGGTGCTCCCGGCGTACAGCACCGCAATCTGCGCCGTCGCGATCCACAGCGCCGTCGGGCTGCGCCGCACCGGGCGCCGCTCGGGCACATGGCGCATGTCCATGGCAATCCCTTGGCTCGGGGCCGGCCGCGACTTGCTGGGTGAGCCGCGCGTCATGCCACTGCTTCGTGCTCTGTCAGTATGACCGTAGCAGTGTCCGGCGAGAGAGCACCGCCAAGGGCGGTATCACGAGCGTCTGGCAGCGACGAGTGATTGCAGCAGGCTTTCCACGGTCTCGGCCGAGATCGGCTTCACCAGGTGGTGATCGAAGCCCGCCGCAGCGGCGCGCTGCCGATCCTCCTCCTGGCCCCACCCGGTGACGGCGACCAGCACCGTGCCGCGCCCCCAGGGCGTGGCACGGACCTGTCCGGCGAGCGTGTAGCCATCCACATCCGGCAGCCCGATGTCCAACAGCACAGCATGCGGCCGGAACACCCGCGACAGCTCCAATGCCTGTCTGCCGGTGTAGGCCGTCTGCACGTGGTGGCCTGATGTCTCGAGCAGCATGGCGCAGGTATCGGCCGCGTCCCGGTTGTCATCGACAACGAGGATCTTCAGGCCGGCGTTCGTAGCGATTGCGTCCACCTCGGCCTCGATCTCGCCAATTGCCGGATGCGCATCGCCGAGTGGCAGCCGGACGATGAACTCGCTTCCTCGACCCGGACCTTCGCTGTGCGCTTCGACACTTCCGCCATGGAGCGCGAGCAGGCCGCGGACGAGCGAAAGACCAACACCGAGTCCCCCTTCAGCCCGGCCGAGCGCCGAGTGCGACTGAAAGAACATGTTGAATACCTGCGGCAGCATGTCAGCCGAGATGCCGATGCCGTTGTCGGTCACCGAGACGATGACCTCATCGTCCTGCTGCCGGACCCGCAACTGGATCCGGCCGTCCGGATCGGTGTACTTGGCGGCGTTGATCAGCAGGTTGGAGAAGACCTGCGCAAGGCGCACCATATCGGCCTCGAGCTGCACCGGCTGGCTCGGGAGATCGAGCACGAGCGTGTGATGCTTCGCATCCAGTATGGGCCGGGCAGTCTCGATCGCGGCACCGATGATGGAGGTGAGCTCGGTGCGGCTCTTCTTGAGCTCGAGCGCGCCACGGGTGATCCGCGAGATATCCAGCAGGTCATCCAGCAGGCGGCTCATGTGAGCGACCTGCCGCTCGATGATCGCTTCCGCCTGCTTGCCCTGCTCGGGGGTCCGTCCCGGTTTCTTGTTTGCCGCAAGCGCATAGCGGATCGGCGCGAGCGGGTTACGCAGCTCGTGAGCGAGCAGTGCCAGGAACTCGTCCTTGCGGCGGTCGGCGAGGCGCAACGCTTCTTCGCTCTCTTTCAACCTCTGCTCCGCGAGTTTGCGTTCGGAGACGTCGCGCGCGACCTTGGAGGCGCCAACGATGGTTCCATCCGCTGCACGCACCGGGGAGACCGTAAGTGAGATGGCGATGCGCCGGCCGTCCTTGGTTACCCGTACGGTGTCGAAGTGCTCGATACGCTCGCCCCGCCCTAGCTTCTCGAGGATCTGCTGCTCTTCCGCATGCAGCTCGGGCGGGATGATGATGGTGATCGGCTTGCCCATCACCTCCTGCGGCTCGTAGCCGAAGATGCGTGTGGCTCCGCGGTTCCAGGAGAGGATGCGCCCCTCGAGGGTCTTGCTGACGATCGCATCGTCCGATGAGTCGACGATCGCAGCGAGCAGCGCACGGTGATGAAAGGAGTCCGGGGGATCGGCTGGGTCCTGGCGCACCGCAGGCGTAGACTTTTCCGTGACCCCACGGACCTTGTCTCGCGAGCTGCGCTGCGGCGCCTTCAGAGTACGATCGAGTTTCACTGGCATTTCTCGCCTTTATAGAAAGAGTATAAGGCAAGCGCAGCGCCGCGGAGGTCAAGCGCCGCGCGGATGACAAAGAACCGCAAAGGCGACTCGCTGCACCTCTGGTAACCTGTGCATGGATGGATCTCCTGTGGCGCTTTCTGCTGGGGGGTGCGATCGTCAGCCTGTTCGCCTTTCTCGGCGATGTGGTGCGCCCGAAGCGCTTCGCTGGCATTTTCGGCGGCGCCCCTTCGGTGGCGCTGGCCACGCTGGCGCTGACCGCCCACAAATCCGGCCCGCTGATCGCCTCGCTCGAAGCGCGCTCCATGATCCTGAGCAGTCTCGGCTTCGTGCTGTACGTCTACGTTGCACTACGGCTGCTCGCTACCGCGCGCTGGCCGGCGTTGCGGGTCGCGCTCGCCGGCCTCGGAATCTGGGCGCTGATTGCGGGGGGTGCGGGGCTCCTGCTGCAAGCTTTGCCATGATTCCGAGTCTCGACTTCTCGAGCCTCGAGGACGCGCGCTGGCATCAGTTCGTGGTGCGCTTCATTCTCGGAGGTGCAGTGACGCTGTGCACAGGCCTCATCGCGCAGCGTTGGGGCCCGGTGGTCGGAGGTCTCTTCCTGTCCTTCCCCGCGATCTTCCCGGCAACGGTGACTCTCATCGAGCGCCATGAGACCGAGAAAAAAAGTAAAGCCGGTATCAATTGCCGCAAGCGGGGCAGGAAGGCCGCGGCCCTCGATGCAGCGGGTGCGGTGCTCGGTGGATGGGGAATGTTGTGCTTCGGATGTGCAGCATGGCTCGCCCTCCCCAGGTATCCAACCGCGCTTGCTCTCACCCTGGCTGGAGTCTTGTGGCTGATCGTGTCGGCTTCTCTTTGGTGGGTGCGCCGGCACCGGGTGGGGTGAGCATCAGCGCTCCGCGGCGTCACTGCTCGGGTCGCGTTCTTTCAGTGCCGAGGCCACCTGCGCCGGGTCGGTAGGTTTTTTCAGCTGCGAGACGTGCGGGTCGTGGCGCATGCGTACACCGGGCAAGTCGGCACGCAGCTCCTCGATCAGGTGAATGAGCTTGGTGACCTTCTGCTCGGTGAGGAGATTGATCTGTAGATCCAGGTGCGCGCGCTGCTCGGCCCGCGTGCTCTGCCGAGCCTGACCGATCAGAACGATGGTAGTGGTCAGGAGAGCAGTGAGGGTCAACAGGCCCACGAGCCAGTGGAAGGGTGGTGGATCGAAGTGTTGGATTCCGACGCGCGTCGTCGTTACGTTCAAGCTGATCCATAAAGCCGTGAAGAGCAGCAGCGCGATTGGAAAAGCCGGATGGGCGAGCCAACGGCTGAGTTTCTCGAGCCAGAGCTGCGTAGGTGTGGTGCGCGCCAGCTCCCGGCCTTCGAGCTCGAGGATGTCGGCGATGTTGCGAGCCACTGGCTCGGGGACGGACTCCTCGAGTAACTGCTCCGTCCCGCGCTCGGCGCCTCTGCTGTCTTCACCCATGGATCACGCTGCGCGCTACACTCGGTCATCTGTTGGTTTGCGCAGTCTCTGCCGCCGCCTGTCGTGACGCCGGCGCGCTGGGCGGCTGTTGCTGCGCCTGCGCGAGCAGCTGCGCACAGTTCTGGTCCTTCGCGAGTCCGGGGTCCACGAACGCAAGTATGGCGGCGACCGGGGAGAGCACCGTGCCCAGTGCGGCGCCGATCGCGCCCTGCTTGAGGAGGTGACCGGTCTCGAGCTTGAAGGAGGGCTTGAGGAGCTGGCCCCTGATTTCCACGGGAGCACGCACCCGAACCACGCGGACCTTCTTCGGTTGGCCCTGAATCGTCATATCCAGTTTTTCGCTTCCCAGGTAGACCTGTCCGCCGCCCTTGATGAGCACATTCTGCGTATCGAAGACGATGTTCTGGACATGAGCGGTTCCGCTCTCGACGCCGAATTGAGCTACCCCGCAGCGAATGGCAGCCCGGTCATCGGGTTTCTTGACGAGCAAGCCAATCCCTTCGGCCACGTCAACTCCGGTGAGCTCAGCGAACGCGGAGCGCACATCACCCTGCGGGACGATCACGGAAAAAGTCCCGGAAGCGTCCGACATGACTTGATGTACGGAGTCGCCGGTGCCCTCGATCACCGCGCGCGCGTCGAGGAGCCCATCGATTGGGGGCGCCGCGTTGGCGCCCTTGCCCCTGAACTGCGCGAGCTGGATGTCTTCTGCCTGGAAGTCGGCCCGGACCTTTGGCGGTTGGGAGCGGGCATCGATGTGGACGTTTCCGGCGATGCGGCCCTGGGCCATGTCGAAACGAAGAGGCTCGAGAGTGAGCACACTATCATCGAGCTTGAGGTGCAGGCTCACCTGCGTGAAAGGCACCGTGCCCGCCTCGATCGAGGTGGCACGGAAGTGCACATCCGCATCGACAGCGCGGACGCGCTCGACCTGCAGCCGGGCGGTCGGGAACAACAGGTGTGCGGCAGTGTCGCTCTGCTCCTTGCCCGCCGGCGCTGCGGAACCAGGCGGAGAAGTGGCCAGCGCCGTCGTCTGCGCCTTGCTGCCGGTGATCGCGGCAAAGTCCTTGAGCAGGAGGTGTCTCGAGAGAAGATCTGCCTTGACGAGCGGGCGCTTGGTGGACGCGTCGATGTCGACCTTGCCGCTGACATCGCTGCCGCCCAGCGACGCTGCGATCTGACGCACACCGATGTGCATGCCGTGGCAGGAAATGTGCGCGCGGACCTTGAAGGGGGGCGTGTTCGGCAAGGTGATCTGCGTGAGGTAGAAGAGCTCCGCAAGGTCCCGCCCCTCGGCGTTCACATCCAGCTCGAGCTGGGCCAGATCGAAGGGTTTGAGGACCTTGACCTCCGACTGGATCTGGTTATCGCCCGCTTTGATTGCCATCGAGAAGGGATAAGGCTCGTCGGGAGTGAGCGCCTGCAGCGGTCCGCCCGCAATGTCGAGCCTGAAGGGTTTCTCATTGATCGTGCCCTTGGCCTCGATGCGAAACGGTTTGGAATCCTTCCCGGAAGCCTGTTCCGCCGCCGCGACCGTTCCCTTGATCTTGAGGCGTCGCAACTCATCGATCAGCACCAGAGACCCGGAGTCAACGACCAGATCGCGCATGGTTGGTAGGTTGGCCGGCCTCGAAGCGCGCTGCTTGGTGGGTGCGTTGTTCTCGAAGGTCCAGTTGGCACGGCCCGATTTCTCCTGATGCAGGTAGATGTCCGGGTGGTCGAGCTCCACACGCCGCAGGATGAGGTGCCCTCCTAACAATGGCAGGAGCTCCAGCTGCAGCTGCACCCGCTCGACCTTGAGCATCGGCCGATCCGGCTCCCACGGCGGATTTCCTACGGTCAGCCCGTTCAGGGTGAGCGTGGGGGTCCGCGACCAGCCGCGGACCTGCAACGGGCCTGCGATGGTGACGGCACGCCCAAAGCGGGCACTGGCGCCACGCTCGATAGGCTTCTTGAGGAGGTTCCAATCCATGAAAGTCAGGCACAGCACCATCAGCAGCACGAGGACGGCCACGATCATCCCCGCAATGGAGAGCGGCGATCGGACTCTCATGTCTCCTCGGCTCTCGCGCGCACCGGCAGGCCTCATGGCTTGAGATAACTGGCCCCGATCGTCTCCACAAGCCCACGCACATGACGTCAGCGGCGCTCCAACGGGCTTGTCAGCCGGACGCTTCTCCTGCCCGCTCTGCGTTGCGCGCGAGCGCTGCCCTTAGCGCGACACGGATCCGTGCAGGCTGAGCGCGCGCCTGGCCGCGCGTATGCGGGTAAATTCAGCGCCGAAGTAGAAGATCATCGCGGAGTAGTAGACCCAGAGGATCACCACGATGAGCGAGCCCGCCGCGCCATAGGCTGATCCGACCGCGGCTTTCCCCAGGTAGAGCCCCAGCAGCCCCTTGCCGATGGTGAAGAGCAACGCGGTCGCCAGTGCTCCGGGCCACACGTCGCGCCAGCGCAGCCGTACGTCCGGAACGTATTTGAGGATGAGTGCGATCAGCACGAAGATACCGACGAACGACACGAGCGCGTTGGTCGCAGCGAGCAGCGCCGTGGGGAGGGCGAGGTGGGTGCTGAACAAGCGCCCGAACGCAGCGAGCGCAGCGCTGAAAACCAGCGAGACGAGCAGCAGAAACCCGAATCCCAACACGAGCGCAAATGACACCAGCCGGGACTTCATCAAGCTCAGCAGGCCAGACTCAGCCGCCGGCTGCACGTCCCAGATCTTGTTCAAGGCCGACTGCAGCTCACCAAATACGCTCGAGGCTCCGGCGAGGAGGATGATGATGCCGATCACCGAGGCTATGGTGCCGGCGTGCGGTTCCTTGCCGTGCTCGATGACTGTCTGCACGGTACGCGCTCCCTCCGCACCCATGAGATCGCGGACTTCATCGACCAGCGCCTCCTGCGCGGCCGACTCGCCGAATACGAGCGAGGCGAGGGCGATCGCCAAGATGACCAGCGGCGCAAGCGAAAGCAGGCTGTAAAGCGAGAGCGATGCCGCGAGCCGTGGGCCCTCGTGGCAGAGCCAACTGCTCACCGTCTGCTTCAGGTCGTGCCAGTATTGGTATGGCACTTGGGCCAGAGCTTCGGCGCTAAATCGCATAGAGCGTATTCCACGTCAATTCAGACCGCGCGCTGGCGCGGAGGTTTGCGCCCTGCCGTAGGCGAGCGCCGACAAGCCTTACGGTGTCAGGCCGACCGAACTGGCGCAGGCTACGGCGCACATTCTCAACACCCTCGCATCTCGCGCGGCGTCGTCCTCGTAAGGAGGCAACATGCTTCAGTGGGCAGTGATCTTCTTCATCATCGCCATCATCGCCGCGGTGCTGGGTTTCAGCGGAATCGCGGCGAGTGCGGCCGGCATCGCCAAGATCTTGTTCATCATTTTCCTCGTGGTCGCGATCGTCGCGTTCTTCGTGGGCCGCGGCCGGGCGCCCCCTGTGTAGTCAATGCGTGCGTAGTTTGCATCCGTAGCCTCATTATCCGAAGGAGCATCTCATGTTCGCGCGCATGGCAACTCGAAGGTCCCAGGCACGCCGGGCGGCGAGAGTGCTGCACCAGCAACCCATGCAGGTTGCCGGCGAGGAACTCCGCATCCTGATCTCCAGGCTCGAAGACTTGGTCCTGCGGCTGGGCTCCGCCGCCGATCCCGAGGTGAGTCGACTTCGTAAGCAGGCCGACACGGCGCTGTCGAACGCCCGCGCGGCGATTGCCGAGGGCGGCACGCAGCTGCGCGATCAGGTGCGCGCTATCGCAGCGCAGAGTCAGGAGTATGCGCGCAGGCGCCCGGTGGCTTCGGCCAGTCTGGTGGTGCTCGGCCTCCTCGCTATCGGCGTGTGGGCGAGCCGGGCGCTGACGGGCGACGATAAGTAGCGACGGGTTCTACTCGAGCAACTCGTTTCGCAGTGCGTACGCCGTGAGTGAGGCGTTGTTGTCCATGTTCATCTTCTCGAGGATGCGCGCACGGTAGGTGCTGACCGTCTTGACGCTGATGCCTAGCTCCGTGGCGATCTGGGATACGCTGCGTCCGCGCGCGATCTTGCACATGATCTGGAACTCGCGCTGCGAGAGCGAGGCGTGCAGTGGCTGATCGGCTGTCGCGCCGGGCGACACCAGAGCCTCGTTCACCTTCTCGCTCACGTAGCGCTGCCCGGCTAGCACCGTGTGCACCGCCCGGCGGAGCTCCTCCGGCGCCTGGTCCTTCGCCACATACCCCGACGCTCCGGCACGCAGCACATTCACCGCATACTGCTTCTCCGCAAAGCCGCTCAGTACCAGCACTCGTGTGCGCGGATGCGACGCGCGCACCTGCCGCAGGATGTCGATGCCACTGCGGTCTGGCATGTTGATGTCCAGTATCAGGAGGTCGTACGAGGCGGCACGCAACTGCTCGAGAGTTCCGGCGCCGGTGGCGCTTTCGTCAATGTGCGTGATCGAAGGGTCCTGCTCGAGGTAGAGCCGCAACCCGGCCCGTAGCATCGCATGATCATCGGCAATTAGTACGCTTGCCATGAGCACCAGCTGTTAGTGCACGTTAGTGCGCGTCTCCCCGCACCACGATCTGGTTTTTGACGCGCAGCACGCCCCCGATTCCGCGTGCGATTGCGGCCGCTCGTGCGGCCTCGCTGCGGCTTGGCGTGGTCCCGCCGAGCGATACCACCCCGCCCTTATCGGTCTGCACCTTGAGACGCGTCACTTGGCTGAAGTGCTGCGCCGCAAGCTTGGTGGTGACAGCGACGGTGATCGCCGAGTCTGTGATCCAGCGTGCCGGCTGGTCGCGACTTGCGACTTCCGTCCCGTGCGCACGGCTGAGCCCGGACAACAGCAGGCAGGCCGCGATCGCAGGCATGGCAATTACTCTTTGCAACGACATCTGCTCACTCCTCCGCGGGAATCCATGAGCCACTATCGGCGGCGGAGGTTGTGTTGTCGGCCCGCGGGGTGACTCAAGTCTCGTAGGAGTCTGGCCACTAGGAGCCTGGCTACAAGCGCTGCAGGTGTAAAGCGATTCCTACAGCACTCTGCCCGGGTGCCCGATCGAAGCGGGCATAATGCCGGCGAGGGTGCAGCGTTCCGTCAGCCCCGTGACCAGGGTTTAGCTTGTCCGGCAGCACAACGAAGATCGAGGACTATGCCCTGGTCGGCGACTGCGAGACCGCCGCACTCATCTCGCGCGGCGGCTCGATCGACTGGCTCTGCTGGCCACGGTTCGACAGCGCGGCCTGCTGCGCGGCGCTGCTCGGTGGACCGGAGAATGGCCACTGGCTGCTGGCACCCGTAGGTGCAGCCACCATCACTCGACGCTACCGTCGCGATACGCTCGTTCTCGAGACCGAGTTCACGACGCCGGAGGGTTCGGCCACTCTCATCGACTTCATGCCGGTGCGCATTCACGACTCACATGTCGTGCGGCTCATCGTCGGCCGGCGTGGCAGCGTCGCCATGCGCACCGAGCTGGTGCTGCGCTTCGATTACGGCCTGCTGGTGCCGTGGGTGACCCGGCTCGAGGACGGACGGCACAGCTTCATCGCAGGCCCAGACCGGCTGATCCTCAGTAGCGATGTGCCGCTGCGGGGCGAGAATTTGAAGACGGTCGGGCAATTCCGCGTGGCCGGTGGGCAAACACTCGCCTTCGTGCTCACCTACTGCCGCTCCTATCTTTCGCTTCCGGCGCCGATCGATGCGGGAGCGGCTCTGCGCGCGACGACACGTTTCTGGCGCCGCTGGGTCGGGCAGTCTCGGGACACCGGTGAGTACACGGACGCGGTGCGCCGCTCTCTCATCACGCTCAAAGCTCTGACCTATCAGCCTACGGGCGGGATCCTGGCAGCAGCCACTACCTCGCTGCCGGAGAGGATCGGCGGTGTGCGCAACTGGGATTACCGCTACTGCTGGCTGCGCGATGCGACTTTCACGCTGCAGGCGATGATGAATAGTGGGCTGTATACCGAAGCGCAGCAGTGGCGCGACTGGTTGCTGCGTGCCGTGGGAGGTGATCCCGGCCGCATGCAGATCATGTACGGGGTCGCGGGCGAGCGTTTGCTGCCAGAGTGGGAGATCAGCTGGCTGCGCGGCTATGAGCGCTCGGTTCCGGTGCGCATCGGCAATGCTGCCTCAGAGCAGCTGCAGCTCGACGTTTATGGCGAACTGATGGACGTCCTGCACCAGGGCCGCTGTGGCAGGCTGGCCGCCAACGATGCGGGTTGGCAGCTGCAGATTGCGCTCGTGGATCACCTCGCAGAAGTGTGGAACCGTCCGGACCACGGCATGTGGGAAGTGCGGGGCAAGCCCCGACACTTTACCGCTTCGAAAGTGATGGCCTGGGTGGCCCTCGACCGCATGATCCGCAGTGCCGAGCAATTCCGTCTCGAGGCGCCGCTGCGCCTCTGGCGCAGCCTGCGCCAGCGCATTCATGCAGAAGTGTGCCGCCATGGTTTCAACCGGCGGCTCGGCACTTTCGTGGCCAGCTACGGCTCGAGGCATCTCGATGCCAGCCTGCTGCTGCTGCCAATCGTGGGCTTTCTGCGGCCGACCGATCCGCGCATGCGCAGCACCGTCGCGGCGATCGAGCGTCAACTGACGCAGGATGGCCTGGTGAAGCGTTACGACTCGGGTACCGGCGGCGATGCCCTGCCCGCGGGCGAAGGCGTGTTTCTTCCCTGCAGCTTCTGGCTGGCTGACAATTTAGTGCTGCTCAAACGCCGCAAAGAGGCCCGAGAACTGTTTGAACGTCTGCTCGGGCTGCGCAACGATGTGGGACTGCTCTCGGAGGAATACGATCCAGGCAGCGGTCGTCTGCTGGGCAATTTCCCGCAATCGTTCTCCCACATCGCTCTCGTCAACAGCGCGCACAACCTGACGCGGGCGCGTGGCCCTGCGCGGCAGCGTGCATCAGGCGCTCATTCGATGCCGGGCCGGTCCGCGCAGCGGCGCAAAAACCGGCGCGGTGGCGGGTCCCGTTAACGGGGGGTTGTCGACGGATTGCCGGCTCGAGGCCGGCTACCTGGTGGTGAGCCTCAGCCCCGACCTCCGATCTCATCGATGTGGTTGAGCAGGTCCGAGGGATCTTCGTACACACGGATGGCTCCGGCACGTTCCAGCTCGTCCTGCCCGTAACCGCCGGACAGCAGGCCGACGCCGAGCCCGCGTGCGCGGCGCGCAGCCAGCATATCCCAGATGCTGTCACCGACGATCACCGCGCTCTCGATATCGGCGTGCAGACGTGCGGCGGCGGTGGCGAACAGATCCGGATCCGGTTTCGCACGCTGCACATCGTCGCGCGTTACCACGACGGTGTTGGCGATATCGAGACCCAGCAGCTCGATGTTGTGTCGGGCCGTCGCCATCCGCCCGCTGGTAGCAATGGCCCAGGGGAGCCCAACGCCTGTCAGATGGTCGAGTAGCCGGCGGGCGCCAGGCAGCGGGCGGACCCATCTCATCAGGCTGATGTACGCTTCGGCGTGATGCGCATGAAGGTCATCGAGGAGGGCGGGGGTCACCTCACGATGAATTTCGCGCAGCAGCATCTCGGTGAAGAGTCCTCCGCTCATGCCTATGCGCCGATGGATGCGCCAGACGGAAAGCTCGATGCCGGCGGCATGCAACGCCTGCTGCCACGCCGCGACATGCTGGTACACGCTGTCGACCAGCGTTCCGTCGAGGTCAAAGAGGAAGCTGACGCTGCGCTCGGTCATGCTGTGAGCGGGCAATGGCTACTGATGCCTGGGCGGAAGCCAGGCGCGCTAATGCTACCGGAGTGCGCCATCCGCGCTAGAGCGTGACTTCTGCCATCCGTTGGTGGTGCTCGGCATCCGGCGAGCGCTCACCTTTGCGATGACCGGCGGAGGGCGGTGGAACCGCCACGCAGCGCACCACGAGCCGCATGTCGTCCTCTATGTCAGAGTGATTGAGATACAGCTCGAGCAGTGCCGATGCTCTGCGTTGGCATCCTTCGAGATCGGCGATCTTGAAGGTCTTGACATCAACCAGCTCGTTCTTCTGGTAGACATACAGCGTCGGGGTGTACCCGGCCGGATCGGCCGTGGCCGCGCGCACATCGGGCACGCCGACACCGCAACAGACGGCGGTGACAGCTGCGAGAATGAAGGGCGAGCGTGACACGCGGTCGCATTGAGGCAGGCGACCGGCGCTGACTGTTGCTTTGATCATGGGATCCCCTTGGATACGCGCCAGAGGCATGCTGCATCCGGTTGGCGATGTTGGATCAATATTCGAGAGCGGCGCCCCGCTGGCAATTGGACTTTGGGATTACGTTTTGCGTTCCCCACCGCCGCCTTGGACTTCAGTGCTCAGCCAACGTTGGCGGCAGCAGTCTCTGCACGTCAGGTTATGTCACTTTGTTATGTCGCCTCAGGGCACAGCTTGGACACGGCGATCGGTGTAGGGAGTCCCGCGAATCGGCTGAGGACTGGCGTTGGGTCATGGCCCCAGCGGGGGGTGAGGTTGCAACGCGACCGGTAGTAAAGGTCCACTGCGGGAGGCACTCGATTGAGCGACGCCTGACGCCTATAGATAAGGACCCTATTAAAGAGGTGTCGGGTCGGTCTCACCCGCCAGGACTTCAGGCGGGGGCAAAGCCTGCGCTTCCGCCGTCAGCAGCGCACGGCGTGGACTCGATCCTTAAGTCTTTATCGATCAGAGGCTTATCGGTGTCCAAGCGCGCTCTATGCTCCCTGGGGTCTCTGTGTCGAGCTCCACCAGATGAGCGCGGCAGCGACCTCATTGCGCGTCTGGCCTGGCACCTTTTGTCAAATGACGAGGTGCGTTTCGCCAGGAACTGCGATTAAATGAATGAAAAGAAGGGGATTCCATCCGGCGCTATTGCCCGCAAGAGCTGCCACGCCGATGCAGTGCACCTCCGGTACCAAAGACCAACCATGAATTCTCCCGACACGACGGCGCAACGGTCATCCACCAACCTCGATGCGACCGACGAGCTTCCCGCACTCGATGTCGCCGCGTACGAGGCACAGGTTCTTGCGGGCGATGCGGCGGAAGCACCTGCGAGCGGGCCCGGAGGTACCGGTGAGGTTCCCCCGGCAGCGGCAGTGGATGACGATGACGGCGATGACGCCATGCCGCCGGTACCCGACGCGGATGTCATGTTGGAGGTCGAGCGCTGGATCGTCCAGAAGAGCGAGGAGCTGCGCGCTCAACAGGCTGCGTTGAGTCTTGCACAACGCGAACGCACGGCCGGCATGGCCCGTGCCGATGCGTTGAGTCGGGAGCTTGGCGAGACCAGTGCCAATCTCGAGGCGCTGAACAGACGGTTGCGGATTCTCGAGGATGAGCTGACCGGAGAGCGAGAAGTCGGGCAGCGGCGCGCGGCCGAGTTGGCTGAGGCGCAGCGCGAAGCTACGCGGCGGGCTGAGGAACTCACTGCCGCACGTGCTGCGGAGGAGCGGCAGGGCGCGGCAGCGGCGGCCCTGCAGGCGCTGCTCGAACAGCGCTCCGCTGCCCTCGAGACGCTGAACCGGACCCACGACGCCCTGGGAGCCGAACGGGAACGTGCGGCTGCGCAGCTGGCTGAGCTCGAAAGCCGCCTTGTTGACAGTGAGAATCGCGAGCGCCATGCGCAGGGCAGCATCGAGGCGCAGAGCCGCGCTCACGCCGAGCTGACTCAACGACTACAGGACGAGACTCGCACCCGCGAAGGCCTTACTGCAGAGCGCGAGCTCCTGCAGGCGCAGCTCGCGAGCTGCATCGAGCGGCTACACAATCGCGAGTCGTACCGCACCATTGACGAGAGCAGCATCGACGAGCTGGACGCCGAGCTCGCCAGTACGAAGCTCCTGGCGACGGAGCAGGAGATACGCGCTAATCGACTCGCCGCCGAGCTCGAGCAGGTCGAACGGCAACTCCAGGGTGCAGTGCGCGAGCGCGACGAAGCGCGCCAGGCGAACGATAGGGCGGTCAGCCTTCAGGTGAGCGAGCGAGGTGAGAGCGAGCGAGCCTGCAGCGCACTGGAATCGCGACTCGCCGGCCTGACGAGCGAGTACGCCGATGCGCGCGCCCGGCTGCTGGCGGTGGAAGCGACGCTCGCGGACACGCAACGGCGCGCAGAGGCGGAGGTCCTGGCAGGCGCGACCGCGGCGGAGCGGCTACGCATGACGGAGCTGGAGATTGCATCGCGCCAGGCGGAGCTAGCCGGCGCGCGGCTCGAGAGCGAGCGGGACCGCGCATCGCTTTCCGAGCTGACTGCAGCGCTGGCGCGCAGCCAGACGCTGCTCGCCGAACAAACCCGTCTACTCGAAGCACGGGAGTCCGAGGCGCGGACGATGACCGCGAGTCACGCCGAGCACACGGCACTGATCAACTCGTTGCGCGGGGAGATCGAGGAGCTGAGCGCCCGGGGTGCCCCGCCGGAAGCGGAGCGCCAGGCTCTCGAGGACCGAGTCGCTGCGCTGATGAAGGAGCTGGTAGAGAGCGGCTCTCGCCTGGCCCGCGCCGAGTTGATGAACGTGCAGCTGCGCGCCACGGTGAAGCAGCTGCACAAGTCGCTGGCGGAGCGCGACGCCGAGCTGCAACGAGCCACGCGAATCGCCTCGACCCACGCCTACGCCCTGGGAAGGGTGCAATCGAGCTTCGACGAGCTGGGGCGCGGCTCAACTGCGTCGGAGGCCGCGCTCGCGCACACGCAGACGAGCATACTGACGCGCATCGACGGTGGTCAGAACCACAGCTTCGTCCTGCGCGGGCGGACGACCATTGGCCGCGATCCTGACAACGATTTACCGCTGCCGATCACCTCGGTCAGCCGCCATCATGCCGTGCTGATCCCTGCGTTCCGCAGTGCGCTGCTGCAGGATCTCGGTAGCACGAACGGCGTGCTCGTGAACCGGCGTCGCGTTCGCTGTGCCCGCCTCGAGCATGGCGATGTCATCACGCTCGGCGAGGCGAAGCTGCGTTACACGGTGACGCCCCTGGCGACGAGCGCCGCGCCGCCGAGCCCGACGCCTCCACGCCGGCGCCCGCGCTAGCTAGGCCCCGGCAACCACAGCATCGGCGTCGCGGCTGAAGACTGCGGGATCTACTCGTACGGACGATCACCCATCACGCCGAATGCGGATGTCGATCCCTGCGTTCCTGGCATGAAAAGAATCAGCAGCGCTGCATTGTCTTTCGCCAGGCGGTAGACAGACATCTCCTGCTGGGCCGGCGAGGCGTCGGAGAGGCGAGCGCGTCTGACCAGCGTCAACGACCCACCGGGCCAGGTTGTGGCGAGTCGCTTCTGCAGGGTCTGCAGAGGTTCCTCAGGAATCAAAGCCGACCTCTCCTCGAAAGGCAGGCTGGCGAGCAGCTCCGCAGCAGGTGTCGGGCGGATGTCCTCGCCGGCGATGAGACGGTCCAGCCTCGCGCGCACGAGGCTGGCGACCTCGGGCTTCGAGTCCTTTATCGGCGCAAACTTCTGCGGCATCAAGGGCGGATCAACCAGCCCGGCAACCACTTCAGCAATGACCTGCGGATCGGAGTGGTCGGAATCAAGATTGGTCAGCACCGTTACGCTCAGACTGTCTTCCGTGTAGCGCGAAATCTGACAGGTAAAGCCCTGCCAGGCACCCCCGTGCGAGAGCACCCGGTGCCCATTCTGGCGGTCGATGAACCAGCCAAACCCGTAGCCCGCCCAATTTGGCCTGCCGTCATCGAGGCGGTAAACGGTCCACATCCGGTCCAGACTCGACTGGGCCAACAACCGAGTCGTGTACAGGGCCTCGTCCCATTTTGCGAGGTCGAGGACATTGAAATACAGCGCGCCGTCGGCGGTGGAGTTGAATGTAGGCGAAACCCACTGCTGATTCTTGATCTTCCCAACATCGAGTTCGTAACCTGCTGAGCGGTTCGGAATGATGTCGCGCTCGCTGATGAGCCGGGTCGCGGTCATCGACAGCGGCTTGAAAATTCGTTCCTGCAGATACTCGGCATAGGGCTTGCCGCTCACCGCCTGGATCACAAAGCCGAGCAGAAGATAGTTTGTATTGCGGTAGGCCCATTTTTCCCCCGGCCGCCATTCGATGGGGAGCGCCTCGATCTTTCTCAGCAGCTCATCATCGGTAAAGTCGAGCCGGAGATAAAAATCGCCCCGCGGACCAACCCGCTCATCGCTTTCATATTCGGCTAAGCCCGAGGTGTGCGACAACAGATGCTTGAGGAGAATGGGCTTCCACGCGGGCGGACTTCCGGGAAAGTATCTGGCAATGCTGTCATCGAGCGACAGCTTGTGCTCCTCGACCAGCATCATGGTGGCCGCGGACACGAATTGTTTGCCGACCGACCCCGACTGAAACACCGTCTCAGGGCGAACCGGGGCGGACAGTTCGATGTTCGCCAGACCGTATCCCTTGGCGAGGAGAATGTGTCCGCGCCTGTAGATGCCCATGGCGAGGCCGGGGATGTGCTGCCGCGCCATTTCCGAGCTCACCAAGGCGTCGATCGACTCGATCTGCCCAGCGCTCAGAGAGCCCGGTGTAAGTGGGTCAGCCCGTGCCTGCAGCCTGCTGCCGGGAGGGAATAAAGCGGCGGCGGACAACAGGACTGCGGCGAGACGCATGGAATCGCACCTGGAGAATCTATTGGCCCGGTTGATCTTCCGCCCCCTTGTGTCTTGTATTCAGGAGAGAGCTTGGTCCGGCAGCGCGCTAATTTAAGCGCATTGGGCTGTCTGCGCACGTGCGGTCATGCGCTGCGTTGCACAGTCGCCGCACACCCGTTGTCCCACCTGCCCGGGTGTTCTCGAGCCTCGATCCGTCCGCCGGTTTCGGCGTACCCGCGCATTTTCGGGCACGCGGCCGAGAAATCGCGTACTGTAGCCGCGGTTCGAGCTTTTTCGGCTTGCGTGCTTCAGCGCTGACTGAACTGCTGCATCGCATATCAGCGGCGTCGAAGCGACGAACCAGGAGACAGCCCTCAACAGCTGTCATGTTTCAAAAATCTGCGAGTAATGTGCAGTGACCAAACTCTACGTGGGAAATCTCCCTTTTACCGCCACTGAAGATGGCGTGCGCGCTCTGTTCTCGGCACATGGAACGGTCGAGAAGGTGTCTTTGATCACCGATCGTGACACGGGGCGTCCGCGCGGTTTTGGCTTCGTCGAAATGTCGAATGCGGATGCATCCCGGGCAATGCAGGCGCTGAACGGCAAGGAGTTCGAAGGCCGCGCCCTGAAGGTCAACGAGGCCCAGGATCGCGATCGATCCGGTGGGGGCTCTCGGGGCGGCCCGCGCCGCTACTGAGCTGTTCGATCCAGAAGAGAGCTTTACCGGTCGCGCAAGCGATCGGCGGCTCAGTTTGCCCCCGCGTAGCCGTTGGGCGTCTTGAAAATGCAGTCCAATGGCCATCAGGGGGCTTGCCACGCACGAAAGTCGGCCAGCGCTGCAGCAACTCGTGTAGCCTGTACTTCGGCCTGTAACCTTCTAGCTTGCCTGGACTGCTCAATCGAACTATGACGCTGCCCCGTACCGGAGACCTCGTCAAGACTCCCGCAGAGCGCCTCGCACATGAGGAATATGAGCGCGCCGAAAGGAGGCGCCAGGAGTTGGCCGAGCAGCGTTCGGACCTCAATCCACCTGAGGTCCGCATTCGAATGTGGGAAAAGGTTCACCAGCTGCGCTTGCCGTCAGACCCGGCGCATCCCATCCTTGATGTAATCGCGGTCAGCACCCGGCTCACGCTTGCAGAGGTGCGGGAAGAGCAGCGGACGCGTGCGGCTCGAGCTGGGCACGGAAATCGCGGCTGAGTGCGTACCCAGGGCATGTGGCCTGCCGCCGCTCACCGCAATCTGATAGTCCGGAACCGTACATGAGACTCGCTACTTCAGCCGCTACCCGTCAGGACCGCACCGACCAGTTACGACGTGATCGGTCCACGGCGCCCGTGCTGCGCGCAGCATTCCCAACGGTGCAGCAGTTGCGTGTCGAATTGAAGTTCGAAGGGCCGGGTTCGAGCGTGCCGACCCCGCAGTCACATGTGCTCTTCCCTCCGGCGCGAGCGTATTTCCAATACCCATGTCCGTATTCGGACTGTGATGGTCAGTTCGACCTCGCTGGCGCCGTCAAGGCGGCGTTAGCTGCCAAAGCGCACCGTGCAGAAGGTGTGCTCGAGTGTCGCGGCTCGCGCGGGCATGAACGCAGCTCAAGTCGGCCTTGCCAGCTGCAACTCGTCTACGAAGTCACCGCGACTTGTCAGTAGCAAACGTTGTCGCCGGCCTGTTTCAGGCGCGTCGACCCCGATCGATCAGCTTCCACTCTGGACGATCCCGAGGCCGAAGGCAGCAGCGACCGCCTCGGTGCGCGTGTGGACATCAAGCTTCTCGAGTATGGAGGAGACGTGATGGTCGATTGTCTTTGCAGACAGGTGCAGCTTGTTGGCAAGTTGCGGGTTCGTATACCCCGAGACTAACAACCTGAGCACCTGAACCTCGCGCTGCGTAAGCCCTGCAGGATTACTGCGCGTCGCCGCTCGGGGTCCGCGCGGAACCCCGCGTACGCCGAGTTTGCGTAAGCGCAGCCGTGCCATCGCTGCCAGCGGACCGGCTTGCAGCCGGTCGAGAATGACAAGCGCCTCGAGCACGGCTTCTGCGGGGCCTTCTACCAGTGCAAGCGCCTGCTCGTATGGCATACCAATGTCCTGCCACCTCTTCGCCGCCGACCGCCAGTCTCCCGCGAGCATGAGGCGGTAGGGCTCGGCAACGCCCTCCGGACCAGCACCGATCGGTTGTGCGCGGGACTGCCAGAACAGGAGCTCACCGCGGATCCACGGAGCGGTGTGGTCACGCACGTGCGCGAGGCCGATGGCGGCTTCGCGGGCGACGTTGTCGAGTTTTCCCGCATACCACGCTTGTTCTGCGCGAGCCGCTGCGACGCGCCCGATGCGATTGAGTTCATGTGTGGGTAGCGCCAGCGCCAGCGCCTCGTCCAGCAACTCATCGGCGCCGGGATCTCCGCGGCGCAGTCGCACAGTGGCCAGTGTTGCGAGAAGCGTGATGCGTTGTTGCACTCCGGTGAATTCGGAGCTGCGCAGCAGCTCGCTCGCCATGAGTGCGGCGCTGGTCCAGTCGCCGCGATCGAGCTCGCAGGCTGTGTAGTACGCGCGGATGTACGCGCTGTGCGAGAAGATTCCCCGCTCTTCGCAATACTCTACACCCTGACGGAATACCTGCTGGGCGCGCTCAAAGTCGTGTATCAGCACCGCATAGAAGAGCAGTGTGCGGTACCCCCGGGCGGCGTGGTCTTCGAGCCGTGCGTCGAGCGCCAACCTGATACAGCGTTCGAGAGCCTCATATCCCCCGCGATCACCGCTCCCCAGAATGGCACCGCCGATGTTACACAGCGCATGCGACTCGGCTGCGCGATCGCCGATCTCGCGGGCGAGCTGTAGCGCGCGCCGTCCATATTCCAGAGCTTCCCGGTCCCAGCCACGATGAACCGCGAGGAGAGATCGCCAGTTGTAGGCCATTGCCAGAGCCGAACTGCGTGGCAAGGCCTCCAGCAGGCGAATGGCCGTGGATACGCATACATCGGCATTCGCCTTATCCCCCACGGTGCGGTATTCCTGCGAGAGCAGGCTAAGCATACGCGCCTGTGCCTCGACGTTGCCGAGCTCGCGCCAATGGCCGGCTGCTGCCGTCGCAGATGCAATGGCCTCGTGTGTCTGATTCGCCAGGCTGCTTTCCTGGGCATGACGTTCGAGCAGGTCGGCCCGCAGTGCAGTCGCTGCCGAGGAGGCGTGCTCCAGGGCGCTGCGCAGGTGCGCAGCCGCCTCGCGGTGAGCGCCGAGCCGCGAAGCCTCGTTCGCCGCGCGCGGCGCGAATTCGAGAACCGCCGCTCCCAGCCGCGCGAGCGTGGCATGATGCACAAGTCGCGCCGAATCGGCACCCTTCTGTATCAGCCGCTCCAGCACCTGAGCATGCAGCGCGGCAGCCCGTTCGGGCTGGATTGCATCGAGCACTGCCAGGCGTGCGAGCTCGTGGCGGAAGCCGATCGCGTTAGTCCGCACTTCGAGCAGACCGCGGGCACCGGCCTCGTCGACCGCCGCCTGCTGCGCGCCCAACACCGATTCGATGAGCCAGCTCTCCGTCCCTTCGGGCGATATGGCGACAAAGTCGGCGAGCTCGCGGGTGGCAGTGGAACATCGTGATAACCGCGCCATGACCGCATCCCGCACGGTCTGTGGGACCGTCTCCCCCGGACTTGCCAGCACCTCGCGCAAGAAGAACGGATTGCCACCCGTGATCCGATGGAGCAGATGCGCGTCCCGTACGCTCTCTCCGGCCAGGACTTCGACCGCTGTACTCGAGAGCGGTGCGAGGCGCACGCGGATCACGTGCTCGCCGGTGAGTTCCCCCAGCGCCAGCCGCACCGGATGAGTCGGGGAGAGCTCATCGTCGCGATACGTGGCGAGCACGAGCGCATTCGTCCGCTGAACACGCCGTCCGATGAATCGCAAAAAATCGAGCGTAGCCGCATCGGCCCAATGTACGTCCTCCAGGACGACCACGCTGACGCGTTCGGGCCGGATGAGATCCTCGAGCAGAGCCCGGAACAGCCAGTCACGCGCTTGATCGTCGCGAATCCCACGGCCGGTGAGCACCGAGGTCTGGGCCGCAACCTCGTACACCGGAGCCAGTGCGCGTGGGGTTGAGAGCGCGTCGCACGCACCCCACAGCGTGCGTGCGTCGCGCCGGTGGTCTGAGACGAATCGCTCTACCAGCGAACTCTTGCCGACACCCGCCTCTCCGGCGATGAATACCAGCTTGCCCGAGGCCGTGCGTGCCTCCTGGAAGCACCGGTTGAGTTGTTCGAATTGCTCCTGGCGCTCGAGGAGGTGCATACGACTACTATTATCGGATAATCCGGTACTGCACGCACCGCGGTTCCGCGAGTGCTGCACAATCACGCGTGACGTGAAGCGATGTAATTCGAAGTAGGTTGCGGTCGACGAATTTTGTCGCCACGGGGAAACGATTCGCTTGGGCGCCCTAACGATACTTATGGTGATCGTCGTGGCGAGCGTCGCCGCACTCGTCTCGCCCCGCTTGCTGGAGCGTGCGGTGTTGCGCCCCTATCTCATCGCGAGAGGAAGCGGCTACTGGCGGCTGCTGACCAGCGGCTTCGTCCACGCCGATATCACGCATCTGCTTTTCAATCTCATCACTTTCTACTCGTTCGCATTCACGCTCGAGCGTGTCATCGGCACGGCCCGTTTCGTCTCGCTGTACTTCTGCGGTCTGCTGGCTAGCGGCATTGGCACCTGCATCAAGCATCGTGATGAGCCGAACTACGCCTCGCTCGGGGCCTCCGGCGCGATCCTGGCAGTGCTGTTCGCCTCGATCGTATATTTCCCGCGCAGTCGGCTCCTGATCTTGCCGATCCCCATCCCCATTCCGGCTCCACTCTTCGCGGTGCTCTACCTGGCGTGGAGCTACTACTCGTCCCGGAACTCGAAGGACCGGATCAACCACGACGCGCACATTGCAGGCGCACTGACGGGGATGGTGTTCGTGGCGCTGACTGATCCGCAGAGCTTCGGGGCTTTACTCAGGTATCTGACGAGATAGACGCCCGCCGATGTATGCAGGAAGCTCACTGCACCGGCGACCAACTGGGATCGGGGTCGAAAGAGGTCAGCGACTCCGCCAGCTCCACCGTTTGAGCTCCCAGATCCTTCTGGAAAAGCTGGCCGTCCTGATTGATCAGGAACGACATGACGCCGGTCTTGCGGTATTCAGCCGGGTAGGCGAGAAAGGCAAACCCGCCGGTCATGTGCCCGTCAACGATGTAGCTGCGGGCGCCGTCTGCGGCATGCGCACCCTGCTCGGTCAGCATGCGGAAGAAATAACCGTGAAACGGCGCCGGCGCCGCGGCCGATGCGGCAAGACCCTCTTTTGCCGCCCGCGCCACCAGCGGTCCGAGGGGACTTTCAGGTTCCGCGGCCGCCACCGACCAGTACAGCCCGTCGTGCTTGCCCGGGCTGCTGATAAAACGCTGGGCATACTGCTGCAGCGTGGAGCCAACTTGTGGCGAGCCGTAGTACTCCACCTGTGCGTTGGCGAGAGCATTGAGCACGCCCATGACGGTCAGCTCGTTGTCTCCGATGCGACGCACGAGAAACTCCTGCCGGCCTCCCTCGGCGTCGAATGCCCACCGCCCTTGAGGGCTTTTGCGCAGCGGGAAGGGGAAGGGATAGTTCTCGAGGCCGACGATGAGCACCCGATCGCCGCCTTCGAGTTTTCCCCAGCGGTGCATCTGATCGTAATCGTCGGTATAGGCCTTGAACGCCTGACGGTCCTGCGTCGGGTCACCCGTGATGAGAAATTCCTTTGCCGTCGGTCCAAAGATCCTGAGGACCGCCTCAGTATCGTTGGCCATGGCGGCGTTGTAGACCGCCTGGGCTGCGGCGTCGGGGGATGCGAACGTTTGCGGGCCGGTCCGCGACTCCGGTGCCCTCTTGCTACACGCCGCGGCTGCAAGTGCCAGCATGAGTGCCGCGCACGGTGCAAGCCTGCGCGCGAACTCACGCTGGACCTGGTGCCCCGTCGAAAGCGACGGCTTCCTCATCCGCGTCGACCTCCACCACCTGCGGGCGGGCCTCCGCCACCCATGCTCGCATTTCCACGCGCACTCTGCGGGCGACCACCACCGGTGCCGGAGAAGGCGTTCGGCCGCGCGGGTTGCGCGTTGGGTCCGTATCCACGCGTCGCCCGGTTATTCGGCATTTGACTCGGGTTCGCCGGGCGCGCGCCGCCAGCCGTTGGCGGCAAGTTATCCGGTCGCGCGGGTCGCGACCCGACACCGGTCGGCGGTCGCTGGCTTGGAACACTTGGGCGTGTGCCCCCACCCGTGGCAGGCAGTTGGCTCGGGCCGCCCGGTCGCGCCCCACCTCCCACGGGAGGTAGGGTCCCGGGGCCACCTGGACGACCTGCACCGGGCCTCCCCGGTCGCTCGATGGGCTGAGTGGGCCGCGGAGGGCCACCT
>DASYFL010000142.1:0-25776 GCA_036498445.1 Steroidobacteraceae bacterium
CGGGTGTCGCCCGCACCTGATTCTTCAGCATGAAGGAGGTCGCGATGTCGAGCAGGAATCCGTTCGGCAGCGCGAGAAACACGAGCAGTGCGAGCGGCGTGAAATAAAGGAATACCGCGCCAGCCTGTGAATGCGGCGCAGCGCCCGAGGCGGTCACACTTCTGTCCAGGCCTTCGCTCTCCGCACCTGGCCGCAGCGTGCCGGTGCATGATGCGGCCGACATTATCACGGCAGACGCAGCCCACTGACGCAGCGGCGCCGCGCTCCTCGCGGCGCCGGTGGCGCGCGGTCCGGCGGAAAGTGGATCGCGACCTCCGCTACCGCGGCCATGGCTGTTGCGGGCCGGGGCTATTGCGGGCCGGGGCGGCCGGTCGCTTCGCCTGGCTGCGACCCCCTCGGACTAATGCTGCGCCGCAGCAGTTGAAATAGTGGTACCCGAAAGGGGCGGGCCGGCCTCGTACCCGAGGGAGGGCCAGAGCGTCCAGAATGTCTCCTGTGAGTTCTCGCGTTATGTCGGAGACCCGGAAGGCCCTGCTCGAGCGGCTGTTTGCACAGCACGGCGCCGCCCTGCTCGCTTTCTTTTATCAGCGCGTCCGGCGGCGGCCGGATGCCGCGGAGCTCGCCCAGGAAGTCTATCTGCGTATGCTGCGCGTCAGCGACATCGAAGCGATCCGCAATCCCGAGGCCTATCTCTACACGGTCGCCAGCAATCTCGCCAAGGAACACCGGGTGCTCGAGCAGCGTAGTGCGAACACACTCGATATCGATGACGCCGCGGAGCTGCTCGCGGACCTCGCACCCGTGGGCGCGGAGATCGACACGGAACGGCGTATCAAGCGGCTGCGCGAGGTACTGCGTCAGTTACCTCCCAAGGGGCAGGCCGCGGTCGCCCTGCACTATTGGCATGGCATGAACTACCGGGAGGTAGCGCTGCAACTGGGCGTCTCGACTCACATGGTCAAAAAATACCTGAGTCAGGCATTGGCACACTGCCGGCGCCGCATGGCACGGCTGGGATGAAGCAATGAGTGCGAGGGACAGCGTGAGAACGAGCATCGCCCAGCAAGCGGCCGAGTGGTTCGTCGCCAACCGTGACGGAACCCCGGATGCCATACAGCGCTCCACGTTCGCCGCGTGGCTGAAGACCTCCCCGCAGCATGTGGAGGAATATCTGGGGATTGCGCTGGTGGCCCAGGAGCTGCGCTCCGCGGCCGATCCGGAGCTCTCGCTCGAGGCGCTCCTGGCTCAGGCGCGCACGTCGGAGCAGGCGGATGTTATCCCGATCGGGATCGCTCGAGCCCGCACCGCAGGACCCGCACGCAAGGCAGCGTGGCGCTTCGTCGCTGCGGCGGCAGCGATGCTCGCCGTGGTCGCCGTGGCCACCCTGTGGTGGCGCAGTGACCGCGTCTCGACGATGCAGTACGCGACGCGCCACGGTGAGCAGCTCACGCAGCGCCTGGCCGATAGCTCGGTGCTGCGCCTCGATACCGATACCGCTGTCACGGTCCGCTTCAGTTCTGGGCAGCGCCTGGTCGAGGTTCAAAAGGGACAGGTACTCTTCGAAGTCGCTCACGAGGCGAGGCGAGCCTTCCATGTCGTTGCCGGGCCTGCAGACGTGGTGGCCATCGGCACCCGATTCGACGTACGCCTCCAGCCGGATTCGACGCTGGTTTCCGTCCTCGAGGGCCAGATTGCCGTCGGCCTTGCACCCGCTCAGCCCGGTACCGCTGTCAAATCCACCGTACTCGTGCATGCGGGAGAGCAAGTCCAGGTAGCCGCCAACCAACTGCCTGCGCAGGCGGTGCCGGCGCAGATCCAGCGCAACACCGCCTGGCTGCGCCGCCAGATCGTATTCGAGCAGGAGCCGCTCGCGAGCGTAGTCAGCGAGTTCAACCGGTACAGCGAAACGCCTATCGAAATCGAGACCCCGGCACTGCGTGCACTCGTGATAAGCGGCACCTTCTCGGCAGATGACACGGAGTCATTTGTTGCCTTTCTTCGTACTCTCGAGGGAGTTCGGGTCGAGGTGACCGCCAGCCGCATTCGCGTCAGGCGGATGTAACACGGGTAAGAATGGCGTACTGCGCCCCGCTGGTGGGCTCAGGGAATTCTCCCTGCGCCACAAACCCCAGTCGTTCGTAGAAACGGCGACTCCTGCTGCTGAAGGTCTCCAGATAACAGACCGCGCGAGCCGCAGCGGCTTCAGCCAGCGTGGGTGCCAGCAGCCGAGCCCCGAGGCCGCGACCCTGCGCGTGCGGCGCGATTGCGACGATCGATAGATACCACGCATCGATCGGGACCACGGTAGAAGCGCGTGCACTCATGTAATCGACCATCCGCTGGTAATTCGTGAAACCAGACTCCCCGAGCAGCTGTCCCAGAAATTCGTGCTTGCGCGCGCGTTCGCGCTTGCGGACCTCATCGCTCTGGGGAAGCAGCCAGACTGCAACCCCGAGGTCGGCTTCCTCGGGATGCACCACACGTCCGATGCGCATGCCCTGTCCGATCGAGTAGTCGAGATAGGCGCTCAGCACTGCGCGTCGGTGCGCCTCGTCACTCGCGAATTGCGCGGTGATGCAGCGATAGAAGGGGTCGCTTTCCAAAGCGGCTGCCACGGCGTGGCTCGCCGGATCGATCGCTGGGCGCATGTTCTGCCGATTGAGCTTGCCGTGGAGCGGAGCTGGTTTCCATTTGGATACCATGGGCGTAGGGTAAATTGCACGCGCGCGAGCGCCCCCGCAGTCGACGGGACGAGCATGACAGCGCCAAAGCAGCTGGCACATGGTTGGGTCGAGGAGCACCGCCGGGCACTCTCCGAGTGGCAGCGGACGATCTGGGAGTTCGCCGAACCGGCCTGGCGCGAATACCGCTCGGCGGCGTGGTTCGTCGAGCGGTTGCGGCGCGCCGGCTTCTCCGTCGAAGCCGGCAGCGGCGGGATGCCGACCGCGTTCGCCGCGGAGTGGTCCAACGGTCCTGGAGCGACGGTGGCCGGCTATGCCGAGTACGACGCGGTGCCCGGCAACTGTCAGGCTGCGGCGACATCGCGCGGGCCGCGGCCGGGGCTGTCCGAGTCCGCGCCCGGTCACACCGATCCACATTCCGCGCTCGGCATTGGGGCCCTCGCGGGAATCCTGGCGACACAACACGCCATGCAGGAGTCGGGCGTAACGGGCACGCTGCGCTTCTTTGGCGAGCCCGCGGAAAAGGTGCAGGGATCGAAGCTCGTCCACGGACTCCGCGGCTACTACGACGGTATCGACGCCATGGTGAGCTTCCACCCCTTCTACATGCTGCCCTTGTGCAACACGACCCGCTGGGATACCCATTGCGGCGCCTACTGCAGCCGCATCTATTCGTTTCTATGCGATGAGCCCGAGACCTGGGCCGCCGCCGCGCATGACAGCCCGATCGCCGCCGCGCATTCGGCGGCACGAGCACCTGGCGCCAACGTCGCGCTCTTTACCATGTATGCGCTCACCAAGGCGACCATGGAATCGATGCTGGCGCATAGCGGCGGCTGGTCGCTGAATGAGGCCATCCTCACCGCGGGCCAGGCGACTGCCGACAACCTTCCCGCCCAGCTCGCGCAGATCAACTACGCCTGGCGCGCCCCGGAGGTCGGCATGGCGGATGCGATCCTCGCTGTGCTCGATCGCAACGCCGACCACGCCGCCGCGGTGGCGCACTGCCGCGTGGTGAAGCGCTGGGTATCGCGCACCCGCCCCGGTGTGGCCAACCATGTTCTCGCAAGGCTCACCTACGAGAATCTCGCCGCGGTCGGTCCGCCCCGCTACGACTCGACGGCGGTCGCGCTCGCACAGGAGATCCAGCGGAATCTCGGTCTCACTCCCATGGAACGGCCGTTCCTCGCCGCCTGCGAGGAGCTGATCGAGCCGCAAGCCGCGGAGGGGCGGTTGCGGGAACAAATGCCCGCGTGGCAGACGCACTGGACGAGCGATGATTACGTCGAGATGAGCTGGTATGCGCCGACTGTCAGGCTCTATATCGCCCGGCCCATGCTCGCCGTACCTGCGGGCTACGGCGGCTACCCCGCCTGGGTAGCGAATGCGCTCGGCGGGTTGAGTCCCTGCATAGACCCCACCGTTCAGGTCGCGGGCAAGACGATCGCCGGCACGCTGCTCGATCTTCTCACCCGATCGGACGTGCTCGCAGCCGCGCGCGCCGAGTTCGGCGAGCGTACCGCGGGCACGCGCTTCATCGCACCCCTCCTGCCGCGGGATTTTGCCGCACCGATCGACTACCGCTGGCCTGAATACGTCACCACGGCACGTGGGACGGATTGGTGGATTCCGGCCACAGCGGAACTCGAGACGACAGGCACCCCAGCCCGAGCGCGCTGAGCCAAGCGTGGAGCGAGTGCGCCGATGCCGCAGACCGACCCGCGCAGCGTTTACACCGTCGGTCATTCGACGCGTGCCATTGCTGAGTTCGGCGCGCTGCTGAGCGAGTCCGGTATCCAGATGGTCGTGGATGTGCGGGCGATCCCGCGCTCGCGCACGAATCCGCAGTTCAACCGCGAGCTGTTGCCCGGATCACTGGCCGAGATCGGCGTTCGCTACGAGCACGTCCCCGAACTCGGCGGCCGTCGCCGCCGGCAACGCGACGCACAGCCCTCGCCCAACACCTTCTGGCGCAATGACTCTTTTCGCAACTACGCAGACTACGCGGCAACAGAAGCCTTCCATGCAGGTCTCGGCACGCTGAAAACCCTGGCGGGCGAGTTTCGCTGCGCCATCATGTGCTCGGAGACACTCTGGTGGCGATGCCACCGCCGCATCATCAGCGACTACCTCATCGCCTCCGGCATGCCGGTTGTGCATATCATGGGACCCAACAAAATCGAGCCTGCTACGCTCACGCCGAACGCGCAGCAGCTCCCGAATGGGACACTCGTCTATCGCGCCTAGCCGGACGCCGCGCTCCTCTGCGGCCTTTCAGCGTGCCTGCGTCGGTGAATTGGCGACCGTCGTTACCGAGAGGGCGCGGATCATCGGCGGGTCGGCGTCGATGGCGAAGGTGACCGTCGTCGTCCTCGATGCGCAACACAGGGGATCCGTCGCAGCGTAGCGCAGGTATTTCGCCTGCAGCTTCCGACCGCTATCGATCATTACCTGACTCAGCGCACCATCGGTGCGGCTGTCCATGAGATGTGGCGAAAGAGTGCCGACGAACACACCATGGGCAAACACGAATGACTGGTATTGCCGCGGGCGGCACATGCCGTCGTAGTCGGCGGTCGCGGCAATTACCTGAATGTCTTTGGCTGCTGAGGGTGAACCGACCAGATCCCAGCCATGGGCGCGCAATTGCCCGTCCTCATCCGATTGAGGCGACCGCGCAAGCGCCCGGCAGCGCGGGTCTGGGTTCTGCCGCTCCGGAGCGTACGGAATCGGCGTGCCGGGTCGATTCAGGCCGTCACGGAATTTGAATCCAACCAATTGCCGGCCGGCGTCTGCGCGCCCGCCGAGCCCAGAAACACCACGGCGATGAGCGACGGCGCGATGGATCGCAAGCTCGCTGACCTCATGAGCAGGCTCCGCCGCCGAGAATACCGCAGTGCCGGATGCAGCCACGGGTGCGCTGTGCGTGTAATAGCTTGGGGTCCGGATCGGTGCGAACATCCGGATCGGCGCGTCTCAAATACCGCTGGCAGGCAGGCACGCCCGAGTCTTCACCACAGCTCGGCCAGCCGGCCGGCCGGGAGGAGCAGATGAATCGTTACGAGGCGATCATCATCGGCACGGGGCAGGCAGGCCCTGCGCTCGCCGAGCGACTCGCTGCGAGCGGCATGCAGGTCGCGGTCATCGAGCGCGGGCGGTTCGGCGGCACCTGTATCAATAACGGTTGCACCCCGACCAAAACGCTGATCGCGAGTGCCTATGTCGCCCACGTTGCGCGCCGCTCGGGGGACTACGGCGTCGCGACCGGCCCGGTCGGGGTCGACATGCCGCGAATCAAGGCAAGAAAAGATGCCCTGGTCGAGCGTTCGAGGAGCTCGCTCGAGAAGTGGCTCGGCTCGCTTCCCAACGTCCACCTCTTCCGGGGACAGGCGCGATTCACCGGCCCGCGCACCGTCGCGGTGGGCACGGAAGCGCTGACGGCGGAGCGCGTCTTCATCGACGTGGGCGGAAGGCCGCACGTTCCGGACCTTCCGGGTGTGCGGCAGGTACCCTATCTGACGAGCGAAAGCATGATGGATGTCGATTTTGTGCCCGCGCATCTGCTCATCGTCGGAGGCAGCTACGTCGGTCTGGAATTCGCGCAGATGTACCGGCGGTTCGGGAGCCGCGTCACCGTCATCGAGATGGCTGCGCGGCTGATTCAGCGCGAGGACCCGGAGGTATCCGACGCCATCCGCGACATTCTCGCTGCGGAAGACATCCAGATCCGGCTCAATGCCCGCTGCCTTGCCCTGGAAGCGGACCCCGAAGGGGTGCGAGTCAAGCTGGGATCCTCCGCGGCGGCGCCGAGTGTCACGGGTACGCACGTGCTGCTCGCGGTCGGACGCGTACCGAATACCGAGGAGCTCGGTCTGCGCGAGGCCGGCATCGAGACCGACCCGCAGGGTTACATCAAGGTCGATGAGACGCTCGCGACGAGCGCACAGAACGTCTATGCGCTCGGGGACTGCAACGGGCGCGGTGCCTTTACCCACACCGCCTATAACGACTATGAGATCGTCGCCGATAACCTGCTGAACGGTACGCATCGAAAAGTGAGCGATCGCATACCGATCTATGCCCTCTTCACCGACCCGCCGCTCGGGCGGGTCGGCAAGAGCGAGTCAGAGGCGCGCCGGGAGGGACACGAGCTTCTGGTCGGACGCATGCCGATGGCGGATGTGGCTCGCGCTCGCGAGAAGGGCGAGACGCAGGGCTTCATGAAGGTGCTCATCGATGGGCGCACCAAGCGGATACTGGGCGCGGCCATCCTTGGAGTCGGGGGCGATGAGGCCGTGCACTCGCTCGTCGATGCGATGTACGGCGAGCTGCCCTACACGAGCGTGCAGCATGGTGTGCGCATCCATCCGACCGTGAGCGAGCTCATTCCCACCATGCTGGGAGAGCTGGCGCCCGCCAAATAGGCGCAGCGCCCGCCAAATAGGCGCAGCGCCCGCTCCGCAGGAAGGCTGTGCTAACCGCTGGGCGCTTCCTTGCGGACCTCGCCCGGCTCCAGCGCGAGTGTCGTTTCGCTCGTTCCGCTCGTTCCGCTCGTTCCGCTCGTTCCGCTACGCGCAGTGTGCTCGAGCAGCGCCTGCGTGAAGAGCGCTTCGACCGGCTGACCCGTGCGCGCCTGAATCCAGCGGAACGCCGATTCGAGCGATGCTGCGCTCCAGAGCGTACGGCCTTCGGCAGTCGACACATCCCACGGCGCAAAGGTCATATTGCCGTTGCGATAGCGGATGATGCGAGTGATGCCTTCAATGCGCACGCGCCACACGTTGGGTTGAATTTCTTCAACACTGTAATCCATGACTCGCTTCCCCAAAAAAGACTTCCCTGCAATCGGCCAGAGTTAAACGTTGTTCTTCTTCGACCTGAACAGAATAGACCAAAGCCGAGCCGCAGACCTCTTCCGATTACATTGCTGCGCTGATTGAACATATTCGGCACCGGCCGGTGCACTTTGTGCGCAGCAGGCGCAACAGGTGGCTACCGAGTGACAGCGGCGCCGCGTCGAGGCGCGGCCGGCGGCCCCGCATGTCACCCGCGCCCAGCCCCATACGCTCCATGCGTGCGGGCGATTGAACCCCGTTCGAGCAGCTTGACGGTCTAAAGCGTCGGTCGTGGTCAAGGCGGTGCGCGCTCGGAGCGGGTTGGAAAGCGGCTTTGTCTGACTACCGCGGAACGCGGATGCCTGCTGATATGGACCCATGAATCTTCTCTCACGCATCGTAGGTTTGATCGTCCTGGCTGCGGCAATCGGCGGTTGCAGCAACAAGAGCCACACGCCGCCACCGCCCTCCTCGTCCCCCTCCGCCAGCCCCCAGCGCGGCGACCTGATCGACAATCCGCCGAAAAAAGTGGCTACCTACGCGCCCAGTGATCTGCTGCAACTGCTGACCGGCAGCGATCTCGGCCAAACCTTCCTGCAGCTGGCGTATACGCCCAAGTGCACCATCACCGTCTATCACCTGACCTACCAGACGGTCGATCCGCAGGGAAATATCACGCCGGCATCCGGGGCGCTCATGGTGCCGGGCAGCAGCAGCGTCACTGATTGCAACGGTAGCCGTCCGATCGTGTTGTATGCGCACGGCACCACCACCGACCGGAACTTCAATCTGGCGCAGCTGGACGCGGCCGATAGCGCGGAGGGGGTACTCCTCGCCGCGGTGTTCGCGGCGGAAGGCTATATTGTCGTGGCCCCGAATTACCTGGGCTATGACAACTCGACGCTTGGGTTTCACCCCTACTTGGTCGCCGATCAGCAGTCGAAGGAAATGATCGATGCCGTGATCGCGGCGCGCGCAGCGCTGCCCACTTCGGAGGTCCCCGGCTCGACCGACGGCGGCAAGCTCTTCATCACCGGCTATTCCGAGGGTGGCTATGTGGCCATGGCGACTCACAGCGCCATGCAAACTGCCGGCATGACGGTAACCGCATCGGCACCGATGTCCGGGCCTTACACTCTCAGCGCCTTCGGGGATGCGGTTTTCGAGGGTGAGGTCAATGCCAGCGGCCCGCTCAACGTGGCTCTGCTGGTCCCGGGCTACCAGAATGTCTATGGCGACATTTATTCAAACCCGGCCGAGGTGTTCGCGGGCCCGTACGCCGCCTCCATTCCCGGGCTGCTGCCGAGCACCACACCGCTCGGTACGCTGAGGTCGCAGGGGAAATTTCCGTCGGTGCTCTTCAGCAGCACCCCGCCCTCTCCCAACTACGCGGTCTATACCCCGGCTACCTCGCCCGCAAATCTCGCGAGTATCTTTGCGGCCGGATTCGGCACGGACTATCTCGTCAATAACGACTACCGGGCGTCCTATCTGAGTGACGCACTCGCGCACCCCGATGGTGGCTTTCCCGTCCTTAGCGATGGTTTGCCGCCAGCCGCTCCGACCAACACGTTGCGGATTCACCTGAAGGCGAATGATCTGCGCAGCTGGAGCCCGACGGCACCGACGCTCTTGTGTGGCGGGAATTCCGATCCGACTGTCTTTTTCTTCAACACCACCCTCATGCAGCATTACTGGACATCGAATCCGCCCGCGGTGGCCCCCGTGATCCTCGACATCGACTCCGCCCCCGGCGCGAATGACCCGTACGCCGCGCTCAAGGCGGAATTCAGCGTTGCCAAGGGTATCGTCGATGCGCAGGGTGGCGAGGCGGAAGTGCTCGCTGCCTACCATGCGACGCTCGTGCCGCCGTTCTGCCTGAGTGCCGTCAAGTCATTTTTCGACGCACATTGACCTGTTGCATGGCGGCCGCTGGTCGCCTAGCGTGCGTTGCGCGGGTGGGCAGGTCATGAAGGCAGCCGTATGCCGAGCGATGAGATCCTCGAGCGCCTCGAGAACTACGTAAAGCCGTTCCGCGTCACGAGCGGCAAGCGATTCAGGCTGAAAGATTTCGATCCCGCCGATACCTGCGGGTTGCGGCTGGACAAGAGCGAGGCTGCCGAGCTCCTCAACCGGGGTAAGGACTGGCTGGCCCAGGAGCAGGAACTCCTCTATGCGCAGGACCGCTGGGCACTGCTGCTGATCTTTCAGGCCATGGACGCCGCCGGGAAGGACAGCACCATCAAGCACGTGATGTCGGGTCTCAACCCGCAGGGCTGCCAGGTTTTCTCCTTCAAGCAGCCCTCGGCAGAGGATCTCGATCACGACTTTCTCTGGCGGCATGTGCGTTGCCTGCCCGAGCGCGGGCATATCGGCATATTCAATCGCTCTTACTACGAGGAGGTCCTGGTCGTACGCGTGCATGAGGACATCCTCGAGCAGGAGAAGCTGCCGGCTGCCCACGCAGGCAAGCACATCTGGAAAGAAAGGCTTGCCGACATCGCGCATTTCGAGCGGTATCTGGGCCATCAGGGATTGATCGTGCTCAAGTTCTTCCTGCACGTCTCGCGCCGCGAGCAGAAGAAGCGATTCCTCGAAAGGCTCGACGAGCCGGACAAGCACTGGAAGTTCGCGCCCTCGGATGTGCGCGAGCGCGCCTTCTGGTCGGACTACATGTCGGCCTATGAGAAGGCCATACGGGCGACCGCCTCGAAACATGCGCCGTGGTTCGTAGTGCCCGCAGACAACAAGTGGTTCACCCGGCTCGTGGTGGCGGCGGCAGTCGTCCAGGCGCTCGCAGAGCTCGATCTCTCATATCCGCGGGTCAGCCCGCAGAAGCTGAAAGAGCTGCGGGCTAGTCGCGTATTACTGCAGCGTGAGCGTTGACGAGGCAGGACAGGTGATGAGCGGAAGCAGCGGAGAGTCTGAGGCGCCGCGCCCAATCGATGTAGCGGCGGTGCGGGCGGCAACTCCCGGGTGCGCCGAAGTCATTCATTTCAACAACGCAGGCGCCGCGCTACCCCCGAAAGTGGTCACGGATGCAGTGCTCGAGTACACCGTGCGCGAGGCGCTGATCGGTGGCTACGAGGCCCAGGACGCCGCGGCCGCCGAAATCGCAGCAACTTACGATGCGCTGGCGACACTGCTGGGGGCACGGCCCAGCCAGATCGCGCTCATCGAGAACGCGACGCGAGCCTGGGACATGGCTTTCTACGGCATTCCGCTCGAGCGCGGTGATCGCATCCTCACCTGCCGCTCGGAGTACGCGAGCAATTATCTCGCGTATCTGCAGGTGAGCCACCGCCGGGGCGTGCGGATCGATGTGATCCCGGACAATGAGTATGGCGAGCTCGACACGGAGGCCGCGGCGCGACTGCTCGATCAGGATGTGAAGCTGATCTCGATCACCCACGTCCCGACCAATGGAGGCCTGGTCAATCCGGCCGCAGCGATCGGGCAACTCGCGCGATCTGCCGGTTGCTACTACCTGCTCGATGCCTGCCAGTCCGTCGGACAGATGCCGATCGATGCCGCCGCCATCGGATGCGATTTTCTCTCTTCGACCGGCCGCAAGTTCCTGCGGGGACCGCGCGGTACCGGGTTCCTGTACGTGAGTGAACGAGCGCTGGCGGAGGTGGAGCCACCCTTCATCGACGGTCGGGCAGCTACCTGGATCACGGCCAACGCGTTCGAACTCCGTCGTGACGCGCGTCGCTTCGAGAACTGGGAATTCAACTGTGCCACCCGCATCGGCCTTGGAACGGCCGCGCGTTATGCGACCGATCTCGGGCTCGGCGCGATCTGGCAACGCGTGCAATCACTCGCCGCGCGGCTGCGCGATCGGCTCGCGCAGATTCCCGGCGTACAGGTGTGCGACCAGGGCCGAACCCGGTGCGGCATCGTGAGCTTTGTCTGCCAGGGAATTTCCCCGCAAGTGGTCAAGGCGGCGCTCGCGAGTCAGCGGATCAACGTGTCGGTGAGCGATGCAGCCTGGACCCGGCTCGATATGGATGAGCGTGGCATCCCTGCGCTCATCCGCGCCTCCGTGCACTACTACAACACTGATGAGGAAACCGACACCTTCAGCGCTGCGCTCGCGGAACTCAGCAGTGCGAGGGGCGGTCCACTCTAGGCACGGCAGGCACGGCAGGCACGGCAGGCACGGCAGGCACGAGGCCGAGGCACGAGGCACGAGGCACGGCCGGCACGGCCGGCGCCGCACAGCCGCGCCGCGCTGCCTCATTTTGCGAAGCGCATCGCTGAATGGAAAACTCCTGTCGCATTAATGTTAAGTCCCGCTTGGCAAATGAGCTGGAGTGCGAAAACTGGCTGACATGTCGCATGCACTGCCCACTGATCTGCCGCAGACACTGATCGACCGCCTTCGCGCAGAGGGCGTCGCAACGCTCGAAGCCTGGGTGGCTTTGGGACGCCGCCGTCGTCAGATTTTCGGTGTCACCCGTGCCGCAGTCGAACTGCTCGACTCGCTGGCGAAGGCGGCGCTTCGGTCCAAGGCATAAAAACGCTGTGAGGCGTTTCGACCCGGCTCGTGCCTCAAGGCACCCGCAGGTCTATTTCGCGGCCTGCAGCATCATCTGATCTGAGAATGAGCGCGCTGTTGGCGCGCTGCACAGCCGGTGTACGCGGGTTCGTAGCGCAAAGCTCGATCTGTCCATGATAAAAATGAATAGCGATGGCCACCAAGCCGTGGCTACATGGGACGTACGCACAAGGAGAGAGAACACGGGGGAATGATGTTCCGCTCAAGTGGCAGCGACGGCTCCCTGGACAGAAGCACTCGTCCGCAAGTCGGCAAGGCAGCCGCTGTTGCGCTCTGGATCTTTGCGCTCGCCACCTGTTGCGCTCGGGCCGAAGAGCTCACCACCATCGACCCGCAGGCTCGTTATCCCGAAGGACCCCTGTGGCGGGATGGCAAGCTTTTTTACGTGGAATACGCACCGGGCAACATCAAGCAATGGGACGGCAAACACACCGTGGTGTACTGGCACGCCGAAGGCTGCGGGCCAAGTGCGCTGATCCCCTTCAGCAGCCACCTGCTGGTGGCCTGCTACGATGCCAACACCCTGGTCGAGCTCGATGCGAGCGGTAAGGAGGTGCGCACCATTCACACCGACAGCACCGGCAAACGCTTCATCGGCCCCAACGATTTCACCGCCGATGGGCATGGCGGCGTCTACTTCTCGGCCTCCGGGGCTTATGACATCAAAGCCGCGATCACCGGCACGGTGCTGCACATGAGTGCCGACGGTAACACCATCAACGAAGTGGCGGACCTCATTCACTACTCGAATGGACTCACCTTGACGCGCGATCACCAGCACCTGCTGGTCGCGGAAATGCTTGCCGGGCGCATTCTCAGCTTTGCGATCGAGGCAGACGGCAAGCTCGGTGGGCGCACCGTCTGGGCGCGCCTGCAGGATCTGGCCGCACCCACGCCGAATGAGGATGCCTACAACGGTCCGGACGGTCTCAAGGTCGGCCCGGATGGCAATTACTACATCGCGCAAAACGGCTCAGGCCGGGTCCTCGTGGTGAATGAGGACAGGAAACTCGTGCGCACGATCACCGTACCAACACCCTACGTCACCAATATCGGCTTTGGACCACCCAGCAGCGGCGCATTATTCATCACCGGTGCTTTCGAGCAATGGAAACCGCCCTTCCCCGGGGTGGTGTATCGCTGGGCTCCTTGAAGGCCGATTACGCGGTGAGGCGGACCGGCAACGAACGAATGCGCTGGCCGGTGGCGGAATATATCGCGTTGGTCAGCGCCGGGATCACCGGCGGCAGCGCCGGCTCGCCGAGACCCGTCGGTGGCTTGTCGGACCTGACCCAGGCGATGTCGATTTCGGGTGCCATGGGCATGCGCGCCAGCGGGAAGTCGTTGAAGTTGCTTTGCTGCACGACCCCATCGACGAACTCTATCGCCTGGCCGGTCAGCGCCTGGGCCAGTCCATCGATCACCGCGCCGCGCACCTGATTCTCTGCGCCGAGGGGATTCACGATCTGACTGCCGACATCCCCTGCCACCCAGACTTTGTGCACGGCGACCTCGCCGCCGGCCACGCTGGCGTCGACAACCTCGGCGAAATAGCCGCGATGCGAGAAATAGAAGGCGAATCCCTTCGCCCTGCCAGACTGCAACGTGGACATTGACCAGTTCGAAGTCTGCATCACCCTCTCGATCACATCGCGCGCCCGTCCGGTGTCGAACACCGGCGCGTTGTCACGTCCCGGGATCTCGCGACGTGTACCGAGCAGGCCCAACATGAGCCTCGGCAGATCCGTTCCGGCGGCCTGCGCGACCTCGTCCAGGAACGATTGCGACGCGAAGCAAAGCGCGTTCGAGCCCGGGGCGCGCAGTGCCCCCGTGGTCACGACCGTTGGAATCATCGATTGACGGTAGCGTAAATCCTGAATGAGCCCGGCCGGCGGCATGGATGCATTGAATGCTGCAGCGCGCGCCGGCGTCGTGCCGTCGCCGAAGGTTACGAAGTGATCGCTGAAGGCGATGAGCTCGCCCTGCGCACTGATCCCCGCTTCGAAATGGTGCCATCCGCCCGGGCGGTAGTAGTCCCGGCGGATATCGTCCTCGCGCGACCAGAGGAGCTGAACCGGCACTCCCGGAATGGCCATGGCGATCGCGGCAACCTGCACCATGTAATCGTTCATCAGCCGGCGCCCGAAGCCACCGCCGGCGCGCGTCAGATGCAACGTCACGGACTCGGGCGCGAGACCGAGTGCCGTCTGCAGTCCTTCGAGCCCGCGCTGCGGCGTCTGTGTCGGCGCCCAGACCTCCAGATGTCCGTCGCGATAGCGTGCCGTGCAGTTCTGTGGCTCCATCGGCGCGTGCGCTATGAATGGGTAGTCGTAGCGCGCCGCGAGGCGCTTGGCTGCGGCGGCAAGCTTCGCGGACGGATCGCCATCGAGCCGCAGATCGCCGCCCTGTCCCGCATCGATTGCGGCATTGGCCTTGGCGCGATACTCCGTCGAGCTGTGACCTTTGGCAGCATTCAAGTTCCACTCGACGTGCAGCTTCGATCGTGCCTGCTCTGCGAGCCACCAGTTGGTCGCCACGATGGCCACGCCGTCGGCGAGGCCCGTATCCGCATCGCCGTTGCCCCGGATCGGCAGCACGTACCTGACACCGAGCGAGCGCATGGCCGCATCGGTGTCCGCCTTGACGAGCCGCCCGCCGTGTGCCGGTGCCACTTGGTAAATCGCATACAGCATGCCGGGAAGGCGCGTGTCGATCCCGAAGATCGGCTCACCTTTCACGATGCGCGCGCTGTCGATTCCCACCACCGGTCGGCCGATGATGGTGAACTCATCTGGGCGCTTGAGCGGCACGCCGCCGAGCTCTGGCGGAGTGAGCGCGGCGGCCCGCGACGCCACCTCCCCATAGCCGAGTGAGCGCCCGGTGGCTTGGTGGAACAGCCGTCCGCTGGCGGTGGTGATCTCACCCGCCTCGACTTTCCACTCGTGCGCCGCAGCCTGTACCAGCATGGCGCGCGCGGCGGCGCCGGTCTGCCGCATCGGCAGCCAGTTCTTCGGAGTCGAAGTGCTGCCGCCCGCCGATTGCTCGCCATAGCGCTTCGAATCGAGGTCGGCCTGGGCAATGCGCACCTGGCTCCAATCGCAGTCGAGCTCCTCCGCCACCATCATCGGAAGGGATGTCTTGACTCCTTGGCCGATCTCGGGATTCTTCGCGACGATGGTGACCGTCCCATCGGGCGCGATGGAGACAAACGCGGAAAGCACCGCCGACGACGACCTCGGCTCTTCCATCGCCTCCAGGGCGGATGCAGGAAGTGGTATCAGTGCCTCGAGCGCAAGACCTCCGCCGGCGAGAAGTGAGGCTTTGAGCACGGCGCGACGATCGAGCATGGCGGGCGCTTCAGGCGACATGACCGCTCTCCTCTTCCATGCCGGCAGCAATGCGGATGGCGCTGCGGATCCGGTTGTAACAGGCGCAGCGGCAGATGTTGCCCGCCATGGCTGAGTTGATCTGCTCATCGCTCGGTCGAGCCTTCTCACCGAGCAGCGCGCAGGCGGACATGATCTGCCCGGCCTGGCAATAGCCACACTGCATTACATCGATCTTGAGCCACGCCGCCTGGAGCTTCGCTCCGGTCGCGGTGTTGCCAATGTGCTCGATAGTGTGGATCTGGGCATCGCCGACGCTACCCACCGGCAGCTGACAGGAGCGCCGTGCCGCGCCATTGACGTGGACAGTGCAGCTCCCACAAAAGCCCTTGCCACAACCGTACTTGGTGCCCACGAGCCCCAGCTCGTTCCGCAATACCCACAGGAGCGGCATCTGCGGGGGAACCTCGACCTGCCGAGTGGCACCGTTGATATGGAGTCGGTAACGCATACGTGCTCCCGGGCGCGACTGCGCGAATATATCCCTCTCGCTACCGCCGGCAACCGTCCGCTGACTGCGCCGTGAGCTGAGCCTGCGGGAACATCCATGGCAGGAGCGATGCAGCGCCGGGTAAGATCTGCGCGCTTCTTTCTCGTTGGGTACGCTGCGGCATTGGAACTCGTCGAAAAGACTGGCGTAATCGATCGGCTGTGCACACGGTGATGGAGGAACCGAGTTCTGCATCGTCAGCCGAAGCGCCCACGGTCGCGTTACGCACGGCGCTCAATGCGTCCAAGGGTCTGGAAGAGCCACTGCGTCTCCTTGGGTGTGCCGCAATCCGGCATCCGTGGGGAACCGTGGCGCTGTGGTTGATCGCGATCCTCCTCGGCGCCTGGGGTGCGCACCGCCTGCCACAGCTGTCCGTCGGAGTCGAGGCTGGCGTGCCCGGCAGCCCCTCGAAGCGCGCCGACGATCTACTGCGCAGCGAATTCAACAACCCGCTCATCGACCCTCTGGTAGTCGCAGTCAACGCACCGCATCTGTCGGTCGATACAGCGCCCTATCTCGACTGGCTGAAGGAGACGGGCCGCATCCTCGCTGCAGTTCCCGCCGTGCGCCGTATCGAGAGCTTCGCCGAGGGCCACGACGAGCGGCTGCGATCAAAGGATCGCCAGTCGACGACACTGCTCCTCGGCCTCGCTGCGATGACCCACAGCGAGCGGCAGCGGGCGGTGATCGCGGTGCGCGCGAGCCTTGCGCCGCGCGCGGCAGCGCTCGCGCAGCTCGATCCTGCAGCGCGCGTCGCCGTGACCGGCAACGCCGCGGCCGATTTGGATATAAACACCTGGAGTGCCATCGGGGGCGATCGTGCCGAGAAGCAGGCTCTGCCGCTTACGCTCGCCATACTGGTGCTGGCTTTCGGCACACTGGTGGCAGCGGGCCTGCCCTTCCTGATGGGGCTTGCGACCACCACCGTCTCGCTCGGTGTCGCGTGGCTGATGGCGAATGTCATGCCGGTGTCGAACCTCCTCGGCAACGTCGTCACCATGATCGGGCTCGCCATCGGTATCGACTACTCGCTGCTGATGGTGACCTACTATCGTGAGCACGCCGCCACGGCGGCGCCGATCGCGGACAGCGCCATGGCCGCAGTGGCGCGCGGCGGCCGCACCATCGCCTGGTCCGGCGTAACCGTCGTCATAGGACTGCTTGGACTCCTGCTGAGCCCAATTCTCGAGACCCGTACGGTGGGTATCGGCGGTGCGCTGGTGGTCTTTATATCGGTGCTCGCGGCACTTACGCTGCTGCCGGCGGCGCTCGTATTGCTGGGAAGTCGTCTCGAGTGGCTGCCGGTGATCCCGCGCCACCGCGGACGTCCGCGCCTGCTCGCCTTCTGGCGGGCACTCGGCGGCTGGGTGGTGCGTCATCCATACATCACGCTGCTGCTAGCCGGTGGCTGCGCGCTGGCGTTGGCCTCCCCGGTGCTGCGTATCCGCACGGATTTCTCCAAGCAGCGCTGGTTTCTGCCCCCGGCCATGGAATCGCGTGTCGGAGCGGACCTGCTCACCGCGGTCCGCGGCGAGAACGCGGCGCTCGGAATCTACGTCCTGGTGCGCAGCACCGACGGACTGCCGATCCTTGCTGCACCGCATCTCGACCCCTTGCTCGCCTATTCGGCTGCGCTCGCACGCGATAAACGGGTGGGTACGGTGAGCTCGCCGGTCGATTTGCAGCAAGGGCTCGGGCCCGATGAGTACCACATGCTGTACGCGGACCCGGAGCAGGCCTTGCGGGATTACCCAGATATCGGGAATCTCTTCGTGAGCCGTGATCGACGCGCGGCGCTTTTTCAAGTCACGCCCGCCGAGGGCGCGAGCGCTACGGACATCGCGCAGCTCTCGCGTGAACTGCAGGCGCGCGCCCCGCCCGGCCCGTTCGCCGTGCTGGTGACCGGAGGTGCCGCGGCCTACCACGACTTCAACGACGCCATGCTGCGGAGCTTACCGCGCATATTCGCGTTCGTGGTCGCCGCCACGCTATTCATGTTGTTTGCGGCGTTCCGCTCGTTTTTGCTGCCGGTGAAGGCCGTGCTCATGAACCTGCTGGCGGTGGCCGCGGGCATCGGCGCGGTGGTGGCGATATTCCAGCTCGGATGGCTCGGCTCTATAGTGGGACTCGAGCACCCGGTGAGCTCGATACCGTTGGAAATACCGCTCATGGTGTTCTGCATGAGTTTCGGGCTCTCAATGGACTATGAGCTGTTCCTGCTGTTCCGCATCCAGCAGGAGTACTACCGCGACGGTGACAACAATCGCGCCACGGTGGAGGGTCTCGCCACGGTGGCGCCGGTAATCACGGGGGCTGGCCTGATCATGGTCGTGGTGTTCGGAGCCTTCGTCGGTGCCGCGCTCCCGGTGCTGAAAATGATCGGCGTCGGACTGTGCGTCGCGGTACTGGTCGATGCAACGTTGGTGCGGGCGCTGATCGTGCCGGCCGTGATGGCGCTCGCTGGGCGCTGGAACTGGTATCCGGGACGGCGCCCAGCCTAGGTCATTGGTTCCGGCGCTGCTGCGACCAGGCGGCAAACGCAGACCATGCCTATCGACACGGCAGCGCTTGCGCTGGCGCACAGTTGACACGCGACGCCTGCGGGCTCATATGGGCTTTGCCGGAGAGAATTGCGTGTCCACAGTACGCCCTGCAGCCGTAGCCGGAACGTTCTACCCGGCGTCCTCCGCGGCGCTGAGCGCAGAGGTTCGAACGCATGTCGGGCGGGCCGCTCCGCCCGCGCGCAGCGCGCCCCGGCCGAAGGCGCTGATCGTTCCACATGCCGGCTACATCTATTCGGGCGCCATAGCGGCCGCAGCCTACCGCCGGCTGGCAGCCGGATGCGAAGCCATCGACACGGTCGTGCTCCTCGGGCCAGCGCACCGCGTACCGCTGCGGGGACTTGCCGTTCCCTCCGTCGACGCCTTTGCGACGCCCCTCGGAGAAATCGAGCTGGATCGCGCACTCGCGGAGCGCGCCCTGACTCTGCCGCACGTCATGGAAAGCGATCGGGTACACGAGCTCGAACACTCCCTCGAGGTGCAACTGCCCTTCCTGCAGGTACTGCTGAGGCGCTTTCGTCTCGTTCCGTTTGCGGTGGGTGATGCCACCGTGCCGCAGGTGGCGGAGGTCATCGAACTGCTCTGGGGCGGACCCGAGACGCTCATCGTCGTGAGCTCCGATCTTTCCCACTATCATCGCTACGACGAGGCGCGTGTCCTCGACCGCTCGAGCGCACAAACCGTGCTGACACTTTCGCCCACGCTCGGCTACGAGCAGGCCTGCGGGGCGCTACCGATCAACGGCTTGCTCAGCGTGGCCCGCCAACGCAGCCTGCGGCCTGAATTGCTCGACCTGCGCAACTCGGGCGACACGGCCGGTGACAAGCTACGAGTGGTGGGTTACGGATCTTTCCTCTTCAGCGAGGCGGCAGCTTGATAGACCTCGATCTCGGCTGCGCGGTGCTCACGCTCGCCCGTTCGGCGATAGCCGAGCAACTGGGGCTCAGCAAGCTCGAGGCCATGGATCACGCGCTGCTGCAGCAGCCGTCCGCGACGTTCGTGACTTTGAAGCAGCGAGGCCAGCTACGTGGCTGCGTCGGCTCGTTGCACCGGCTGCGGACGCTGCGCGATGACGTGCGGACCAATGCCGTCGCGGCGGCTTTCCGTGACCCGAGGTTTGGTCCGCTCGATGCGAGCGAGCTTGCGATGACATCGCTCGAAGTATCGTTGCTGTCAGTCGATGAGCGTATCGAGTTCACCTCTGAAGAGGAGCTCATCAAGCGAGTCCGTCCGGGGCTCGATGGGTTGACCCTGGAGTACGGGCACCATCGCGCCACACTCCTCCCACAGGTCTGGGAGCAGCTGCCCGAGCCACGTGACTTCATCGCCGCATTGAAGATCAAGGCGGGCCTTGCCGAGGATTTCTGGAGCGCGGACGTCATTGTCAGCCGCTACACCGTCGTCACCTGGAAAGAGCACGCGCCTTCCGGCGTGGGCCTGACCGGGTGAGCAACTAGCGGCCAGCGAGCCGCACGCCCACGCGTCGCGCACCCCAGTGCCCGGGCGCACCCGCAAATACACCGGGGATCCGGCTGCCGCAGTTCCTGCAGGTGCCGGACCCAGTGAGCTGCCAATCCCCCAGTTGATACCAGTCACGCTCGATCACCCGCCTGCCACAGCCGGGGCAATAAGTACTGCCACCCTCGCTGTCGTGCACGTTACCCGTGTAGACGAAGCGCAGCCCGTTCGCGAGTGCTATGCGGCGTGCCCGTGTCAGGGTCGCGGGCGGGGTTCGCGGCTTGTCGAGCATCTTCCAGTCGGGATGAAACGCGGTGAAGTGCAGGGGAACATCCGGGCCAAGCTTGTCGGCAATCCACTGTGTCATCAGGTCGAGCTCGGCATCCGAGTCGTTCTCGCCCGGAATGAGCAAGGTCGTGATCTCGAACCACACCGTCGTCTCGCGTTTCAGATACTCGAGAGTCTCGAGGACCGAAGCGAGCTCGCCACCACAGATCTTGTAATAAAACCGCTCGGTGAAACCTTTCAGATCGACGTTCGCGGCATCCATGTGGCGATAGAACTCAGCCCGCGGCTGAGCGCACATATAACCCGCCGTTACCGCGACGCTCCTCACCCCGGCTTCGCGGCAGGCCTGCGCCGTGTCGATCGCGTACTCCATGAACACCACCGGATCGTTGTACGTGAAAGCGACACTGGCGCAGCCGAGTCTGCCTGCGGCTTCAGCGAGATCCCGGGGGCTCGCGCTGTCGGCGAGCGTGTCCATCTCGCGGGATTTGGACATGTCCCAATTTTGGCAAAATTTACAGGCTAAATTGCACCCAGCCGTCCCGAAGGACAGCACGCTCGAGCCTGGCAGGAAATGATTGAGCGGCTTCTTCTCTATCGGATCGACACAGAAACCGCTCGAGCGGCCATAGGTGAACAGTTTGATCTGTCCGCCTTCGGCCCCGCGAACGAAGCACAATCCACGCTGGCCTTCGCGCAACTTGCACGCTCGTGGGCAGACATCGCATTGCACCCGGCCATCGTCCAGCGTGTGCCAGTACTTCGTCTCGATGACCGAGCGGTCCGTAGCCTTCGGCGGAAGCGTCTGTGGCCCGTCCATGCACCGATTATGCGCCCGCGATAAATTAGCGGCGTACCGCCGAGTGCGCGAAGCAGCTCCTCACCGCAGCCGTTGGCTCGAGCCGGAGCGTTCCTGGCACACTGGCAAAAAGGAGCTGATTCGAATATGCCGGCCGTCAGCGCAGGCTTGCTCCTGTATCGCAAGCGCGACTCGGGCGTGGAAGTTTTCCTGGTGCACCCCGGTGGACCCTTCTGGGCGAAAAAGGACGAAGGTGCCTGGTCGGTGCCCAAGGGGCTCGTCGATGCAGGTGAAGAGGAGCTCGCGTGCGCACGGCGCGAGTTCAGGGAAGAAACCGGATTCGAGCCGCCGGAAAGTGGCGCCGAGCTCGATCTCGGGACCTACCGGCAACCGAGCGGCAAACGCCTGCACGTGTGGGCAGTCGCAGGCGACTGCGATCCCGCCAGGCTGAATAGTAATCTGTTCGAAATGGAGTGGCCGCCAAAGTCAGGCCGCACGGCACAGTTCCCGGAAGTGGACCGCGGCGGCTGGTTCGACCGCCCGCAGTCACTCCTGAAGATCACCAACGGTCAGCGCCCGATTCTCGAGCGGTTCTATGCCGGGTTGAGCTGATCCGAGAGGGAACGCACCCAGCGGACAATGTCGGCCTTCCCCATGGCCCCTGACTGCCGGGCGATCTCCCGACCACCTTTGAACAACGCCAGTGTTGGAATGCTGCGGATATGGAATTCACCTGCGAGCGTGGTCTCCACGTCGGTGTTGACTTTCGCGAGACGCATGCCGGGCTCGAGCTCCGCGGCGGCCGCGGCGTACTGGGGCGCCATCATCTGGCAGGGACCACACCACGGTGCCCAGAAATCCACGAGGATCGGCACATCACTGTGCTCGACCTGCCTGCGGAACGCTGCGGTGGTGAGTTCGATGGGATGGCCCGTGAACAGGCTCTGATGACAGTGCCCGCACTTGGGAGCCTCGCCCAGGCGCGTGGATGGGATCCGGTTGATTTTCTCGCAGTGTGGACACACGAGGTGCAAGGCTTCGCTCATGTGCGCGGTATGGGGCGGGGCGTCGGAAATTTCAAGGCCGCGGCGGCACCGCCTCAGAAGCTCTCGCTCCAGGGCCGCAGATCGAGCTCGTGTGTCCAGGCGCTGCGGTGCTGATGGTGCAGAGTCCAGAAGGCTTCGGCGATGGCGTCCGGATCGAGCAGGCCGTCTGCGCCGCGCCGCTCGCGCAGCTGCGGATTGCGCGACAGCAGCCGGTCGCCGCCAATGCCGCCATCCACCACGATGTGGCCGACGTGGATATTCCGCGGACCGTATTCCCGGGCGAGACTCTGCGCGAGGTTTCGCAGTGCCGCTTTCGCCGCTGCAAAAGGCGCAAACATCGCCTTGCCGCGCAGGCTGGCGGATGCACCGGTGAAAAATACCGAGCCTCCACCGTGCTGTAACAGCACAGGAAGCGCCGCCTGCGCCAGCTGAAATCCACCGAGCGCATGCTCACGCCAATGCTGCGTGAAGCGCTCCTCGGTCACTTCCAGGAACGGCCCCGGCTCGTTGCTCCCGGCGTTGTGAATCGCCACCGCAAGTGGAGCGAGGCGCTCCGCTGCGGCCACGAAGCGTCGGGCATCGGCAGCAAGCGCCGCGTCACCGATGACCGATGACACCGTGGCACCGGATTTCTGCAGCTCGGCCGCGGTCGCTTCGAGCTTTTGCGCGTTGCGCCCGGCGATCGCGAGCGGGTGTCCGCCACGTGCGAAGCGCCGCGCGAGGGCGGCCCCGAGCCCTTGCCACGCACCCACCCCAACGATGAGTACACTCGACTTTGCAGCTTCTCCCGACGGGTTGGTCATCATAGGCTCCCTGGACACGCCCTACCGGTGCAGACGACCGATCTGCAGGCGATTCAGTTGGGAAGGGTGAGCTGGCCCGACTTCGAGAATGGGATCGGAGGCAGCAGCGTGATGTCGGGGTTGACGGTCCCCGAGAGCCGATAGCTCGGCAGCTCACCACCCCGGAAGAGCCGCATCGCCAGGTTAGGGATACTCATCCCGAGGTTGGTGGTGACGACCATGTCGAAGTCACTCTCCCCGTGGGCTGGCACGTTAAAGGGCGCGGTGCTCTCGCCCTGTCCGACCTCCACCCCTTCGATCTGCAGCGCACAGCTCACTGACTTGATGGGCAGGGCGCGGTCGTTGGGGTTCAGAACGTGCAGGCCCACTTTGAAACGCTGCTCGGTGATCTGTGCGTCGACGAGCTCGACGGAGGTGGGATTGATGTCGGGCGCCTTCAGCTGCATGAGGGAGCAGCCGCTCAGGAGTATGCAAGGCACCGACAACCTGAGAGGCCGAAGCAGCGGCCGCAGGCTCCCAACGATCATTGGCCACCTCCCATCGGGTGAACTATAGACGAGTGCTGCGCCGAACGCGCACGGACTCCGATTCATTCCAGAAGGGTGGTGATCGCGACGCCCTGCTTCAGGGTCAGGGTCACGGGGGTGCGCTCGGCAATGTCCACGAGCCGCGCGCGTTGCGCCTGATCCAGTTCCCCGGTGAGGCGCAAGCGCCGGGTGATGGCGTGCTCTTTGCCTGAGATCTGGAGCAGCACGTCCACGTGCACCGCGCGCAGCGGCCAATCCTTGCGCTGCGCGTACATGCGCAGAGTGATCGCGGTACAGGCGCCAAGTGCGGCACAGAGCAACTCGTGCGGCGACGGCCCGCTATCCTGCCCGCCTGCGGCAGCTCGCTCATCGGCCCGAAGCTCGTGATGACCCGCTACCAGGGCCACCGTGTAGTTGCTCGTGCCGATATCGGCAGTCGCGTGCGCCACGCTGCCCCCAGGCTCAGGACATTGCCCCGGCGCTCTGCTGGGCGTCGGGTGGCAGGGGAATGAACTCCGCGTTGTCCGCGACCGGGAGTTTCATCCGTCCGGCGCGCCAATCCGCTTTGGCCTGCTCGATACGCTCCTTCGAGGAGGAAACGAAGTTCCATTCGATGAAGCGCTGGCCAACAGGCGCTCCGCCGAGGAGCATCAACACGCTCGGAACGCTGGCCTCGAGTACCGCGGGCGCGTCGGGCTCGAAGATCATCATGTGGCCGGATGGAACGGCCTGCCCGTCCGCCAACACCGCGCCGGAAACGAGATAGGCTCCGCGCTCGGGGTAGTCGCGTGGCAGGGTGAGGCGCGAGGACGTCTCGAGCGTCGCGTGCACGTAGAAGAGTGGCGAGTGAGTCTTCACTTTCGAGCGCAGCCCATAGGCCTCGCCCGCGAGCAGCCGCAGCCACACGCCCGGCTCCTCACCGAGAGGAAGATCGCCTTCGGGATGGTGCACGAAGTGAGGCTCGGTCTCCTCCTCGGCCGCGGGCAGTGCAACCCATGACTGGATTGCGTGCATCGGGCCGCCCTCGCGGCGTGCGCGCTCGAATCGCTCCGAGTGTGTGATTCCGCGCCCAGCAGTCATCCAGTTGACTTCCCCGGGACGAATGGCCTGCTCCATTCCGAGCGAGTCGCGATGCATGATCTCGCCCGCAAAGAGGTAGGTGACCGTCGAGAGCCCGATGTGCGGGTGCGGCCGCACGTCCGCCTCGCGGGCAAGGCCCTTGGGCAGCTCTACTGGCCCCAGGTGGTCGAAGAATATGAAGGGACCCACCATGTGGCGCTTAGGGTGCGGCAGGACGCGTCCGACCTCGAACCGTCCGAGGCTGCGCCGTCGCTGGTCAATCAGCATGATGCTCATGTGTTCCCCGGCTTCGCCTTCCCGTCTGCCCGGTCGGGCAGACCCTCGGGCGCGCCGCGCTGAAGGGTGTCCGGCAAGGCCTGTCCCTCGTCAGTGAACGAGAGCGATATCGAGTTGAGACAATGACGCTCACCCGTTGGCGGCGGGCCATCGGGAAAGACGTGGCCGAGATGGCTTCCGCAGCGCGCGCACACTTCCTCCACCCGGATCATTCCGTAGCTGGTGTCGCGCAGGCGGCGGATGTGCGATTCGTCGTACGGCTTGAAGAAGCTCGGCCAGCCCGTGCCCGAATCGAACTTTGCACTCGAGCGGAAAAGCGGCAGGCCGCAGAAGCGGCACGTATAGATCCCCTCGCGATGATTATCGAGAAAGACGCCACAAAAGGCGGCCTCGGTCCCGTGCTCGAGCAGCACGCGCCGCTCGTCCCGATTGAGTCCCGCGATGATCTGCGCGCGTTGCGCTTCGCTCGGAGGTTGCAGGTTGAATTCGCTCATCACGATCCTTCCGGTTGAGGTCGGCAAGCGGGAAGATCGATTGTAGAGCGGATGGCGCGCAGGTGGCGACTTGGCCTCGAACTGCGCGGTTGGAACGGCGACCGGTTACTGCATATCGACCGGCTGGTGCATGTCGACCGTTTACTGCATGTGCTGTCCGCCGTTGATGGCGATGTCCGCGCCCGTGACGAACGCCGTCTCATCGCTCGCCGGCGGCGTTGTTGATGAGCACATCGACCGGTCCAACTTCGGCAACGATCGCACCGGACCAACTGACGCGGCTGTCCGCTACGTGACACGGATAGGCACGCGCCACGGCGAGCTTCAGTTTTTCCTGAAGCTGACCATAACCGATTGCAATAGACCGACACCGGAACTCGCTGGAACCCCGCCAAATGGGCGGCTTGCGCAGTGCTATGCGACTCGCCGTTGCGATGCCGGTATAATTCGCGACTGGAATCCAAGCTAAAGGAGACTGGCGTTGCCACATG
>DASYFL010000143.1:0-8926 GCA_036498445.1 Steroidobacteraceae bacterium
CTCGTGGATGGTGCTGGGGTGGGCCTTCCTGCCGCTCTTCTATGTGAAAGTGCGTCAGCTCACCGCGGGCGAGATGAGCGTGCTCATGAGCGTGCTCGGACTCTCGGCCGCGTTCTTCAGTTTCGTGGTGCCGGGGCTCTCTGACCGGCTCGGGCGGCGCCCCGTGGTGGCGTTCTGCAATCTACTCGGCGTGCTGGTGCCGCTCGCCGCGCTCTACTGGCACGGCTCCCTGTACATGTTGGGTGCGCTCATCTTCATCGGCTGGGCAGCGAGTGGGACTTTTCCGCTCTTCATGGGCACGATCCCGTCCGAGACCATCCCGGCGCGCTATGTCGCCACCTCGATGGGCCTCACGGTGGGAGTCGGCGAGATCCTGGGCGGTGTCAGTGCCCCGGCTCTCGCCGGCACCGCTGCGGATCACTATGGCCTCACGGCACCGCTTTTCATCCAGATCGCCTGTGCGGTCGCCGGCGCATTGACGGCACTCGCCCTGAAAGAGACGGCGCCGCGGCGGGTCAGCGCGCCCGCTGGGCAGTCGCAGCTTGCAACCTGACCGGGGACGCCCACGGTGACCCACACGGGATTCACGGTTCGCGAGGCGGTGTTCGCGCTGTTGCGTGACATCGGCCTCACGACCATCTTCGGCAATCCGGGCTCGACTGAGCTGCCGATGTACCGCGACTTCCCGGCCGATTTCCGCTACGTGCTCGGGCTGCAGGAGTCGGTGGTCGTCGCGATGGCGGACGGCTTCGCGCAGGCGCGCGGCGGCGCGGCGTTCGTGAACCTGCACTCGGCGATCGGCGTTGGACACGCCGCGGGGAGCCTGTTCACCGCATTCCGCAACCAGTCCGCTCTGGTAGTCACTGCGGGTCAGCAGGCGCGCTCGATCCTGCCGTTCGAGCCGTTTTTGTATTCGGCGGAGGCCACCAACCTGCCCCGCCCGTACGTGAAGTGGAGCTGCGAGCCCGCGCGCGCCGAGGATGTGCCTGCGGCCATCGCCCGCGCGTTTTTCACCGCGCTGCAGCCGCCGCGGGGGCCGACCTTCGTGTCGGTTCCGGTCGATGACTGGGACCGCGTTTGCGTCGCGGTCTCTGCGCACGAAGTCAGTCGCAGGGTGGCCGGCGATCCCGCGCTCCTCGCCCGCGCCGCGGCGATGCTCGCCGCCGCGCGCCATCCGGTCATCATCGTCGGTGCGGCCGTCGCGCGCGATGCGGCCTGGCAGGAGGTCATCGAGCTCGCCGAGCGGCACAGGTGCGCCGTGTGGGTGAGTCCGCTCTCCTCGCGCAACAGCTTTCCCGAGCGGCACCGCTTGTTTGCCGGTTTTCTGCCCGCAGACCGCGCGAGCATCGTCGCACGGCTCGAAGCGAGCGACCTGATCATGGTGCTCGGCGCGCCGGTCTTCACCTATCACGTCGAGGGACACGGTCCGCACATTCCGCAGGACGCCGCACTCGTGCAGCTGACCGACGATCCAGCCGCCGCAGCACGCTCGCCTGTCGGACTATCCATCCTCACCGACCTGAAGTTCGGCATCGCCGCACTGCTCGCAGCGCCCGCCCCGGCGCGGCAGGCGCCCCCGGTGCCTGCACGCGCATCAAGCGTGCCGCCCGATCGCCTCACCGACCGCTACCTGATGCAGCAGATCGCCGCGCTGCGCCCGCCCGACAGCCTCATCGTGGAAGAGGCCCCGAGCAGCCGCGGTGCGATGCACGATCATCTGCCGATGCTCGAGCCCGACTCATTCTATACGTGTGCAAGCGGCGGACTCGGGCACGGTCTGCCCGCGGCGATCGGCGTCGCTCTGGCTCGGCCGGGCCGCAGGGTTATCGGGCTGCTCGGCGATGGTTCCGCGATGTATTCCATCCAGGGACTATGGAGCGCCGCCGAGCTCGCACTGCCTGTCACCTTCGTGATCGTCAACAACGGCGGTTATCGCGCGCTCGACGAGTTCGCCTCGCACTTCGGGCTCGCGGCGGTTCCCGGCACACGGCTCACGCATCTGGACTTCTGTGCGCTGGCGCGCGCACAGGGCGTCGAGGCCGTGCGAGTCAGCCGCTGCGCGGAGCTCGATGCGGCACTCCCCATGGCGTTCGCTGCCCCCGGCCCAGTGCTCGTTGAGGTGTGCGTCGCGTAATCCTGAAGAGTTCACCGGGAGAAGCAACATGGCACTGACACGCAACGCGAGACTCATGTCGGGAATCACGATCCTGATCGTTCCCACCATCATGTACGGCGGTTGGACGCTATTGGGAATTCTGACACAGGGCGGCGTGGGAGCGGCACCGGGCACCGTGAGGCTCGATGAGACTCAATGGGCGCTGTGGCGCGCAGGGCATGCGCACGCTGGAGTGTGGACCCTTCTCTCGCTGGTGCTACAGGTGCTGCTGGACTCGACGCGCCTTTCGAGTGCGTTGACCTGGCTCGCGCGAATCTGCGCACCGAGCGCAGCAGTGGCATTTTCGGGGGCACTCTTTGGCCTCGCGTTCTCCGCCGCGTTCGGTGCGCTGTTGTACCTAGGTGTCGTGCTGCTGCTGATTGCCCTGGTGACGACCGGCGTGGGACTGTTGCGCGGCTTAAGTGCCGGTGCCGACGTCTCGCCCAATTCGTGAGCAATCCATTCCGAGCGGTCTTCAGTCCGCCGGCCCGAGCGTCCAGCCGCCATCGATGGTGATCTGCTGACCCGTGAGATAGGCCGAGGCCGCGGAGGCCAGGAACAGCGCCAGGCCCTTGATGTCTTCAGGCAACCCTACGCGGTGCATCGGCATGACGGCGGCCATCGCGCGTTGCACGTCCGGGTTCTTCGCGTGTCCGCCGCCGATGTTGGTCACGAAGAAGCCCGGTGCGATCGCGTTCACGGTGATGTTGAAAGCGGCCAGCTCCTGCGCGACGCAGCGCATGAGATGCGCCGCTCCGGCTTTGGCGGCCATGTAGGCCGAGCCAATCGCCGGCTCGCACTGATAGCCGGCGACGGAAGTGGTCACGATGAGCTTCCCCGAGCCCTGCGGCTTCATGATGCGGGCTGCGGCGCGCAGCGTGGCGAACACACCGGTAAGGTTCACGTCGATGACGCGCTTCCAGCGCTCGTCGCTGTAGCTCTCGAGCGCGCCTTGCGGATTGCGCTCGCGGGCGCCGGCCCAGCCGCGCACAAAACCGGGGCCCGAGTCGATGCCGGCGTTGGCAAACACGATGTCGAGCCGGCCGTGGGCCGCGAGCGCGGCATCGAAAGTCCGCTCGAGCAGCGGGTGGTCGGAGACGTCGACCACGTCCCCGCGCACGGCGCAGCCCTGCGCCTTGAGGCGCTCGGTCTCGGCGGCGATGCGGTCAGCGTCGATATCGAGCAGCGTGACGCGTGCGCCGTTCTCGGCCAGCGCTTCGGCAATCGCGAGCCCGAGGCCGCTGGCCGCGCCAGTTACGATCGCGCCCTGCCCCGCGACGCTGAACAACTCTGCAGCCTTCACGCGCTTCTCCTTCGGGTGGTCAGTGCGCCGCGGTTGGCGCCGTTGCACCTGGGGTTCGGCCGGAGCGGCCGGCCAGGTCCACTACGATCTTCATGCCCTCCTGACGGCGCAGCCGCTCGATCCCCTGGCCGATCAGTGCATCGAACGGGATGGTCTCGACCCAGCCCTCGAGCGGATAGCTGCCGCCGGCCATCTCGGCGATCACGGAGGGGAAGGCGTTGACCGAGAGTGCCACGCCGGTCAGATGAACCTCCGGCATCAGCAGATCGAAGGGCGGAATCACCACCGGCTCGTGGTGGATGGCCACCACCACCGCGGTGCCATCGATACGCGTGCCGTGCAGCATCGCCGCAAATGCCCGGGCACCGCCCGCGGCATCGATCGAGGCGTGCGCTCCGCGGCCCTCGGTGAGATCGCGGATCGCGGTGACCACGTCGCAGGCGCTCGGATCGAGCGCGATGCGTGCGCCGAGCCGGACGAGCGCTGCGCGCCGCGTCGGTGAGGGATCGATGACAATCGCCTCCACGCCGCGCCGGCGGAGCGTGAGGAAAGCACCGGCACCGATCGGGCCCGCGCCGTGAATGGCAACCACCTGCCCTGCTTGCACCGCGCAGCGATTCGCGGTGTGCCACGCGATCGCCAGCGGCTCGATCAGCGCTCCCTGGAGCGCCGAGACGCCCGGTGGCAGCAGGTGCGCCATGCGCCGCTTCACCACGGTGTACTCCGCAAGCCCGCCTGCGCGGTTGTAGCCCTGGATCGCAAGCTCGGGACAGTGGTTGTACTGTCCGAGACCGCAGTACAGGCAGCGGCCGCAGGTCTCCACCGGCTCGACCGCGACCAGATCGCCAATGGCGAGATCGTCAACGCCAACGCCGAGTGCGACCACTTCGCCACACAGCTCGTGTCCCATGATCACCGGGTTCTGCACGCCCGTGAGGGGGTGCGGGGTGTTGCGCGTGGTGACCGGGCCGTCGAAGTACTCGAGCAGGTCGCTGCCGCAGATGCCGTTGTAGTGGACGCGCAGCTTCACCTCGCCGGGCCCGGGCGCGGGCTCCGCCACCTCCATGAGCCGCAGATCCTGCCGACCGTAGTAGAGCGCCGCGCGCACCGCTCACTCGCCTCGGCGCCCGGGTACGCGGCCGCCCGCGAGCATCATCTGCGCATACTCCGCCTGCGACATGCCGGCCATCTGCGCGGCAACGTACTGGAAGCTCTTGCCGTCGGTAGCGAACAGCTTAGCGAGGAAGTAGATGTTGCCACCGAGAGAGATCATGCGGTTGTAATCGCGGTCGAGCACCGCGGACTTCTGCTCCTCGGTCATCGGCCAGCCATCGAGGTAGGCGCGCTCGCCCGCTTTGAACCGCGCGCGGTTCTCGGGCTTCATGAGCGACATGCAGAACATGTTGAGGTGATAGCCGCGGCGCGCCTGGTCGGTGTCGAAAATCGTAGTCCCGGGAATATCGTCATAGGGTTTGCTCGATGACATAGACGCTCCGGGCTCAGCCTGGGTGGCGGACCGCGCGGCGCTTGCTCGCGGACCGGGATGCAGTCCTCGCAGCCGCACGCCGCGCGCGCACGCGGGAGCGCGTTGCCCGCGGGCGGAGGGTGGTGCTGCTGGGCGCGTCAGGTTTCTCGTCGACCCAGTCGAGCACCCCGCGCAGGTCCGCGAGGATGGCGTCGGGACGGCGTGCGCGGGGCTGCCGCTGCCACTCCTCACGGTGCGTCGTACCGGTCGTGACGGCAAGTGCCGTCGCGCCGCCGCGGCGCGCCATGAGGACCTCAACCACTGGATCATCGCCGACCACGGCGAGCGCGCGCATCGGCACACCGAGCCGCTTCGCGACGAAGCGCAGCGCGCGGACCGAGGGTTTGCCGGTGAGCGTCATGGGCGCCCCCGTCAGCCGGCGGATGGCGGCCGTAATCGCATGCGAGTAGCCGATGGTGCGTCCCTGCTTCGTGGCGAAGAATGGAACGTCGGAGGCGACGCACAGCTCGGCGCCGCCCCAGATGGCCCGACAGGCGGTTTCGATGTCCTGCATGCCGCACTCGGGATGCCAACCGACGAAGACGCTTCCGACCTCCGTGGCACCTTCCTCGCCGGTGTGCACCGTCTCGATACCGGCGTCGCGCAGCGCCTGTCCTACGCCGGCACTGCCGAGCACCAGGGCGCGCCGTATGCCGCGGCCCCGCAGGTAGTCGGCGGCGATGCTGGAGGGCGTGATCATCTGCTCATCCTCAACGGGTAACCCCGTAGCGCGCAGCTTCGCCGCCTGCTGCGCCGGCGGGTGGGCGCTGCCGTTGGTGAGGAGGGCAAAGGGCACCTGGCGTGCCTTGAGCGTGGTCAGGACTTCGATCGCTCCGGGCAGGAGCTCGTAGCCGCCGAGCGAGCGGTCGCTGAGCAGCAGCGTGCCATCGACGTCGAACAGAATGCCCCGCACGGGTGCCCGTCGGCTTCGGCGTGCGGCCGCTCGTGCTGCGCCGCTCACGTGGAAAGCGCTCCGGTACCGGCGCCGCCACGCAGCTCGAGCCGGAAATCACTCTTCACCACGCTCAGCTGTGCGATGTCGCGCATCTTGAGGACCCGCCGCAGCAGGTCCATCACCGGTTTCGACTCCGGGTCATAGTGGTGCGCCGCAGGTCCAGCGGCTCGCATCGCCTCCACTTGCGCCGCGGGCATGGTGGCCCGCAGCAGGAACTCCTCGTCCGACAGATCGCGCCCGAGACGCGCGCGCAGCTCTGCCAGCGGCGGCATGGGCGGTTCCGCACGCAGCTCCGCGGTCCGCGGCAGCGAGCCGATGCGCTCCATGACTTCCGGTGCGATCGGGATGTTAGGCCGGCCGAAGCGTCCGAGCGCATAGCGGATGCACTCGTCGGGGACTACGGCATAACGCTCGCGGCCGGTCACATTCAGCACCGCCTGTGTCAGGATGATTTGCGAGAAGGGCGTCATCACGATCGGCCACCCGAGCTCTTCGCGCACGCGCGCCATCTCCTCGATGACGGCGCCTTCGAGATGCGCGAGCCGGTGCTCGGCGAGGTGGCGGCGCATCGTGCCGATCATCCCACCGGGGAGCTGGTGGCGCAGATAGGCGGCGTCGAAAGGCTGTGGCGCGCCCACCTCCAACCCTTCCGCCTGAGCGATGCGGGTGAAGAACTGGTTCACCTCCCTGAGCGCCTCGATGTCGATGGGAACCGTGTGGCCGAGCACACGCAGATTCTCCACGACGCGCAACGAGGGCGGATTCGAGATCCCGTCGGCCGCCGCCCCCGAGGCGCACTGGAGCGCACTCACTCCGTAGTCCACCGCGTCCATGTAGAGGAGCTCCCCGAGACCGATGGTGCAGTGCGAATGAAGCTCGAGCGGCTTCGCACCGATCTCGGCCTTGATCGCCGGAATCAGACTGGCGGCGCGGCGCGGCGCGAGAAGGCCGCCGGGATCCTTGATGTAGATCGCATCGATCTCGGCACAGGCCGCGAGCGCCCGCGCGGCCTGCGCGTAGTGACGATCATCGTGAATCGGGCTCAGCGTGAAGACCAGCGCCGCGATGACGAACTCGCCCCCCGCCCGCTTGACCATGCGCGCGCAGGCGATGTTGGATTGCGCATCGTTCATGGGATCGGCCAGGCAGAAGCGGCGGATGCCGTTGCGCGCCAGCACTTCGAAGGCCAGCGCCATGAACTCGGGGCTGGCGGTCTCCCAGGAGATGAAGCGGAAGCCCGTCGACATGAACTGCAGCGGTGTGTTGGGAGTCGCCGCTGCCATGAGACGAATGCGCTCCCAGGGATCCTCGCGCTTGTAGCGTACCGCCACACCCATGTGCGTCGAGGTGGTGAAGTCGATCGCCTTGAAGCCGACGCGCTCGAGGAGTGGGGCGACCGTCAGCGTCTTCGCCGTGTCGATGCCGAGCGCACCCCAGAGGCTCTGGTTGCCGTCCCGCAGCGTGGTGTCGATGAGCGCGATCTCAGCCATCGGAGCTTCCCCGCGAGGCGCGCAGCAGCACCTGCCCCTGCTCGACGGCCGCACCGTCCTCGACCAGGATCTCGACGACAGTGCCGCGCACCTCGGCGCGCACACTGTTCATGAGCTTCATCACTTCGATGATCCCGATGACGGTATCCTCTTCGAGCACGGAGCCCACCTCGACGTAAGGCGCGGCACCGGGCCGCGGCGCGCGGTAGAAGATGCCCATGAGGGGAGCGGTGATCTCGATGAGCGAGGGGTCGCTCATCGCCGCCCCCTCGGGCTGCGCCGCCGATTCCGGCGCCGACCACGAAGCGGGACTTACTGCGGCAGTGGGCGTCACCGCCGGCGCCGCGGCGGTGTCTGCGTCCCGGGCTCCGGCGCGTCTCAGCGTGAGCTTGAGGCCCTCGTGCTCGATGCGCAGCTCGAGGAAGTCGGACTCCTCGAGCAGCCGGAGGATCTCTGCCACATCCTGAGCCGTCAGGGGCACTGGCGCTTCCCGAACACGGACATGACGTGCATGAGTGGGTCCTGCTGAGGCTTCGCGAGCGGTGCGGCATCTTTCGCCGACCACACAGTCTCCGGGCGGCTCTGCAGCAGCAGGATGGCGCCGCTCGCACGGTCGATCGCCCACTCGATGTCCTGCGCGCAGCCGTAGTGCCGCTCGATGCGGCGCGCGAGCTCGCGCAGCCGCTGCAGCTCCTCATCGCTCAGGCAGGCGAGGCGCCGCCGCTCGTCGCTCACCGCGACCGGCTCGATGCCGCCGGCCGTAGCGGGAACGTGTTGGATCTGCTTGTCGGAGATCTCGCGCACCGAGATTTCGCCGGTGACCTTGCCCAGTACCCAACGATCGGGAGTTACTTCGCCACCGACCACCGCGGACCCGAGGCCCCAGGCGCCCTCAATCGTTACCACCGAGCGGTCGCCGGTCGTCGGGCTGCGCGTGAACATCACTCCGGCCGTGCGTGCATCCACCATGTGCTGCACGACGACCGCCATTGCCACGCGCTCTTCGGCAAAGCCGTGCTTCAGCCGATAGCTGATCGACTCCACCGAGTACAGACTCGCCCAGCAGCTGCGCACCCGCTGGATCAGCTGCGCTGCGTCCTGCACCCACAGGTAGGTGTCCTGGAGACCGGCGAAGCTGGCACCGGCAGCGTCCTCGCAAGTCGCCGAGGAGCGCACCGCGACCGGCCGCCCGCTACCGGCTCCCACCAGCCGCTCATGCGCCGCGGTCAGATCGGTGCGCACCTCCTGCGGCAGCTCGCTCGCCTCGATCCGGCGCCGCAGTGCCGTCGAGCATGCGGTGATGGCCGCGAGCTCCTCGCCCGCGAGCGCCGCTACCGCCTCACGCACCGGCGTCTCGCGCTCGAGCGCCGCGAGAAAGCGCTCGAACGCGGCCGTGCGCACGACATATCCGGCCGGCACGCTGAACCCGGTGCGCGTCAGCTCACCGAGGCTGCCACCCTTGCCGCCGACCTGTTCCCGATCGCCGAGCCCGATCTCC
>DASYFL010000144.1:0-2236 GCA_036498445.1 Steroidobacteraceae bacterium
GGCCGGCTATCTATCCGGGCTCACGCCCGCGTACACCTTCAGGCTCGTTGCGGCGCTGTGCGTAGCGATTGTGCTCTACGGTCTGTGGAAGCCGAGCGCCGTGTTCGGCCATGCCTACGATCAGCCCCCCGCGCAAGGGACGACTCTGCTCGGTGACCTCAAGCGGCTCGTGAAGCACCGCGCCGCATATCCGGCGGTGCTGCTGGTGTGCCTGTGCCAGTTCACGCCGGGATTCAATACGCCGCTGCAGTTCTATCTGGCAAACGAGCTCAAGGCACCCGACTGGGTATATGGCGACTTCCAGGGAATCCAGCTGGCAGGTTATATCCCGGCGGCCGTAGTGTACGCGCGCCTGTGCACGCGCTTCGCCTTGGGAAGACTGCTGTGGTGGGCAATCTTGCTCTGGCTCCCTGCGGCGATTCCACTCCTGCTGATTCACTCGAGCGCGAGCGCGCTGTGGTTTGCCGTCCCCTACGGCCTGGTTAATGGCTTTGCATTCACGGCGTGCTGGGATCTTGCCATGCGCTCGTGTCCACCAGGACTACAGGGTGCGCTGATGATGCTGGTGGCGGGGATGTATGAGCTCGCGTACCGGGCGGGTGATGTCGTCGGCACGTGGCTCTACACGAGCAGTGTCCTCTATGGTTTCGCGTATTGCGTTGCCGCCGGCACCGCGACCTCCGTGCTGATGCTCGTGGTCCTGCAGCTGATCCCGAAGGAGATCATTGCAACCGCGGACGGCGAGCGAAGCCCCGCAGTGGAGAGCGAAGTGCTGGCCGAGATCGCCGAGACCGCGCCGGTCGCCGGCGCGCCGCGCCGCTAGTCAACGGCGGCTTCGTGCTCGCTTGCGCCCGTGCCCGCGCCCGTGCTCGAGCACAGAGGCCAATGCCTGCTCTGCCTGCTCAGCACTCATCTGCGCGGCCTCTTTGGTGACCGTCGGCGGCACCCAGGACGGGAATGCCACGATCCGATTCACGTGTTTGCCAGAGGAGGTGTGTTCCTGATGAACCTGCGCAAGCTGCCGGCGGGTGAAGCGGCGTTCCAGCCGCACCAGCGCAGGCCAGAGGCGCCGGTGTACGAGCGTCACCTTGTCCTCGACGAGTCGGCACGTCAGCAGATCGTTTGATTCGCCGATCCGGGTCAACACCGCGAAGATCTCGTGACTCGCAGGGTGCGCCCACCAGCTGCCGCGGATCGGCTCGCCGAGGATGACTTCCACGAGACGCGGCACCGGTCCTTTTGCCGCGACCAGCACTACGCCATGGGTCTCGATGAAAGCCAGGGCTTCATCTGCGCTCATCATGCGGCGTCGCAAGCTCGAACCGGATCCGGAACGGGAAGCACGCGCTCACCGCGTGTCCATCCTCCGTCGTCGGCCGATAGTGACCGGAGCCCGCCCGGGCGAGCGTGAGAGCGCCACCATCGAGCCGCACGCTGCCCGAGGACTGAGTGATAGTGGGCTCGGAGGTCAGCCGTCCGCGGGGATCGACGCAAACCTGCACTGCAGCCGCGCCCTGTTCCCCGAGGCGTCGCGAAGCGTCTGGATAATAGTCCGCCGTGGTGGGGAATCCCTTTCCGGGGCCGCCCACGTCCCGATCGACTTTGGGGGCGGGAGCCGTTGCGGGTTCCTTCGATCCATCGAAAAGGACGCCCTGAGGAGGGCCTGCATCGCTTGGCAGGGTCAAGGGGATCGCGGGCTCGACCACCTCGATCGGCAGGTGTGCCAAACGCACCGAAGGAGGGGGAGGCGGGGGCTGTGGGGTGCGGGGTTTCTCCGGGACCGCTGTCACGGTGAAGGCAGGAATTGCGACGACGGTCCTGTTGCCCAGTCCGATTGCGAGAAAGTAGATCAACGCCAGATGCAGACAGGCGATGAGAATGAGGGCCGCCGTGCGCGGGGATAAGAATCCGGGTCCGGGCGCCGCACAGGCCGCTGCGGTGCTGCTGGACGCTGGCGTGGTCGCCGCCACGCCGCTCACCGCCCATTCGCGCGCGATCACGCTCGCCGCCCACCAGCAGCCGAGTGCCAGGCGCAGGCGTGCGATACGCCCCGTTCGCCCGGCCATTTCTGCCATCCACTCCTCCTCGAGCCGCGCCTGGAGCGAAGGCGGAGTGTTGTGTGCCGCGTGCCGGATCAGACTGGATGCCATCCGGTCGATCTGCCGCAGCCAGGGCTCTGAGAGCGCCGCCGCAGGTAACGCTGCGAAGATGTCGTGGCCGTTCATGCTGGAACACC
>DASYFL010000145.1:0-27241 GCA_036498445.1 Steroidobacteraceae bacterium
AATAGGGTTGGAAAGGCGTTGCAGAGACTGAAGCAACGGCGACAGCCATGACAGATATCGAAAATCCGCGTGAGTTCCGCGCTCAGCGCCTGCGGATCGTTGAACGCCGGGCTGCGCCAGTCGAGCGCATGGCGCGACCCGGAATTTCACGATGCGGCGAAGCTCGACGCTGAGATGCGGCGCATTTTCGACATCTGCCACGGCTGCCGCCGCTGCTTCAATCTGTGCGATTCTTTTCCGCGCCTGTTCGACCTGATCGACAACAATCCGACCGAGGATGTGGAGGGGGTGAAATCGGAAGATTTCTCCAAGGTCACCGAAGCCTGCACGCTCTGCGACATGTGCTTCATGACCAAATGCCCGTATGTGCCGCCACATCCCTGGAATGTCGACTTCCCGCACCTCATGCTGCGCGCCAAGGCGGTGCGGGTGCGCCGGGAGGGTCTCGGCTGGCGCGAGCGCGTGCTCGCCGCGACCGATACGGTAGGCGCCTTTGCGGGCATCCCGGTGGTGGTGGAAGCGGTGAACGCCTTCAATGCCTCCGGTATGGGCCGCATGGTTCTCGAGAAGGTGCTCGGCGTCGCCCGCGGAGCGCCTCTTCCAACCTTTCACGCGCGCAGCGCACGGCAGCGCCTCGCGGGGATCGGCACGGTGCGTGATGCGGCTGCGGCCGACGCCGCGATGGAGCAGGGGCGGGGAGCCGACGCTGCGGCGCCCTCCGATGCGTCCGCCGCGGGCGCTGCGCTCCAGGCGCGCACGGTCACGAGCGGCAAGGTCGCGCTCTTCACTACCTGTTACGCCAATCGCAACCAGCCCGAGCTGGCCGAGGACCTGGTGGCGGTGCTCGAGCACAACGGCATCGAGGTCAGCTTGCTGAGCGCGGAGCGCTGCTGCGGCATGCCGCGGCTGGAACACGGCGACCTCGAGGCGGTCGCGCGCCTCAAGGAGCGCAACGTTCCTGCACTGCTGGCAGCGGTCGAAGCGGGCTATGACGTGCTCGCACCCATCCCCTCCTGCGTGCTCATGTTCAAGCAGGAGCTGCCGCTCATGTTCCCCGAAGATGATGCTGTGCGGCGAGTCGCCGCGCGTGTGTTCGATCCTTTCGAGTATCTGATGTTGCGCCATGCGGCCGGCAGGCTGCGCACCGACTTCAAGGTGCCGCTCGGCAAAGTGAGTTACCACGTGCCTTGCCACCTGCGGGTGCAGAACATCGGGTTGAAGACGCGCGATCTGCTGCGGCTCATCCCCGGCACGAGCATCGACACCATCGAGCGCTGCTCGGGCCACAACGGCAGCTACGGGGTGAAAATGCGGTTTCGTGCCGCATCGATGCGCATCGGCCGCCCGGTCGTGCAGCGCGTGGCGAGCGCCGGTGCGGAGCACTATGCGAGCGACTGCCCGATGGCTGCACAGCAGATCGAAAGCGGACTCGAGCGACCGAAGCCTCCGGAGCATCCGCTGCGGCTGCTGCGGATCGCCTACGGGCTATGATGCGCAGTCGCGGCAAGGAGCGCCCGTGAACAAGCTCTCGGCAACGGATCTCATGTCACTCGAGCAGTACGCGCGTGAGCGGCCGGCGTTCCGCACACGCGTGCTGCAGCACAAGGCGCAGCGGCAGCTCGCGGTCGGTCCGAACGCCACCTGGCTCTTCGAGGATCGGCTCACGGTGCAATACCAGGTGCAGGAAATGCTGCGCACCGAAAAAGTGTTCGAGCCGCAAGGGATTGCCGAGGAGCTCGACGCGTACAACCCCCTGATCCCCGATGGGCGCAACTGGAAGGTAACGCTGCTGCTGGAGTTCGACGCTGCCGAGCGGCCGCGCGCGCTCGCTGAGCTCAAGGGCATCGAGGATCGCTGCTGGGTGCAGCCTGCCGGCCACGAGCGAGTGTTCGCGATCGCTGATGAGGACCTCGAGCGCGAGAACGAGCAGAAGACTTCCGCCGTTCACTTCCTGCGCTTCGAGCTCGCGCCAGAGATGGTTGCGAGCCTGCGGGCCGGAGCCGCGCTCGCCATCGGCATGGATCACCCGCGCTATCGCCACGAAGTGACGGCCCCGTCGGCCGTGCAGCGCTCGCTCACCGCCGATCTGCAGTAGCGCATTACGCGCGTGCAAATCTCGTATCCGCTCGATCTATGGACGCGCCGCGCGAGCGCCCGGCGCGATTTTCGGGGGTGCTTTAGCGCCCCGCGCCGCGCCGCGCCCTGATAAGATCCGCGCCGCGTCTTGCAGGCCGGTGAGCGCCCTGCGGCGGGCAGGCGCTGCGCCCTCGAGGCGTCCACCATGGAGAGTTAGCGCGCGGGATGAGTCAGTCCTACACGGCTTCCGATATCGAGGTCCTCTCCGGCCTCGAGCCCGTCCGCCGCCGGCCGGGCATGTATACCCACACGCAGCGGCCCAATCACCTCGCGCACGAGGTTATCGATAACAGCGTCGATGAGGCGATCGCCGGATACTGCAAGCAGATCGATGTCGTGCTGTACAAGGACGGATCGCTCGAGGTGGCCGACGATGGCCGCGGCATGCCGGTCGACATCCATCCCAAGGAGAAGGTGAGCGGTGCCGAGCTCATCCTCACGCGCCTGCACGCGGGCGGGAAGTTCTCCGACAAGACCTACAAATTCTCCGGCGGCCTGCACGGGGTCGGCGTGTCGGTCGTCAACGCGCTCTCGAAACACCTGGAGTGCTGGATCAAGCGCGGTGGCAAGGAATACAACATCAGCTTCAAGGACGGCAAGATCGCCTCCAAGCTCGAAGAGATCGGCACGGTCGGACAGCGCAACACCGGCACCACCATACGCTTCTGGCCCGACCCGAAGTTCTTCGACTCCGACAAGTTCTCGGTGCCGCAGCTGAAGCACACCCTCAAAGCCAAGGCGGTGCTGTGCCCGGGGCTGCGGGTAACGTTCAAGAACGAGGCGAGCGGCGAGAAGGACGAGTGGTTCTACACCGGCGATCTCGGCGCGTACCTGGTCGAGGAGCTTGAGAAGCACGAGCGTATCCCTGCCGAGCCCATCACCGGCACACGCGCGGGCGATGACGATGCGGTCGACTACGCGTTGTGCTGGGCGCCGGATGCGGAGAAACCCGTCGGCGAGAGCTACGTCAATCTGATCCCCACGCCCGAGGGTGGCACGCACGTCAACGGTCTGCGCGCCGGCGTCGCCCAGGCGGTGCGTGAGTTCTGCGAGTTCCGCAATCTCGTGCCGCGCGGCATCAAGCTCACTCCCGAGGATGTCTGGGACAAGGCGAGCTACGTGCTGTCGATGAAGATGCATGAGCCGCAATTCGCCGGGCAGATGAAGGAGCGCTTGGGCTCGCGCGATGCCGCCCCGCTGGTGGAGGGCTTCGTGCGCGACTCGATGGCGCTGTGGCTCAACCGCCACCCGGACGCCGGCGAGCGCATCGCGCAGTTTGCGATCGCCAACGCTCAGGAGCGCGCCCGTGCCGCGCAGCGCGTGGTGAGAAAGCGGATGACCGGCGGTCCGGCACTACCCGGTAAGCTCGCCGACTGCGCGAGCCAGGACCCGAAGCGCTCGGAGTTGTTCCTGGTGGAGGGCGACTCGGCCGGTGGCTCCGCCAAGCAGGCGCGCGATAAGGACTTTCAGGCCATCATGCCGCTGCGCGGCAAGATCCTGAACACCTGGGAAGTCGACGCGGGGCAACTCGCCGGGAGCGAGGAGGTACACAACATCAGCGTGGCGCTCGGCGTCGAGCCGGGCTCGACCGACCTGTCGTCACTTCGCTATCACAAGGTCTGCATCCTCGCGGACGCCGACTCCGACGGACAGCACATCGCGACCCTCCTGTGCGCGCTGTTCCTGCGGCACTTCCGGCCGCTGGTGACGCACGGCCACGTGCACGTGGCGATGCCACCGTTGTACCGCATCGATGCCGGCAAGCAGGTGCACTACGCACTCGATGACGGCGAGCGCGATGCGCTGTTGAAGAAGATCGAGAAGGAGAGCCCGCGCACCCGGCCCACGGTGACGCGCTTCAAGGGTCTGGGAGAGATGAATCCGAAGCAGCTGCGCGAGACGACCATCGACCCACGTACCCGCCGCCTGGTGCAGCTCACCATTGACGGCAAGGACAAGACCGATCAGCTCATGGACATGCTGCTCGCCAAGAAGCGCGCCGCCGACCGGCGCGAGTGGCTCGAGGAGAAAGGCAACCTGGCGGAGGTACAGGTGTGAGCGGACCTCCGGAGAACCAGGAGCTGAACTTCGAAGGCGTCGAGCGGCAGCCGCTCGCAACCTTCACCGAAAAGGCTTACCTCGACTACTCGATGTACGTGATTCTCGACCGCGCGCTCCCGGCGCTCGGCGACGGGCTGAAGCCGGTGCAGCGGCGCATCGTGTACGCCATGAGCGAGCTCGGCCTGTCGGCGGTCTCCAAGCACAAGAAGGCGGCGCTCACCGTCGGCGACGTGCTCGGCAAGTTCCACCCGCACGGCGACACGGCCTGCTATGAGGCCATGGTGCTCATGGCGCAGCCCTTCGCCTACCGCTATCCGCTCATCGACGGGCAGGGCAACTGGGGCTCGCAGGATGATCCCAAGTCCTTTGCCGCCATGCGCTACACCGAGGCCAAGCTCACGCGCTACGCCGAGGTACTGCTGGGCGAGTTGTCCGACGGCACCGTGGACTGGACACCCAACTACGACGGCTCGCGCGAAGAGCCGGCGATACTGCCCGCACGGCTGCCGAACCTGCTGCTGAACGGAACGACGGGCATCGCGGTCGGCATGGCCACCGACATTCCGCCGCACAACCTGCGCGAGGTCGCGGCCGCCGCCATCCATCTGCTGGAGGAGCCGGAGGCGACCACAGCCGCGCTCATGAAGCACGTCAAGGGCCCCGACCTGCCGACCGGAGCCGAGATCATCTCACCCCGCGCCGACCTCAGGGAGTTCTACGACAAGGGCGTCGGGGCCTTCCGGGCACGCGCTACCTGGGAGATCGAGGACGGCAACATCGTGGTCACGGCCTTCCCTTACCAGGTGTCACCGAGCCGCGTGCTGCAGCAGATCGACGAGCAGTGGCGCGCCAAGAAGCTGCCGATGGTCGAGAGCTACAACGACGAGTCGGACCACGAGAATCCGACGCGCCTGGTGATCGTGCCGCGCTCGAATCGCGTGGACCTCACCGAGCTCATGAACCACCTGTTCGCGACCACCGACCTCGAGCGCAACTACCGCGTCAACCTCAACATCATCGCGCTCGACGGCCGCCCGCGAGTGATGAGTCTCAGGGAGATCCTGAGCGAGTGGCTCGAGTTCCGCACTACAACGGTCACACGCCGCCTGCAGTACCGCCTCGAGAAGGTCAGCAGGCGGCTGCACATCCTCGACGGCCTGATCATCGTCTACCTCAATCTCGACGAGGTGATCCGCATCATCCGTCGCGAGGACGAGCCGAAGCCGGTGCTGATGAAGCGCTTCAAGCTCTCGGACGAGCAGGCCGAGGAGATCCTCAACACGCGCCTGCGCCACCTCGCGAAGCTCGAGGAAATGAAGATCCGGGAGGAGCAGAAGACACTCGCCGCCGAGCGCGAGGAGCTCGAGGCACTGCTGAAGAGCAAGGCGAAACTCAAGAAGCTGATCGCGAGCGAGATCCGCGCGGATGCCGAGAAGTACGGTGACGAGCGGCGCACGAAGATCATCGAGCGCGAGGCCGCGCAGGCGATCGATGAGACGAGTCTCATACCGAACGAGCCGGTGACCGTGGTCCTCTCAACGGGCGGCTGGGCGCGCTCGGCGAAAGGGCACGACATCGACCCGGGGGCGTTGTCCTACAAGAGCGGGGATGCGTTCCAGGCGCTTGCCCGCGGGCGCAGTCTCCAGCCTGCAGTTTTCATCGACAGCACCGGACGCACTTACACGCTGCCGGCCCACTCGCTGCCTTCCGCACGCGGTTATGGCGAGCCGCTCTCGGGCCGGCTCGATCCCCCCGATGGCGCGAAGTTTGCGGGAGTGATGATCGGTGAGCCGGAGGATCTGTGGCTGCTCGCGAGCGATGCCGGCTACGGATTCACCGCGCGACTGAAGGATCTCATCAGCGACCGCCGCGCTGGCAAGACGGTGCTGAATGTCCCGCAGAACGCGCACGTGCTGCCCCCGGCGCCGGTGCCATCCTCCGAGTCGTTGGTCGCAGCCATCTCGAGCGAGGGCAAGCTTCTCGCCTTTCCGGTGGCGGAAGTCCCGGAGATGCCGCGCGGTAAGGGCAACAAGCTCTACGACATTCCATCGAAGAGGGCAGCCGCGCGACAGGAGCTCATGACTGCCGTTGCGGTCGTGCCCCCCGATGCCAGCCTCGTTTTATGGTCCGGCGACCAGCAGAAGCTCATCGAGTGGCGCGACCTTAAAGATTATGTCGGCCAACGGGCCCAGCGCGGCGCAGTCCTCAAGCGCGGCTGGCCACGAAAGATCACCCGCATGGAAGCTCGCCTGCCCGCTGCAGCGGGCTAAACGGCCAAGACCCCGGTCCCCCGCCTGCCACCCGCGCGACGCGACGCCTGCAGCTCGGCTATATTTGCGAATAGGAATGATTCTCATTACGATTTAGACACCTTTACGGCCAAACACCCGGCCCGCCGGTAGGGCGGAACCGGGCCGTTACTCAACAGGGAACTTGCCCATGCGCCCCACTTGCGAAGCCCGAATCCCAAGAACGCGTCGGCGCCGCTCATGGCTGCTTTTTGCCTTCGCGTCCACCTGCAGCATTTCCCAGGCGGCGACCGCGCCCCAGGATGCCGCGCTGCGGGCGCTGCAACAGCAGCTCGAGCAGGTCCAGGCGACACTCGAGCAGCTCGCGCAGGAGAACCGCGCGCTCCGCGAGCATCAGGAGCAGCTCGACCGCAGGATCGCCGAGCTGAGCTCCGGTGCAGCTCCGGGAGCTTCGACCGCGCCGGCAGCCGCCGCGGGTGCGGTGAACGCCACGGCGTTACCTCAGGGCGCCCCGGCGCAGAACGCTTCCGCGTTGCCCGCGCCCGCGGCTTCCACACCTGCAGGAGGCGTCGGTGCGCCCGGCAATGGCCTGCGCCTGTGGGGCTACGGCGAGATCTATTACACGCACCCGACCCGTGAGCCGAGCGAAACGCAGTTCGATCTGGCCCGCGCAGTGTTCGGGATCGGTTACCAGTTCGATGAGCGCACGGAATTCAACTCCGAGTACGAGCTCGAGCACGCAATCAGCTCGGCGGAGGATGCCGGGGAGTTCGAGGTGGAGCAGTTCTACGTCGATCGGCGGCTCAACGAGGCGGTGGCGGTGCGGGCCGGTCTTTTCCTGATGCCCTTCGGCTTCATTAACGAACAGCACGAGCCCACCAACTTCTACGGGGTGCAGCGCAACTTCGTCGAGACCCTCATCATCCCCAGCACCTGGCGCGAGGGCGGCTTCAATCTGCACGGCGACACCGCGGCGGGTCTGCGGTGGAATGTGGGACTGACTACCGGGTTTGATTTCTCCAAGTGGGATTTCGCCCCGCCGTCCCCCCCTTACAACAGCGCGCTCGGGCTGGCAAACAGTGGCATCGCTCCCCTGCAGGCGACGCATCAGGAGCTGTCGCTCGCCAACGCGCGCAATCTCTCGCAGTATCTGGCATTGGGGTACTACGGTCTTCCGGGCCTGACGCTCGGGGCGGCGATCAGCACGGGGAAAGCGGTACCGGTGCCCCTACCCACCGGCTCGGCGAGTGGCGGTGATCCTCGCGTAACGCTCTGGGAAGGCCATGCAGGCTGGACCCCCGGACGCTGGGATCTCGCGGCCATCTACTCACGCGGTACGGTGAGCAATAGCGCGAGCGCCAATGCCGCCTATCCCGGCTCACCGAACCCGATTCCCGCCTCGTTCTACGGTTATTACCTGCAGGGCGCTTACCGATTGTGGCAGCAGGCAGAGTACCGCCTGAACCCCTTCGTACGCTTCGAGCGCTACAACATGGGAGCGAGCTATGCAGGCGTGGGCGGTCCTGCGGTGCCTGATGCGCTCTGGCCGAAGAACCACGATCGCGTATGGACGGCGGGCGCCAACTTCTACATTGGCCCCCATATCGTGCTGAAGGGCGATTATCAGTGGTTCGAGGAGAACGCGGGCTTCAACCGCTTCGACCTGGGGCTCGGAGTGAGCTTCTGAACTGCACGGGGCGAGGGCCGGCCGCGCGCGGCTTCAACGGTCGGCCCGCAGCACCACCTCTTCCGGCTCGTTGACGAAGTAGCCCTGGATGTATTGCACGCCGAGCTGCCACAGCACCGCCATGGTGTTGGCGTCCTCGACCCGCTCGCCGATGGTGCGGATGTTGCGGCGGCGAGCCGCCTCGACCAGTGCGCGCACCTTCATCTGCAGCTGCGGGTCGCTCGCGAGCCCCTGAGTGATGGTGCCGTCGATCTTCACGAAGTCGAGCGGCACCGACTCCAGCAATCCCATGCTGTCACGCCCTCCGCCGAAACTGTCGATGGCGAAACGGAAGCCGCGCTCGCGCAGACCGCCAGCCAGCGCCGTCACCTGCGGCACGTAGCTCGCTGCACTTTCCTCGGTCGTCTGGAAGCACAACCGCCGCGGCTCGGCGCGGCTCGAGCGCAGATGGTTATCGAGCCACTCCGCGAAGGCGCTGTCGCGCACGCTCTCTTTCGAGAGCCGCACGAACAGGCATTCGGGCTTTTTCTGCGCCGCGAACGACAGCGACGCACCGACCACCCAGCGGTCGATGTTCTTCAGCAGATCGTTGCGGCCGGCCGCGGCCATGAATTCCGACGGCAGCACCTCGCGGCCCTGGCCGTCGATCATGCGCACCAGTACATCGAACATCCCCGCGTCCTCACCCTGCAGGCTTGCGATCGGCTGCTGCACCAGGCGGAAGCGGTTCTCCATCAGCGCCGCTTTGATGTGCTTTACCCACACCTTGTCGTAGGACATCACGCGGCTGTCGTTGTCGGCGCGGTCGGATGAGAGCGCCTGGTTACCGCCACGTGCGGCTCCCTTGCGGACGCACTCGAGGGCATCGGCGATCACGGCATCGAGGTTTACTTCGCCCGGCGAAACGACCGACAGCCCGATGGTGCAGGTCACCGACACGGACTTGTCGCGGATGCGCATGAGGTGCTTATGCACGCGCGCGAGTAGCCGCTCGCTCCAGGCGTTGATGTCGCTCTCGTTGCCGCGCTCGAGCAGCGTGAGAAAACGCACCCCGCCGAAGCGGCCGGCGAGCTCCTTTGGGTGGAGCGTGGCCCGCAGCAGTCGACCGACCTCGACCAGCACCTCCTCGCTTGCGGTGGCGCCGATCACCCGTTCGAGCGCGGCGAATTTGTCGATCTTGATGAGGGCCACGCAGCGCATGCCCCCGGGGGAGGGGATCGCGAGCCGTTCGCCAAGCGCTTCCAGCAGCTCGCCGCGGCGCAGGAGTCCAGCGGAACTCTCGGCGTGCGGCGCGGCGGCCATGGCTCGCTCGATGATGCGTGTCTCTTCGCGCGGTCGCGATGGCACCACGAGCCGCACACACGCTTCGCCATCCTGCTCACCGAGGGCAAGCGTCATCTCGATCGGCAGCACGGTACCATCTGCCAGCAGCGCGTTGGCGCGCAGCGGGTGATCGCTCCAGCGGCCCTGCAGGCAGGCCGCCAGTGCACCGCGCAGCGCAGCGTGAGTGGATTCCTCGAACAGGTCCATGACCGGCTGGCCGGTCATGGCGTCCTCGACACCGAAGAGCTCGAGCCACGCCGGGTTGGCCTCGGTGACGATGCCTTCCTGCACCTGGATGATGGCGTCGTTCGAGCGCTGCAGCACGGTGTCGAGCTGATTGCGCGCGTCGTGAGCCGATTTCACCGTGGCATCGAGCGTGCGCTCGGTGCGAAACACGCGCAGCTCACGCATCACCACCGCCTGCAGCCGGGCGGGGCTCGCGAGCGTCACCACATCCCGCGCGCCAAGCGCGAGCGCAGCCGCGATGCGCTCCTCATCGACGCCCGGGGCGAGCTCGAGCACCGGCACCGAGGGGGCGAGCTGATCGATCACGCGCATGACCGCCGCGAGATCCGTCGCGTCTGCGGCGACGTGCACCAGCAGCTCCGGATTGAGCTGCGTGAGAGCATCGCCGAGGTCCCGCAAGGCCGGAATCCAGGTGCAGTGCGCCGGTTGGCCGGCGCGGCGCAGCAGACTGTTGATGGCTTCGACCGGTTCGCGTGCAGGGCTCAGCACAATGAGCGGAACGGCGTTCGGCTCGTTCAAGAAGGCCTCCCTGACGTGCGCGCGAGTGCCGCGGATTCTAGCACTGCGTTATGTGCGCTCCGCGTGAGGCGTCTCGCGGAACCGGCGGCGCAGCGCCGGACAGGAAGCGGCGTCCCCCGCCGGCTGCGGCTGGCAGGGCCGGGGGGATGCCGCTATCATACGCGGCCCTTTTGAGCGGGCGGCGCATTCCGGCCGGTTCCGCCGTGAGAAGCAGCAATGGCCAGTTACACCACCAGTGAGATCCGCGGGGGTCTCAAAGTCCTGCTCGATGGTGACCCGTACACCGTCATCGAGAACGAGTTCGTCAAGCCCGGTAAGGGACAGGCATTCAACCGCATCAAGGTGCGTAACCTGAAGACCGGCCGCACGATCGAGCGCACCTTCAAATCGGGCGAATCGCTCGAGGCGGCGGATGTCGTCGACACCGAGATGCAGTACCTCTACCAGGACGGTGATTTCTGGCATTTCATGGTGCCGGATAACTTCGAGCAGTACACGGCCGGCAAGTCCGCGGTAGGCGAGAGCGCCCAATGGCTCAAGGACGGTGTGGTGTGCATCGTCACGCTGTGGAACAACGTGCCGCTCGTCGTGACGCCACCGCCGCACATCGAACTGAAGGTGATCGAGACCGATCCGGGTGTGCGCGGTGATACGGCGACTGGCGGACAGAAGCCTGCGAAGGTGGAGACCGGTGCGGTGGTGCGGGTGCCGCTCTTCATCAACGAAGGTGAAGTGATCCGCATCGATACGCGCACCGGGCAATACATTTCCCGCGCCAAGCAATAGTCGCAGCTCGCCGCCCTCCACAAAACGGCGGCACCACTCCACTCAAGCAGGCGAAGTTCCGGCGTTGGCGCGACGCGTCGCGCTATGTGCCCGCCACAGCTCATCGGCCGCGTAGATCAACAGCGCCACCCAGAGCAGCGCGAAGCCGGCGGCCTGCGCCACCCCGAAGCTCTCCTGGTAGAGCGCGACGCCGCACAGCAGCTGCAGGCTCGGCGTGATGTATTGCAGGACTCCGACGGTCGAATACGGCAGCGCGCGCGCCCCGTACGCAAACAGGAACAGGGGGATTGCGGTGATCAATCCGCCCCCGATCAGGAGCGCCGCGATGGCCGGCCCGGCCGTGGTAAATGCCCCGCTTCCCGCCCACTGGCACCAGCCGAGATATCCCACCGCGAGAGGCAAGAGCAGCAGCGTCTCGGTCGTGAGGCCTGGGAGGGCATCGACATGGATGATTTTGCGAATGAAGCCGTACAACGAGAAACACAGCGCGAGCGTGCCGGCAATCCAGGGCGGCCGCCCGGCGAGCAGCGCGAGATACAGTACGGCGAGCGTCGCGAGGCCGATCGCGACCCATTGCGGGCGATTCAGCCGTTCGCGCAGCACGATCACACCGAGCAGGACGTTCACCAGCGGATTCATGTAGTAACCGAGACTGACGTCGATGATGTGGTCGTGGGTGACGCTCCACACCCATACGAGCCAGTTGCCGCTGATCAGAAGCGCAGTGAGCGCCAGCCGCGCGAGCACCGCAGGGCGGGTGAATGTTGCCGGGAGAAGACCGAGCTGCCCCCGCACCGCCATCCACGCGACCAGCAACAGGGCCGACCAGACGACGCGGTGCGCGATGACCTGCAGCGCCGGTACCGCACTCAGCGAATGGAAATAGATCGGGAACAGTCCCCAGAGGGTGAAGGCGGTCGTGCCGGCCGCTAGTCCGCGCGGCGAAAGGCGGGCAGCGGGCATCCGTCAGCGGGCCGGCCGCGCGGCGCTGGCGGTCACCAGCAGTGCGGTGAGCGCCTCGAGACCTCGGGCGTCAGCCTCGTCGAAGCGTCCGGCGACGGGACTGTCGAGGTCGAGCACGCCGATGAGCGTGCCGGCCTCGAGCAGCGGCACCACGATCTCCGCGCGCGAGGCGGCATCGCAGGTGATATGGCCGGGGAATTTCTGCACATCCGGCACGACGAGCGTGCGGCGCTGCACCGCGGCAGCACCACACACGCCCTGGCCCAGGCCGATGCGCACGCAGGCGGGCTTGCCCTGAAAAGGGCCGAGCACCAGCTCGGTGCCCCGCAGGAAATAAAACCCCGCCCAGTTGATGTCCGGAAGTGCGACAAAGATCAGCGCGGCGGTGTTGGCGGCGTTAGCGATGCGGTCGCTCTCGCCCGCGAGGAGACCGGCGAGGTCCTGCGCAAGGCGCGCGTAATCGGCAGGCTTGTCACGGAACTCGTAGCGTTGCGCGGTGTAGCTCATAGAGTCATCCGGGTGCGGTAAGAGTCATTCTCCCTCAGGCGCGCTCGGTCGGAAACGGCAGCGCCTCCTCGATCCGTGCTGCCCCCACGGCCAGCATCAGCGTCCGGTCGAAGCCGAGTGCCACGCCGACGCAGTCCGGCAAAGCGGGCAGCGCTGCGAGCAGCCGCTCATCGAGCGGGAACACGGGCAGCCCCAGCCGGCGCCGCCGCGCATTGTCGCTCTCGAAGCGCGCCCGCTGCTCGGCGGACGCCGCGAGCTCGTGGAAACCGTTGGCGAGCTCGATGCCTGCACAATAGAGCTCGAAGCGCTGTGCGACGCGCGGGTCCGCCGGATCGAGCCGCGCGAGCGCTGCCTGGCTCGCGGGGTAGCCGTGCACGAAAGTGAGGCCATCGCGGCCGAGGCGCGGCCCGATGAACGCCCCCATGAGGAGCTCGAGCCACTCATCCCGGCTCACCGCATCCTCCGCACCCGCCGTCCTGCGCAGCGCGAGCGACTGCGCGGCGTGCGCCAATACCGCGTCGGGGACCGTGAGCGGATCGAGCGAGAGCTCCCGCAGGAAGGCCTCGCGGTAGCTGATGTGCTCGCTCGCCCGGGGCGCCGCGGCAGCGAGTAGCGCCCTCACCAGCGCTTCCACCTCATCCATGAGCTGTGCGAGGGAGAAACCGATGCGGTACCACTCGATGAGCGTGAATTCCGGGTTGTGCAGACGGCCGCGCTCCATGCCGCGCACCACGTGACAGATCTGGTAGATGTCGCCGCTGCCCGCTGCGAGCAGCCGCTTCATCGCATATTCGGGTGAGGTGTGCAGGAAGAGCGGCGGTGCCTGCGCACCGGCTGTGGGTTGCGGGTCGAGCCGTACCGTAGCCGAGTGGAGATGCACATCGCTCACCGGGGCGTTCACGAGGAAGGGCGTATCCACCTCGGTCACGGCGCGTGCGGCAAAGAACTCGCGCACGCCCCGCAGCAGTTCCGCCCGCTGCCGCAAGCGCTGCGCGGAAATGCTCGGCCGCCAGTCATCCTGCACGCTCATGTCAGGGTCGCGATCGCTTCCCCCACCCGCACGGTGCTGCCGGCCGCGAGCGTCGCGTGCCACTGAGCCGTGCCCGGCGGGAGCAGCAGTATCACGGTGGAACCCATGTTGAAACGGCCGACCTCCGCAGTGCGCCCGAGGGTGAGGCTTGCAGCGCTCGCATCGAGCCGCAGCTCGGCGCGGCGCCGCGGCCGTCGCGGCGTCACCTCCCCGTGCCAGACGGTCGACATGCTGCCGACGAAGAGCGCACCGATCAGCACCAGCGCAAAGGTCAGCGCTCCGGCACCAAACACGCATACCACGCGCTCGTTGCGTGCGAAGAGGCCGGGCACACTCGCCGCAGTGGTGGCATTGACACTGAACAGCTGCCCGGGAACGTACCAGGCGGCGCGCAACGTGCCCTCGAGCGGCATGTGGATACGGTGGTAGTTGAAGGGCGCGAGATAGAGTGTGGCGAACGCGCCGCCGCGGAACGGCTCGGCCCAGGAGCCCTCGGTGGCGAGCAGCGACTCGAGAGTGTACGCGTACCCCTTCGCCTGCATCAGCCAGGAGCCATCGAGTCGTCCGAGCTGGCTCACCGTGCCATCGACCGGCGAGACGACGGCGGCACTGTCGGCAGCCACCGGGCGGGCGTCCGCACGCAGCGCACGCGTGAAAAACGCATTGAAACTCTCGAAGGCGAACGGGTCGGGCTGCGCGGCATCGCTCATGTCGGGCTGAAATCGGCGTACGAAGGCACCGATCAAGGCATTTTTCACCCAGCGCACCCGGCTGCGCGTGATTTCATACGCCAGCGATGAGAGCAGGTGATGCGGTAAGAGATACTGCAGCGCGACGAAAGCGCGCACACCTGCGCTGTCTTCATCGCTGGCGGTCATGTCGCACGGCGCGCCCGCACTCCGAGGTAGGGAGCTGCGCGCGCGAGATCGGCGCCGAGTGCCGCCGCATCGAAGGGAGGGGTAAAGATGGCCACGATGCGTGCAGCATCATCGAGCAAGAACACGACGGCGGAATGATCCATGGTGTAGTCGCCGCCCGGGAGCTCGACACGATTCACCGCAACGCCGAAGTTGGCGGCGAGCCTTGCGATGGTCTGCGCATCGCCCGTCAGCCCCTGGAACTGGGGGTCGAAGGCGTGCACATAGGGCCCGAGCACCACTGGGGTATCGCGCTGCGGATCGACACTGATGAGGAGCACACGCGGCCCCGCCGCGCCGGTGCGCCGGCGAGCCTGCGCGAGCTTCAGCAGCGTCGTCGGGCATACATCCGGACAGTGTGTGAAGCCGAAGAAGACCAGCGTCGGTACGCCAGCGAGATCGCGCCTTGTGAAGGCGCGGCCACTCGTGTCGATGAGCTGAAAGTCGATCACCGCCTTCGACTGCGGCAGCCAGGTGCCGCTTGCCAGCTGTGGAGCTCTGCTGTCAAGTTGACGGGCGAGCCAGAAGCCGGCGAGGCCGGCACAGAGCGCGGCAGCGGGGAGCAGCCAACGGGCGCGTAGCGAGGTCATGCAGCAGGAATTATTTCATACGCGTCCGCGCCGGGTGCGCGCACCGCGCGGCGCGCGGCCCGAGAGCCGCGGGAAGCGCAATGCCGCTCCCGGCCGCAGCCCCGCTGCCGCGCCGAGGAACGTGCGCACCGGGGGTACGCTCACCGTGGGCGAGCTGATCGCGCGCGGCGCGGCACGCCTGCGGCGCGCGCGCGTGTTCTTTGGCCACGGCACCGACAATGCGCGCGATGAGGCCGCGGCACTGATCCTGCACGCGCTGCGGCTGCCGCCCAGGGGCCGAGCCGCGCTCTATCGGCGCCGAGTCGGCCAGGCCGGCGCGCAACGCGTGCAGCGACTGCTCGCGCGCCGCATTCGTGAGCGCATTCCCACCGCCTATCTCACCGGCAGTACCTGGTTTGCGGGAGCGCGCATCGCGGTCGATGCGCGTGTCCTCATTCCACGCTCGCCCATCGCCGAGCTGATCGAGCGACGCTTTGCGCCCTGGATCGAGCCATCACGGGTGCGGCGAGTGCTCGATGTCGGTACCGGCTCGGGCTGCATCGCGATCGCCTGTGCCCGGGCGTTGCCGCGCGCGCGCGTGGACGGGCTGGACATCTCGGCGGATGCTCTTGCGGTGGCGCGCATCAACGTGCGCCGTCACCGTCTCACCCATCGGGTGCGGCTGCTGAGATCCGACCACTTCAGCGCGCTCGGGGGCGCCGCGTACGATATCATCGTCGCCAATCCGCCCTACGTCGGGACGCGCGAGCTTGCAGGGTTGCCGCCGGAGTACCGGCACGAGCCGCGCCTCGCACTTGCGGCAGGTTCCTCCGGGCTCGACTCGGTCCGCGTCATCCTCGCGCAGGCGGCGCGACACCTGCGGCCTCGCGGGCTGCTCATCGTCGAGGTGGGCAATACCGAGCAGGCAGTGCGTCGCAGATGGCGTCATCTGCCGTTCCTGTGGCTCGAGTTCGAGCGCGGCGGGGGCGGGGTATTTCTGCTCACGCGCGAGCAGCTGCAGGCAAACTAACGCGCATACGGCTCCGCACTCATCAGCATGTCCGGCAATACCTTCGGCAAGCTCTTCACGGTCACGACGTTCGGCGAGAGCCACGGCCCTGCCATGGGAGGCGTCGTCGATGGCTGCCCACCCGGGTTGGCACTCAGCGAGGCGGACCTGCAGCAGGACGTGGATCGGCGCCGCACGGGAACCTCACACTTCGTGAGCCAGCGCCGCGAGGCTGACCAGGTGCGCATCCTCTCGGGAGTTTTCGAAGGGCGCACCACCGGGACCCCCATCGGCATCCTCATTGAGAACACCGACGCACGCCCGCGCGATTACGAACGGCTGCGCGATCGCTTCCGCCCCGGTCACGCGGACTACACCTATCAGCAGAAGTACGGTGTGCGCGATCACCGCGGCGGCGGCCGCTCTTCGGCCCGTGAGACTGTCATGCGCACCGCGGCCGGTGCGATCGCGCGCCGCTATCTCGCGATGCGCCTCGGCGTGCGCATCTATGGCTATCTGAGCCAGGTCGGGCCGCTGGTGCTCGAGCCGGTAGACCCGCCATTTGCTTACCAGAATCCCTTCTTCTGCCCCGACCCGCAGCGCATCAAGGAGATCGAGGATCTGATCTGGAAGGTGCGCGGGGAGGGCGACTCGATCGGTGCGCGGGTGACGGTCATCGCCAGCGGCGTACCGCCGGGACTCGGCGAGCCGGTGTTCGATCGGCTCGATGCGGACATCGCGCATGCGCTCATGAGCATCAATGCGGTGAAGGCGGTGGAGCTCGGCGCCGGGGTGCGCAGCGCCGCGCAGCGCGGCAGCGAGCATCGCGATGAGCTCACCCCGAGCGGCTTTCGCAGCAACAACGCCGGCGGAGTGCTCGGCGGTATTTCCTCGGGCCAGGACGTCATTGCGCACCTTACGGTGAAGCCGACCTCCAGCATCCAGGTGCCGGGCCGCACCATCGATCTTTCGGGCAACCCCGTGGAGATCGTGACCACCGGGCGCCACGACCCGTGCGTCGGCTTGCGCGCCACACCGATCGCCGAGGCCATGCTCGCCATCGTGCTGATGGACCACTATCTGCGCCACCGCGCGCAGAACGCGGATGTGAAATCCGCGACTCCCGATATCACCGCGCCGCCTGCCTGAGCGCAACGGCGCCCGGCCGAGGAGTGAAGCTCGATGGACAGGCAGTTCGCCGTCGCAGTAGTTGGCGCCACCGGGTTGGTCGGGGAGATGATGATCAGTGTGCTCGAAGAGCGCGCCTTCCCCGTGTCGCAGCTCATTGCGCTCGCGAGTAACCGCTCTCTCGGCCGCAGCGTCAGCTTCCGCGGGCGCAGCCACCCGGTGCGCGAGCTGAGCGGCTTCGACTTCTCGCAGTGCGACTTCGCGCTCTTCTCCGCCGGCGCCGCGGTGTCACGCGAGCACGCGCCGCGCGCGGTCGCCGCGGGCTGCATCGTCATCGACAACACCTCGGAGTTCCGTTACCAGGACTCGGTGCCGCTCGTCGTACCCGAGGTGAACCCGCAGACGCTCGCGGGTTTCGGCACAAGCGGCATCATCGCCAACCCGAATTGCTCGACCATTCAGCTGGTGGTCGCTCTCAAGCCGCTGCACGATGAGGCCCGGCTCGAGCGGGTCGAGGTGGCGACCTATCAATCGGTCTCGGGCGCGGGCCGCGAGGCGGTGGAAGAGCTCGCGCGGCAGTCGATTGCCGTGTTGAGTGGGAAGGGCCCCGCGCAGGCCCATGGTGGAGCGAAGCCGATCGCCTTCAACTGCGTGCCGCACATCGATGTCTTTCAGGAGAATGGCTATACCCGCGAGGAGATGAAGATCGTGTGGGAGACACGCAAGATCCTCGGGGAGCCGCAGCTGCGCGTGAACGCGACGGCGGTGCGGGTCCCGGTCTTCTACGGGCACTCGGAAGTGGTGCACCTCGAAACTGCGCACCCGTTGTCGGCCGTGCGGGCGCGTGAACTGCTGAAAAATGCGCCGGGGATCACGGTTCTGGACGAGCACCGCGCGGGCGGGTACCCCACGGCGACTACCGAGGCAGCGAACCGCGACACAGTTTATGTCGGGAGAATCCGTGAAGATCTCGCCCCTGACCGGGGACTTAACTTATGGATTGTCGCCGACAATGTTCGCAAGGGCGCCGCTACGAACAGCGTGCAGATCGCCGAGGCTTTGGCCCGCCGCCCTATTTAAGTTATATTGCGCCGGGTTGTCGGGGGGGTCGCAGTGTATGACCCACTCCGTTGTTTTTATTAGATATATATTCCAATTAATGCCTGCCGGGGTGACCTGATGATCGCCAAACGCTCAAGCCGGGCGCTGGCATTGCTGCTGGCTCTGCCCTCCGCCGCGTTTGCCCTGGGTCTTGGGGACATTCGACTGCTGTCTGCGCTCAATGCGCCGCTCGAAGCGGAAATCGACCTGGTCGATGTCACGCCGGAGGAGATGGCCACCGTGCAGGCGCAACTCGCTTCACGGGAAACGTTCGCCCGCTATGGCCTCGACTGGCCCGCGTACCTCACGAGTGTGCAGGTGCGTACGGTGCGGATGCCCGATGGTCGCGAGGTCATCAAGCTCAAGTCCAACGATCCGATTTCCGATCCCTTCCTGACGATGCTGGTGGAGGTTAACTGGGCGCGCGGCAAGCTGGTGCGCGAGTACACCATGCTGCTCGACCCGCCGGTTTTCGCGCCCAACCCGTCACAGGTCGCGAGCGCGCCGGTCTCCGCTCCCTCCGCGGGCGCAGGCGCGCATGAGGGTGCCATTGCGCGCCCCAGCAATACGGCGGCTCCTGCCGCGACGCCGGCGGCCACGGCTACCGAGTCCATGCCGCCCCCGCCGCCCCCGGTGCCTGCGACGCCGGTCGCAGCGGCTGCACTGCTTTCGGAGGCCGCACCGGCCACAGCCGAATCCACCTCCCCAACGCCACAGGCAGGATCCTCACATGCCGGGGCAGCATCGGCTCGCGCCGAAGCGCCGCCCCCTCCGCCGGAAGCGCCAGCGCAACCTGCAGAGTCGGCTGCCACGCTTTCGTCGGCAGCGCCAGAGCCCGCTCCTGTGAGCACGGCGCCTGCCGAAAAGGCTCCTGCAGCGGCTGCGAGTGCCGCGGACGGCGACGGGAAGCACACCGTTCGGCATGGAGATACGCTGTCACAGATCGCGACGGGCATCTCCGGCGAGAGGGCGGAAACCGCGCGTACGCGCAGCTGGATGCTCGCCATCTATCAGGCGAATCCACACGCCTTCCAGAACAACATGAACGTGTTGCGTTCGGGTGCAGTACTCCGAATTCCGGATGCCGACACCGCAGCCGCCGTCTCGCCCTCCGAGGCGGCGAGCGAGATACGCCGCCAGTACGCGGCATGGCGCGGGACTCCGGCGGCTCCTTCGGAGTCGGCCGTGGCCGAGCAGCCCGGCCGGTTGAAACTCGTCACTCCCTCGGAGAGCCCGTCGGCGGGTGCTGCCCCCGGCGCATCGGCGGGTGAATCCGGTGCATTGCAGAGCCGTGTACGGGACCTGGAAGGCCAGCTCGCCGAGTCCAAGCGACTGCTCGAGATGAAGGAAGCTGAGCTGGCACGCATGCAGGCGCAGCTCGCCGCGAAGCAGAGTCCGCCGCCTGCAGCGGTTTCCCCGCCCCCCGAGCCGCCCCACGCGGCGGCGCCCCCCGTGGAGCAGCCGCCGGCCGCTCAGGCCGCACCGCCACCGCCACCGGCGCCTCCGCCCGAGGAGAAGCCGCCGGAAGCGAGTTCACCACCGCCACCACCGGTGGTGGCGAGCGCGCCTCCGCCCGCGCCCGCACCCAAGCACGCGGCGCCACCTCCCGATTCCGGAGGGTCACTCCTTGGCACACTCGCGAGCTACTGGTGGGTACTGCTGATCGGCGCGGTGGCAGCGGGCGCCGTCGCTGCGCTGCGCATCGTGCGCGCGCGTCGCGCGTCGCAGTTCGATGACTCACTCGGCCGGCTCGCCGTAGCGGGAGCCGGTGCCGATATCGATCTGGGCTTTCCCGACGACGCCCCCGCATCGCCCGCTCCCGCGGCCGGGGCGGGCGCCGCGCGCAACTTCGCTTCGCCAGAGGCCCCGATACGTGCCAAGGCCGCACCGCTGCCGGAATCGGCATTTCTTGTCGAGGAAACCGGCAGCCACGAGCGTCCGCGACTCACATCGGCGGGCGCGTCCGCGGCGGCTACGGCACGCCACGTCTCGAGCGATGAGACGATCAGCAGCGAAACCGCCATCAATCTCGACCAGGGCGACCCGCTGGCCGAGGCCGATTTCCACATGGCGTACGGTCTGTACGATCAGGCTGCGGATCTGATCCGTATCGCCATCAACCGTGAGCCGAACCGACGCGATCTGAAGCTAAAGCTGCTCGAGGTCTTCTTCGTCTGGGGCAACAAGGATCAGTTCCTGCAGACTGCGCGCGAGCTCGCCGAGTCCCGTACGGACGCGGCGCCTGGTGAGTGGGAAAAGATCCTCATCATGGGCAAGCAGCTCGCTCCGGAAGATCCACTGTTCTCCGGCGGAGGCGCGGTGACCGGTGCCGCGGCCGGTGGTGTGGATCTCGATCTGGAAGGTGGCCAGAGCCGCGTCGATTTTGATCTGCTCGGGGAAGGCGCCCCGGGTGAAGCGCCGCAGGGTCTGGACCTCGACATCGGGGCAGCCGGGCCTGATCAGCTCGAGGCGACGACCGGCGTCACCGATCGCAACGCGGCGCTCGCCGAGAACAGCTTCGTCGGTGCGACGGGCACCACGCGGCAGATGACCGCGCGCATGCGCCAGGACGCGGCCGAAACAGAGGGGCCGACCGTGGAGCAGCCCGCGCTCCCCGGCTCCCACCAGCCGACGATCCGTCAGAAGGTCGAGACGGCGATGCGCAAAAGCGTCTCCGATGCAACCGCCGAGCTCGCCATCGATGATTTGGGGCTCGATCTGGGCTCGGTCGACACCGTCGACCAGCCAGGTCCGACCGCTGCCGCGGCATCGACGCCCGATACGCCGACACTCGTGGCAGGCTTCGATGACCGCTCGCGCAAGGTACTGGAGGATGCACAGCGCCGCGCTGGGACGGAAGAGAACGCCGCGATTGCCGCTACCGGCGCCTGGAGTTTCGACCAGAACGAGCTCGAAGCGGCGCTGACGCAGACGAGCGTGGCGCTGACCGATTCCTCCGACACATCGCGTCTTGCGGCGCTGAGTGCACGCGGGGTCGACGTTGACCTGAGCGATGCCACCGGAACCCATGCCGCCACGGCCACTGACATCGACCTCGATGTGGGTGCTGCGACCGGCACGCACGGAAACGGTCTCGATCTCGATGTGGGCACGGCCACGGTACCCGATGCCGCATTTGCCGCCACGCAGCGGCTCGCCTCGGAGGAGCTCGCCCTGCCGGACCTCGAGCCGGTCACCATGAGCGAAGTGGGCACCAAGCTCGACCTCGCCCGGGCGTACATGGACATGGGTGACCCCGATGGCGCCCGCAACATTCTCGAAGAGGTGCTGACCGAAGGCTCGGCTGCGCAGAAACAGGAAGCACAGCGCCTCATGGAGTCGCTCCCCTAAAAGTCACTCCGCATCATTTCGCCTGGCGCGCTCGATCCGGGCAGCCCCGGCGAGCGGAGGCGACGTTTCGCGGAGGTCGCGCTAGCCTCCCCCGGCCGGCTCGCTAAAGGCCCGGTTGTGCAGGAGTCCCGGCCGTGGTGAGAATCGCCGTTGGCATCGAATACGATGGCAGCGCGTACGCGGGCTGGCAGGCTCAGTCTTCCGTGCCGACGCTCCAGCGCGTGCTCGAGCAGGCGCTCGGCCGTATCGCGGCCGAACCCGTGAGCCTTACCTGCGCCGGACGCACCGACGCCGGCGTTCATGCCTCAGGCCAGGTCGCTCATTTCGACACGCGCGCCGTTCGCAGCCCGCGTGGCTGGATTCTCGGTGCGAACAGCGAGCTGCCGCGAGATGTGAGTGTGGCGTGGGCGCTGCCGGTACCGGCCCACTTTCATGCGCGTTATTGCGCCGAGGCGCGCAGCTACCGGTACCTGATCGCCAACCGTCTCGCGCGCCCGGCGCTACTGTGCGGACGCGCCGCGTGGCTCCACCGGCCGCTCGATCATGCACGTATGCACGCGGCCGCACAGTCGCTGCTCGGCGAGCACGACTTCAGTGCCTTTCGCGCCGCCGAGTGCCAGGCCAAGTCCCCCATTCGCCGTATGGAGCGGCTCGAGGTCGCGCGCCACGGCGAGTTCGTCACCATTGACGCAACCGCCAACGCCTTCCTGCATCACATGATGCGCAACATCGCCGGGCTGCTGATGGCGATCGGCCGCGGCGATGCACCCATCGAGTTCGCGTACGAGGTGCTCGTGGGGCGCGATCGCGCGCGCAACGCGGCGACCGCGCCCGCAGCGGGGCTGTACCTGCTTTCGGTGCGTTACCCGGCCGCCTTCGGCGTGCCGGCGCCACGGCCGGCCGCGGTGTTTCCGGGCTGATCGGCTATGATCGCGGCGTTTTCGATCGGCGTGTGCTGGTGCGGATGAACTGATGACCTGGTTCGACAAGATCATGCCTTCGCGTATCAAGACCGAGCGGCGTACGCGTTCAGTCCCGGAAGGCCTGTGGATCAAATGCCCGGCTTGCGATGCCGTGCTGTACCGCGCCGAGCTCGAGCGCAACCTCGCGGTGTGCCCCAAGTGTAGCCATCACATGCGTATCGGCGCGCGCGATCGTCTCGAGCGCTTCCTCGATCCCGGGTCCGGCGTCGAGATCGGTGCGGCGATCGGCCCTGAGGATCCGCTGAAATTTCGTGACAGCAAGCGTTACCGGGACCGCCTCGTGCAGGCACAGAAGGCTACCAAGGAAAAGGATGCGATGGTGGTGCTTTCCGGCACGCTGCATGCACTGCCGATTGTCGCCTGTGCATTCGAGTTTCAGTTCCTCGGCGGCTCGATGGGCTCGGTGGTTGGCGAGCGCTTCAAGCGTGGCATCGACGCCTGCATCGGCGAGAACCGGGCGCTCGTGTGTTTCTCGGCAAGTGGCGGAGCGCGCATGCAGGAGGCGCTCTATTCGCTGCTGCAGATGGCGAAGACCGCGGCGGCGCTGTCGCGCCTCGCGCAGGCACATCTGCCGTTCATTTCCGTGTTGACCGATCCGACGACCGGCGGCGTCTCCGCCAGTCTGGCGCTGCTCGGCGATCTGAACCTTGCGGAGCCGCGCGCGCTCATCGGCTTCGCCGGCCCGCGCGTCATCCAGCAGACGGTGCGCGAAACGCTGCCGGAGGGATTCCAACGGAGCGAGTTTCTGCTCGAGCATGGTGCGATCGACATGATCGTCGACCGGCGCGAGATGCGCGACAAGGTGGCGGCGCTCCTGCGCCTGCTGCTGAAGCTGCCGGCGGCGGCTGCCTGAGCGCCCGCAGGCGCCAGTCGAGCGTACCCATGCGCACGCTCGATGAGTGGCTTACGCTGCAGGAGTCGGTGCACCCTCAGAGCATCGACATGGGGCTCGAGCGGGTCAGCCAGGTGGCCGGGGTGCTCGGTGTCGCGACACCTGCATCGCCGGTCATTACGGTCGCCGGCACCAATGGCAAAGGCTCGGTGGTGGCTCATCTCGAGGCGCTGCTGGGAGCACTCGGCGTGCACGCCGGAGTATTCACCTCGCCGCATCTCGTCCGCTACAACGAGCGGATCCGCATCGCTGGGAGCGAGGTGGACGATGCGGATCTCATTGCGGCGTTCGAGCGCATCGAAGCGGCACGCGGTGCGACCACGCTCACCTTCTTCGAATACAACACGCTCGCCGCGCTACTCCTCTTCGCCGCCGCCAAAGTCGATGCCGCGGTGCTCGAAGTAGGCCTCGGCGGGCGGCTCGACGCCACCAATCTCGTCGATGCCGACGTGGCGGTACTCGCTTCGGTCGGTTTCGATCACCGCGAATGGCTCGGCGATAGCCTCGAGCTCATCGGCGCGGAGAAGGCCGGAATCTTCCGCGCCGGACGGCCGGCAGTTCTCGGTACTCCCGAGATGCCAGCGAGCGTGCGGGCGGCGATCGCGCGGCTGGCTGCGCAGCCGGTAGTGGCCGAACGCGACTTCCGCTGGCAGGTGCACTCAGGCCGCTGGGACTACCAGGGTCTCGGGTTGTCGCTACACTCCCTGCCGCCATCCGCCCTCGCCGGGGCCATCCAGTACCGCAACGCGGCTACGGCCATCGCCGCGCTCGAGGCGCTGCGTGCAGCTGCCGCCAACCGCCCGGAAATCGTGGCGCTCGCCGCGCGGCTCGCCGCGCTCGATGAGCGTACGGTGGCGGCAGCGCTCGGCCGTGTACGCCTCCCGGGACGCTTCCAGATCATTCCCGGGCGAGTGGAGTGGATCCTCGACATCGCCCACAACGAGCCCGCCGCACGCGTACTCGCGGCACAGCTGCGCGAGCGCGCCTTGCCGCAAGCGGGCGGGCCCGGCAAGGGACGCACGCTCGGCGTGATGGGCGTACTCGCGGACAAGGATGCGCCGGCGATCGGGGCAGTCCTCGCAGCCGTCATCGACCACTGGATCGTGTGTACCCTGCCGGGAGCGCGTGGCGTGAGCGCAGCGCAGCTGGCGCCGCGACTTGTGCCGGACGGAGCGAGCTTCGAGCTCGCCGCCTCGGTCGATGCGGGGTGCGAGCTGGCGCGCGCTAAGGCGCAACCCGGCGACCGCATCGTGGTGTGCGGCTCGGTGCATGCGGTCGGCCCGGCGTTGCAGTGGCTTCGGATATACTGAGCGTGCGGCGCCGGCGTGAACGTCCGCTGCGCTTGGCTTTTCGGTTTTCGCCCCCATGGCGGGTGGTCTAGGTGAAAGAACGGCTGACGGGCGCGATCATTCTCGTTGCCCTGATCGTGTTGTTGGTGCCTGAGCTGTTGACCGGACCGGTCGGCTCGGCGACGCGGTCGCAAGCCGTGGCGTCATCCATCGAGGGACCGCCGTTACGCTCCTACACCATCAAGCTTGCGGACGAAGCTCACCTGCGCGGCGCCGGTGCGCACAGCGGGCCGGAGCAGCCCGCGCCACTTCCGCCTGCGCCGGCACCCGCTGCGGCCGCAACCCCGGCGCCAGCTGCGGCGCAGGAGCCGGGCAGCACGCCGACCCCGTCGCCGGCGGCGGCAGCGCCCGCGGCTCATGCGGGCCCCGGGGCGGGCGCGGCAGCGGCGGTGCAGCCGGGCAGCGCAGAGACTTCGGGTGGCTACCTGGTGCAGCTCGGCAGCTTCGGGAGCCGGGCAAATGCCGAGCGCCTCGCGAAGAAGGTGCGCGCGCAGGGATTCGCGGTGAGCGTCTCGCAGGGCAGCTCGGGTCACCTGTACCGGGTGCGGGTCGGGCCGGCGCACGATCGGGCCGCGGCGGGAGAACTCGCGCAGCAGCTGCGTGCGCACGGTCACAGCGGCGCGATCGTGGCACAGTAGCGTCAGATGCACTCGTGACAGGCTCCTCAGGCGGCGCGCGCGATGCTCTTGTACAATCCGCGCCGCGCGGAATGGCCGCGAGACCCACCGGCTGCGATGAACGCGACAGACTACCTGGTGATCGCCGCCATCATCATCTCAGCGATCGTAGGCGGAGTGCGCGGCTTTCTGCGCGAAGCGATCGCGATTGGCGCCTGGCTGATCGCGCTGTTCCTCGGCTGGCATTTCTCCGATCTGATCGCACCACACCTCGGCGGGCTCATGTCGGATTCGGAGGTGCGACCCTGGGCGGCGCGCATCATCATCGTCGTGCTCGTGCTGCTGCTCGGGGCAGGTATCGGCGCGACCGTGGGCCACTTCGTGCGCCTGTCGATCTTCAGTGGCATGGATCGGTTGCTCGGATTCTTCTTCGGGTTGCTGCGCGGATTCGTGCTGCTCGGTGTGTTCGTGATACTCGGCCAGTTGCTGCGCCTGCAGGGCGAGCACTGGTGGCGCGGCTCGCTCCTCATCCCTTACGGAGAGTCGATGGCCAATGGCCTGCGCAGCCTGGTGGGCGAGGAACGGGTGCGCCGCAGCGCCTCCGAACAGCGCGTGCGGGTGTAATGCCTTCCGCGGGAGGTTGAGCGGCCATGTGCGGCATCGTCGGGATCGTCGGTACCAGCGCCGTCAATCAGCGTCTCTATGATGCACTCACCGTGCTGCAGCATCGCGGCCAGGATGCGGCCGGCATCGCGACCTCCTCGGGCGAAGGGGAGTTGTGTGTGCGCAAGGGCAGCGGCCTGGTGCGCGACGTGTTCCAGCAGCACCACATGCTCGAGCTCAAAGGTAACGTGGGTATCGGTCACGTGCGCTACCCCACGGCAGGGTGCGACAGTGCCACGGAGGCGCAGCCGTTCTACGTCAACGCGCCTTACGGCATCTGTCTCGGCCACAACGGCAACCTCACCAATGCCGCCGAGCTCGCGGAAATACTGATCCGCGAGGACCGGCGCCATCTCAACACCACCTCTGATTCCGAGGTGTTGTTGAACGTGTTCGCCTCCGAGCTGCAGCGGGTCGGCACCGCGCGCATCACACCTGCGGACGTATTCGCGGCGCTCTCCGCGGTCTACCGCCGCTGCCGCGGAGGCTACGCGGTGGTCGCCATGATCATCGGCCACGGCATCCTCGGCTTTCGCGATCCGCACGGCATCCGTCCGCTGGTGCTCGGTGAGCGGCGCACTGCACGCGGCACCGAATGGATGCTCGCGTCCGAGAGCGTGGCGCTCGATGCGCACTCCTTCCGCATGGTGCGCGATGTCGCACCGGGCGAGGCGGTGTTCATCGATGAGCACGGGCGGCTGCACACGCAGCAGTGCGTCGCCACCTCGCCGCACACCCCCTGCATCTTCGAATACGTTTATTTCGCCCGCCCGGACTCGAAGATCGACAACATCTCCGTGTACCGTGCTCGAATGCGCATGGGCGACCGGCTGGCGGAGAAGATTTTGCGTGAGCGTCCGAATCATGACATCGACGTCGTGATTCCGATTCCCGACACGAGCCGTACCAGCGCGTTGCAATTGGCGCAGCGGCTCGGCTTGAAGTATCGCGAGGGCTTTACCAAGAATCGCTACATCGGCCGCACCTTCATCATGCCGGGGCAGGAGCAGCGCGAGAAGTCGGTGCGGCGCAAGCTGAACGCGATCGACCTTGAGTTCCGCGGCAAGAACGTACTGCTGGTCGATGACTCGATCGTGCGCGGCACGACCTCGGCGCAGATCATCGAGCTGGCGCGCGAGGCTGGCGCCGCCAAGG
>DASYFL010000146.1:0-2009 GCA_036498445.1 Steroidobacteraceae bacterium
GCCGCAGGGGCCTCCGGCTGACCGGGGGTCCACGTAACCGCTACACTTACAGCCAGCCAATCCCCTCACCAGACGCTGCCGCACCGGATCTTGAACGCCACTCCGATCAGTGAAGCCGAAGCCCGTGCCTTGGCCGATGCCATCAACCAGGTCTCTAAGACTCAGCCGCCCGAGGCTGCGTTGAAGCTGGTGGAAATGGCCTTGGCGCGCGCGCCGCATCAGCCGATCGTGCTGAATGCAGCGGGTGGGCACCTGCTCCGGGTCGGGGAGGCGCGCCGCGCCCGGGAGCTGTACGAGAGCGCTATCGCGCGTGACGGCGGTTCCAAAGTGTTGTGGCTCAATCTTGCGCAGGCCTGTCGCGCGCTGCGGGATACCAAGGGCGAGACACAGGCACTGGAGAGGGCGTTGGCTATCGAGCCGCGCTATGTGCTCGCGTTGCTGCAGAAGGCCGATCTCATGGAGCGCCTCGCGCAGCCCAAGACCGCCGCAGTCGTTTACGAAGCGGCGCTCGACTCCGTGGAATCGGGCGCGCCCGTTCCCCCGCAGGCCGCGCCGGCGCTCGCGCATGCTCGCGAGGTCGTCGGCGCGAGCCGGCGTGAACTCGAGCAGTTTCTCGAGCAGGAAATCGCGCCCGTGAGCGCGCAGCACGCGGGCGTGAACCAACAGCGCTACGAGGCCTGTCGCGACCTCTACCTGCGCAAACGCCGTGTCTACTACAGTCAACCGAAGCAGATTCTGTTTCCCTATCTGCCCCCGGTCGAATTCTTTCCGCGCCAGGACTTCCCCTGGCTCGACGTGCTCGAGGCGGCTACGGAGGAGATCGCCGCCGAGGCGCTCGCCGCACTGCAGGGCGATCGTGCTGGATTCAAACCGTACGTCGACTTCCCGCCCGGCACACCGATCGATCAGTGGGGACCGCTAAATCATTCCCTTGATTGGAGCGTCTATCCGCTGTGGCACGATGCGGCGCCGATCCCCGAGCACCTAGAGAGGTGTCCCAGGACCGCAGCAGTGCTGGCTCAGTTGCCCCTGTGTGACATCGCGAACTATGCGCCGGGCGCCTTCTTCTCGGTGCTCAAGCCGCGCACCCACCTTCCGCCGCATACAGGCACGACCAATACGAGATCGATCGTCCACCTGCCGCTCGTGGTGCCCGAGGGCTGCCGGTTCCGAGTCGGGGCGGACGTGCGTGCCTGGGAGAAGGGCAAGGCCTGGGTGTTCGACGACACCATCGAGCACGAAGCCTGGAACGATAGCGATCAGGTCCGCATCATCCTTATTTTCGACATCTGGAATCCACTGCTCACCGCGGCGGAGCGGGAGCTCGTCAGCGCGCTCACCATCGGCATCGGCCGTTACTATGGTGTCGATGCACCTGCGCTGGGGTCACGTTGAGCGGATCATTCGCTCGCCGCGCGCTCTTTTCCCTCGTGGCAAGCTGCCTGCCGGCACTGCTCTCGGCTGCAGAGACGGTGGACGATGGGCTGCGACGGTGCGCGAAGGAGCACGACCAGACGAAGCGACTCGCCTGTTTCGACGCCCTGGCCAGCAGCCTGCCGAAAATCGAGGCCGACCGCATCGGCCTGACGGCCGACATCAAGCACCAGCGCGACCCGGTCGCCGTGGAGGAGGCGAAGCACGAAACGCTCAGCGGCAAGATCGTTGGGCTGCGACAAGCGCCGCGCGGCGAATATATCTTCACCCTCGACAATCAGCAGGTATGGATGCAGGCTGAAGTGAAGCCCAACATCGTGTTCGCGGTCGGGGAGGCCGTCCGTATCGAGCACGGCGCGATGAGCTCGCTCTGGCTGGCGGCCGACAAGGGTCGCAAGGTCCGGGTGAAACGGATGCAATAGCGAACCGCGCGACGCCTGTTTTGGGCCGTTACCGACTTAAGCTCTCATCGGCGCATCGGCCGCGGTCAGAAATTTCCGGCTCGCGGCGCGGCGAGCGGCGCGAGGGCGCGCACGATGTCCTTGACGACCGCGCCCCAGTCGCCCTCGGTCGAC
>DASYFL010000147.1:0-2451 GCA_036498445.1 Steroidobacteraceae bacterium
CCCGGTGCGCTCCTGAGCGGCCCGGCCGCTGTACGTGCGGTCCTGGCAGCTGCGGATCAGACCGACGAGGGGGCTTCGTTCGCCGCCTTGACCCGGTACGTCGGCCCGGCTTCGAGCTCCTCCGCGCCGGCAAGCGGTGCCGGATCGAGCCCGGCGTTGGCCACGATCTGCTGCGTGTTGATGAACGGTCCCTTGAGCGCGGGCGGCACTGGACTTCGCTGCATCTTGCGCCACAGATCATAGAGTGCCAGCGCGGCGGTGAGCGTGCCGAGCGTGCCGAAATAGGCACGCGGACCGAAGATGGCCATCAGGCTTCCGGCAAGGGTTGGGCCGGTCGCTGCAGCCGTGCCGTTGATGAGCAGCAGGCGGCTGCTCGCCGCGACCATCTGCGCGGGTTCGAGCTTGTCGTTGATGTGTGAGACGGCGAGTGAATAGAGCGTGAGCGCCGCGCCGCTGAAGAGAGCGGTGAGCAGGAGAAACAGCCAACGCGGATGCGGCCCGAGGAGCTCGATGCTACCGGCAACGAGCGTCGCGACCATGCAGGCGCCCGCGATCACGGTGCGGCGGTCCATGCGGTCGGAGAGCCGCCCCACCGGGTACTGCGTCAGCACTGCCGCCAGGATGCTCACGGCCATGAATTCCGCCACACCCTGCGTCCCGGCGCCGCTCAGGCGCGCGTAGACAGGTCCCATGGAGAAGACGATCGACGAGATCATCCCCGAGACCGCCACCGCCACCACGGCGAGCGGCGAATGGTGGTAGAGCTCGCGGTACTCCACCGGCCTTAGCGCGGCAGGCTCCGGTGTCGGCTGTGCGGAGGCAACGATCGGCACCATGGCGAGCGAGATCAGCGCCGACACCAGCATGAACGGCGCTTCGGTCTGCGGATTCGACAGCAACAGCAGGAACTGCGCGCCACCGAGGCCGACGTAGAGCACCAGCATGTACAGCGCGAGCAGCCGCCCGCGATTGCTGCGGCTCGCGCGGTGATTGAGCCAGCTCTCGGCGACCACGTAGATGCCCGCGAAGCAGACTCCCGTGGTGAGCCGCACCAAGCCCCACGGCAGCGGGTGCACCCAGGTGGCGAAGGCCAGCGCCGCTACAGAGGCGAGCGCCGCGAGCGCGGCAAACACCCGCACGTGGCCGACCTGCCGCAGCAGCCGCGGCGCAAGCTGCGTGCCGGCGAGATATCCGACGTAGTAGCCGGACATGACGAGTCCGGTTATCGGTGTGGGAAACCCCTCGAGCGTCGCGCGCAGCCCGAGCAGGGTGCTCAAAAGGCCCGCACCCAGCATGAGGATTCCCATGCCGGCGAGCAACGGCCAGGTGGTCAGGATCGGGTTGCGGCGCACAGTGGATGCGGTAGTGAAAGATTATCAGCGCACCGGTTCGATCATACCGCGGGTGGGGCCTTGCGCGGCGGAGCCCGCGCGTACCAGCACGATGAGGCAGCGCGCCGCATCGAGGCCCGGAACGTGCAACTCCCGGGACCGCAGCACACGCCAGTGAGCCGGCAGCGCAGCGAGCTCTTCCGCCGGCCACTTGCCCTTCATGGCGAGCACTTGCGTCCGTGCGCTGCAAATCCGTGTCACTTTCTCGAGCAGAGCGGGGATCGGGGCGAACGCACGCGCCACAACGGTGTCGAAAGCCTCCTCGGGCTGCATCGACTCGACACGTGCATGCACCGCGGTCACGTTGGTGAGGTTCAGCCGGGCGGCCGCGTGCGTCACGAAACGCACCTTCTTCGCGGTGGAGTCGATGAGGGTGAAATGGCGCTGTGGATTGCAGAGCGCGAGCGGAAGCCCGGGGAACCCGGCCCCGGTGCCGGCATCGGCGATGCGCGCGCCGCTGAGGTCGGGATGCACCGCGAGGCTGTCGAGCAGGTGGTGCGTCACCATCGCGACCGGGGCGGAGATCGCCGTGAGATTGTAGCTGCGGTTCCAGCGTGCGAGCTCCTCGGTGAGCGTGAGGAGCCGCGCGGCATCCGCGCCCGTCAGCGTGACCCCGAGGGTGGCGGCGTCCTGCACCAGGCGCTCGATGGCACTCAAACACAAGCTCCTTGCGCGCGGGCGGGCACGACCGATCATACTTCGCGGACCGTGAGACTGCTGCTGGTCGAGGACGATGCGATGATCGGCGAGGCCATCCGCGCCGGGCTCAGGCGCGAGGGCTTCACGGTCGATTGGGTGCACGACGGCGCTGGTGCCGCGCAGGTACTGCGCAGCGAGCCGTTCGAGCTGTTGCTGCTCGATCTGGGTCTCCCGGGAAGCGACGGGCTGCAGCTCCTGAAGACGCTGCGCGAACGGGGCGAATCGCTGCCGGTGCTGATCATCACCGCGCGCGATGCAGTGTCGGACCGAGTGGGTGGGCTCGATGCCGGGGCGGACGACTACCTCATCAAACCCTTCGATCTGGACGAGCTCGCCGCTCGTATCCGCGCACTGCTACGCC
>DASYFL010000148.1:0-2804 GCA_036498445.1 Steroidobacteraceae bacterium
TGAATGAGCTCCTGCGGCGTCGAGGCGGGCAAGCGCGCAGGCTCGCCGAACCGACCGGCACGCGTGCGCAGCGTGCCGCAAAGAGCACTAAGGGTCGAGGCGCGCAACGTCCGCGCGCAGAACCTGCCAAATCCCCCGCGGATCGATCCAGGCGGCCACGACCGTCCGCAGGCGGTCGCAGCGCACGCCAGGTGCGCCGGAGGACGCGGGGCAAGCGGCGCTGACTCGTGAAAGAATAGAGCGACGCGGGCGGGAGCGAATCCCGCGGCGATGACGGCGGCCATGAGTGACACGCTGAAGATCGCGTTGGCTCAGCTCGACCTCCTGGTCGGGGACGTGCGCGGTAATGCGGCCAAAGTCATCGCCAGCGCGCGGTGTGCGCGCAGCGATCTCGGCGCGGACCTCGTTCTCTATCCCGAGCTCGCACTCTCCGGATACCCGCCGGAGGACTTGCTGTTCCACCGCGGATTCCGGCGGCAGATCGAGGCGGGGCTCGAGCAGCTGCGCGCCGAGCTCGCAGACGCGCGCGTCCTGGTGGGTTTCCCGGAGTACACAGGCGGGGTCATCTATAATTCCGCAGCGCTCATCAGCGGTGGCGCCATCGCCGCCATCCATCGCAAGGCCGAGCTCCCCAACTACAAAGTCTTCGACGAGAAGCGCTACTTTCAGGCGGGCAGGCAGCCGACACTCGCTGAATGCCGGGGTTTCAGGATGGGGCTGCTCGTCTGCGAGGACATATGGGAGCCGCAATCCACGCAGCTGGTGCGGACCGAGGGCGCACAACTGCTGATCGTCATCAACGCTTCGCCATATGAGATCCACAAGCAGCGCGAGCGCGAGGAGACCGCCCGCGCCCGCATCCGTGAGGTGGGACTGCCGCTTGCCTATGTGAACCTCATCGGGGGGCAGGACGAGCTCGTGTTCGACGGGAACTCCTTTGTCATGGACGCCGAGGGGCAGGTGGTGATGCGCGCACCGGCATTTGAAGAAGGCACCTGGCTCGCGCAATTCACCCATGACGCCCGCGGCCGCGTCGTGCCGTTGGCAGGCAACGTGGCTGCGGAGCTCTCGGATGAGGCCAGCGTGTACAGCGCCCTCGTGCTTGGCGTCCGCGACTACGTCGACAAGCACGGTTTTCCAGGCGTCGTGATGGGTCTCTCAGGCGGAGTCGACTCGTCGCTCACTCTCGCGATCGCGGTCGATGCCCTGGGGAGCGACCGCGTGCAGGCGGTGATGATGCCCTCGCGTTACACCTCCTCCATGAGTCTCGAGGATGCGCAGCAACAGGCACAGCTCCTCAACGTGAAGTACAGCGTGTTATCGATCGAGGAAATGTTCGCCGCGACACTCGCGACCCTCCGCGGGGAGTTCGCAGGCCTGCCCGCCGACGCTACGGAGGAGAACATTCAGTCGCGGTGCCGCATGGTGCTGCTCATGGCACTCTCGAACAAAACCGGGCGCATGCTGCTCACGACCGGCAACAAGAGCGAGATGGCCGTAGGCTACGCCACGCTCTACGGCGACATGGCGGGAGGGTTTGCGCCGATCAAGGACTGCAGCAAGATGCTGGTGTATCGCCTGGCGAGGTACCGCAACTCTCGCGGCCGCGTCATCCCGGCACGGGTGATCGATCGTGAGCCTTCCGCAGAGCTGCGTCCCGGCCAGAAGGACAGCGACTCGCTGCCACCCTACGAAATACTCGACCCGATCCTCGAGGCCTTCATCGAGGAGGACCTGTCGGTCGATGAGATCGAGGCGCGCGGATTCGACCGTGCGACGGTCGGTAGAGTACTCGACCTGGTGAAGCGCAACGAATACAAGCGGCGGCAAGCGCCCCCCGGCGTGCGCGTCAGCCGACGTGCTTTCGGGCGGGACTGGCGTTATCCGATCACCAGCGGCTATCGCCGCTGAGGCCGCGGCACCCGCGGACTACCAGAAGCGCCACCAGGACTTCTTGGCGTCTGCTGCCAGCGTGCGGCCGTCGCCTGAGTAGTTTGCCGCATACACCTCGCGCCCCTGCGTGGCGAGGGCGTCGAGGTGCATGTGGGCGTAGCACTGGATGAGCATGTCGAGTGCTTCCTGGACCGCAGGAGAGCCGTCGTACTGCTCGATGGCGCCCCGGGCACGCTGCGCCGCGGCGACATAGGCGCCGCGCTTGAAATAGTAGCGTGCGACGTGCACTTCGTAGTTCGCGAGGCGATCGCGCAGGTACACCATGCGCTGCAGCGAGTCGTGGGCGTACTCGCTCTTCGGGTACTGCTCGACCACGGTCTTGAAGGCGGCGAATGACTTGCGCGCCGTGCTCGGAGGACGCTTGCTGAGATCGGCGTGAAATACGTGCTCGAGCGCATTCGGAGTGCGCTCGAAGTCCACGAGTCCCTTGATGTACCAGGCGTAGTCCACGCGCGGATGCGTCGGGTTCTCGCGGATGAAGGTGTCGGCGGCATCGGTCGCGGACTCGCCCTCGCCGGCGCGGTAGTATGCGTAGATGAGGTCGAGCCGTGCCTGGCGCGCCTCGTCGGTGAAGGGGAAGCGGGCGGTCAACGCCTCGTAGCTCTTGATGGCGCCGTTGAAATCGTACGACTCGAGGGCCTTGTGGGCCTTCTTGTAGAGCGCCTCCGGAGTGATTTTCTTGTCCGCCTCGCGGTGCGTACGGCACCCGGACAAGGCGAGCAGAACGACACACAACGCGAGCAGGCTGCCGCGCACCGGAGCGCTGAGGAACATCGGGAAAGGGCCCTTCTGTGGCTTCACGCCGGACGAGTGAGCGGAGTATAGCGAATCCCGCCGCTGGACTTCCGACT
>DASYFL010000149.1:0-4950 GCA_036498445.1 Steroidobacteraceae bacterium
CTCGGGCGCAAGGCGATCATGAACCTGCTGCCGTTGCAGCCGGGAGACGTGCCGGAGACCTTCGCCGACATCGACGACCTGGTGAGGGACGTTGGCTACCGTCCGGCGACGGCCATCGAAGTCGGGGTGCGCAAATTCGTCGAATGGTTCTGCGAGTACTACGGCTACTCCTTGACGTAGAATCGGTGCCTCGCGCGGATGCGCGTGCGGAGGCGCTATCGCCGTGAGCTCAGTGCGGTCCGAACCGGCCATGCAGGTGCCGCTGCTCGATCTGCGGCCGCAGTACCAGCCCCTGGCAGCCGAGATCCAGGCAGCGATCGGCCGCGTATGCGAAAGCCAGCACTTCATACTCGGTCAGGCGGTGAAGGAGCTCGAGGCGAGCGTTGCCCGCTATTGCCAGTGCCGCTACGGCATCGGCGTATCCTCGGGCACCGATGCGCTGCTGCTCGCGCTCATGGCGCTCGGCATCGGTGTCGGGGACGCGGTCATTACCAGCCCGTTCACCTTCTTCGCGACGGCCGGGACCATTGCCCGCACCGGCGCGCGGCCGCTGTTCTGCGACATCGATCCGCTCACCTTCAACATGAGTCCCGCTGCAGTGGCCGAGCTCCTCGATGGCGAGTGCGAGCGCCGCGCCGGCGAGCTCATCCATCGCGCCAGCGGCGCGCGCGTGCGCGCGCTCATGCCGGTGCACCTCTACGGTCAGATCGCCGACATGGTGCCACTCATGGAGACGGCGCGGCGCTACGGTCTCGCCGTCATCGAGGATGCGGCGCAAGCCATCGGCGCCGCTGACGGCGCGCAGCGCCGCGCGGGCAGCTTCGGCGAGATCGGTTGCCTGTCGTTCTTTCCCACCAAGAACCTCGGTGCCTTCGGCGATGCCGGCATGTGCGTCACCAACGATGCGGCGCTCGCCGCACGCATGGAAATACTGCGCGTACACGGCGGGAAACCGAAGTACTACCATGCGCTCATCGGCGGAAATTTCCGTATCGATGAGCTGCAGGCAGCGGTGCTGAACGTCAAATTGCCGCACCTCGATGCGTGGACCGCGGCGCGACAGCGCAATGCGGGCTACTACCAGCGGGCGTTTGCGCACGCGCGGCTCGATGAGGCGCTGCGCACGCCGCCGGCGGCGCACGGCGTGCGGCACATCTACAACCAGTACGTGGTGCGGGTACGTGATCGTGATGCGCTACGCGCGCATCTCACCGCCGCAGGTGTCGGCACCGAAATCTACTACCCGGTGCCGCTGCACCTGCAGCAATGCTTTGCCTACCTCGGCCACCAAGCCGGCGAGTATCCACTCTCCGAGCAGGCGGCGGGGGAAGCGCTGGCGTTGCCGATCTATCCGGAGCTGAGCGAAGCGCAATTGCAATATGTGGTCGACTCGATCGTGGCCTACTACCGCGGCTGAGCCAGGAGTGTGAGCGGGGCGCGCCCGCGGCGCGCAGCAGTACCCAAGGAGAGCGCCGATGGCATTCAGCGTGAACCCCGGACCGCATACGGCGGTGTGGGGTGAGCTCAGCGCGCAGGCTGCGCGCCTTGCGGCCGTGCCGGTCGCGGAGTTGTTCGAGCGGGATCCGCGGCGCTTCGAGCGTTTCTCGCGCGAGCACGCCGGGCTGCTGATGGACTTCTCCCGGCAGCGGCTCGATGAGATCGCGCTCGCGAAGCTCTGTCAGCTGGCTGATGCCGCGGGGCTGCGTGAGCGAATCGATGCCATGTGGCGCGGTGAGCGCATCAACACCACCGAGGGACGCGCCGTGCTGCACGTCGCGCTGCGACAGCCTGCCGGGGCGGCGATCGGCGGGGCCGACATCGAGAAACTGGTGATGGCCGAGCGCGCGCGCATGCTCGGTTTTGCGCAGAGTGTGCGCGCAGGGCGGATCCGCGGCAGCAGCGGCGAGCCGTTCCGCCTCGTCGTCAATATCGGTATCGGTGGCTCGGACCTGGGCCCGGCCATGGCGGTGCAGGCATTGCACGCCTTTACCACCGGGGCACCGCGTTGCGAGTTCGTTTCCAACATCGACGGTGTATATCTGGCGCAGGTGCTGTCAGCCGCCGATCCCGCCACTACCTTGTTCATCGTCTGCTCCAAGACATTCACCACGCTCGAGACGCTCACCAATGCACAGACGGCGCGCGCCTGGCTCGCCGCATCGCTTGGCGAGCGCGCGGTGCCACAGCATTTTGCTGCCGTGTCCGTGAACACTGCCGCAATGAACGAGTTCGGGGTGCATCCGGAGTACCGCTTCCAGATGTGGGACTGGGTCGGGGGCCGCTATTCCATCTGGTCCTCGATCGGGGTGACGCTCGCCATCGCGATCGGCGAGCGCAACTTCGGCGACTTTCTCGGCGGCGGCCACGAGATCGATGAGCATTTCCGCAGCTCCGCATGGGCAGAGAACCTTCCCGCGCTGCTCGGACTCATCGACCTGTGGAACATCGACCTGCTGAAGCTCCCCACCCTGGCGGTGCTCCCCTACGATGACTCGCTGCGCCGCTTTCCCGCTTACCTGCAGCAGCTGGAGATGGAGAGCAACGGCAAGTCCGTGCTGATCGATGGGCGGCCGGTGGAATGCGGGACCGAGGCGGTGATCTGGGGAGAGGCGGGCAACAACGGGCAGCATTCATTCTTCCAGCTGCTGCACCAGGGAAGCGCGCGCGCGGCACTCCATTTCCTGCTGCCGGCGCGCTCCTCCTGCGGCAACCAGCCACAGCAAAACCTCGCGATCGCGAGCTGTCTCGCGCAGGCGGAGGCATTGACCAACGGCCTGTCCGCGGAGACGGTGCGTGCGGAGCTCGAGCACCAGGGACTGCCAGCGGCGCAGATCGAAGCGCTCATCCCGCACAAGGTGAACCCGGGCAGCCGCCCGCTCACCCTGCTGCTCTTCCGCCAACTCGACCCCGCAACGCTCGGCCGGCTCATTGCCCTTTACGAGCACAGCGTGCTGGTACAGAGCGTCATCTGGGGCATCAATGCCTTCGACCAGTGGGGTGTGGAGCTCGGCAAGACGCTCACCCGGGCGATTGCCCCGGCGGTGAACGAACCGGCCGCGGGTCACGCGGTGCCGGCTGTCGTTGGTAAGCTCATTGCCCGCATCGATCAGTGGCGCCGCTGAACGGACCCGCGCCACGTACCCGCTCGGTGAGAGCGGGCGCCCTCCGCGCACCGTGGCGACCTGCGGGCCGTGAGCCCGTATAGTACGCGATTTTGCAGGTCGGCCGTTTTGAGGCGTGGGCGGCCCAATCGCACCGACAAGCCACTAACCGGAATCGATGAACAATAGACTGCGTCTAAGCGTATGCGCATCGCTCTGCCTGCTTGCCGGAGGCCCGTTACAGGCGCGCGGAGTGAGTCCCTACCTGCCGCTCAATCTCGACCCCGAGCTCGAACGCGAGGTGGAGCGCGTGTTGATTCTCGGGGACATATCAGTGATGACGCGGCCGATTCCGGCGGCCAGGGTGCTCGATGCGCTACCCAAGGCCTGTGCCATTGATCCGATCCTCTGCCGGCGGGTGCGCCGTGCGCTCAAGCGCTACATGCAGGATTCGGCCGTCGAGTTCGCGAGCATCGAGGGCTCGGCCGTGAGTGGCGATTCCAAGCTGGTGATCCCCAACCGCTACGGTCAGACCGAGCAGAGCCAGTGGCAAGTCGCGGGCGCGGGATTCATCCAGCCTGGCGACCACTTCCTGGTGAACCTCGGCGGAGTCGCCTACGACGGAAGGCAGAAGGCCACCGGTTCCTTCATCAGCATCGGATTCGACTGGGGGCAGCTCGATTTCGGGTATCGCGATCACTGGTGGTCACCCATGACCGACAGTGCCATGTTGATCAGCACCGAATCGCCCTCCATGCCTGGGGTGACGATTTCGAACTGGCGGCCACTCACACGGTTCGGCTGGCAATACGAGGTTTTCGTCGAGCGCATGTCCTATACCGATAACATCCTGCTCGCGGTCCCCCCTGGCGGTGTCACCCAGGGACATCCCAAGTTCTCAGGCGGTCGTCTCGGGATCGAGCCGGCGAATTCCGGTTGGTCCTTCTCGGCTCAGCGCATCATGGTGTTCGGGGGCGGTGCCGCTGGCGGTCAGTCGTTTTCGCAGCTTCTGCACGCCTTTTTCAGCCCCGTAGGGGCGCAGACGACTGGTCTTGGCGGCAAACCAGTGCTCGGTAAGCAGGGAGCGTCGATCACCAGCCGCTTCCTCTACCCCGGGCATATCCCCTTCTCGCTGTATTTCGAATATGCGGGCAACGACTCGGCCGGTGCCAGCAATCGTGTCAATTTCACCAAGAACGATCTCTCGGTGGGCCTGCAGTTTCCGCGCCTCGGACCGTTCGACCTGACCTACGAGATCTCCGAATGGCAGCCGACCTGGTATGGTCCCCACGCCGGGACCAGCGCGCAGTACGGCTACGGCGACGGCATCACCAACTACCTGCTCAGCACCGGTCATTGGTTCGGCGATCAACGGCGGTTCGCCGAGCCAGTGGGTGGCCAAAGCAACATGCTCCGCGTTGGCGTCGAGCCGCGGTTCGGCGGACGCCTCGAGCTGACGCTGCGCTCGCTGGTCAATGACTCCTACTACTACTCGGCTCCCGCTCCCTACGAACACGAATACATGGGATCACTGATGTATTCCTATCCGTGGAAGGACTACGTGGTGGGGTCGCAGGTCGACTACGGGCGGGATGTGTTCGGTGCGCATTACACGCGGGTGAGTGCCTTTCTGCGCTACGGTGACGCCCTGCACTCCGGCGAGGAAGAAGATGACGAGGCCGCAGCGGCAGAGCGTCCCGAAGGAATGGAATTCCACATCGACGCCGGCGCAGTCGGGAGCAGCGTGATCGCAGACATTACTGCGAACTTGCCGAGAACGAGCACGGGGGTCGGCTTCGGCCCGCACCTGAACGTCGGAGCGCGTCGTGCCGCAAGCGCGCACCAGGAC
>DASYFL010000150.1:0-5421 GCA_036498445.1 Steroidobacteraceae bacterium
TGGGTGATGCCAAGACACCATTTCTCAGTGATGTGAAGACACTGCGCGACCGTGCACGCCAACACCTCGGTCGCGGCGCCGTCACCTCGACTTACGTCGGCGATGTCGGCAAGACCATCGACCTTCTGCAGAATGTGCTCGCCACCGAGATCGTGTGCGTGCTGCGCTATACCATGCACGCGATCGCCGCTGCCGGCATCTCGAGCGAGAGTGTCAAGGAGGAATTTGCCCAGCACGCCAAAGAGGAGCAGGAGCACATGACTGCCGTAGCCGAGCGCATCAATCAGCTCGGCGGCAAGCCGAATTTCAATCCAGAGGGTTTGGCGACACGGTCCGCCAGCCAATACGTCGAAGGCGAGAATCTGATCGACATGATCAAGGAAAATCTTATTGCCGAGCGCATTGCCATCGATCATTACCGGGAGCTGGTCCGCTACTTCGGCGACAACGACCCCGGGACCCGTGTGATGCTCGAGGGCATACTGACGGTCGAAGAAGAGCACGCGAACGACATGCACGACCTGCTCGTGAGTCACGAGGGCAAACCCATGCTCGAGCGCTAGCGAGTCGGGGCCGGTCAAAACAACTCTGAATCTCGCGCGAACCCCGGCCGCCCCGAAGCTCGCCGGGGTGGCTCGCCGCGACCGGCTCGGCCCCGAAGCACTCGCCAGTGACTAAAGACTCTCGCAAAATCGCGGCGACCGTCTGCGCGCTCGCCTTGTGGTCGCAGGCTCGAGGAGAGTCACGGCCCGATGCTCCTCCCGCGCCGCCCGACTACGTGCGCCGCCTCGAAGCGGCATTACTGCTACAGACACTCAACGCCGATCTGCTGAGCCATGACAGTGCCAGCATCACCCTCGAGCGGTGGTGCAGCGGTCATCACCTGGCATCCCCCGCGCGGATCACTGCCGAGCGAGTGCGCGCGACCGAGAAGCCAGCCACGGAGCTGCAGCGGCAGCGATTGCACGTGACGGCGCTGGATGAAGTTCGCTATCGCAGGGTCAGATTGCGTTGCGGCACGGTGATCATGTCAGAGGCCGACAACTGGTATGTCCCGGCGCGCCTGACGGCGCAGATGAACGAGCAGCTGGAGAGCACCGACCGACCGTTCGGGCTCGTGGTGCAGCCTTTACACTTTCAGCGTCATACGACCTCAGCCGAAATGCTGTGGCAGCCTCTGCCTGAGGGGTGGGAGATGAGTGCGCCGCCTGCGACCGCGGATGTCGGCGAGCTATGCCTGCCCGGCGAAGTGTTACGGCACCGGGCACTGCTGACATTGCCCGATGGCACCCCATTCAGTGAGGTCGTGGAGAGCTACACGAGCAATCTGCTCGCCATCCCGCGACTCCGCGCGCTGCATTCGTGTTGAGTGCTCACGCCAGCGCGCCGCTCGAAAGGCTCCCGCTCTGCACCTGCGACAGGAGTTTTCTCAGGGAGTTCGAATCGACCGGCTTGGTGAGGTGCGCGGCGAAGCCCGCAGCATCCGTGCGGCGCTTGTCCGCCTCCTGCCCGCGACCCGTGATGGCGATCAGGCAGATGTCCGCCCCGCCGCGTACTTGCCGTAGCGCCTGCGCCGTGGCGTAACCGTCCAGCTCGGGCATGCCAATGTCCAGCAGCGCAACTTGCGGGCGGAACAATTGCGCGATCGACACCGCTGTACGTCCATCGTAGGCGGTGCGCACTTCGCAGCCTTCCAGTGAGAGCAGCATTGCCAGACTCTCGGCGGCGTCCTGGTTGTCGTCCGCGATGAGCACCCGAAGTCTCGCCGGCGTCAGGATTCGAGCCTCGGCCTCCTCGGAGCTCACATCGCCGGAACTCGCCGCGGTGAGTGGCAGCCGGACGGTGAATTCGCTCCCTGCGCCCTGGCCGGCGCTGTAAACCGCGACGCTGCCGCCGTGCAGTTCCATCAGGCCCTTCACCAGTGCCAGGCCAATGCCCAGCCCCCCTTCCGAGTGCGACGAGGAAGTGGAGACCTGTGAGAACATCGTGAACAGCCGGTCGAGCTGTCCGGGCGGAATGCCGATACCGTTATCCTTCACCGAGACGACGAGCTCGTCATCGGCTCGCGCCGTAAGCTCGATCTTGCCGCCGGCGTCGGTGTACTTAGCGGCGTTCGTCAGCAGATTCGACAACACCTGCGCCACGCGCAGCGGGTCGGCATCGAAGGTAAGTGGCTCATCCGGCAGCCGTATCAGCAGCTCATGGTCTTTCTTTTCGAGGAACGGGCGCGAGGTTTCGACCGCGGCATCGACCACCTCTTGCAGCGAGCAGCGTTGGCGGCGCAGCCGCAATTTGCCCTGGGTAATACGCGCCAGATCGAGCAGGTCATCGAGCAGCCACGCCATCTGGGCCACCTGGCGTTGGATCACGCTCTGAGCCCAGCGCAGCTGCATCGGGGTAATTTTCGGTGAAGTGAGCACTTCCGCGGCATTGCGGATCGGGGCAAGCGGGTTGCGCAGCTCGTGCGACAGTGTGGCGAGAAAGGTGTCCTTGCGCCGGTCGGCTTCCTGCAGCGCCGTCAGGTAAGTCTCGCGTTCGCTCTCAGCACGCTTGTGCTCGGTCTCATCACGCGACACGCCGCTGAAACGGATCGCCACACCGCCCTCGTCGTAATGGAAACGCCCGTAGAGTGCCAGCCACCGCAGCTCGCCGGTGTCGGCTCGGCGCAGGCGATGCTCCACCGCAAAGGCACCGTGCTCGCGGCGCGCACGTTCGATCGCGGCATCGACCCGCTCCAGATCCTCACGCTCCACGCGCTCGCGCCAACGCTCCATGGTCGTCGGGACACCGTCCTCCGGGTATCCGAGCAGCTCACGGTGGCGACGATTGCAGACTGTCGTGCCCCGGGCGAGGTCGACGTCCCAGAAGCCAAGATCCGCGCCCTCGACCGCAAGACGCAAGCGCTCCTCGCTCACGAGCAAAGCAGCCTCGCGGTCCCGTTGCGCGTCGATCAGATCTCGTACGTAATACTGTCGCCGGCGCGAACGCAGCGCCACCTCGATGCTGCGCAACAACGTTGCGGCGCCCAGCGGACGCTCGAGGACGGTGATACTGCCCGCCGCTGCGGCGACCACATCATGCAGTTGGGAAAAGCGCGCCTCGCCGCCGCTGGTGAGAATGATGACCGGCAGTTCCGACCAGGCCGGTTGAGTGTGCAGTAGTCCGAGCAGCTCCGGCACGGGGTCCCGGGAGAGAGCCTCTTCGGTGAGCAGGAGTGCACCGGCTCCTGCTGGGAGCTCTGCGCAAGCGCCGGCGGCGCCGTCGCAGATGTGGGAGAGGTAGCCGCTCTCGGACAATACCGCCGCGATGGCTGCAGCATCGCGCCCCAGCGGCGCAACGATCAGTACCCGTTCGGCGCTATCAGCGTTCGCCATCGGAGCGCGCCATTATCTGTCCGATAGGGCCCTGGAATTCCGGCACCCCGGTCAACACACCGCGAAATTCCCGCAGCGGCGGCCCGATGCGAATGCCGCGCTCCGCCTCGAGCACGAACTCGCGAATCGTGCGCTCATGCGGGCCACTGCGCTTTTTTACCACCGATAGCGCCTTCTTTACCTCTCCGGTTACCTCGAAGTAGCGCAGGGTCACAACCGTGTCGGCCAGGTAACTGAGGTCCACTGGCGCCTCCGCGACGGACGTCAGCAGCCCGTGCTGCGCAAGAACGAAGATGGTCAGAACGCCTTGCTGGTTCAGATAGGCAGCGAGCTCGTGCAGCTGGTTGTAGAGGTATTTCTCGCCGGGCATCGCGTTGAGATAACCATTGAGCGTGTCGACGACCACCAGCCTGCAGCCTGTCCGGACACTGTGCAGGATGCGGTCTGCGAACTCCCCGGGTGAAATCTCCGCGGGGTCCACCTGCTGCAGGGTGACGAGACCGTCCCGCACGTAACCGCGCAGATTCAACCCGAGCTTGGTCGCGCGCTCGAGCACAATGCCGGAGGTCTCGTCGAACGCGAACAGCATGCTGCGCTCGCCCTGCTTCGCCATTTCCAGTGCGTACTGGAGGGCAATTGTCGATTTTCCGGTGCCCGCATGCCCCATGATCAGAGTGGTGGTGCCGCGGTCCAGGCCGCCGCCGAGAAGCTGATCGAGCTCCGGGACGCCACTGCGCACCGGCTCGCGCCGAAACTCCGTGTAATGGTGGCCGGCGGTCAGGCGCGGGAACAGCTTGAGCCCGCCTTTTTCGATCACGTAATCGTGATAACCCTCACGAAACGAGACGCCGCGCATTTTCTGCACACGCATCCGGCGGCGCGACTTGCCGTAGTCAGGCGAGAGCTGCTGCATCTCGATCACGCCGTGCGCAAGACTGAGCACGTGTGGGTCGGAACCGAGGGCGCCGCTATCCATCTTGTCATCGAGCAACAGTACCGTGCTCGCTTGCTTGGCGAACTCCTGCTTGAGCGCAAGCAACTGCCGCCGGTAACGCAGCGGCGTCTCCGCCATCAGCCGGAACTCCGACAGCGAGTCGAACACCAGGCGTCTTGGCTGGTGCTTGCGGGTCTCGGTGAGCAGCAGCCGCGTTACGCTGCTGAGCTCGAGCTCGGAGCTATGGAATACCGTGGTTTGTCCTTCCGGTCGCAACAGCGACTCGATGGCCGATAGCTCCAGCATCGGTATGCCATCGAGCGCCCATCCATGCGAGCGCGCCACCTTTTCGAGCTCTGCGTTGGTTTCGGAAAGCGTGATGTAGAACACCCGCTCCCCGCGCCGCTTGCCCTCGAGCAAAAACTGCAACGCCAGGGTCGTCTTGCCAGAACCGGGATCGCCCTGCACCAGGTAGAAGCAATCGCGCGGCATGCCGCCCCCAAGCACATCATCGAGCTCCTCGATGCCGGTGCCGCACCGCTCATCCGCACCATCAACTGCAGGTCTGCCGGACATGTGGCTCTCCAGGATGTTGGCTCACTGCAAGCTGCGCAGTTCTGTCGAGCACCATACGGGGAATGTACCGCACGCCCAGGAAAGTTGCCGCAGAGCGAGCCTGCGACAACTTCAGCTGAGCCGCTCTCACCACGGATATTCGCGACCGTCATAGTTGTAGAACTTGCCGGAGTCTCCGGGACCGAGTTTCGCGATCAGACGGCGCATCGCGTGGATGCTTTCCTCGGGCGACAGCTTTGCATTGGGTCCGCCCATATCGGTTTTGACCCAGCCGGGATTCACCACGATGCAGGTGATTCCGCGCGCTTTCAGATCGAGCGCGCTGGTGCGCATCAGCATGTTCACCGCGGCTTTCGAGGTGCGATAGAGAATCGAGCCGCCCGATGTGTTGTCGGTCAACGAGCCCATGCCGCTCGTGATCGTTACGATGAGTCGTCGGTCGCTGCGCTCCACGCCGTCGAGGAAGGCCTCGCACACGCGCGCCGGACCGAGGAGATTGACCTCGAGGACCTGCCGCCAGTCCTCGTAATCCAACGA
>DASYFL010000151.1:0-3332 GCA_036498445.1 Steroidobacteraceae bacterium
GTGATGGACCTGTCGGCTGATTTGCTGCAGGGCCGCGAGACGATCGTCCATATCAAGCGCCGCTGGCCGCGCGTCGGCGTGCTGGTGCTCGTCCAGGCGGGCCGCGAGCACATCGAAACCGCGCTGCGCGCCGGCGCGGACGGTTACGTGCTGCTCGATGAGGAGTGCGCTGAGTTGTTTAACGCAGTGCAGCGTATCGCTTCGGGCCGCGGCTACATCAGCCCGGCGACGCTCGATCGCATGGTCACCTCGTATCGCGGCGGCGGCGATAGCGGCGGCGCTCCGCGCTCGCCCGCCCCAGAGGTGCTGACCGGCCGTGAGCGGGAAGTGATTGCCATGATCGCCAAGGGCTTCCGCACGCGCGAGATGGCGCAGATCCTGTGCCTCAGTCACAAAACGGTCGAGAAGCACCGTGCGAACCTGATGCGCAAGCTCGGCTTGCGCTCGGCCGCGGCCGCTGCCGCCTACGCCATCACCCACGGGCTCGGTGGCCAGGAGGGCCGCAGCCCGCGTTGAGCCGCAGCGCGCGTCGAGCGGTGGCCCGGGCCTCAATTCGGCAACAGCCGCCGAATCGCCCCGATCAGGTCGGTCAGATCGAAAGGCTTGGTTAGTATCTCCGCGGCACCCGCCTCGCGCGCCGCCGCCAGGTACGCGTGCGTGCTGATCGCGTCCGGTTTGTACCCCTGCGGACCGAAACTGCCCCCACCGGAGATCGCGATCACGCGAATGCGTGGAAAACGCTCGCGCAGGATCTTGATCAGCTCGACGCCGTGTACCTTCGGCATGATGATGTCGGTAATCACCACATCCGGCGCCTGCTGGGCCACCACATTCAGCCCGGCCGTTGCATTGTGCGCCACCGAGACGATGTGGCCTGCGCGCTCGAGCACGCGCCGGATCGCCGTCCCGACCTCGACTTCATCATCGACAACGAGAATGTTGGCCATCGGTTTGCTTCCTTTCAGGCGCTGGCGGCAGCCGCCGGCTCGTGCCGTTGCCCGGCAGAGGCCGCCGGGAGGTAGACAGCGAAGGTGGTGCCGGATCCGGGCCGCGAGCGCACGGTAATGGCCCCACCCATGGAGGTGACGATCCCGTGAACTACGGACAGCCCGAGCCCGGTGCCCTCGCCCACTTCACGGGTGGTGAAGAATGGCTCGAAGATGTGTGCCAGCACTGCGGGCTCCATGCCATGCCCGGTGTCGCTCACTTCCAGGAGATGATAGCGGCCGGGCTCGACGTGACCGTCGGGCGGGTCTTCGGCCACCCTCAGTGTGACCGCGAGCTTGCCGCCCGCGCCGCGCATCGCCTCGTACGCATTGGTGCCGAGATTGATCACTACCTGGTGCACGAGGCTCGCGTCTCCGAGCACCGGCATCGCCTCGAGCGGAGCGCTGAACACGATCTCGATGTTGGCGGGGACGATCTCGCGCAGCAGCGCCAGGGCCTCCTCCACCGGAGCTCGCAGTAGAAACACCGTCGGCTGTTGCAGATCCATCTCGCGGCTGAAGGTGAGGATACGCATGACGAGGCTGCGCGCGCGGTGCGCGGCGGCGATCACCCGCTTCAGGTAGTCGGAGAGCTCCCCGCCCGCCGGCACATCGTCCAGTGCCAGCTGCGAATACAGCAGGATCGGCGTCATGATGTTGTTGAACTCGTGCGCCACTCCTCCTGCGAGCGTGCCAATGGTCGCAATGCGCTCGCGATGCAGCAAGCGCCGCTCGAGGTCGAGACGCTTCTGCTCGGAGACCTCGCGCTCGCGGATCTCGAGGCTGAGCCGCTCGTTGGCACCGACCAGCTCGCGGCGCATGTGCTCGAGGTGATAGTTGAGCTCCTGCACCTCGCGGATCGAGCTCGCGACATCGAGCTGCGCGTGGGTGTCGCCACGGGCGACACGCTGGGCGGCCCGTTGCAGGCGCACCATGGGCCGTGCGATCACCCAGGAAAGCCACGCAGCCACGGCGATCGAGCTTGCGACGAAAGCCGCCATGGCGATCAGCACGCGCCGCTCTGCCGCGGCGGTGCGCTCGAGTGTAGGCACCTCGTCGAAGCCGAGGCGCACGAACACCTCGTGATCGCCACGATGTACCGTGTGCGTGATGAAATAGATCTGGTCGTGCTGGTCGCCGAAATGGAAGTCATCCCGCGGCGGAAGGGTGATCGCTGGGGTCGCGATGGTGCTGCGCAAGGTGTGCGTGCCGTCGCGAATCTCCGCGATCACCACCTGGCCGCTGAGCACCGCACTGTCGAGGACGGCAACCGCGCGGCGCTCGAAATCCGGCCCGTCGATCATCTCGAGCTCATCGGCGACCAGCCGGCTGTAGGCGCGCAGCGAGTTGACGAACCGCTCCGCATATCCCTCGCGTACGATGGCCGATACGCCCAGGTACAGCGGCGGCACCAGTGCGGCGAGTATCACCAGCACGACGCTGATGAGGCGGACGCTGAGGCTGCTGACTAGTCGCTCCATAGCACGCGGATGACCCGTAGCTTGGGATTGTGCCCCACGTCGCGCTCCCACATGAAGCTCACTGCATAGGGATCCGCCTCCAGCGCCGCGACGAGGTCGCTCAGCCGCCCGTATTCGGTCGGCCGCAGCCATCCCTGGCGGTTCACGCCGATGAGGATCTGCCGGTCATAGTTCGACTGGGACATGGCGACAATTTGTTGCAGGAATATCTCATCGAGCACGGGATCGCTGCGGTTACGCAGTGGGTGCAGCGGGCTGCCATTGATGAGCACTGGCAGGCCAAGAAACAGCTTGCGCACGCTCACCGAGTCGAGCTCCTGCAGCGGACTGTCGGCACGGACTACCAGCACCACCGCCTGCGAAACAGGCCGCACCGGCGCCACCAGGCACAGAAGCAGAACGATTGCGAGTAGGCGGCGCACGGGTGTTACAGGAACGCAGCACTCCACTGCAGACGGATGTCGGAGAAGTGGCCGTCGAGAGTGTTGGTGTCAGAAAGTTGCAGCGTGAGGGCCTGCCGGCGTACGAAATCCCAGCGCAGACCGATGACGTTGCGCTGGCGTATAAACATGGGGAAGAGCTTGAGATATGCGTTGTCGCCGGCGTTGGCGGAGCCCTCCCAGCGCAGGAAGCCGGTCAGCTCGTACGGCAGGCGCCTCTCGGCCTCGACGTAGCCGACCCCGAAGCTGCCGTTGCCGGAGGCGGTTGGCGAATTGAGCTGCGTATCGACGTGATACCAGGTCGCGTGCACCTTCCAGTTGCCCGCGGCATAAATGCCGAACGCACCGAGCACCTTGAGGTCGGCGTGATCGAGACCCGGGATCGGCGGGGCGGTCAGCCCGATGGCCGGCAGCTCATCGGTCGC
>DASYFL010000152.1:0-1721 GCA_036498445.1 Steroidobacteraceae bacterium
TGTTTCCCTGCTGGATGGAGCACTACGTCGAGCCGCACGACAGCGATGAGCCGCGCATCACGATCGCGTTCAACGCCAACCCGGTGGAGCGTTAGCACGTTCAGCGTTGATCCGGCACCGCGTCGAAAGCGACCGTGAGCCGCGCCTCAGAGCTCCGGAAGGGCACCGTCCCGTGCCAGAAATAGGACGGAAAGAGCACGAGCACTCCTGCCTCCGGCCGCACCGAGTATTCGGCGCCAAGCTTTGGTGTGGTCGCAATGCCCGGCTCCCCGAAATTCAGGAGGCCCTCATCGCTGCGTTCATCGCTCATGCAATCGGGCAGCTCGATGTAGCAGGCGGATGAGATCCACCCGCGCGGGTGCGTGTGGTTCGCGTGGTAACCCGAGCTGCGGAGCCGCACCGACCAGCTGCCATTGAAGCGCCAGCGTCCGTTGTTTCGACGCCGGAGCGGGTCGCTCCCGCGGCCGATATGCTCGAGGTAATGGCGGATGGGCGCCGCAAAGGCGCTGAAGAGTGCCCGGATCGGCGGATCGCTGCTGCGGGAAAGATCCTGCGTCGTTTCCGTCCCGTTGCGCAGCGATTGGAAAAGCAGCGCGTGTCCCCGCGGGTTGTGGAGGCGATTGAGGCTCACGCGCAGGTCGGCGAGAAAACTGGCGAGCTCGCGCCACGGCGGAGGCGGCTCGAGCTGCCGCGGCACGACGAGCTGGCGATAGTCACAGAGCTGCGCGTAGCGTGCATCGCCGAGCAGCCGCCACGCCGTCGTCTCAAGCGCAATGAGGTATTGATCGTCGGGGCTGCGCGCAAGCAGCGTCTCGCACTCGGCGAGTGCGGCGGATGCATTACCGACGCCGAGCTGCGCGGCCGCGAGCAGCGTCCGGGCGGCCGCGTTCGATGGCACCACGCGCAGCGCGCGCCCGGCGAGCTCGAGTGCAACGCCCGAATCGAACTCGAGTGCCGCAAGCCCGGCGCGCAGCATGAGCGCAGGGGGTGCCTGTGCGCGCGAGGCCAGGGGCGCGAGACACTCATAGGCGCCGCGGGGGTTTCCTCCTCCCTGCAGGATCGAGGCCTTGGCGGCCCACAGCGCCTCATCGGTGGCATAGGTCTCCAATGCGCGGTCGAGCTCGGCGGTCGCCTGCGCGAGATCTCCGCTTCGCAGCCAGATCAATTGCGCGAGCTGGCTGTGGGCGTCGGCGCGACGCGGCTCGAGCGCGAGGCACTCGCGCAGCGCCGCCTCGGCGCGCTCGGGCTCACCCTGGGCGATCAGGCTGCGCGCGTAGGTAGCGAGCAGAGCCGGGCTCTTATGGCCGCGCGTCAGAACGTGCTGTGCGATGCGCCCGGCCTCCTGGTAGCGGCCGGTCATATTGAGTGCAATCGCGAGCCCATGGGCGGCCGCCGAGTTGTTCGGCGCGGCCGCCGCGATCGCGCGGTACGCGGCCACGGCTTCCTCATGCCGACCTAGCGCGGCGAGCGCAGCGATGTGCTGCGCGGCGAGTTCTACATCGGCGCTGCCGCTTAAGCACAGCGGCGCGGCGATGGCGAGTGCCTGCGCGGGGCGCGCGGTATCGTTGTAGTAACGGGCAAGCAGCAGCGCGGCGCGCGCATTGGGTGGTGTGCCGGCGAGGGCCCGCTGCAGGAGCGGCTCGGCTTCGCTGCTGCGGCCACCGGTGAGCAGCAATTCCCCGAGTGTCGCGAGCGTCGGCGTCCAGTTCGGATCCAGCTCG
>DASYFL010000153.1:0-22291 GCA_036498445.1 Steroidobacteraceae bacterium
GCGGCCCGGCCCTGGCATTCACGCACGCCTGCGGGGTTATCAGGCGTTGACGGTCAGAACTTGAAGTTCAACCCTGTCGAGAAGCCCTGCGCATGGCAGCCGCCCCAGGTGGTGGGACCCGCGCTGCTGTAGTCGATGAACGACGCATGCGTGGCATCGTGGCAGTCGGTCTTGATGCCGTGGCTGCCGGCGCCGATGTCGTAATGCGCATTGACGTCATTTATCGTCAGAGCGTAATCAAAGTACCAGGTCAGCTGCTTGTCGAACTTGTGCCAGTACGCGGCCGTGTACATGTTCGACGTGTTGTGGCCGACTCCGTTCGGGTCGAAATTGTGCTGACCACCCGGGTCGCCGAGACTTGCACCGGCATGCGCCCAACCGAGCGCAACACGGTTGGCGCCGCCTCCAAACTCGTACTCGATTGACGCCCACTGCCCGTTGCGCTGCCGCTCGTTCTGGAAGTCCATGGAGCTCACCAGGTTGCGCTTCATCTCCTCCCACAGATAGGAGACGGTGAGCCCGAACTGGAAGTGATACTGGCCGCCGGCTTTCATCGCATATTCATCCCCCGAATCATATGCGGGGCTGTAAGGCGGTGTGCTGACGGCGGCGGCACCCGGAAATTCCGCCTGGTAGGCGAGGTAGGTAGCGCAATCGAGGCGCGGGTCAATCGCGGTGGGAGGGGGGACCGTATTGCAAAGGGAGCCCACTCCAGGTATCGCCCCGTAGATCGGATTGTTCGAGCCGATGCCGTCGCTGCTGCGGTTCACCTGGCTGTGAAGCTCGTAAGCCGCCACCAGATAGAGCCCGCCGGTTTCGAACTTCAGGTCACCGCCGTATGAGTAATTGAACCCGCCGTCATCGCAGTTCAGGAACAGGTTGCCGCTGCCGGGGTTGTTCGATCCCGAGCAATCGGCCGACCCAAGCGGCGTGATGTTGTTGTAGGGGTCCGGATTCTGACCGAAGGAGTATGAGGCATCGAAGCTGAATCCGCTCCAGACAGGCGAGTCATACACGATCACGTGATCCATGCGCGTGCCGAACTCGACGCGGTTGTCGCCGCCGGTGTTACCGATGACCACGCTGTAGTTGCCCAGCATCCCCGCGAACGGGTTTAGCCGGTCGGTCGAGGTCTTGTACGGCGTATACATCTCGCCGAACTTGAGCTGCCCCAGGCTCTTGCTGCGAAGGCCGATGAAGGTATCGCCGAGCCCGATGGCTCCCTGGACGGTATTCGAGGATTTGGTCCAGGTATTCTGCAGCCCCGGTGCCGCCGCCATGTCGATCGCGGCCGACACCTGGTAGATGAAATCCACACTCGACTTGCCGATCTGATGGCTGCCGCGGTAGCCGACGTTCGACCCGTTGCTCGACATCATCGCCATCCAGCTCACCCGGCCGTACGGGTGCGCGCCCCCGTTTTTGGGGTTGGTGAGATCCAGGATGCATGGCGGCCCACCGTTTGGGCCTGTGCAAGCCAGGTGGTAGGCCACCATGTCTTCCATGCCCTTGGTGGTGTAGTCGATGGACACGTCCAGGGTGCCGAAGAACCCCTTGATGAACGTGTTCCAGGCCTTGTCCACCGTGGTGACCGTCTTGGAGGTCTTCGCCTGCTCGTCCTGGATCTCCTTCAGCTGTTTGCTGAGGTCATCGATGCGCTGCTGCAGCACGCGCATTTTTGCATCCTGGTCCGCGGGCGCCGCTCCCGCTTGCGCGAGGGTCGGACCCGAATAGCTGAAACACAACACTCCGGCCATGAGCGACACGGCCAGAGATCTGACCACTCTGGTGCCACACATAAGAAGCTCCCCCTTTCCGAGGCGTGAGTTAACCGAGACCGTCTACCTCAAGAAACCGACTGCTTATGAGACATCCTTCCCAGCAGATATCCTTTCAACGAAGCTTGCTGTGAACCTCCTTACCGAGCCCGGTATGTCTCAGCACGAAGCAAACTGTGTCGCCGCTACACCGCCGCACTCAGCCCGGCTGGATGAGCCCGGCAGCGCGCGCCCAGCGGTACTTGGCCCCGAGCACGGCCACCGGGATCTCGGTGGAGTAGGCGTAGGCGGGAATGCCATGTTGATAGAGATATTCCGCGGCCTCCTCGACTTCGACATCTCCGGCGAGTGAGGCGACCACCGGCTTCACGATGCCCTTGGCGCGCATCTGCTCGACCACCTCCACCATGAGGCGGGCAAACACCATGGGCGGGGTGATGATGGTGTGCCAGTAGCCGAGGATCAGCGCATGGATGCGCGGCTCCTCGAGGCCGAAGCGCACCGTGTTCTGATAAGTGGTCGGCGGCTCGCCACCCGTGATATCGATCGGATTGCCGGCGGCGCCAAAGGGCGGAATGAACTTGCGGAATGCCGCATCGAGATCGGGTGGCATCGCCATCAGCGTCAGCTGATTGTCCACACAAGCGTCGGACAGCAACACCCCGGAGCCCCCGGCGCCGGTGATGATGACGACGTTCTCGCCCTTCGGTGTCGGCAGGAGCGGAATGCCGCGGGCGAAATCCAGCATGTCGCGCAGCGTGCGCGCGCGGATGACGCCCGCCTGCCGGAAGACATCGTCGTAGATCTTGTCGTTGCCGGCGAGCGCGCCGGTGTGCGAGCTCGCAGCGCGCGCGCCCTGGCTGGTGCGTCCGGCTTTGAGCACCACCACGGGCTTTTTCTTCGACACGCGTCTCGCGACCTCGGCGAAGGCGCGCCCGTCTTTCAGGTCCTCGAGGTGCTGGCAGATGATCTGGGTGTTGTCGTCCTGCTCGAAGAAGGTGAGGAGATCATCTTCGTCGATATCTGACTTGTTGCCGAGGCCGACGATGGCCGACACCCCCATCTTCGTGGAGCGCGAAAAGCCGACGATCGCCATGCCGATGCCGCCTGACTGCGAGGAGAGCGCGGTCGTTCCCCTGACGTCGTAGGCGGTGCAGAAGGTGGCGCAGAGTTTCTTCGGCGTGTAGTAGAAGCCGTAGATGTTGGGGCCCATGAGGCGCACGCCGTACTTGCGCCCGACCGCGACCACTTCCTCCTGTCCGGCCACATTGCCGGTCTCGGCAAAGCCGGAGGGGATCAGCACGGCGCCGGGAATCTTCTTCTCGCCCACCTCGGTGAGCGCCTGGGCAACGAACTTGGCCGGAATGGCGAATACCGCGACGTCGATGACACCCGGCACATCCTTGACGCTCTTGTAGGCCTTCTTGCCGAGGATCTCCGTCGCGCTCGGGTGAATCGGGTAGATCGCGCCCTGGTAGCCCCCGTTGATGAGATTCTTCATCACCGAGTTGCCGATCTTGCCGTTCTCGGCCGATGCGCCGATGACGGCGACCGCGTCCGGTTTCATGATCCGGTTCATCTGCCGGACGATCTCCTCCTGGCTCGGCCGGTAGCGCGCCACGGCCGGCTTGAAATCGAGCACCACGCGCACATCGGCCGCGGTCGCGCCCTGTGCGGTCGCGAACACGGGGTTGAGATCGAGCTCGGAGATCTCGGGGAAATCGCTGACCAGCTGCGACACGTTCACGATCAGGGTCGCCAGCGCTTCGCGATTGACCGCCTCGCTCCCGCGCACGCCGCGCAGAATCTCCGCGGCGGCGATCGAGTCGAGCATCGAGAGGGCATCCTCGCGCGTCGCCGGCGCGAGGCGAAAGGTAATGTCCTTCAGCACCTCGACCAGCACCCCGCCCAGGCCGAAGGCGACGAGCTTCCCGAACGCGGGATCGGTCACGGCGCCGATGATCACTTCCTGGCCGCCGGCGAGCATCTGCTGCACCTGGACGCCATCGATGGTCGCATCGGACTTGTAGCGCCGCGCATTCGCAGTGATGGTGTTGAAGGCTTCCTGTGCCGCCTCAAGGCTCTTGACGCCAACCATCACGCCGCCCGCTTCGGTCTTGTGCAGGATCTGCGGCGAGACGATTTTCATCACGACCGGGAAACCGATGCTGCTCGCGAGCTTGGCCGCCTCGGCGGGATTCCTCGCGAGGCCTTCCTTCGGTATCGCAATGCCGTAGGCCTCGCACAGATCTTTCGCTTCCGGCGCCGTGAGCGCGCTGCGGCTCGCTGCCTTCGCCTGATCGAGGAGCTTGCGAACCGTCGTCTTCTCGTAGCCCATGGTCTCTCCTCAATTTCTCTCTGCGGCGCGTCCTTAGGCTTTCCGGCGCGTCAGATCACCTTCGCCGTGTGCAATGCGCTGATCTCCGCTGCAGTCAGCCCGAGCTCCTTGAGCACCTCGTTGGTGTGCTCACCGAGGAGCGGCGAGCGCTTCACCTCGGTCGGGCTGTCGGACATCTTGATGGGATTGCCGACGCTCAGGTATTGGCCGCGCTTCGGATGATCGACCTCGACTACCGTGCCCGTCGCACGCAGTGAAGGCTCGGCTGCGAGCTCCTCCATCGAAAGAATCGGACCACAGGGAATGTCGTGCTTGTTGAGTTCCTCCATGGCCTCGAACTTCGTCTTGGTCATGGTCCACTGTTCGATTCTTGCGAACACCTGCTTGAGGCGCGGCAATCGCGCCTCGGGAGTGGCGTAGTCGGGATGCGTGATCCACTCCTCCTTGCCGATGACCTGGCAGATCTCCTTCCACACCGGCGCCTGGGTGATGAAGTAGAGGTAAGCGTTGGGATCGCTCTCCCAACCCTTGCAGCGGATGATCCAGCCCGGTTGTCCGCCACCTGAGGCGTTGCCGGCGCGCGGTACGGCCGAGCCGAACTTGCCATCCGGATACTGCGGGTATTCCTTCATCACTTTGGTGCGCGCGAGGCGCTGCTGATCGCGCAGCTTCACGCGGCAGAGGTTGAGCACCCCGTCCTGCATGGCGCACAGCACCCGTTGCCCGCGTCCGGTGCTCTTGCGCTGGTAGAGTGCCGCCACGATGCCGAGCGCGAGGTGGAGCCCGGTACCGCTGTCGCCGATCTGCGCGCCGGTGACGAGCGGCGGACCGTCATCGAAGCCGGTGGTGGAGGCCGAGCCGCCGGCGCACTGGGCGACGTTCTCGTAGACCTTGCAGTCCTCATAAGGACCTGGACCGAAGCCCTTCACCGACGCAACGATCATCCTGGGATTGAGCTGCTGAATGCGCTCCCAGCTGAAGCCCATGCGATCGAGTGCGCCGGGAGCGAAGTTCTCCACCAGCACGTCGCAGTGCTTCACCAGGCGCTCGAGCACTGCCTTGCCCTCGGGCTTCTTGGTGTCGAGCGTGATCGAGCGCTTGTTGTGGTTCAGCATCGTGAAATAGAGGCTGTCGACGCCCTCGATGTCGCGCAGCTGCTCGCGGGTGATGTCGCCAGCCCCCGCGCGCTCCACCTTGATCACATCCGCTCCGAGCCACGCGAGCAGCTGCGTGCAGGTGGGCCCGGATTGCACGTGGGTGAAATCGAGGATGCGAATGCCGTCCAATGCCTTGCCCACGGGAGCTCTCTCCGGCTCACTTGTACATCGTCTGATTCTTGGTCCCCGGTGCGTATTCGCGCGGGTCGACCCAGATGTTGATCACGGCCGAGCGGCGCGTCCGCTGTACCGACTCGCGCGCACGCTGCAGTGCCGGCGCGATCCGTGCCGGATCGCGCACCTCTTCGCCATAGCCGCCGAGCATCTCGGCGAATTTACCGAACGGCACGTCGCCGAGGAGATTGCCGACGTTGCCGCGCTCCTCGCCGTATTTGGCGAGCTGCCCGTAGCGGATCTGGTTCATCGCCGAGTTGTTGCCGATGACCGCGATGTAGGGCACGCCGAAGCGGTTCGCGGTCTCCATGTCGAAAGCGGTCATGCCGAAGGAGCCATCGCCGTAGTAGCAGAGGACCTCCTTGTCGCGGTTCGCGAGGCCCGCCGCGATGGCAAAGCCCGTGCCGACGCCGAGTGAGCCGAGCGCGCCCGGGTCCATCCATTGCCCGGGACGGCGCGGGCGCACGGCCTGCGCGGAGATGGTCACCACATCGCCGCCATCACCGATATAGATGGTGTTGTCGGCGAGGAATTCGTTGAGCTCGTACGCCACGCGGTATGGATGGATCGGTTGATTGTTGGACTTGAAGAGCGGCATCAGCTTTTCCGTCGCCGCGGCCTCCGCTTCGCTCAGGCGCTTCATCCATTCGCGCCGCTTCCCGCGCTCGTCGTTCTTGAGCCTTCCGGAGGCCGCCTGCAGCACCGCGCCGAGAATTGCACCCGGGTGGCCGACTAACCCTAAGTCGATGTCGCGGTTCTTGCCGACCGTGCGGTAATCCATGTCGATCTGCACCAGCCGCGCCTTGGTGCTGATGCGCCGCCCGTAGCCCATGCGGAAATCGAATGGCGTGCCGACGATGACGATGACATCCGCATCCGCAAAGGCGTTGCCGCGCGTGCGGTCGAAGTGATGCGGATCGCCCGGTGGGAGTAGCCCGCGGCTGCCGCCATTGAAGTAGCCCGGGATGTCGAGCCCGCGCAGGAGTGCCACCGCCTCCTCGTGGCCGCGCGCGGTCCATACCTGCTGTCCGTAGAGAATCGCGGGACGCTCCGAGTTCACGAGGAGATCGGCAAGCTTCTCGATGTCGCGTGGATCGCCGGGCGAGCGGGTCGAAGCGCGGTACTGACCAGGCTTGGGAATGATCGCCTTGGCGCGATCGACCTCGCGGTCGAGCACATCGCGCGGGATCTCGAGGTACACAGGTCCCGGCGCGCCGTTGAAGGCTTCGCGCGCCGCCATCGCGACCATGTCCGCCACGCGCTCGGTCGCCGGCACCGTCGCGGCGAACTTGGTGATCGGCGACATCATGTCGACGTGTGGCAGATCCTGGAGCGAGCCCATCTTGTGCTGCGTGAGAGCCCCCTGGCCGCCGATGTGCAGCACCGGGCTCTCGGAGCGGAATGCGGTCGCGATACCGGTGACGGCGTTGGTGCAGCCGGGACCCGCGGTGGTCACCACGCAGCCGAGCTTGCCGGTCTGGCGGGCGTAACCATCCGCCGCGTGCGCCGCGACCTGCTCGTGGCGCACATCGATGATGCGGATGCCCTCATCGATGCAACCGTCGTAGATGTCGATGATGTGGCCGCCGCAGAGCGTGAAGATCGTGTCGACGCCCTCGTTCTTCAGCGCCCGGGCGACCAGATGACCGCCGGAGACGACCTCGGCGTCGCGAGTCTTGCGCTTGAGCGTATCTTCTGCGGTCGTCGTGGTCTTGCTTTCCCCAGGCTTTTCCGCACTCTTCGGCGCCGTCTCGAGCATAACTGCCTCCATTCTCCTGCTGGTCTGCGACCGCAGTCCCAGGGCGCGCACGACGCGCTCCTCCGGACGTCAGGAACCGGAGGAGCGCGTTCTGTCAGTGGTCAGCGCGTGGCCAATTTCGCCGTCGAATCGACGCTGCCGGAGCCAAGACGGCTCGTGTAGGCGCTGCGCATCGGCTTCAGCACCACGATGGCCATCAGCGCCGCGATGATGTTGAGCGTCGCGGCCATCATGAAGACTGGGTGCCAGTTGCCTTTTGCAGCGATCACGCTAGTCAAGGGCACGAGCAGCGCCGCGGTCCCCTTCGCCGTGTACATGAGACCGGTGTTGGTCGTCGCGTAGGTCGCACCGTAGGTATCGGTCACCGTCGAGGGGAACAGGCTATAGATCTCACCCCAGGCGAAGAACACCAGGCCCGATAGCACCACGAACCAGACTGGATCCGTGCCGAGGTTGGCGAGTGCGATGATGCCGATGCCTTCCAGCAGAAAGGCGATGAACATCGTCTGCTCACGCCCGATCTGATCCGACACCCAACCGAAGAACGGCCGCGTCAGACCGTTGAGGATACGATCCAGGCTGAGCGCGAAGGTGAGCGCCGGGAGTGTCAGACCCAGCAGAGTCACCGGGGTCTTGTCGATGTGGAAGTCCTTGGCAATCGGCGCGAGTTGCGCCGTCGCCATGAGTCCCCCCGCCGCCATCATCACGAACATCACGTACATCACCCAGAAGATGGGGGTCGAGAGCATTTGCACGGGAGTCGCCTGGTAGCGGCTCGCCCCGGGTGCGATCCTCGGTGCCGCGACGAAGAACGTGCTGGGCGGCGCCATGATCAGCATGCCGAACACCACGACCACCACGCCCTGGATGAGGCCGAAGGTGAGGAAGGTCTGCTCGTAGCCCGATCGCTCGATCATGTGCTGGATCGGAATGATGGTGAGGGCCGAGCCCATGCCGAAGCCCGCGGCCGTGAGGCCCGCTGCAAGACCCCGGCGCCCCGGGAACCACTTGACGGCATTCCCTATGCAGGTGCCGTACACCGCGCCGGCGCCGATACCACCGATCACTGCGGCGAAATAGAACATCGCGAGCGAGGAGGCGAACGAGTTGATGGTCCAGGCGATCCCGCAGAGGACGCCGCCGACGACGATCATCCACCGTGGGCCGAACTTATCGACCAGCCAGCCCTCAGCGGGGACCAGCCACGTCTCGAAGAGCACAAACGTGGTGAAGGTGGCCTGGATAGCCGCCTTGCTCCAGTGGTACTTGTCGCCGATCGGCCCGACGAAGAGCGTCCAGCCGTATTGCAGGTTGGCAACCATGATCATGCAGACGATGCCGATGATGAGTTGCGCCCACGGTTGGGCCAGGCCGGAAGTAGAAGTGGGTTGAGGAATCGTATCGGTAGCCATCGCTGTTTCCCCCTAAGCCAACTGGAGCCGAAGTGTCGTCAACCGGTTGCCATGAGCTTCAACGATTCGCACTGCGCCGCGGATCAACGTACCGGCATTGCACCGGCGCCGTGCAGGACGCCCCCGCGCAAGACGCCCCCGCGCAAGACGCAAAGACAGACTGAAAGAAAGGATTCGCCCCGGGCGACCCTCTGATTTGTAATTAAATGAGTGAGGTTCATACCCAAACAATCTGGAGGCCGACCATATGTGATATATCTAAGGCTTGTCAAATCAGTGCAGACTGCAGGCGAACGCACCAACATGGAGGCGAATCACCCGCCACAGGCTCCCATACGGCTCCGTCTCAGCCCTGCTTTGCACCAGAATGAGGAGCCGGGGCCTCGCGGAGATGTTGCGTATCTGATATATCTGATGGCTTGCTGCGGCCCGGCTCGGGTCGGTTCTGCCTGAGTGGGTAATGACCTCGGGACGTAGCCTGAGCATGATGGAGACTGAATGGGTGAGTCCGTAACTCCCGCAGAGACCATTCGCATCGCCGGCCAGCTAGCACTCGCGCCGCTGAATGCGACCAGTCTGCGCGATCAGGCCTACGCGCTTCTCAAGGAGGCCATCTCCAGCACCGACATCTACAGTCAGCGCCAGCCGCTGCGTCTCGATGAGCGTGAGCTCATGCAGGCACTCGGGGTGAGCCGCACGCCGATCCGCGAGGCGCTCTCCATTCTCGAGCAGGAAGGATTCGTGCGCACACTGCCCCGGCGCGGCATCTTCATCGTGCGCAAGTCCAAGCGCGAGATCATCGAGATGATCCAGATGTGGGCGGCACTCGAGAGTATGTCCGCGCGCCTCGCAACGCTGCACGCGCCGGATGTGGAGATCGCGAAGCTCCGGCACCTTTTCGATGAGTTCCAGAACTCACCGCCCGCCGAGCACATCGGCGAGTACTCGGACGCCAACATCGCGTTCCACCAGATGATCATCCGCCTCGGCGGCTCGCAGTTGATCGCAGACGCGACCAGGAACCTGTTCATTCACGTGCGTGCCATCCGCAAGGCGACGATCTCCCAGGACAACCGCGCGGCACGCTCGATCATCGATCATCTGAAAATCATCGAAGCCCTCGAGCGGCGCGACACCGAGCTTGCCGAGCGGCTCACACGGCAGCACACCCTCGATCTCGCCGCGCACGTCGAGCGCTACTGCGACTTTCTCGATTAGATTTGGCGCGCCGCCCGGCGCCGGGCCGCGCGCGCCGGAGCAGCGGGCGCGGGCAACGTGGCGTGAGCACGGGTCCCGCCCGGCCATGAGCCGAAACCGAATTGCACCAGACGCTCGATGAGCGGCGCTCCCTCGCGTACCAGAAACTCCTTGAAGGCGATCGCCACCGGCGGCAGGCGCTTGGTGCGGTTGTGCACCAGGTACCAGTTGAGCAGCGCCGGAAATCCCTGCACGTCGAGCACCACGAGGTTGCCCGCCTTGAGATCGAGGCTGATCGTGTGCGCGGAAAGGAACGCGAGCCCGAAGCCCGCCACCACGGCCTGCTTGATGGTCTCGGTGCTGTGGATCTGCATGGCGATATTGAGCCGCGGGAACTGCCGCCCGAACACCTCGCGCATGGAATTCCAGGTGTCCGAGCCCTGCTCGCGCTGTACGAAGCGCTCCTGGTTGAGCGCCGAGCGCGGGATCTGCCGCATCCGCGCGAGCGGATGGTTCGGTGGCGCGACGATCACGTAGGGATGCGGTGCGAAAGGCACCGCGACGATATCCATATCGGTAGGTGGCCGCACCATGATGGCAAGATCGGTGAGATTGTCGGCGAGATACCGCAGCAGGCTCTCGCGGTTGTGCACCGTCAGGTTGAATTCGATCCCGGGGTGCGACTCGCCGAAAGCGGCGAGCACACGCGGAAAGAAGTAGTCGCCGGCGCTGATCACCGCGACGTTCAATCTGCCGCCGGTGACGCCCTTCAGCTGCGCGAGCGCGTCCTCGGCCTCTTTCAGAACCTGCGCGATGGCATTGGCACAGTGGAGCATCTCCTCACCCGCCGCGGTGAGGTAGGTCTTGCGGCCGATGCGCTCGAAGAGCGGCAGGCCGACGAAGTTGCCGAATTCCTTGATCTGCGTCGAGACCGCCGGCTGCGAGAGATGCAGCTCCGCGGCCGCGCGCGAGAAGTTCTTGTGGCGCGCGGCGGCGGCAAACACCCGCAGCTGGCGCAGCGTGATGTTCTTCATGGGAGTGAGCATACTCCCCGCGAGGTATTCTTAAAAGCAAATGCTCGGGATAGAAACCTTTAAGTTTTCTTTTGGTACCGAAAGGCCTAGCGTCTGGGTTGAGGCAACGAAAGCGGAGCCCGGTGTGATGTCGAACGCAGCCCTGAGCCAATGCCCTGCCGAGCCAGCGACCGAGGAAGGCATGAGCGCCGAGCTCGAAGCCTACAACCGCGCCTTTCTCGAGCTCGAGCTGTCGTGGCGCTGGGATGCACCCACCTTCCGCGACCTGCTGCGCAGCGCCGCCGACCGCGACTTCGTCGGCGCGTACGTGGAGCGCGAGCAACCGCACCTGTTACGGGTCTACGATAAGTCGTTTCTGCGCGATCTGATACTTTCGGCGAAGGACCGCTACCAGCGGGAGTGCTGAGTCGACAACCAACCTGATCCGAGCTCCGCAGCCTCTCCGGCCGCGGTGAAATCAGGGGAGGGTGGACGCGTGAGGATCGCCATCGTCGGCTGCGGTGCGATCGGTGGGTTCGTCGCAGCGAAGCTCGCACTCGCAGGCGAAGCGCTCACCGTACTGGCGCGCGGTGCCACGCTCGAGGCGGTGCGTGAGCGCGGCATCACGCTCCACCTGAACGATGGCAGCATTCTCGTTGCTCGCAACCTCGCGGCGACTTCCGATTACGCCGGCGCCGGTGCACAAGACCTGGTGATCCTCGCCGTCAAGGCTCACCAGCTCGAGGCCGTCGCCCCGCAGGTACCGGAGCTCTTTGGCCCGGACACCATGGTCGTCACCATGCAGAACGGCATCCCCTATTGGTACTTCCTCCGCCACGGAGGCGCGCTCGAAGGCAGCGTCGTGCACAGCGTCGACCCGCAGGGCACGCTCGCCCGCTTCATTCCCGCTGAGCGCGTGCTCGGCTGCGTCGTGTATCCGGCGGCCGAGCTGCTCTCCGCCGGGGTGGTAAAGCACATCGAAGGCGATCGCTTTCCGGTCGGCGAGCTCGATGGATCAACGAGTGAGCGCGCACAGCGCGTGTCGCAGTGCTTCACGCGTGCGGGCTTCAAGTGCCCGGTGCTCGAGAATATCCGCGCAGAGATCTGGCTGAAGCTCTGGGGCAATCTGACTTTCAACCCGATCAGTGCCCTCACGCGCGCGACCCTCGCCGACATCTGCCAGTTTCCGCCGACGCGCGAGCTGGCGGCCACCATGATGGCCGAGGCGCAGGCGGTCGCAGCGAAGCTCGGCATCCGGTTTCGCGTGCCGCTCGAGCGGCGCATCGCAGGAGCAGAAAAGGTCGGGCATCACAAGACCTCCATGCTCCAGGACATCGAGGCAGGGCGCGCCCCCGAGCTCGAGGCTCTTCTCGGCTCGGTGGTTGAGCTCGCACGTCTCACCGATACCTCGACCCCGCACATCGACACCGTTTACGGTCTCACGCACCTGCTTGCGCGCTCGGTCACGGAGGTGCGCCCGGCCGGACGCTGAGCGCCGGGCGCCCGCGCCGCGGCCGCAACCCTCAATCTGCGCGCCCGTGGGGTCGCGCCGCGATGTAGTGCGTGACGCGCGTTGGCCCACGCGCGTAGCGTTGCAAGCGCTCTTCCAGCGCATGGTCGGCGCGGGTGACTCGCTGATGCTGCCGCAGGTGCTCGAGCCAGGAATCGATGAGGAATGTCTCGAGCATGCGCTCGGGGTGAGCCGAGTCGTGGAAGATGTGCCAGTCGTAGGCGCCATCGCGGCGCCGCTCGCGGGCGACGGGCACGATCGCGGCGAGAAATGCCTCGCGGTGCTCGGCAGCCACGTGGTATTCCACGGTGACCAGCACCGGGCCTGCATCGTCCTGAGTCCCCGCGGCCAGCACAGGCTCCGGCCAGTGCATCGATGGCGTCAGGTCCGCGGCAGGCCCCGACTGCAGCCTCCAGCGGCGCGTCACCCATAGCGCGAGCAGTGCTGCGGCGCCTGCGAGGTAATGCGCGGAAGCAAGCCCGAGGTGCTCGGCCACGAAACCCCAGAGCGCGCTGCCGACCGTCATGGTGCCGAAGAACACCGTCACGTAGGCGGCCAGTCCACGCCCGCGCACCCAGTCCGGCAGCACGGTCTGCGCGGAAACGTTCAGCGTCGCGAGCACACTGATCCAGGAGACTCCCGCGAGGAGACAGGCGGTCAGGGCGACCCATGGCTGCTGCGCGAGCCCGAAGAGCACGAGCGCTGCCGCAGTGCCGGCTTCACCCAACATGACAACGCCATCGGGCCCTAGCCGCGCCCGCGCCCGCGGCAGCAGCAACGCACCGCCGATTGCACCCGCGCCGATGGCCGCGAGCAGGGTGCCGTAAAGACCCGGACCCCCGTGCAACTGGCTGCGCGCAACGAGCGGCAGCAGTGCCCAGTAGGCGCTCGCGAACAGGAAGAAGCCGATGGCCCGCACCAGCGTCGCGCGCAGGTCGCGGTTGTAGCGTGCATAACGCACTCCGGCGCGGATGGCGCCCGTCAGGCGCTCGGAGGGCAGTCCGCGTAGCGTCTTCGGCCGCTGCGGACGCCACAGCAGGAGCACCGCGATCACACCCGCGTTGCTGAAGGCATCGAGCCAGAAGGGCGCCGCGATGCCGAGCCCGAGGATGATGGCGCCGGTGATCGCAGGACCGATTACCCGGCTGATGTTGATGCCGAGACTGTTGATGGCGATCGCAGAAGGGAGCGCCGGGGGAGGCACGAGGAGGGTCACGATCGCCTGCCACGCGGGTGCTTCGAGCGCAGCAAGTGTCCCCAGCACGAAAGCAAAGAGCAGCAGCAGCGATGGGTCAACGACGTGCATCGAGATCAGCAGCGCAAACGCTGCGCTCATGAGCGTAGTGAGGATCTCGAGCGCGAGGATCAAGCGGCGCTTGTCGACCATATCGGCGAGCGCACCGGCAGGCAACGCGAACAGGAAGAGCGGCAGGCTGTTGGCGACCTGGACCAGCGAGACGATGAGTGGGCTGGGATCGAGGCTCGTCATCAGCCAGCCGGACGCGGCGTTGTACATCCACGAGCCGATGTTGGAAACGACGGTGGCCAGCCACAGCCAGCGGAACACCGGATAGCGCATCGCGCCCCATGCGGGCAACGGCCCGGGATGTACTGGAGCGTCACTTGCCGTGTTTGCGGTCTGCTGCGCCATGGGTCCTCGCCGGCAATCCTATGCCCTGGCAACGCCAATCGCCGGGTTGTTAGATACGAGGAGAACTGCAACCCAACCGGCACCGCCCTGCGCCGCCGGGCTGGGTCTCTGACCACCTTACATCCTCGGCGGGCGTCAGCCCGCCGAGGATCGGCGCTACCTGCGGGACCTCATCACTTCTCGCCGCGCCCCGCTGTCATAACTTCTCGCCCCGCGCCATCAGATGCTGTCCGATGAACCAGCTCTGCAGCTCGTTGGTACGGATGAGCTCACTGACGATCAGATCGTTGGTGCCATCATCGCCCGCCTCGGCGGCCTCGCGCGCGAGCGGCCGCCCTTCCTCGAGCACCGTCTCGTGCGCCTCGAGCAGGCGGCGCAGCTGCGCCGGCACGCTTTCCCGCCCCCGCGGTGCGCGGGCGATGCGGGTCTCCTCGACGACATCCTGCGCGAGAGCGAGTGTCACGCCGCCGAGGGTCTGCACGCGCTCTGCGATTGAGTCCATCAGCTCTACCTGCTCCCCGTAGTGTTTGTCGAACAGCAGGTGCAGCTCATAGAAGGTCGCGCCGGAAGTCTGCCAATGCGCTTTCTTGTAGAGATCGCGCATCGCCATGGTGTGGGCCAGCAACCGGTTGAGCGACGCTACGCTCTTGTGGCGGACCTGTTCGGCAAGCCCGAGGCGCGAGGCAACGAGGCTGCCAAAAGGCTGAATGATCGACTCTTCGCTGCTCATGGATTCTCTCCTTGCGGTGCGGCGGGCGGTGGGGTGGGTGGCCGCCGCGCAGTGTAAACCGGTCGGCGCGCGGATTGTCGCCATGGCCTCGAGCAGTGTCATCATGAGGTGTTTGTTGCGTGTTTGATCCGGGTGCAGACGTGAGCGCAGGCGTCGCGGTATTCTTTCGCATCGACCCCCATATCAGTTGTGTAGAACCGCCCTTGGCGGCACCTTATGTAAGCCTGCTCCGACACATGATTCAGATAAGACATCCTCCTAACGCTGTCAGACTGCCCCGCAATAAGCCGCGGGTCTGCGTGCTGTCTGCGGAGACAATTCAGGTGCGTTCATGCCGCCCAGCCTGCGGAAGCCGGCCGTGATCGCCGTGCTTCTGCTGGCCTCGGTCATGCTGTCGATGAACACGGCTGACCAGGGCACGCCGCGCAACCCGCCGGCGGCGTCTGAGCACAAGTCGGTCGTCATTCCGCCTCTGCCGCAGACCGCGCCGCCAGCAGAACCCGGGCCATTTGGGTATGAGAACGTGCAGCAGCTTGCCCGGCAGCGAGCGGCAAAGGAGTACCGCCCGGGGACGCAGAACTTGCCGACATCCCTTGCCAACCTGACCTATGATCAGTACCGCGACATCCGCTTCCGTCCCGCAAGTGCGCTATGGCGCGGTCAGGCCCTGTTCGAGGTGCAGTTCTTCCACCGCGGCTACCGTGTCCGCCAGCGCGTCAACGTGTTCGAGGTTACTCCGGAGGGTGCCGGGCTCATCGAGTACAGCCCGCGGCTCTTTACCTTCGGGCATCTCACCAAGACCCCGAAGCTGTCGACGGAGGTCGGATTTGCCGGCTTTCGGGTGCACTATCCGCTGCAGACTCCGGGCTACAAGGATGAGTTGCTCGTGTTCCTCGGCGCTTCCTATTTCCGCGTTCTGGGCCGCAACCAGCACTATGGCGCATCGGCCCGCGGACTCGCCATCGACACCGCCGAACAGAGCGGCGAGGAGTTCCCTACCTTCACCGATTTCTGGCTGGTGCGTCCGCAGCCAAACGACCGCAGTCTCACCATCTACGCACTGCTCGACAGCAAGAGCGTCGCGGGGGCGTACCACTTCGAGGTGCGACCAGGCGAGGTCACGCAGGTCGAGGTTCACTTCGATCTCTATCCGCGCCGGAACATCGCCAAGCTCGGTGTGGCGCCGCTCACTTCCATGTTCCTCTATGGCGAGGATGGCACCGGGCGGCACTTCGATGACTTCCGGCCCCAGGTTCACGATAGCGACGGCCTCATGAACGAAACCGGGCACGGGCAGTGGATCTGGCGGCCGCTCGCGAATCCCCGCGAGCTGCGCGTCAATCGATTCGTGGACGAGAACCCGCGCGGCTTCGGCCTCGTCCAGCGCGACCGCAACTTTGCGCACTATGAGGACGTCGAATCCCAATACCAGTCCCGGCCGAGCTACTGGGTGCAGCCGCTCGGCAACTGGGGTAAAGGTGGCGTCGAGCTCGTCGAGATACCGAGCGATGAGGAGATTCACGACAACATGGTCGCCTACTGGGTTCCGGAGCAGCCGGTAGTCGCAGGTAAGCCGCTGAGCTTCGGCTACCTGCTCTCGGCGTTCGCCGAGAACCCGCGATGGCCGCCGGGCGGACGCGTGCTCACGGCCCGCAGCGGCAATCCTGCGGTAGGCGACAACAAGGGCCGCTTCGGTCCCGGAGCGCGGCGCATGGTGATCGAGTTCGCCGGGGGTGAGCTCGATGGAATGGATGGGAACCAACCTGTCAAGGCAGAGCTCAGCGCGGACAACGGGCAGATCGATGCGCTTACCGTGCAGCGCGTGCCACAGACCGGGTCCTGGCGAATCGCATTCGTTGTGACGCCTCGGGCGAAAAAGCCGGTGGTCGACCTGCGCTGCTACCTCACGCTGTATGGTGAGGTGCTGACGGAAACCTGGGTGTACCAATGGACGCCATAAGCGACCAGCGCGCCCGTCGGCGGGTGCGCGTACGGCGCACGCTGTTCTTCGGCCTCACCTTTCTCACCTCCGCCGGGGCGACCGCGCTGCTCATCGATGTGCTCGAGGCGAACGGCATCAAGAACATCGAAATCGTGGGCCTGGTCCTCTTCTTCGGGCTCTTCACCTGGATTGCGGGCGCACTCTGGACCGCGATCGCGGGATTTGCCATGCGGCTCGCCGGGCGCGACCCGGTGGGCATCGATATGGAGAGCCTGGCCGGACGCACGCTGACGACGCGCACTGCGGTGGTGATGCCGATCTACAACGAGGACCCGGTCCGCGTCGGCGCGGGCCTGACCGCGACCTGGTCCTCGCTCCTGCGCGAGAGCGAGCAGGGCGCGTTCGACCTTTTCATTCTCTCCGACACGAGCGATGCAAGCATCGCGGAAGATGAGGAGCGGATGTGGCAGGGACTCACCGCGCGCTACGGCGCGGGCCGCGTCTTCTACCGCCGCCGCCACGACCGCAGCGAGCGCAAGGCCGGCAACATCGCCGACTTCGTGCGGCGCTGGGGAGCGAATTACGAATGCATGCTGGTCCTCGATGCCGACAGCGTGATGAGTGGTCACGCTCTCGTCACGCTCGCGCGGGCCATGGAGGCCCACCCGCAGATCGGGATTCTCCAGTCGCTCCCCGTCAGCGTGGGCCGCGAGACCCTCTTCGGCCGCCTCATTCAGTTCGGCTCGCGCCTGCAGAGCCCGATGCTCTCCTCGGGGCTTGCCTGGTGGCAGGCGGGGGACAGCAACTACTGGGGCCATAACGCGATCGTGCGCCTGCGTCCCTTTGCGCAGCACTGCACGCTCCCGCGCCTCTCCGGCAAGCCACCGCTCGGCGGTGACATCCTCAGCCACGACTTCGTCGAGGCCGCCTTCATGCGCCGCGCCGGGTTCGAGGTGCGGCAGCTCCCCGAGCTCGAGGGCAGCTGGGAGGAAGTGCCGGCGAATGTCCTCGACTATGCTGCGCGGGATCGCCGCTGGACACAGGGTAACCTCCAGCACTCGCGCGTGCTCGGCTTCCCGGGACTTCATCCGCTCAGTCGCGTACATCTGCTGACCGGCATCGTGGCCTACGTGAGCTCACCCATGTGGTTCGCGCTGCTGCTGCTGAGCTCGCTGCTCTCCGCCATCGAGGCCGCGAAGAAGCCGCAATATTTCTGGCCCGGGCTGCAGAGCCTGTTTCCCCACTGGCCGCAGATTCGTAGCGGGGAGGTCGCCGGGATCTTCGGGCTGACCCTCGTCGTCCTGCTGCTGCCGAAGATTCTCGGTGCGATCCTCGCGATGCGCGACCGCTCGCTGCGACGGCAGTTCGGCGGCACCGTGCCGATGTGCGTGAGCCTCTTGGTCGAGCAGCTCTTCAGCATGCTGCTCGCGCCCAGCATGATGTTGTTCCATTCGACCTTCGTGGCCCAGACGTTGCTCGGGCGCTCGGTGTCGTGGAACGCTCAGGAGCGCAACGAGCGTGGCGTGACCTTCAAAGAGGCCTTCCGCCGCCAGAAATGGCACCTCGCGCTCGGGGTGGCCTGGGGGGTGGCGATGCTCTACCTCGCACCGCAGTTCTTCTGGTGGCTGACGCCGGTGCTGGCGGGACTCCTCGCGGGTATTCCGCTCATCGTGTGGACGAGCCGCACCAGTGCCGGCCGGCTCTTCCGGCGCGCAGGGCTCCTGCTCACCCCGGAGGAGACCGCACCGCCGCCGGAGCTCGTCACCTTGAGCCGCGCCGGCCACGACGTATTGGTGTTAGGTCCCACCCCTGGACCCGTCGTGCCTCCCCCTGTGCGGCCAAGTCCCGCGTACTATCCGCCGCAGCGCAAATCGGGCTGATGTAATGAGTAAGCAATGCATTCCCGGGGCGGGGGCGCTTTACCGCAGTGGATCACCGTCACCGCATCCGATCGTGAGGAGAGCCATGATGAAGTTGAAGCGAAGTGTTGCCTTTCTCGCCGGTGCAGTGCTTATCTGCTGCGCCGCCAGCAGCTGGGCAGATGACTACACCGACACCATTCAGCTCTTCAAGGAGGCCGGCGCGAGCAAAACCTTCTTTAATAACTGCTACGGCTATGCGGTGTTTCCGGGCATTGGCAAGGGTGCATTCATCGTGGGCGGCGCCCACGGTAATGGCCACGTGTACAAAAAGGGCACGTACGTCGGCGATGCGTCCATGACCCAGGTCAGCGTGGGCTTCCAGATCGGCGGGGAAGGCTTCCGCGAGATCGTCTTTTTCGAGGATGAACGCTCCTACAACGACTTCACCAAGGGGAGCTTCGAGTTCGGGGCGGACGCGACCGCCGTCGCCATCACGGCCGGTGCCGGAGCCAGCGCCGGGACGACCGGCACGACCGCAGGTGCGAGTAGCGGGCAGCACGACGCGACGACGAGCGGCAAGTACTACAAGGGTATGGCGACCTTCGTGATCGTGAAGGGTGGCGCCATGGCCGGGGTGTCGGTCGGCGGTCAGAAGTTCAGTTACAAGCCCAAGTCCGCCTAGCGCATCCGTTCCGGCCGGCTTCGCAGCGCGTTCCACGCCGCGAGCCGCCCTGCGCCGTGACCTCCCAGTCCGCGGCGCGCTCAGTCGCGTGCCGCGCGCTCGATGAGCGGCACCGCCGCGGCGAGGTTCGCCGCGAGTGCGGCCTCTAGCCCGTGACGCCGGATTATGTAGTGCGGATCGTTATAGGCGATCTGCGTGCGTCCTTCCGCGTCCTCCCACACGAGTGCCTTGAGCGGCAGGTCGAGTCCCGCCGCGGGTACGCTCTGCATGAGCGGCGTGCCGGCCCTCGGGTTGCCGAAAATCAGCATCTGCTCCGGCCGCATGGTCAGCCCCGCACGCGCGGCGTCGCCGCTGAAATCGATGCGCGCGAAGATCATCAGGCCGCGCTCTTTGATCATTGCCTCGAGCCGCTCCATCGTCTGCGCGACCGAGTGACGCGAGGCGACGCGCGTGATGCCGGTGTCCATGCCTGAAGCTCCTCTGGGATGCCGCAGCGCAATACGCGAACGTCACCCAAGTGGGTGTTTACCAGCATATTCGCGTACGAGCTGGGGTGTCATCCGCATCACGTAGCCGCAGTCCTACAGCTGCTTCAGTCTCCGCCCCGGTGCCAACGGAAGCATGAGCCGCCAAAGTGCGCTCCAACATTACGACTCGCCTCGGTGCGAGCGGAGGGAACCATGCTTCACTACGCCGTTGTGTTTTTCGTCATCGCGATCATTGCTGCCGTGCTCGGTTTCGGTGGCATCGCCGCAGGAGCGGCCGGCATCGCGAAGATTCTTTTCGTCGTGTTCCTGATCGGCGCGATCATCACCTTCCTGGTCGGGCGGTCCCGCGTCTAGGTGCGCCCCATGAGCACTCCCTATAACAATCAATGGGCCCTCGGCCAATCGCGCTGGCGGCGGCGGGAGCGCGCGGCGTTGAATCCTGCGCTGCGGCCGGCCTCCGACCGGCCGGGACAGGAGAGGCAGGAGCGCAACGAACGCCGCGACCGGCGCGGATCATACGACTCCGGAGCATCGCGCGAAAACCGGCACCGCGTGCACCTGCCTCGCGGCTTCGACCCCGCGTTCCCCGGCGGGATCACTCGCAAGCCCCCGCGCTGGATCGACCGGGACATCTGACCGGCCTTCCTGGTCGAGGCGATACGCCCGGCGCACGTTCCACATAGATAGATGAGGCAACCACGGCGCCGCCCACCCGGGCGGCGCCGTTTTGCTGCTGCGCCTTCGCTGTGGCTGCCCCGGTCCCCTTGGTAGACTTGAGGGCGGGGGCAGGGGAGAGGCGATGAACGATCAAGTGGCGAACATCAGCCACGCGCAGAGCACCCTCATCGAGCTCGCGATCCGCTTCGGTCCGCGGCTGCTGACTGCGGCCTTGGTTTTCGTCGTGGGGATTTTCGTGAGCGGCTGGGCAAGCCGCTGGTTCATGCGGTTTCTCGCACGGCGGGACCTCGAGCCACCACTGCGGCTGCTGCTCAGCCGCATCGTCTGGGCATTCGGCGCACTGCTCTTCACACTCATCGCGTTGCAGAACCTCGGTGTCGAGCTGCTGCCGCTCCTCGCCGGGCTCAGCGTCGTCGGCGCCGGCGTAGCGCTCGCCACGCAGGGCGTGCTCAGCAACATCGTCGCGGGCCTGTCGATCATCTTTACCAAACCCTATCGGGTCGGTGAGTACATCGCGATCGCCGGCGTCGAGGGAGTGGTCGAATCCATCACGCTCTTCAACACGACCCTGGGGCATGTCGATCTCTCGCACGTGATCGTTCCCAACCGCAAGGTGGTGGGCGAAATCCTCCACAACTATGGCCAGATCCGTCAGGTGGAGGTTCGCGTCGGAGTGGCTTACGACAGCGACCTCGCCAACATTGTCGGGCTGATCCGCGCCGCATTGCAGGCGAATCCGCGTGTGCTGCGTGAGCCACCGCCCGTCGTGCAGCCCATGCAGTTTGACGATTCCGCGGTGAGCATCGCCGTGCGGCCGTGGGTGGCGGTCGGGGATCAGGTCGCGGCGACCGGCGAGATCCACGCCGCGGTGCTGGAGACGCTGCGGGCGCACGGGGTCGTGATTCCACTGCCGCAGCGCGAGGTGCGGCTCCTCGGCGCGGGCAGCTGAGCCGAGTGCGCGCCGCCATGCAACGCGTATCCACAGACTGCGCGCGCACCAATGGCTGCACCCGGAAGTTGGCCCGTTGGCTCACCAGTATTGCTGCACTCCTCGTGATTTCAGCTCTCCCGGGCTGCTCTCTCCTTTCCATCAAGAGCCCGGAGCGGCCCCTGTCCGACCGGGACATGAATGCGCGCCTTCTCACGCGCGAGCTCACGACGAACTTTCTCGCGGCAAGTACCCGCAACACCGACACCATCCTGGCAGTTGAGACCGATCCGGTCGTCATCGAGCACACGTTGCGCTGGGAGCTCGCGGTGATCGAGAGCAGCCGGCAGGCCGAGATGCAACTCGCGCCGCTCATGGGCCTGCTCGATACCTGGGCCCTCGCGCTGCAGCTGCAGGGCTTCCTCAGTGAAGGCCGGCCGGGCGGAAAGCTCTTCGGCAAGCACCAGGCGGGGCTGCGGGCAATCACCGATGAATACGCAGACGGTGTGCAGAGCCTTGCACGCTCGCTGCTGAGCTCCAGGGAGTTCACGGAGTATCAGAGTTTCGTGACGAGCTACGTGCAGTCGCACCCCGTTATGGACTTGCGATTCGCACGGCCTTCGGTGCTCACCGAGTGGACGCGCCAGAAGGGGGCGCAGACGAACCTGCTCGATGCCGTCGGCACCATCTCGCAGGCACTCGCCGACACGTCCCAGCGGCTCGAGATCTACGGCGACACCGTGCCGCAGCAGGCCGTGCGCCGCACGCAGCTCGCGCTGCACGACTCCGCCTATGAGGCGAGCGATGTGCGCGCGGCGCTCGTGCGGCTCGATGCACGGCTCGAACGGCTGACGACCGTCGCCGAGGGCTCGCCGCAGCTCGTGCGCGAAGCCGAAGCGGAGCTGCGCGCGAGTCTCCAGGAACTGTTCGACCGGCTGGATGCCTCCGCGCGCGCCACCGGGGCGATGGTGCACACCGAGCGCGAGGCGCTG
>DASYFL010000154.1:0-5974 GCA_036498445.1 Steroidobacteraceae bacterium
CCATGAGAAAGACGCCGCCCTCGAGGCGGATCATCCCAGGGTGCTCAAGCGCCGCGGCCGGGGTGCCGATAATCTCGGCGGGCGGCCGTGATTTCGAAACAAAGGCTTCGGTCATGGGCGGACGGGACATCCGGTGGTCGCCGGATTCTCCTCACACCGTGCGCGCGAGGCCATCGGCCTTAAGTCGTAGGGCCAACGCGAGCGGCAGCGTTGCCGCGCTCAACACACGGGTTCCAATCCTCGCGAGCTCAGTAGGAGGCCCGAAAGAACAGCCTCACCCCGCCATATCTCCAGTTGAGATGGCCGTCGTAGCTGGCGTTGTCGACGTTGACGCTGGTGCGGAACTCGTTCCAGCCGACGCCGAATCCGAAGTTCTTCCACGGCATGTACAACACGGTGGCGTTGTAGTCCTGCAGGTTGCCGTCGTACTGCTGGAACTTCAGTGCGAAGAACTGAACCATCGCATCGAGGCTCCACTGCGGATAGAACTCCCAGACGTAGTGCAGCCCGATCACCGGCAGCGGACCATTGACATCCGCTCGCCCCGACAGCTGCTGACTGACGGTCTGGCCCGCCGCGGTGAGCTGCAGTTTGAAGGTGAGTTCATGAATGCCGATGGAACCGGCCAGCTCGTAGTGCTCGCCGCGCAGAAAGGCATACTCGTACGCAAGCTCCGCCACCCGAGTATCGAAGCGCGTGCTGATCTGCGCGTTGATCGGATAGGTCTCACCGCGGAAGATGATCTCATCCGTGATGGTCTGCTCGCTCGAGCGGCTCTCATCGAAATACATGATGCGCAGCTTGTGCCGCTCGGCGAATCGCCAGTAGCCATCGAGCCGGAAGCTGGTGCGATCGCTGATCCCGAGCTGCCGCTCGACATTTATCGGGGTACCGATCTCGACGGGTGCCCCAGGCTCCGGTGACCCATCGGCGCGCACCGTGGTGTGTGTGCTGAGGATGAAGGCACCGAGGCTCAGATTGAAGGTGTCGTTCAATGGATCCGCGTGTGCTCCGTATGCCGCGCCGAGCGTCAGCGCGAGGAGCGCCTGACGCAAAATGCGGGGGGGGCCCCGGGAAGGCGCGGTACGCCGCATAGCAGTCTCCACGACTTGCACTGCCACTCGTCCTGATGCCCGAAGCGGTCCGGCGAGCGTAGTTATCCGGGGGTCTCCCGGGCTTGGAAATGGGACTTTGGTCTGATCGTTGCAGGGATGTCTGGCCCGCGGTTGGCCGCGGTTTACGAGCAGTGCACACTAAGTGCGGCCTTCAGCCGTCCTGGCCGGGACCTGCGGCTGATCGCAAAGGATTCATACACATGCACAGGGCTTCGGACGCTTCCTCCGCGGCTCGGCCCCTCCCTGCGGGGCCGCCTGCGGGTGAGCGCCCGTCCATTGGCCGGTTCGTCGATACGCAGCTTCCACGCACAGTGCTCGCCGCGCTTGTGGTCGCTCTGGCATATGGTGCGACGGCCAGGCTCGGGGCGGCGCTCATCTTCCCCGGCGCGCGCGTGCCCGCGCTGTGGTTGCCAAATGCCATCCTGCTGGCAACTCTGCTGCTTGCGCCACGCCGGGACTGGTGGATCTATCTCGCGGCCGTTCTCCCGGCCCACTTCCTGGCACTGCTGCCGCTCGGCATCACACCGCTTCACGCGATGGTCGGATACATCGGCGACTGTGCGACAGCACTGCTGGCGGCGCTTGCACTGTCAGCGTTTGTGCCTGGCATCCGGCGCATCGATCGTGTGCGAACCGCGGTCGCATTCGTGCTGCTCGCAGCGCTCCTCGCACCGTGCTGCACGAGCCTGCTGGTGGCCGCCACAGCCCTCGCCACCGACGTCCACACCCGGTTCTGGTGGATGGCGGGTGCGCGGTCCTTGACCAACGCCTTTGCGATACTCACCGTAGTGCCGTTGGTGCTGAGTGGCGCCGCATGGCTGCGCGAGGGCAAGGCGGCCATCTCTGCCTCCCGGGCCGCGGAAGCCGCGCTACTGGGGATCACGCTCGCCACGCTCGGCATCCTGACCTTCGTCGCGCCAGACAACGAGCTTTCCCCCGCCATGCTGTACGGCTCGTTTGGGATCCTGCTCTGGGGGGCGGCGCGCTTTGGGGTGCCAGGCGCCTGCGCTCCCATGATGCTGGTCGGCGCGCTCGCCACCTGGGGAGCTCTCAATCGACTCGGTCCCTTCGCAGCTCACTCAGGCGCCGCCAATACGGTCTCGCTGCTCATTTTTCTCGTGATCACCGGCGGCTCCCTGGTGCTCCTCGCGGCGGTGCTCGAGGAGCGCAGGTCACTCGAGCAGTCGGGAGCGGCGAGCGAGGCGCGCTTTCACACGATGTTCGCCCACAGCATCATGCCGACCGTCATCTGGCATGCCGATGGCCGCATCATCGACGCCAACGAGTCGTTCCTGAAGCTCACCGGGTATGACCGCAGCGATGTGAGCTCCGAGCGCCTCACGGCCCCGGATCTGATCGTGCGGCCGGGCGGCGGCGTGCAGCCGGATGCGCTGCGTGTCTTAGCGGACCTCGATACCGGAGCGCCACTCGAGCGGGAGCTCATCCTGCGTGACGGCCGGCGCATTCCGGTACTCGTCGGCGGGTGTCGCTTTCCCGGGTCCGTCACGGAGGGCACCGCTTACGTCCTGGATCTTTCATCCATCCGTCGCGCCGAGTCCCAGCGGCGGCAGGCCGAGATGCTGCACTCGGCCGTGCTCGCCTCGATCCACGACCAGATGCTCGTTATCGATCAGGACGGAGTGATCATCGAAACCAACCAATCGTGGCGACGCTTCGCAGAGCACTCCGCCAGCGGGCCCTTCGAGCGCGGGCAGGTGGGTGAGCACTATCTGCAGGCGTGCGCGCAGGCTGCGCAGAGCGGGGACTCGGTTGCGGCGGAATTCCTCGCGTGCATCCGCGATGTGCTCGGCGGCGTGAGTGTGCACCGTCGGCTCGAGCTCTCACGGGAGACGCCGGAGGGCCCACTGTGGTACGAACTATCGATCGAGCGCCTGCATCGTCCCGACGGCGGCGCCGTCATCACCCGCAGCGACATCACTGCGCACAAGCGGGCGATCGCGCAGGCGCGCGAGCAGCGCCAGCAGCTCGCGCACCTCGGCCGCGCGGCCGTGCTCGGGGAGCTATCGGGCGCCTTTGCGCACGAGCTCGCGCAACCCCTCACCTCTATTCTCGGCAATGCAGAAGCGGCGCTCGCCCTGCTGCCCGCAGACGCTCCGGCGTTGAGTGACATCCGCGACATGCTGCGCGACATCATCAAGGACGACGTGCGCGCTGCGGAAGTGATCCAGCGCCTGCGGTCGATGCTGACGCAGGGCGAGATTCAACGCCGGCCGGTCGATCTGAACCAGGTCGTGCGCGACGTGCTGGCCCTCGCGCGCAGCGATCTCACCACGCGAAACGTCTCGGTGGGCACCGACCTCCAGCCCAACGCGCCGCTCGTGCTCGCCGATGCGGTACAGCTCCAGCAGGTGCTGCTCAATCTGATCGTCAACGCCTGTGAGGCGATGTCCGCGAGTCCCCCGGGCCAACGTCGCCTTACCATCGGCACGCGGATGGTCGAAGAGAGCCACTCGATCGAATGCTCCGTAGCCGATCACGGGTGCGGGATACGCGCGGGACAGGCCGAACGCATCTTCCAGCCATTTGTGACCACCAAGAAGCAGGGTCTGGGCCTCGGGCTGGCGATCTGCCGCTCGATCATCGAGGCGCACGGCGGCCGTCTGTGGGCAGAAAATGCCCGCGACCACTCCGGCGCGGTGTTTCGCTTCACGGCGGGCATCGGAGTATAGGACGAAGGTCCACTACCGCTCGGCGGCGCGCCGCCGCCCAATACTGCCTCATGGCACCCCTGCGGCCACTCATTGCGCTGGTCGACGATGAGGAGTCGGTGCGCCGCGCGCTGGCACGCATGCTGAGTGCCTCGCAGTTCGATGTCGAGGTCTTCGCCTCCGGCCAGGAGTTTCTCGATTCGCTGCGCACCCGAGTGCCCGACTGCGCCATCCTCGATTACCGGATGCCAGGCCTCACGGGCCGCGATGTGCAGCGGCAGCTGTCCCAGGAACAAATCCGGCTTCCGATCATCGTCGTGACCGCGCATGACCACCCGGCGCTCCGGGAGCAGTGCCTCGCCGATGGAGCCGTGGCATACGTTGCCAAACCACTGCAACGCGAGCGCCTGGTGGACCTCATTAACGATGCAATCAGGCTGCGCTCCGCGTCCTGAGTTTTCCCGATCCGCGCGATTGAACCGTCAGGCTCGAGCTTACGGTGGAACGCTGCCCTGCCACGCGCTGGCGAGCGGCGCTGCGCGAAGGGCATAATCCACAGGCTCGAGACACGCAAGAACAACAACACAAAGCCTTCCGGATTCGGGTGGCTTTAAGGACGAAGGGACTTGGTCATGCCTGAGCCGCAGCCAATCGTCTTCCTGGTGGACGATGAGCAGAGCGTGGTCACCGCACTCGCGCGCATGCTGCAGGCGAGTGGCTTTGCCGTACGGTGCTGGACCTCGGCGCTGGAATTCCTCGAGGCGGACGATCCGCAGGAGCCAGGCTGCCTCGTCACTGACGTGCGCATGCCGGAAATGGGTGGGCTCGAGCTGCAGCGCGCACTGCTCGAGCGTGGCAGCGACCGGGCTATCGTCTTCATCACGGGACAGGGCGACATTCCGACGACGGTGCGGGCGATGAAGGCCGGAGCCGTGAGCTTTCTGCCGAAACCCGTACAGCGCGCGGAGCTCGTCGCGGCGGTGCAGGAGGCGATCCTCCGGGACGCAGAGGCGCGCGCGCAGCAGCACGAACGCAATGATCTCGTCCGGCGGCTCGCAAGTCTCACCCCGCGCGAGCGCCAGGTCCTCGAGCTCGTGACGACGGGCATGCTCAACAAGCAGATCGCCGCCGAGCTGGGCGCGGCCGAAAAAACCATCAAGGTCCATCGCGGCCGGATCATGGAGAAGATGCAGGTGCGGACCGCAACCGCGCTGGTCGGCCTCCTGTCGCGCGCGGAGCGGCGCGGGCCCGCGCGTATATCGCCCCCGCGCTGACATTGGTCGATCCACTTTGCAACTGAGGAAATGTCAATGATCACCAAGGACACATGCGCCCGGTTGGGCCTGCTGGCGCTCGCGGCGCTGTCGTTGGCCGGTTGCGAGACCGGCCCGCAGGTGCGCTCGATCACCGAGCCCGGGGCGAATCTCTCCGCGTACCGCACCTACTCCTTCGTGGCCCAACCGGGTACCAACCGGGGCGGCAACACCACACCGCTCACCACGTTCTTCGAGACGGCGATCGCCCGGGAGATGACTGCCCGCGGCTACCAGCAGGTGGACGCTAACGGCGATCTGATGGTGAACTTCAACGCGCACGTCAGCGAAAAGGCGGACATTCAATCGACGCCCGGCCCGGCGTACGGCTACGGCTATTACGGCTACCGGGGTGGGATGTACATGGGACCCGAGGTGCAGACGGTGCGCTACAAGGTGGGCACTGCCAACATCGATGTCGTGGACGCGAAGCGCAAGGTGGTCGTCTGGGAAGGCATCGCCGAGCAGGAGCTGACACAGGATGTCATGAGGAATCCCCAGCCGGCGGTCGACAACACCGTGGCGCACATGTTCGCGCAGTTCCCCGGTCGCGCCGCGCCGCCCTGATCGCCTTTGGGTGGCTGTCTCAAGAGTAGCCTAGCCAGGCGATGGCGAGGCCTGCGGCGCTGCAGGCCATGACTGCGACCGCCAGCCAGCCGAGCGCGCGCAAGCCCGCCGGCAGGCGCAAGGGCCCCATCACGTCAGTGTTGGTCGCGAGGTACATGAGCGCCGCAAGCAGCGGCACGGCGATGACGCCATTGAGCGCCGCGCTCCAGTAGAGCGCGCGCATTGGATTCACGGCGGTGAAATTCAACGTGACTGCGAGTGCGGTCGCCGCCGCGATCGCTGCATAGAAGGCCGGCGCATGCCCGCGCGG
>DASYFL010000155.1:0-28920 GCA_036498445.1 Steroidobacteraceae bacterium
CAGCTGAATCCAGGGGTCCCCTCGATTACTGACACGGTGACGAGGGGCGCGCAAGGCGCCGCAGTCGCCTGACCGCCTGTTATCAGCGCCGCCGCGACACCACCCAGGCCGATGCCGAGCGCCTTCCGTACTGCGTTCATGGTTCCCTCCTCGTTTCACCGGGCCCCACGATGTGCCTCTGCATTTTGCTCCACTTTGCGGCGCTGCGCATCTGACGGTTTTCTTACGGGTGGAGTGCTTGCTCCGTCGGCGGCCGCGGCCCTGCTAGAGCTCACTGTTCAGCTCCTGCATCAGCTCCAGCTTCTGCATCAGCTCAGCTCTTCTTATGGTCCTCCTGCCACTTCTTCACTGCAGCCATGGTGTTATCCACGTGCTTGTCCGGGCTCATCGCCGTGTACGAATAGATGATGTCGCCGGTCGGCGCAATCACGTACGAGGTGCGGTTCGCGTACTCCGGATGACCTTCGAGGACCGAGTCATACGCCTTCATGATGCTGCCGTCGGCATCGGCGGCGACCGCGAACTTGTTGCGGCACTCGCTGACTGAGAACTTATCGAGCTTCTCGATCGGATCGTGCGATACGCCGATGACGGTCGCGCCCAGCGCCTGAAACTGCGCAGTCGCTTCGGCGAACAGGTGTGCCTCGGTCGTGCAGCCCGGGGTGAACGCGGCGGGGTAGAAATACAACACCACTGGTCCTTTCCTGAGCGCGTCGGCGAGGGAGAACTTGAATTCCTTGCCTGCCAGCGTTGCCTGGGTGTTGATGTCGGGCGCCCGGGTGCCGTTCGGCAACGCAGCCAGAGCGGGTAACGCCGCAAGCGCAGCGGTCATGGCGCAGACGAGGACAGGTCGCATGTTCGTTCTCCGTCATCAGTTGTTGTTACGGCCCGTCATCTTGAGTCAAGGGGCGTACCGGGCGCCAGTGGGTGCGGCGGGTAGTCACCGTTCCTGTGCGTATCCGACCAACTCGACATAGCCGCGACCGCGCAGAATCTCACCGCTGCGATCGCCGCTGACATCGACCGCGCCTTCCCAGTAAGGCGGTGTGGTCCGCAACTCCTGGTCGGCGAGCACCGGGTGCAGGGTGAGATCGAGCGCGAGCGCAGGCACGCGGATGCGCCAGCCCGCGGGGTAGCGTTCCCCGCTCCGGTTACGCCAGCTGCCGCCGACCGCGATGCTTACGTCCGTGTTCGCCAGCGCACGCGCTGTGCCATCGGCTGCGATGAAGGTTCCGGCGCTGTGCCCATCGCGTGCACCGTCCTTGTCGCGCAAGGCGTAGAACATGAGCGCCGAGCCATCATCCAGTTGCAGCCCGAACCAATCCCAGCCCGCCTGCCGCGGTCCCAATCCACCGCTGCCCCATTCGCGATCGAGCCAGGCGAGCCCGTGGAGCTCCACCGGCTCACCATCACGCACCAGGCGGCCGGTCACGGCGAGGCGCGGCACCGAGTAGTAGTAGGTCGCATCGGCGGCTTGCTCTGACTTGCGTGACAATCCCGCGTCACCATTCAACACCGGCGCACTCTGCGGCTCGAGCGCGAGATCGATGGCGTAGCCGGGCTGCGCAGCGTGCAGCTTCCAGTGCCCGCTGTTGCTGGCCGCGGACTCCTCCAGCGACCAGTCATCGAGCCACACGTGCAGCGGCCCGGACTGCGCACCGGCGAGTCCAAGTGCCGCGCGCGCGAGTTTCTGCTGGAAGCGGAAGCGCTTGCGGGCAACATCGGTGACCGCGAAGTGCGCCACGTAGATCTCGCGCGTGCGCCAGGCGGATGCCGCCACCGGCCCATCCGCGGGCGGCACGAGCGCCACGCGAAAGAACGTGAGCTCGAAACCGAATCGCTGACCGTCCGTGGCGGCGAGATTACCGGTGAAATACCACCATTCCTGGCGGAAGGCCGGGTGTGGTCCGTGATCGCGCGGAAATTCGAAAGTTCGCGGCTCGAGCGCCGCGGCGAATCCCTGCGTGGCGGAATTCCCCGGTGAGCCCGTGACCGGCGGCGGCGCGCCGTTCGAAACCGGTGCGCAGGCACACGCCGCGGCCGCGGCCACCACCCGCACGAGGATCCGTGTTCGGCGGCAGTACATCACTCCTCGCGGAGACCCGCGGCAATCTGCAGCCGCGCGCTGCGCCATGCCGGATAGAGAGCGGCAGCCACACCTGCCGCGAGGGCGAGCAGCAACGCCTGGCTGAACTGCGCCGCGCGCAGGTGTAAACCGATTTCCCAGCCGAAGGCGCGGCGGTTGATCACATCGGTGAGCACGAGCGCGGTAAGCACACCGGCAGGGACCGCGGCAAGCAGAGCCGCGACGGCCATGAAGGTGGTCTGCGCGATGATCAGGAGAGCGCTTGCACCGGGGGTGAGCCCGAGCGAGCGCAGCAGAGCAAGCTCACGCGAGCGCTCGAGCTCCCAGGCGAGGAGCGCACTCAGCAGCCCTACCGCTGCAACGCCCGCGGCGAGCCAGTACAGCACCCGCGTGATTACGAAGGTCCGCTCGAAAATGCGCATCGAGAGCGCGCGGATATCGGCGTTGGAGCGGATGAGCAACGCCTGCCGGCCGTGGGCCGCCTCGCGCAGCGCGTGCACGGCCTGCGCGGTCGTAGTGCCGGGTGAAAGATAAAGCCCGAGCGCCGCGATACCGGGATCCTGCCACCAGCTCTGGTAGTGCCCGAGATCCATCAGCACCTCGCCGCGCTCATTGCCGTACTCGCGGTAGATGCCCGCGACATTGAATGGCCGCAGCCCGGAAGCGGTCTCGAGCGCCAGTATGTCACCCACCCCGAGCGACAGCCGCCATGCAAGCGGCTCGGAGATGAATACCGCGCCCTGCCGGAACTGCGGCCACGCACGCTGTGGATCGCCCTGTGTGAAACGAAAGCCGGCGTAGCTCGCCGGGACGAGCCGCACCGCGTTCAGGTCCACCGGTCCCTGGCTGGCGGAAACCGTGACCCGCCGTCCTTCGCTGTGCGCGGCAATGCCGGGCACTGCGAGCAGGGCTTCGATGACCTGCGGATCGAGCCGCCGCTCCAGGCTGTCGGCGACCCCCGGAGCGCTCACGTAGATGTCGGCGCGCACGGTCTGCACCAGCCACTCGCGCAGCGACTCGCGAAAACTCTCGACCATGATGGCGACGCCGATCATGGCGGCCAGCGCCATGCCGAGCGCGGCAATCGCGACTCCGGTGCGGCTGAGAGAGGCAGCGATGTCTGCGCAGGCGAGCCGCGCTGAAGCGCTGCAGCCGGCAGCGAGACCTGCGCCCGCGGCCGCCAGGGACTGTAACGCGGCCGGCGTGGCGGCAGCCACGCTCAGCAGCAGCAGGAAGAGCGCCGCGAAGCCGGCGAAGAGACTCCTGCTCGAGCTGACGATGGCGATTCCGGCGCCGAGCGCGAGCAGCAGGCTCACGATCAGCAGCAAGCGCGCCGCGTGCCGTGCACGGTGCTCGAGCGCCGAGCGCGCAAGAGCCAGCCTCGGGGCGCTCGCCACCGCCTCGAGCGCCGGCAGCAGCGCCGCCGCAAGTGCCGTGGCGAGCGCCGCAACAGACGCCTTGAGGAGCGTCGTCGCCGGCACGCTCACCGAATTGACGGCCAGTACGAAGTAAAGGTCGTTGATGGTTTGCGAGACGAGCGCGACCAGGCCCCGGCCGATGAGCAGCCCCAACCCCAGACCACAAATGCCGCCGGCGACCCCCAGCACCGCTGCCTCACCGAGCACCACCCGGAGCACCTCGCCGCGCGTCGCGCCGAGCGCGCGCAGCACGCCGATGATCGAGCGCCGCTGTACCACGGCGAAGCTCACCGCACCGTAGATGAGCAGCGTGCCAACGAGCAGCGCGAGCAGGCTCATGGCTTTGAGATTGATGGTGAAAGCATCCGTCATCGCGAAGGTCTCCCGCGCCTGCGCGCGGGTGCTGCGCACCGAGAGCTCAGGCGGCAACCGCGCGCGCAGCTGCCGGAGGAATTGCGCCGCCGGCACCGCCGCGGGCGCTCGCACATCGATGCGCGTCAAGCGCCCAACGCCACCGAGCCACTCCTGCGCCTGCGCGATGTCGGTGAGCACCAACGTATCGAATCCGGGCCCGGCCTCGGCGTCGGTGAGACGCGCGATGAGCACCGCCTGGTGAGGCACCCCGCCGACCGCGAGCTCGAATTGCCCGTCGCTGCGCACGCCGAGCTCGCGCGCCAGCGCAGCGCTCATCACGACTGAACCGGGCTGCGTGAACCACGCGCGCACTTCGCTCATACCGTGAACCGCCAGCGCGGGCGCACCGCGCGCGACGCCGGCATCGAGCGCGGCACTCGCGAACGGATCGATGCCGACCAGCTGCAACACGCGTTCGCCTGCCGACACGTAACCCGCCACCACCGGAGCGTACTGCGCGCCCTGCGCTACGCTGCCGGCCGGGGCGCTGATCAGCTGCCGGTAAATGCGCTCATCGATGCCGCGCGGTCCGCCGACGATCTGATGGGTGGCCGCGCCATTCACGGCCTGCAGCGACAGCTCGAACGCGCGCCGCGCACTCGCGGTGGCGACATCCACGGCTACGATGGTGCCGACGCCGAGCGTCAGTCCGACCAGAGCCAGCGCGAGCTGCGCCGGGTGGCGCAACAGGTGACGCAGACTCGCCGCGCGCAGCGTGCTCATCGCGCCGCGGCCTGCGCCGTGCGCACACGCTCGTGCAGCTGTCCATCGCGCAATTCCAGCACTCGATCGGCCGCGCCCGCGAGCGCCTCATCGTGGGTCACGATCAGCAGCGTGGTGCCGCGTACGCGTGTCAGATCGAGCAGCGCCGGCAGCACCTCGCGTGCCGTCGCATCGTCCAGGTTACCCGTCGGCTCATCGGCCAGCAGCAGTTTCGGTGCGTGCACCAGTGCGCGCGCGATGGCCACGCGCTGCTGCTCGCCGCCGGAGAGCGCATCGACCGCGCTATGGGCACGGGCGTCGAGCCCGACGTCGCGCAGCGCCGCGAGGCTGCGCTCGCGCGCGGCGCGCCCGCGCACGCCATTCAGCTCGAGCACCAGGCGCACGTTCTCGGCCACATCGAGGGTCGGAATGAGATTGAAGAACTGATAGACGAAGCCGATGTGCGCACGGCGGAACCGCGTGCGCTCGGGCTCACCGAGCCCGGTCACCTCCAGGCCATCGACATGGATGCTGCCGCTGTCGGCGTGGTCGATACCGCTGATCAGGTTGAGCAGGGTCGACTTGCCCGAGCCGCTGCGACCCATCACCGCGACCCGCTCGCCGGAGCCGACCTGCGCATCGAGAGCCTCGAGCACGTGGTGGACCCGCTCGCCTTCGCGGAAACTGCGACAGAGTCGGCGGATGCTGAGCATCGGAGGTTCCGGACCTCACCCTGGGGTGAGATGTGCATTGTAGAAACAGCGCGTATTTGGCAGTGTACCGGCATGTCCGAACCCGAATGGCGCCTGTTCGCGACGCTCCCGGACGTGCCCTCCGCGCAATCTCTGGCCGAGATCCTCGGTGCGGAGGGTTTTACCGTGCGCGTGAGCTCGGACGCGGGAGTGCTCGGCCAAGCCGCACCGTCGCGGCTGTACGTCGCTGCGGCCCAGTTCTACCGGGCCAAGGGCTCGATGGCGCAGCGCCAGTTCAGTGACGAGGAACTCGCCAATCTCTCTGCCGGCACCACCGCGGCGGATCCACCTGACCACCCCTGAAAGGGAAACACATGACACTGCCAGCGACGCGCCCCAGCCGCGTTCCACTACTGCTCGGTGCCGCCGCCGCGCTCACTGCCATCCTGCTCGCGCACGCGCAGCAGCCGCCCGCGGGAGCTGCCGCCTCATCGCCGCCGGCCGCGAATCCAGCGCCCAAGAAACCTGCCGCCGCGGGCGCCACCCAGGCCGCTGCAGGTGCGGCCGATGAGAAGAACGCGGTCAGCTACAGTCTCGGGGTATCGATGGGCGATCAGTTGCGCAGCAACGGCATCGCAGCGGAATCGGTCAACCCCCAGCGCCTGGCACAGGGTGTGCACGATGCGCTCAGCGGCAAGGTGAAGATGACCGAAGCCGACCAAAACAACATCACCAAGCTCGTGCGCAGCTCGGTCGAGGGAGCGGCGGAGGCCAACCATCAGGCCGCGGCGAAATTCCTGGCCGAGAATGGCAAGAAGCCGGGCGTGACTACCACCGCGAGCGGCCTGCAGTACAAGGTGCTGGCTGCAGGGAGCGGCGAGTCACCCAAGGCGACCGATGAAGTGACGGTGAATTACCGCGGCACGCTGCTCGATGGCACGGAATTCGACAGCAGCTACAAGCGCGGGCAGCCGGCGACCTTCGGGGTGTCGCGGGTGATTCCGGGTTGGACCGAGGCACTGCAGCTCATGAAGCCCGGCGCGAAGTACCAGTTGTTCATTCCGCCCCAGCTCGCCTACGACCTGCGTTCGCGGCCGCCGATTCCGCCCGGGTCGATGCTGATCTTCGATGTGGAGCTGCTCAGCTCGAAGGCACCAGCGCCCGCAGCGGCGAATCCGACGCCGCCGCCGGCCACGCCCGCCGCGCCGAAATAGCCCGGCGTGGCCGCGCCCCGCGATGCTCAGTCGCGGGCGTTGGCGCCGGGGTCGTAGCGCATCGGCTTGGTGACGCCGAGCCGGGTAAGCTCGCGCAGCAGGTTGCTCGCGAGGTCCTGGAACGCGCTGCGCTCGAACCGCGGCGCAGCCGACCAGTCGTAGGCCCATGGCTGCGCCGTGCGCAGCGTGTCCGGCTCATCCGCGTAGCGCGGGATGACGTGCGCATGTAACGCGGGCTCCTGGTTGCCGAAGATGGCGTAGTTGATGCGCGCGGCACCCGTCACCTTCAGCAGCGCATCGCCGAGCCGCGACATGTCGGACAGGAAGGCGATGCGCTCGCGCGCACCGAGCGCGTTGAGATTTGGCACCACCGGATCAGGCAGCAGCAGTGTGTAGCCGCGCACGAACTGCTGCTCACCGAAGACCGCCCACCCGGAGAACAGCCGCGCGATCACCCGTGGGTCGCGCCCCTCGCGCGCCGCGACCACCTGGGTGTGAATAGCGGTGACTGGCTCCGTTGTAGGCTCGTTCTTCACTTGTCCGCCTCGTTCTTCACTTGTCCGCACCACGTGTCGCGCAGGTACAGCCACTCGCCGGTCTTCATTGAATCGCCCCCCTCCATGTAGCGCGCACCGCTCGCTGTATACCCTAACGGACCAGGCTCAGCCAAATGATGCCCGAGGTCAGCGTCAGCACGGTCAACGGCAGTCCCAGCCGGAAGTACTCGCGGAAGCCAATGTGCACTTCGGGGCGCGCGCGCTCGACGACGATGATGTTGGCCACCGAACCGGTGATGGTGAGATTTCCGGCCAGCGTGCTGGACATCGCCAGTGTCAGCCAACCGATGCGGGGATCCGGGAACCCGGGGACCAGGGACTTCAGCAGCACTACGGCCGGTACGTTGCTGACGATGTTCGACAGCAATGCAGTTACGGACGAAAAGATCCACATCTGCTGCAGATTCCAGGCGACAAAGGGCTGCAGAAGCTCCTCGCTGAGTCCGGCGCGCTCGGCACCACCGACGATGATGAACAGTCCGACGAAGAACACCAGCAGACCCCAGTCGACCTCGTCGTAAACGAGGCGCGGCTCGGTGGTACGCGTGATGAGGAGAGCCGCCGCTCCCATCGCCGCCATCAGCGCGGGAGGGAGGCCGGCCAGGAAGCCCGCAAGGACGATCAGCAATACCACCACGGGTTTCATCCTGGGGCGATGCAGCGCCCGCGTGCTGAGCGTGCTGACCGGCCTCGGCGCAGCCCGACTCACGCGGCGCAGGTAGATCCAATGGAGCAGAGCCCAGTCGATGCACAGCCCTGCCAGCGCCACCGGGCCGAGATGAACGAAGAAATCGACATAGCCGATCTGCGAGACCGAACCGATGAGCATGTTCTGCGGGTTGCCGGTGATCGTGGCGACACTGCCGATGTTCGAGGCCGTCGCAAGCGCCAGCAGATACGGCAGCGGCTCGAGCGCCAAACGACGCGTGACCTTGACGATGAACGGGGTCATCACGAGACAAACGACGTCGTTCACCAGGAAAGCGGACAGGACGCCACTCACGAATACCACGGCGGCCAGCAGCTGTTGCGCGCTCAGCCGCAGAACCGTGCTGTCCGCGATCCACTCGAAAAAGCCGCCGAGGTGCAGGTGGGCGACGATCAGCGTCATGGAGAACAGCAGCACGATGGTCGGGAAATCGATGGCCCGCAGCGCTTCCGGCGCAGTCACGATGCGGAATGCCACCATCAGCACCGCGCCGATGATGGCCGCACCCGGCCGGTCGATCTTCAGGCCCGGGAACTTCCCCAGGGCGAAGACGAAATAGCTGGCAAAGAAAATCGCGTAGGCCGCGGCGCTGCGAGCGTCGGAGAGCAGCGCCGGAGCTAGCTGCATCCGGAGCGCACCGTGATCGCCTGCGTGCCGACCCCGGCATCCTGGAGGCGCGCGAGGGTCGCGTGGTAGTCCTGATGGACGATGCCGTGCCAGCCTCGGCTGCGCGCGCTCGCAACGTTCTCGCTGCGGTCATCGATGAATACCGTGGCAGCCGGCTCGAGCGCGAAGCGCCGCTCGGCTTCGCCGTAGATGCCGGCGTGCGGCTTCATGACACCGGCCACATACGATGGCAGCGCACCGTGACCGATGGAGTGCAGGCGGTATTCGCGCGCGAGGTGTGCCCAGTGCAGGTCGCCGATATTCGAGAGGAGAAACACCCGGTAGCGCTCGCTCAGGCGGTGGGCGAGCTCCACCATTGCCGCCTCGAGCTCGAACATGTCCAGCCACCTGATGCGCAGCTCCTCGAGCGAAGCCGCCTGGCTGGCGGTGAGTTCCCGCAACCGCTCGAGCAAGCCGTGTCCCGGGAGCTGTCCGGTCTCGTGGTCCGCGAGCCGGATGCGCGCCATTACCGCGTCACGGTCCGCGAGTTGCGCGCCGTGCGCCTGAAGGAAATCGAGCAACGGCCGATAGTTGAGTCTTACCAACACCCAGCCGATGTCGAACACGATGTTGCGGATGCGCTGTGGCGCAGTCATGGCGCAAGGGCCGTTACGCCACCGGCATCCCCCGGTCCCCGATTCACCGCCACCACGGTCGGCTTGGGGAAGAAGTTGAACTCGGTAGCGCATGCCCAGGTGTAGGCACCCATGGCGCGGCCTACGACCAGATCGCCTACCTTCAGCTGCGGCAGCATCAAATTCTCGGCGATCACATCGATGCTGTCGCAGGTCGGGCCGGCGAGCACCGAGGGCAGCCGCTCGGCTCCGTCACGCAGGGGTTCGACCAGGTAGCGCGCGTGGTCGAACAGCTGACCACTGTAGGCGCCGTACAGCCCGTCATCGAGGTAATACCACCAGTGCCGCTCGCGCCGTGCCCGTCCCATGACGGTGGCGACTGCGATGGCTGCCGGCCCAACGATGTAACGTCCGGGCTCTGCGATCACCCGCACCCGCCGCGGCAGCCGCGCCAGCAGCGTGCGCAGGGGGGCGCAGAAGCGGCTGATGTCCTGCACCCGCTGCCCGTAATCGATGGGGAAGCCGCCGCCAATGTCGAGGGTGTCGAAGGCGCCGAGCCGTTCGCGGCGCGCGGCAGCCATGAGTTTGGTGCATGCCGCCACTGCCTCGACGTGCTTGGCGGCATCGAGCGTCTGCGAGCCCACATGAAAGGATAGTCCGCGCACGCGCACACCGAGATCGGCGGCGAGCCGCGCGAGCGTAAGCAATTCCTCCGGATCACAGCCGAACTTACGCGACAGGTCGACCATGGCGCCGGGGTTGCGGACGGAGACGCGCAGCAGCAGCTCGGCGCGGTCTGTGAGGTGCGCGAACTTACGCACCTCATCGGGATTGTCCGCCACGAACAGGCGCACGCCGAACTGCAGCGCGTTGGCGATGTCCTCGGGACGCTTGATGGGATGAGTGTGAATGCAGCGCGCGGGATCGACGCCGAGCCGCTGCACGAGCCGCACTTCGCCCGACGTGGCGAGATCGAGCAGGCCGCCTTCGCTCAGCACCGTTGCAACCACCGCCGGGTGCGGCATGGGCTTCAGCGCGTAGTGCAGAGCCACCCTTGGGAGCGCTTTGCGGAGCTTGCGCACCTGCACGCGCACGCGCTCGCAATCGAGGATCAGCAGCGGCGAGCCGAACTCCCTGACCAGGCGGCGGACTTCGGCGGGTTGGAACGGATCGATGAATCGGACGCGGCGCACTTAGCGCAGCTTAGGGCAGTACCGCGCGGGTACCCGTACCGTCGTCGCTCTCCGCCACGCTGCTCGCGGCGCGCAGCAGCCGGTCGCGTATGGCATCCCAGCGATCGCCCTCGGGCACGGCCTGCACGAGGATCTGCTGGCAGCCGGCCTTGTCCAGCGTGCGCAGGTTCGTATAGAGATCGCGGCCGTACATCTCCGGGCGCTTACCGGCATTGATCCAGGTCACGTACTTGTGTGAGCGCAGCGGCAGCCGCTGTGCCAGCACCGCGACGCGGCGGCCGCCGACGGAAGCCGCTTCGGCCGTGCCATCGATCTCCCCCGCCGGCACGATGGTGAGCGGGGTACGCGGCGCGTAATGCGTCGGGGCGCTGCCCGGTACCCGGGGGGAAGCCGCGGCGGCGCCGAGCAGCAGCTCACCGACCGCAGCCCTGATCTGCGCTGCGGTGACGCTTCCCGGGCGCAGCAGCCGCACGCCTTCATCCTCGAAGGCGACGATGGTCGACTCGAGCCCGATCTGGCACTCCCCGCCATCGAGGATCACCCGCAGCGTCTCGCCGAACTCCTCGCGCACGTGCTCGGCGCGTGTGGGTGAAAGCCGCCCATATCGGTTGGCGGAAGGCGCAGCGATGCCGCCACCAAAGGCGGTGAGCAGCTGCTGCGCCATCGGGTGCGCTGGTACGCGGATCGCAATGGTGTCCTGGCCGCCGGTGATGACATCGTGCACGTTGGCGGCGCGGCGCATCACCATGGTGAGCGGCCCCGGCCAGAAGACTTCGGCCAGCCGCGCGGCGCTCTCGGGCACATCGCGCACCCAGCGGTGCAGGTAGCGCGGGCTGTCGAGGTGCACGATCACCGGGTGATTGGCCGGGCGGCCTTTCAGCTCGAAGACCCGGCGCACGGCGGCTGGATTCTGGGCGTTGGCGCCGAGGCCATAGACCGTCTCGGTTGGAAACGCGACGAGCTCACCGTCGCGCAGCGCCTGCACGGCGGTCTCGATCTCGACCTGGGTGGCTCTGACGACGCGGACCATAGACTCAGGAGGATTCTATCAAGCCATGCTGCTCGCTCCCTGCATGTTGCAGGAAAGCGTCACTCGGCGCTGCTGCACGACGCACACCCGCGACGCACGTCGCGACACCCCGACGAGAGGCAGCGGCTCGCTTGACACGCCGCTCCCCTGCTGCCTCGAGCCCCCCGGGGCTACTCGAGTGGCTTCAGTCGGCCCGCCACGCTACTCCAGCGCCTTGCTTGCCCAGTTGCCATCGGTGCTGCGCGTCAGCTCATACGCTGGCCAGTAGTGCTTGTCGAGCTTCAGCGTGATCACCTCCGGTGCGTTGTTCCAGGTGATGGTCTTCAGACGCACCGAGGAGCGATCGGGACGACCCGTCACTACCTTGAGGAAAGTATCGAGATCCGGGGTCGAGACGCCGTCGACCTCGGTGATGCGCCGCCCGGGGTAGAGCCCGTAGCGTGTCGCCGGCGACCCATACGCGAAATAGGCGACGTAGACGCCCTTCGGTTCAATGCCACGTTGCAGGCTCATCGCGCGGTGCGGAGCCTGGAGGGTCGCTCCACCCCATTCGATCAGGCGATTGACGTCGGTGCCCGGGAGCTCGGTCGTCGCGACATCGATGGTCTGCTCGGAGCTGCCGCGCCACACGGTGACCTTGACGTGATCCTTGTCCGCGGCGGCGCGCTCGACTTCCCGAAAGCGGGTCACCACCGCGTCATCGATAGCGAGCAACAGGTCTCCCTGCTGCAGGCGCTCTGCGGCATCCGAGCCGCCGGCCAGCCGTACCAGCGTGAGGGCCTGACGGCGCGTGGGAGTGTGCTGGGCAAGACGTTGCGTCCAGGCATCCGACAGGCCGATCTGCCGGGCGCTCGCGAGCGGTAGCACACCGAGCTCGGCATCGAGCGAGTGCAGCGGCCGGTTGGTACGCACGCGGTCGATCATGTCGGCGACCAGCTCGATCGGTACCCCGCGGGTGTCCTGGGCGATCTCGCGGCCGTTCTCGTAGGCGAAGCTCGACCAGGTGCCAAGCACGCTGCCGTTCTTGTCGGTCAGCACGCCGTCGAATTCGTTGGGCGGGTTTACCAGCTGGATGGTTTCGATGTTGCTGTCGCGGAAGCGCATGGTGCGCGACAGCGGCAGCTCGAGCGGCTCGATCCCCGCGATCTGGGTGCTACGCGAGCGCATCTGGCTGTCGGCTCCGAGCCCCACCGCCCACAGTGACTCCCCGGGAGCGAGCTCGCGTGGCGCGAGCTTCGCGGCCCGCACCGGCGTCTTACCGATGAGCCGCGGATCGTAGGCCACCACGGCATAGTTGTGGAGCGGATGAACGTAGACCACGCGTCCCGGCACCTGCACGGTGCCGGCGAAGGTCACCGTCACATCACCCACCGACACCGGCACGGTATTGCGGTCGACGACCACCAGACCGCGCTCCGCGTCCACCACTAGCCCGGTGCCGTGATAGTTGCGCTCGGTGATACCCGATACCGAGTACGGCATGTCGAAGGTCACCATTGCGAGTGACGGTGCCAGTGCATTCATGCGCGGATCGCTGAAGTGCGGAAAAGCGGTGGAGCTCACCGGCACCGGCTTCGGCGCAGGTCCGGCGGTGAGGTCACGGCAGTCCCACAGGCCACGGGTGTCATCACGGTCGCAGTGATGCGCCGGAAACCACAGCCGATCCATGCGCACGACGCGCAGGTCGGTGTTGTTGGGGTCATCGATGGTGAGATAGCGCACCGTGGCGTGATCGCCATTACCGAGCTGCGCGATGCCCGTTTCGAACTGCTGCAGCGTGTCGGTATGGTTGCCGTTCAGATTCAGGATGACCGCCCCGCGCGGAATGGTGGCGGCGCCGAACACGTAGCCCGGATTGGCCACGTAGACCCCGCGTGCCGGCACGTTGAAATGACGCGCCTGCTGATAGGAGAGCGTATTCACCACCGAGTCGCCGAACTCCGCGTACGCGCTCGGGGTGATGGCATGCAAGTCTCCGACCGGCAGCTTCGCCGACACGAGCTTCCCTCCACGCTCGAGCTCCAATTCGACATCGCTGCCCACGGAGGAATCGAGAACGTCCTCGAGAGGCTCGAACTGCGCCAGATAGCGGCCGTTGAGCCGCAGCAAAATGTCCCCGGGCTGCAGCACTTTCTCGCTCGGGGAGCCTGGCAGGACTTCGGTTACCACCAGCATGCCGGTGTAACGGGGAAAGTCCTTGCGGACCGCCGCTTCGGTGCCCGCATCGAGCCCGAGCCGCTCGAGCTCGTCGTACGGCATGTAGTTGAAGACCGTGTAGAGCGTACCGCGGCTGACGGGTTTGCCCTGCTGGAGGAGGTTCAACACCCGCCGCACGCGCCCGAGCGGCAGATAAAAGCTCGAGGCGGCGCCGTTCGCGCCCCCGGCGTTCAGTGCCACGACCCGTCCGCGGATGTCGACGACCGGGGAGCCGGAGGAACCCCCCGAGGTGCCCGATGCCGCCTGCAGGTAGAACGTATTGAAGTCGTTGTACTTGGTAACGCCGTACTCCGGAGCATCGCGATCGAGACGCGCCAGCGTGCCTGCGAGGATCGACAGCTGCTCACCGGCATTGTTGCCGACCACGCGGATCTCCCGCCCGATCTGCGCTCCCTCCGGATAGAGCGCGAGCGCACGTGGCTTGATGAAGCGCAGCTTCTGCGGATCGTAACGGTAGAAGCCGAAATCATGAACCGGATCGCGGTACACCGGAAAGAGCTGCACTTCCTCACGGTTGAGGAAGGTAGCTTCCGCGGTGACCGGGCCCGGCGTGACCACGTGGCGATTGGTGAGTATCAGTCCGCGCTCGGCGTCGACCACGAATCCGGTGGCCTGCGCGCTGTTGTTCCATTCGGTATCGAAGGCACGAGCCTGGTCGACGTCGATGGACACTACGCTGCCGGCAATGCGCTGCAGCGTTACCGCCCAGTCCGGGTTTTCCTCGATCGCTGCGGCCTGCTCGGCGGCTACCGAACCTGGCCCCTCGGGGGCGCCGGGAGGCGGCGCCGTGCGCGGTGGGGGTGGGGTAATCGAGGGCCCCGGCCCGGGCAGGTCCGGCACCGCAGCCGGCGGGGTGACGGGGGCTGCGGCGCTCGACGCAGCGGCGGGTGCGCCATCTCCGGCCGCGGCCACGTGCGCACCGGCCAGCAGCAGGCAAAGCGAGGTGTAGCGCAATTCTCGCATCATCGCTGCTTCTTCCTAACGCCCGACCAGCACCAGCAGCCACACCGCTACGAGCAGTACGAACGACACGAATACCGCCGCGGAGCCGATGTCCTTGGCGAGCCCGGCGAGCTGGTGCCGCTCGAAGCCGATGCGGTCGACGGTTGCCTCGATTGCGCTGTTGAGCAGTTCCACGATGAGCACGAGTAGCATCGGCGCGATGAGCAGCGCGCGCTCCACGCCGCTGTGACCGAGCCAGAGAGCCAGAGGTATGACGAGCGCCGCCAGCGCGAGTTCCTGGCGAAATGCCGCTTCCTCGCGGAAGGCCCCCACCAGACCATTCGCACTCGCAGCGAGCGCGCGCATCACGCGCAGGATGCCTCGTGGTTTATAGCGGCCTACGGCTGCGCTGTCGGCTTCCATGTGAGATCCAGTTGTCGCGCTGCGCGCACGTCATCGAGGCGGCGCACCGGCATGGTATGCGGTGCGCTCGTGACCCGCCCGGGGTCGTCTTCTGTCTCTTTCTCGATCTGGAGCATCGCGGCTACGAACGCATCGAGGGTGTCCTTGGTCTCGGTCTCGGTCGGCTCGATGAGCAGACATTCGGGGACGAGCAAGGGAAAGTAGGTGGTTGGGGCATGAAAACCGTAGTCGAGCAGTCGCTTGGCAAAGTCCATCGCCGTCACGTTCATGTCGCGCGCCTGGCGCTTGAGCGTCACGATGAACTCGTGGCTGGCGCGCCGCTGCGGGTACGCTGGATCGAATCCGGCGTCCTGCAGCCGCTTCAGCAGGTAATTGGCATTGAGCGTAGCGTACTCGCCGACCTGCCGCATGCCTTCACGTCCCAGCATTCGCATGTAGATGTAGGCCCGCAGCAGTACCCCCACGTTGCCCATGAAGGCGGAGAGCCGGCCGATCGATTGCGGCAGGTCCGCCTCCGTGAGCCAGCGGTAGCGCTCAGCTTCCTTACCCACCAGCGGAACGGGTAGAAAAGGAAGCAGCCGGGTGCCCACTCCCACCGCGCCCGCCCCAGGGCCTCCTCCACCGTGCGGCGTCGAGAAGGTCTTGTGCAGATTCATGTGAATGACATCGAAGCCCATCTCGCCCGGGCGGACCATGCCGAGGATGGCATTGAGATTGGCGCCGTCGTAGTACAAGAGTCCCCCGGCATCGTGGACGATGCGCGCCACCTCCACGATGCGCCGCTCGAATACCCCGAGCGTCGAGGGGTTGGTGAGCATGATGCCCGCAGTGTGCGGCCCGACGGCCCCCTTGAGTGCCTCGATGTCGACATCGCCCGAGCTGGCGACCGGAATCTCGCGCACCACGCAACCGCACATCGTGGCCGTTGCCGGGTTGGTGCCGTGCGCAGCCTCCGGAACGATGATCTCGTTGCGCTTCAGGTCACCGCGCGCACGGTGATACGCGCGGATCATGGCGACACCCGCAAACTCGCCGTGCGCGCCAGCCATGGGCGAGAGCGCGACGCCCGCCATGCCCGAGACCGCCTTGAGCATCTCCTGCAGCTCGTACAGGCAGGCGAGCACGCCCTGGCCGTGCGACTCCGGCGCGAGCGGATGACGCAGCAGAAACTCCGGCAGCATCGCGTACTGGTTACACGCCTTCGGGTTGTACTTCATCGTGCAGGAACCGAGTGGATAGAAGTGCGTGTCGATGGAGAAGTTCAGCTGCGACAGGCGGGTGAAATGGCGCACCGCCTCGAGCTCTCCGACCTCCGGCAGCGAAGGCAGCCGCGTGCGGCGCAGCCGCGGGGGAAGATCAGCGAGCGCCGCGGCCGGAGTCTCATGCGGCCACTGATCACGCGCACCGCGACCCTCACGCGAATACTCGAAGATGACTTTTTCACGGGCAGACATAGCGGATCCTCGCAGCCGTCCGCGTGCCGCTCAGGCGGCACGCACGCTTTGCAGCGCCTCGGTCAGCGCGCTGCGGTAGCGATCGATGTCGGCGCCGGTCTTCGTCTCGGTGGCGCACACGAGTAACGCATTCCCGAGCTCGGGATAAAACCCGGCGAGGTCGAGCCCGCCGAGGATGCCGCGGGCGGCCAGTGCCCCCAGGACCGGCGCGACAGGTCGATCGAGCTGCAGCACGGCCTCGTGAAAGCAGGGCCCGGTAAAGGTGGCCCGCACCCCGGGTACGCGGGTAAGTGCCGCAATGAGCTCGCGCGTGCGCGCATGCGCCGCCGCGGCGGTGCGCGCGAGGCCCTGCGGACCGAGCAGCGACAGATAGATGGTGGCGGCCGTCACCAGCAGCCCCTGGTTGGTGCAAATGTTGGAGGTCGCCCTGGCCCGGCGGATGTGCTGCTCGCGCGCCTGCAGCGTCAGCGTGAATCCCTCCTTGCCCGCGGTATCGAGGGTGCGCCCGACGATCCGGCCGGGCATCTGGCGGACGTACTCCATGCGGGTAGTCATGAAACCGAAGTAAGGACCACCTGAGGAGAGCGGCACGCCGAGTGGCTGTCCCTCGCCTACGGCGATGTCGGCCCCGCGTGCACCCCATTCGCCCGGAGGTTTCAGCAGCGCGAGCGCAGTCGGATTCACCACGGCGATGACGAGCGTCCCGCGCGCGTGCGCCCAGTCGGTGAGCGCATCCACATCCTCGAGCCGCCCGAAGAAATTCGGCTGCGGTACCAGCAGCGCGGTGATGTCCTCGTGCTCATACCGGGCAAGCGCATCGGGGAGAGTGATGCCTTCCTCGGCACCGTACGGCAGCTCCTCGAACTTCAGCCCCTGGTTGGCGGCGGTGGTCACCGCCACGCGCCGATAGTGCGGATGCAGCGTGAGCGGCATCAGGATGCGCGCGGACTTCGACTTGCGGTTGGCGCGCACCGCCATGAGCGCCGCCTCGGCGGTGGCGGAGGCGCCGTCATACATCGAGGCGTTGGCCACCTCCATGCCGGTGAGGCGCGTCATCATGCTCTGGAACTCGTATATCAGCTGCAACGTCCCCTGGCTCGCCTCAGCCTGGTACGGGGTATACGCACTGTAGAATTCGCCGCGCGTCGTGATGGCCCACACCGCCGCCGGTATGTGATGCTCGTAGGCCCCCGCCCCGAGAAAATTGAGGGCAATTCCATCGCTGCGCGCGCGCGTGCTCATCAGGCGCCCGATCTCCATCTCATTCAGAGCCTCGGGGACCCCGCTGAGGGATTTCACGCGCAGCTCCGCGGGCACCTCATCGAACAGATCCTCGATGCGCGCGACGCCGATCGCTGCCAGCATCGCAGCCACATCGGCCTCGGTGTGGGGAATGAAGGCCATTACCCTCCCTCCGCGTCGAGCACCTGCTGGTATTCCGCGGGAGACAAGAGACCCGCCGCGGCAACCGCACCCGCCGCGGGCTTGAGCCGCATGAGCCAGCCTTCTCCATAAGGGTCGGCATTCACCACTTCGGGCTCGGCGGCGAGCTTCGGGTTACCGGCGGTAACCTCTCCGGCAATCGGCGCGTAGACATCCGATGCGGCCTTGACCGATTCGACCACTGCACACGGCTCATCCGCCTTCACGGTGCGCCCTGCCTCGGGTACCTCGACGAACACCAGATCTCCGAGCTCGTGCTGGGCGTGATCGGTGATTCCGATCTCGACCGTGCCATCCGTGAGGGTGCGTATCCACTCGTGGGATTTGGTGTACCTGAGATCCGGCGGAACCTTGCTCATGGAGTGTCCTTTGCTGGGGGAAGCAGAGATTTTCCGGCGCGCACGAACGGGGGTCTCACGACGCGTGCGCCGAGAAGCTTGCCGCGAATCTCTACCTGGACCCGGCTGCCGGTGCTGGAGGGCACCCGCGCCAGCGCGATCGAGCGCTCGAGGGTCGGCGAGAAGGTACCGCTGGTGATCTCGCCGTCGCCAGCCGCTCCTGTCAGCACTTTCTGGTGCGCCCGCAGCACGCCACGCTCCTCGAGCACCAGCCCGACGAGCTTGCGCGCGGACCCCTCGCGGGCGATGGGCTCGAGCGCGGCGCGGCCGAGGAAATTTCGCTCGGGCGGCGCCAGGGCGACCGTCCAGGCGAGGCCGGACTCGAAGGGGTGAGTGCGCTCATCCATATCGTTGCCATACAGATTCATGCCGGCCTCGAGGCGCAGCGTGTCGCGAGCGCCGAGTCCGCAGGAAGCGACACCGAGCGCATTGAGGCCGCGCCACGCGGGCACGGCGTCCACTGCCGGCATCATGATCTCGAAGCCGTCTTCGCCGGTGTAGCCGGTGCGCGCGACGAACCAGCGCCCGAGCCCGTGACCGACGAAAGTGCCGAGTGCGAGTGCCGCGGAACTCTCCGCTGGGCCCATCAACTGCGCCGCCTTCGCCCGCGCCTCCGGACCCTGGATGGCGAGCATCGCCAGATCGGTGCGCTCGGTGACCTCGACCGCGAATGAGCGCGCGTGCTCACGAATCCAGGCGAGATCCTTGGCGCGCGTGCCCGCGTTCACCACCATTCGAAACCAGTATTCATCGAGGTAGTAAACGATGAGATCATCGAGCACCCCTCCTTGCTCGTTCAGCATGCAGCTGTAGAGCGCCTTGCCGGGCACCTTGAGCTTGCCGACGTCGTTGGCGAGCAGCTGCTGCAGGAAAGCGCGCACACGCTGGCCACGCAGATCGAGCACTCCCATGTGTGACACGTCGAATACACCCGCGGCGCGGCGCACCGCATGATGCTCACCGATCTGGGAGCTGTACTGCACAGGCATGTCCCAGCCCCCGAAATCGACCATGCGGGCGCCGAGCTCCTGGTGCAGTCTGAACAACGGGGTCTGTCGCGCCACGATGGCGTCTCCGAGCGAATGCGAGAAGCAGCAGGCCGCCGTGCGCGCGCGTACGTCGATGCCTGCCGCCCTTCTGTCCTGTGACCTGAGAGATCAGGCGCGTGCAGCGCCGCTCCCCTTCGGTGGGTGGACTCGCGAATCCACCTCTCTCCAGAAGCCCCGCAGCACCGGGTGCCGCCGTCTGCCGTTCTTGTGCCTGAGCGTTTCCGGGCGGAATTGCGCCTTCGGCGTTCCGGCTCGCGCCGGACACTCTCCGGACAGACCGATTCGGGCGGGCGCCATGATAGCAGCCTTCCGATGCCGGCCAAGCGCCGTAACGTTAAAATCGATACAGTCTCACGTTACGTTACCTGCATGAATCGTCGTTCCACAGTCCAGGTCTCCATCGGCTCGGTGCGCCTCGGCGGCGATGCACCGATCGTGGTGCAGTCCATGACCAATACGGACACCGCGGATGTCGAGGCCACGGCACGCCAGGTGCAGGCGCTCGCGCGCGCCGGGTCGGAGCTGGTGCGTATCACGGTGAATTCCGCGGAGGCGGCAGCGGCGGTCGCGCCCATCCGCGAGCGCCTCGAGCGCGCGGGCGTCAACGTGCCACTGATCGGCGACTTCCACTTCAACGGCCACAAGTTGTTGCGCGAGCATCCGGACTGTGCCGCTGCGCTCGCCAAGTACCGCATCAATCCCGGCAATGTCGGCCGTGGCAGCAAACGCGATCCGCAATTTGCCGAGATGATCGAAGTGGCGTGCCGCTACGGGAAACCGGTGCGTATCGGGGTCAACTGGGGCAGTCTCGACTCGGATCTCCTCACCCGGCTCATGGACGAGAACTCCGCACGCAGCGAGCCGTTGGATGCCCAGCAGGTGATGCGCAGCGCGGTAGTACTCTCGGCGCTCAGCAGCGCCCAGCGCGCCGAGGAGTTGGGACTGGCGCACGACCGGATCGTGCTCTCGGCCAAGGTGAGTGGGGTGCAGGACCTGATTGCGATCTACCGCGAGCTGGCAGGCCGCTGCGATTATCCGTTGCACCTCGGGCTGACCGAGGCCGGCATGGGGTCGAAGGGCATCGTCGCATCGACTGCAGGGATTGCGGTGCTGCTGCAGCAGGGCATCGGCGACACCATCCGTGTCTCGCTCACCCCCGAGCCCAACGGCGATCGCACGCAGGAAGTCATCGTGGCGCAGGAGATCCTGCAGACGATGGGGCTGCGCGCGTTTACCCCGCTGGTCATCGCCTGCCCGGGCTGTGGCCGCACGACGAGCACCTTCTTCCAGGAACTGGCGGCGCGCATCCAGTCGCATATCCGGGCGCGCATGCCGCAATGGCGTCGCGAGTACCAGGGAGTCGAGGAGATGACCGTCGCGGTCATGGGATGCGTCGTGAACGGACCGGGCGAGAGCAAGCACGCCAACGTGGGCATCAGCCTGCCGGGGACCGGTGAGCGCCCCGTGGCTCCGGTGTACGAGGACGGCGCCAAAACCGTGACATTGAAGGGTGCGCGGATCGCGGAGGAGTTCCAGGAGATCGTCGAGCAGTACGTGACGCGGCACTACGCACGCCGGGCGGTCAGTCTGTGACTGAGCTCGCATCGCGCAAGTGCAAGCCCTGCGAGGGCGGCACTGCGCCGCTCAGCGCGAGCGAAGCGCAGCGACTGCTCGCGCAGGTTTCCAGCGGCTGGGAGCTGCGCGATGAGGCACACGCGCTCCGGCGCGAGTTCAGGTTCCGCGACTTCTACCGCACCATGAGCTTCGTCAACGCGCTCGCGCACATCGCGAACATCGAGGACCATCATCCGGACCTCGAGGTCGGCTACAACTATTGCCGCGTGAGCTTCACCACCCACGCCATCCGCGGACTGTCCGAGAATGATTTCGTTTGTGCGGCCAAGCTGGATCTGATCCCACTCAGCTGAGCCGCTTCCGCCGCGGGCTTACCGTGTATCAGCGCGCTGCCTCGGGCAACTCCCCGCTCATGCCGAGCGCCCTGTAAATAAAGAATCGCCGCAGCTCCTGGCTGGCATTCACCCAGGAGAGTCCGCGTTGCGCGAGACGCGCGAGCGGACCTGCACCGTGCGCCAGCAGCCGGTCGAAAGCATCGATCGACACCGCCATGGCGGCAGTTTCGCTCTTGCGCCAGCGCTCATAGGCGCGCAGCACGCGCATCGCTCCCGGATCCTCACGGGCGGCGACCGCGGCCTTGACCTGCTGCGCGAGGGCCGCGGCATCGAGCAGCCCGAGATTCGCCCCCTGACCGGCGAGCGGGTGCACCACGTGCGCCGCATCGCCGATGAGCGCGACGCGCTGCGCGACGTAACGCTGAGCCGCAAGGCGCATCAGCGGGAAGGACAGCCGCTCGCTCAGCAGGCGCGTCTCCCCGAGCGCAAGATCGGACGCGCGATCGAGCTCGGTCGCAAATGCCGCATCGCTCAGGCCGAGGAGACCAGCGGCCCGGGTATCGTCCGCCGACCAGACGATCGAGCTATTGCCGTTGGCGAGTGGCAGGAAGGCGAGCGTCCCATCGCGCATGAAGCGCTGCCAGGCGGTCGACTCATGCGGTCTTTCCGTCGCCACGTTCGCGACGATGGCAGTCTGTCCGTAGGCGCGCGTATCCACGGTGAGGCCCGCAGCGGAACGCAGTGCCGACCGTGCGCCATCGGCCCCCACGACCAGGCGCGCGGTCAGCACGCCGCCAGAAGTGCTCACCTGCACCTCCTCCTGCCGGATCGCCAGCGCATTGAACGGCGCGGACTCGATGTGCCCGCCGGCTTCGGCGAATGCGGCCAGGAGCGCTGTCTGCAGTGCGCGAGTCTCGGCGATGTACCCGAGGTTCGGCTCAGCGACATCCGCAGCGTCGAACACGAGCACGCCGGCGCCCGAGGGTGCAACGCTCTCGTGCCAGATGCGCATGCGCTCATACGCCGCAAGCCGCTCCGCTGGCATGCGCGTCCAGGCACCCGCGCGCTTCAGCAGGCGCTCGCTGGCCCGCGACAGCGCGACGACGCGCGGATCTGGCCGCGCCTCTGCGGGAGCCGCCTGCGGAGAGCGCGGCTCGAGCAGTGCCACCGACAGTCCCGAGGTCGCTGCAAGGCTGCGAGCGAGCAATGCGCCGGCGCACGCCCCCACCGGACCCCCGCCAACGATGATGACGTCAAACATGACGCAGCGGCAGGCCGCGCGCGAGGCGCGGGCTCGGTCCGCCGAAGCCCGCGCTGACGCGTGCCAGTGCACTCTTGGCGGGAGGTGCGAGATCGAACATGATCAGCCCAAGGTTGCGCAACAGCGCGGAGCCCGGCCGCGAATCGCCAAACAACCTGACGAGACCGTCCGTAAAGCCGACTACGCCACGGCGATCCCGTGCGCGCCATTCGACGAACCGGCGCAGCACCGCGGGCGCTCCCACATCGCCTGCAGCACCCGCGATCACTTCCGCGAGCATCGCAGCGTCGCGCAGCCCGAGGTTGAACCCCTGCCCGGCCACCGGGTGCAGCGCCTGAGCGGCGTTGCCGATCAGCACGGTACGCGATGCCGCGGCCGAGAGCGCCCGCGTGAGCTTCAGTGGATAGGAGCTGCGGCGGCCGGCGCGCACGAATCGGCCGGCACGCCAACCGAAGTGTGTCTGCAGTTGTCGCAGGTACGCATCGTCAGCGAGCGCGAGAAGCTCCTGTGCGCGCGCCGGGCGGCAGGCCCAGATCACCGCGAACCCACCGTCGTGCCGCGGAAGCACGGCGAGAGGTCCGGAGGAGGTGAAGCGCTCGTAGGCGCACCCTGCGTGCGGGCGCTCGCTGCCCACATTCGCAACCACGGCGATCTGGTCGTAGTCCATCGTCTGCGCCGCGATTCCGGCGGCGGCGCGGACCTGCGAATGGGCGCCGTCTGCGGCCACCAGCAGCCGTGCACGAACCGGAATGGGCGGGCCTGCTCCGTTCACCAGCGTGAAGTGCACCGAGTCCTCTGTCACTGCGAGACCCTCGGCACGTGCCGGTGCTTGCAGGCTGAGCTCCGGCGCCTCCCTCAGCGCGCGCCACAGCGCGGCTCCAATGGAACGATTGGGAGCCACGTAGCCGAAGGCCTCGATGTTCTGCTCGGCCGCCTCGAGGCGCGCAAATCCGAAGCGACCCGCTTCCGAGACGTGAATGGTGCGGATGGCGGCTGCTTCGGGCGCAATGCTGCTCCACACGCCGAGCCCTTCGAATATCCGCCGGCTCGCATTCCCGAGTGCGGTGGTGCGCTCATCGAAGCTCGGCTGTGCAGCCTCGCCGAACGGAATGCCTTCGACGAGCAGCAGCCGGCGCGCGGACCCGGCGAGAGCGGCCGCGAGACTTGCGCCAACCATCCCGCCACCGATGATGGCGACATCGACCTCCAGGACGTTTGCAGCGGCTGCGGAAAGCATGGATCACGCGGCGCGGCGCGCCATCAGCGCTTCGATCTGATCGGGGTCCTTCGGGATACGGGCAGTGAGCACTTCCGCGCCGCGCTTGGTAACGACCACATCGTCCTCGATGCGGATGCCGATGTTGCGCAGCCGCCGGGGGACGCCGCGCGCACCCGCGGGCAGGTAGATCCCGGGCTCTATGGTCATCACCATGCCTGGCTCGAGCACGCGCCACTCATCGCCCACCTTGTAGTCACCGACATCGTGCACATCGAGCCCCAGCCAGTGGCCGGTGCGGTGCATGAAGAAGCGCCGGTACGCACCGTTCTTGATGAGCGTCGGCAACCGCCCCTTCAGCAGGCCGAGCTTCACGAGCCCGTGGGTGATGACCCGCACCGCTGCCTCGTGAGGCGCATTCCAGTGATTGCCAGGCCGCACGCAGGCGATGGCCGCACGGTTGGCCTGGAGCACGATCTCGTACACCGCGCGCTGCGCGGGGGTGAAACGACCGTTGATCGGGAATGTACGGGTGACGTCCGAGGCGTAGCACTCGAACTCGCAGCCTGCATCGATGAGCAGCAGGTCTCCGCTTGCGAGCGGCTGATCGTTTTCGCGGTAGTGCAGGATGCAGCTGTTGGCGCCACCACCTACGATCGGCTGATAGGCTGTATCGGCATTGTGGCGGCGGAACTCGTGCAGCAGCTCCGCCATCACCTGGTATTCGGTGGCCCCGGGCCTGCAGAAGCGCATGGCGCGAATGTGGGCATGGGTGGCAATCTGCGCGGAGCGGCGCAGCAGCTCGAGCTCATGACGCGACTTGTAGAGCCGCATGTCGTGCAGCACGTGCTCGAGCGCCACGAACTCCTGCGGCGGGTGGCGGCCGTTTCTCGCCTGGGTCCGCAGCCCGTTGACCCAGCCGAGAACGCGCTGATCGAAATCCGCGTACACCCCCATGGTGTAGTACACGCGGGTGCGGTTCTCGAGCAGCCCGGGGAGGATCTCGTCGATGTCCGTTACCGGAAAGGCATCATCCGCACCGTAGTCACGTGCTGCGCCTGAGGGACCGGCGCGCTGGCCGTCCCAGGTCTCGCGCGCCGGGTCACGCTCACGCACGAACAGGATGTATTCGGCCTGGGCACGACCGGGCACGAGTACCGCCACGGCCTCGGGCTCACCGAAGCCGGTCAGATAGTGAAAGTCGCTGTCCTGCCGAAAGGCGTATTCGACGTCGTTGTTCCGGTGCCTGATGGGCGCCGCGGGCAGCACGGCGATGGAGTCGCGGCCCATGAGACGCATCAACTGGCGGCGGCGCCGCGTGAATTCATCCCTCGCCATGACGCGCCGTTCCTCAGTGCAGCGGCGTCGCGCTCGGCGTCGACGGCCGGCGCAGCTCTGCGAGCTCTTCGAACAACAGCTGCACCCCGACGCGAACGAACTCGACCAGCTCCGCGTAGGCCGCCTCGTTCGATTCCTCGTCCTGCGTCGCGTCGACCCCGGCGCGACTGATTTCGGTGAAGTCCCGCACGATCTCGCCCGTATCCGCTGGCAGCCCACTGGCGTCGGTGATCCCACCCGCACCGAGACCATAAAGAAAACCCTGGCACCACTGCGCCAGCGCTACGGTGCGCACCTCGATGGGCTGGTCATCGGCAGGCAGCAGCGGCTCGAACTCCATGTCAGGCTGCAGCAACGCTGCAACGGTCTCCCTAAACAGCTCCTCGAGCGCTGCGGCGATCTGCGGCGATGCATGGGCCTCCGGCAGGATTTCGCGCAGCCAGTCCTCGAGGCGGTAACCCGCAGTAGCACACAGGCATCCGGTGAGCGTGCCGTGCGCCTCAGCCGCCTCGGCCAGTGAGCGCGCCTGGAGGAGCAGCTGCTGAATGTGGGGATAGTCGGGCGGAATCATAATTGGCGAGCTCATTATATAATCCATTCACAATTGACCGCGCCGAGAACGCGGCCCTATAGTCCTGCCATGAGCGACACTACAAGAACACAACTTGATCTCGAGCTCACGCGTCTCGCCAAAAGGATCGACGAGCTTCTCAGCATGGTGGAGCATCTGCGCGAAGAGAACCGTGCGTTGCGCACCCGACACGAATCGCTCGCCGGCGAGCGCGCCGCGCTCATGCACAAGAACGAGCAGGTGCGCACGCGCGTCGAGGCCATGATCGGGCGGCTGAAGACCCTGGAGCACGGGACATGACCCAGCAGGACCAGGCCCGGGTCAGCGTGCGTATCATGGAGAAGGAGTACGTCATCGCCTGCCCGTACGATGACCGTTCCGCGCTGCTCGATGCCGCCGAGTTCCTCAATGCTCGCATGCGCGAGATCCGCGACAACGGCCGGGTGGTCGGCATCGACCGAATCGCCGTGATGGCCGCGCTCAACCTGGCCCACGAGTACCTCAAGGGCAAGGACCGGGAGTCGAAAGTCGACAACGGCGCCGGTCACCGGGTGCGCGCGCTGCGTGAGCGGGTCGAGGGCGCTCTCGGGAAGAGCCAGCAGCTCGAGCTGTGACGCGCTCGGACGCCTGAGGGCTGCCGCTTTGGTGTAGAGTGGACTTGGCGTCGCCTGCGGTGTTCGACAAGCGGGCCGGGTTACCTCGGACCCTAATTGAAACACCCTCGGGACTTCCGGCTTGCGCGCAGCACTGTGCAAGTCCGCCTTCGAGCGGAAAGCCTTACCTGCCGCAGCTCGTCCCACTTGTTGCTCTGGTTCGAGAGCAACGGTTCGCACCGGCACAGGCGGGTGGCGCTACCTGATTTCACTACCTCGAGTACCGCCCGCAGGTCATTGCGGGCGGCACTCAATGCCACTCGTCGGCAGGTGACCCCTCAGCAGCGTGCGCACCTCTCACGCATCGTTGCGGAGCAGGTGGACCGCTCCCTGCAGCTACGCAGCGACTGGCGCATCGCGCTTTACGCTGCGCTCCCCTGGGAGCTCGATGCAGCACCTCTCATCACGCTCGCCGGGAAACGCGGCTGCCAGGTGTTCCTGCCCCGTATCGATCGGCGGCGCGCATCGAGCGGCATGCGCTTCGTGCCCCGGCGCGGTCCATGGCGCTCCAACCGCCTCGGAATCAGCGAGCCTCAAGGCAGTGAGTCGCTCGGAGCCCGCTGGCTCGATGTGATCTTCCTGCCGCTCGTCGGTTTCGACCGTCGCGGAGTGCGCCTCGGTACGGGCGGCGGCTTTTACGATCGTGCTCTGGCCTTTCGGCACCTGCGCCAGGTGTGGCAGGGACCGCGCCTGGTGGGGCTCGCCTATGCTTTCCAGGAGCGCGAGCGCATCGAAGCTGCGGCGCACGATGTGCTCATGGATGCGGTAGTGACCGAGAAGGGGCTCATTAGATGCGTTACTGGCTGATGAAGACCGAGCCCTCGAGCTTCAATGTCGAGGATCTGGCCGCCGCCCCGCGCCGCACGACCGGCTGGGATGGCGTACGCAATTACCAGGCGCGGAACATGCTGCGCGATGAGATGCGGCGCGGCGATGAGGCATTCCTCTACTACTCGAGCACCGAGGTACCCGGAATCGCCGCCATCATGCAGATCGTGAAGGAAGGCTATCCCGACCCGACCGCCTTCGATCGCAAGGACCATCACTATGATTCAGGCAGCGACCCGAAAAATCCACGCTGGTTCATGGTCGATGTGCAGCTGAAACGCCGTCTCGCGCGCATGATCAGCCTCGAGGAGCTGCGCGCGCACGCTCGCAAGGAGCTCAAGGGGATGGTGCTGCTGCGTCCGGGTAATCGATTGTCCGTAACGCCGGTGGAAGCCGCGCACTGGAAGTTCATTCTGTCGCTCGAGTGATACGCGACGCTGTCAGGGCGCACGCGAGCGCACGCTCACTGCGTGCATGCGATGCACTTGCGTGCTCCTGCGCGCCGCGGAGGAGCGAGGTGCTCGCTTGTAATTTCGATTCCCGTGTATATACTCGGACCCCGGACTAACCCGTCAATTGGAGAGCCAACATGGCGAAGGCAAAGAAGAAGGCCAAGAAGAAAGCTGCCAAGAAGAAATAGGCCTTAACTCGGCGGCCACGTGAGTGGCCGTCGAGTCGAATCCGGAGACTGTGCCCGCTCACCATGGCGGGCACAGTCGTTTCTGGGACTCGCAAAATCGATCAAGGGTGCACCATGGCTGCGGATGGGGACGCAAAGAAGCGGCGCGCGGCACTCGCGGCGCTCGAACTGATCGCGAGCGACACGACCATCGGCATCGGCACCGGCTCCACCGTCCGCTTCCTCATCGAAGGCCTCGCGGCCCGCCCGGGCCTCGTGCGCGCCGCCGTGTCGAGCTCCGAGGAGAGCAGCGCGCGCCTGCGTGCCGTGGGGGTGGCGCTGGTGGATCTGAACGATGTTCAGGAACTGCCTCTCTACATCGACGGCGCTGACGAAGCGACCCGCACGCGCCAACTGACCAAGGGCGGTGGTGGCGCACTGACGCGCGAGAAGATCATCGCGTCGGCCGCGCGGCGCTTCGTGTGCATCGTCGATGACAGCAAGGTAGTGACCACACTCGGGCGCTTTCCACTGCCGGTGGAGGTGATTCCGATGGCTCGCGCGCTCGTGGCCCGAGCGCTGAGTGCCCGCGGCGGACGGCCGGTATGGCGCGAGGGCTTCACTACCGACAATGGCAATCACGTCCTCGACGTGCACGGGCTCGTCATCCGCGATCCTGCGGCTCTCGAGCGTGAGCTCAACCAGATTCCGGGGGTGGTGACCGTCGGCTTGTTCGCGGTGCGCCCGGCGGATGTGCTGCTCATTGGCACGGCGCAGGGTGTCGATACGCTCTGAACGGCGAACCCCTGGCTCGCAAGCGGCATCGTCAGCGAGTTCCGACTAATCCCAACATGGATATCGAACGCGGCTGCACGCGCCTGCGTGTGACGGGCGCCCACGGATGGCGCAGGCCGCGTTCACGCACAGGGCTACTGCGACGCGGCACTTCATCGCCCGTGATTGGTCGGAGAGAATGACGGCCGCGCGGCGCATGCGCAGCCTGCGGCGTCGCCACAGAACTCATGGAGGATACCGAGCATGGCAACCACTCAATCGGCGATAGCGCTTCCGCCCCTGCCCTACGCAAAAGACGCTCTCGAGCCCTACATGTCGCGCGAGACCCTGGAATACCACTACGGCAAGCACCACAAGGGCTATGTCGACAAGCTCAACAGCCTGATCAGCGGCACGGAGTTCGCAGACGCCTCGCTCGAGGAGCTGGTCGCGGAGTCCGCCGGCGAAATCTTCAACAATGCCGCGCAGGTATGGAATCACACCTTCTTCTGGAACTGTCTGTCGTCCCGGCGTCAAAGCCCGGGCAGGGAGGTGAGCAAGGCGCTGG
>DASYFL010000156.1:0-8729 GCA_036498445.1 Steroidobacteraceae bacterium
CCGGCGCGCACGAAGATTTTCGACAAGATCCTGGGTTGGTTCGGCTGACACGCGATAAAGGCAGACGCACATGGCTAGGTTGGTCTTGAGCCTGGATGGCCAGGTGATGGCGGAATACAACATGAACAAGGAGCGCTACACCATCGGGCGCCTCCCGGATAACGACATCCGCATCGACAACGCCGCGGTCAGCGGGCACCACTCGCTGATCATCAACATCCTCAACGACTCGTTCCTCGAGGATCTGAACAGCACCAACGGCACTTACGCCAACGGCAAGCTGATCAAGAAGCATGCGCTGCAGCATGGCGATGTGATCACGGTCGGGCACCACCAGCTGCGCTTCGTCGAGGACGACGAGCAACAGGACGAATTCGAGAAGACCATGGTGATCCAGCCCTCCGCCCGCCCGGTGGAGAAGCTGCGCACCGCGACCGCGCAGGCCGAGGCCGCCGGCGCCGGGCCTTCGGCGACGGGGCGCACGCGCGCGCTCGCCGATAGCGCCGCGGCGGTCAAGAAAGCCAAATTGCAGGTGCTCTCCGGTGCCTTCGCCGGACGCGAAGTCGAGCTCAGCAAGGCGCTCACCACGCTCGGCCGTCCCGGTGTGCAGGTCGCGGCCATCACCCGCCGGGCCGAAACCTATTACATCGTGCACGTCGACAGCGGCAAGGAGAATGACTTCCCGCTGCTGAATGGCACGCCGATCGGCGCGAATGCCACGCGGCTCAACGACAACGATGTCATTCAGCTCGCCGGCGTGAAGATGGGTTTCTTCGTCAACTAGCGCGCTACCAGCGCGGCTCGAGCGGTACGCGGGGACTCACGCTGCAGAGCAGCTCGTAGGCGATGGTGCCGGCGTGCTGCGCCGCCTCCTCTACCGGCAGACCCTCACCCCAGAGTACGACCGGCGTCCCGACCCTCACCCCCTGCAGCGCAGAGACATCCACGGCCAGCATGTCCATGGACACGCGTCCGGCAAGGGGTGCACGCGCTCCATTCACCAGCACCTCGGCGCCCTGCGCCAGGCTGCGGTGCACGCCATCGCCATAACCTGCCGCCACGATGGCGACCATCGAATCGCGCGCAGCCATCCAGTGGCCGCCGTATCCGACGCGCTCACCGCGGGTGACGCGCCGCACGGCGATCACCGAGCTCATCAAGGTCATGACGGGCCTCAGGCCGAGCGACTCCGCGGAGGAGTCTCCGAAGGGCGAGGCGCCATAGAGGGCAAGTCCGGGACGCACCCAGTGGCAGCCCGTGGGCACGGCGCCGAAGATCGCCGCGGAGTTGGCGATGCTCACCTCATAGCCGAGTCCGCGCGTCGCCGCGCGGAAGCGCTCGAGCTGTGCGCGGGTGACCTCATCCTCCCGCTCGTTCGCACAGGAGAGGTGGGTCATGAGGCGCAACTCCTGCGGCGCCGGGTTGAGGTCAAGGAGGCGCGCGAGTGCGGAGGCAAACTCACGCGGTGCAAAGCCGAGCCGGTTCATCCCGGTGTCGATCTTGAGCCACAACGGCAAGCGCGCGGCTTCGGGCGAGCGCTCGAGAAGCTCGATCTGCGCCACATCGTGCACCACGAGGTCGAGCCGCTCATACATCGCCTCATCGAGCTCTGCGGGACTGAACACTCCTTCGAGGAGCACGATGCGCGCACCGATGCCGGCGGCGCGCAGCGCAAGGGCTTCTTCGAGCCGCGCCACGGCAAGTGCATCGGCTTCACCGAGCGCGAGCGCCGTGCCCGAGAGGCCGTGCCCGTAGGCATTGGCCTTCACCACCGCGATGATGCGCGCGCCGTTGGCGCGGGAGCGGATGACGCTGAGGTTGTGGCGGAGGGCGTGGCTATCGATAACGGCCCGGATGAGCGGGCTCACCTCAGCACGCCCTCCGCATAGGAATCCGACACGTAGTTCGCGAAGCGCGTGTACTGACCCTGGAAGGTGAGCAGGAAAGTGCCGATCTCGCCGTTGCGGTGCTTGACGAGATCGATCTCGGCGATGCCTTTTTTCGTGGTGTTGCGGTCGTAGACCTCTTCGCGGTAGATGAGCAGGATCATGTCGGCTTCCTGCTCGATGGCACCGCTATTATGAGAGACCACCCCGTCCGCTAACCAACATGCGGGGCCCGGAACCGTCAGATCGAACACGTCTTCTTCGCCAGCGGGTGTGATGGCAAGAACTCGGTCCCAGCACACATCAGCTGTTGCGGGCGGCTCGCGCCCGGAGGAATCCCCGCGCGCCGTATAACTTAACGGTTGCGTGCGGCGGGGAGAGAACTTGAGGTGTGCCGATGTTACGGTGGTGCCCACTACCCGAGCCATCGTGCGACTCGAGAGCCCGTGGGTACTCATTTCCGCGTGGACCGCTGCAGCAGCCTCCAGCGGCAAGGTATCGGCATTCGTATGCGCTCGCATTTCATCGAGCGCCTCGAGCAGCTCCGCCGCCGGTGCGCACCGCGGGCCAAACGCACCAACCTCCTGCAGGAAAGTCCGCTGGGATTCGGGTCCGTCGACGCAAACCATATAGACGGGGCGGTAGTGACCCAGCTTGGCCGTCTGGGTGCGGGAAACGATTGCCAGACGTAGCAGCAGCGCCCCGACATCGTCCGCCAATCGACGGCTGCAGGTCGTAAAGCCCACCGCGTGGCCACTGCGCGCGGGCGTGTTGCGCACTGCTATGGTGCCATCGGTGGCCCAAAGGTGGCGCAGCAGCAGCGCGATCTGGCTATTGGACAGTGAGAAGACCTCAGCGGGCAGGTGCTTCTGGTGCGAGCGCTCACCGAAGAGCCCGAGATCCTTGAGCCACTTGCTGACTCCGAGCGGCGACCAACGATTGCCGTTGCCGCTGATGATGAGCTGATGCCGGTCGCCCACACTCTGATTGCGGGTGACGCGACAACCGAACATCTCGGCCGCGCTGCGCACTGCGGCGCTGTTCTCTTCCGATGCGGTCGTGTAGCGCAGCGGCTGATGCTCGGGATAGCTCCCATCGCCGACAAGATGCGCGAGCAGCACCACCCAGTGGTCGGGCCAGCGCTTGGGCTGCACCGGCTCCGGCAGCCGCCGGGCGAGGCCGAGGCGGTCGCCTTCCTTGAGAGCGCTCACCGTCGCCCAGCCGGCTGCAGTCAGCAGACGGTGCTCGGCCGTTGCGCGAATGGAGCGGCCGCTCGAGAGCTGCACGTTGAAGATCGCGCGGCGGCCGACTTTCCACACCTGGTCCGCGCGGGCGCGCGCCAGTTTCTTCTCTTCATCGATTGCCCAGACCTCGGGCTCCGTTCCGGCGAGGCTTTCGATCGGCACACGCCTGCCATCGCTCAAGCACACGAGCGTGTCGCCGGTTACGCACTCACGAAGATCCGACATGATCGGCTTTTTGTGCTCACGCTGCTCCACTGCCCGATTCAGCTGCGAGAGCGCGATCACGGGCACCTGCAGCTCCTTGGCGAGAGCCTTGAGTCCGCGAGAGATCTCGCCGATCTCCGTGGCGCGGTTCTCCTTGGTGCCCGGCACCTGCATCAGCTGCAGATAATCGACCACCACCAGATGCAACCCGTGCTCGCGCTTGATACGCCGGGCGCGAGCGCGCAGCTCCGTGGGATTGAGAGCGGGACTCTCGTCGACGAAGATCTTTGCCTCCGACAGCTGGCTGGTGGCGCCCGTGATGCGCACCCAGTCCTCATCGGAGATCTTGCCGCTGCGCAGGCTGTTGAGCGGCACGCCGCCGATCGAGGACAGCATGCGGGTGATCACCTGCTCGGAGGGCATCTCCATGCTGAAGATCGCCACCGAGGCGCGCGTGCCCGGGTGCACGGCCGCATATTCCGCCATGTTGACGGCGAGCGTGGTCTTGCCCATCGAGGGGCGGCCGGCGACGATCACCAGGTCGCCGGGGCGCAGGCCGCCGGTGATCTTGTCGAAGTCGGTGAAACCGGTTGGAAGGCCCCGCAGCTTGTCGGGATTGTTGTGCCACTCATCGATCTGATCGATGACGCGGGGGAGCAGCGTGCGTACCGCCTGTGCCCCTTCGCGCCCCCGGAAACTGCCGTCGGCAATCTGGAACACCCGCTGCTCGGCCCGATCGACGAGAGCACGAGCGGTTTCGCCATCGTTGTTGAACACCGCCGCGGCGATATCGGTGCCGGCACGGATCAGCTGCCGCAGCAGCGAGCGCTCGCGCACGATATCGGCGTAGGCCCGTGCGTTCGCGGCGCTCGGGGTGTCGCGCGCAACGGAGCTCAGGTAGGCGAGACCCCCAGCGTTGTCGAGCTTGCCGGTACGTTCGAGCTCCTGCGAGACCGTGACGACGTCACAGGGCTTCCCCTCGCCTACCAGATTGGCGATGGCTTCGAAGATCAGCTGGTGGTCGGGACGGTAGAAGTCCTCGCGCGTGACCACATCGGCGATGTTGTCCCAGGCGACCGCATCGAGCAGCAAGCCACCGAGGAGCGCCTGTTCCGCCTCGACCGAATGCGGCGGTGCCGGCGCGTCGATCAGCGCAACTGGTGCTGAATCCCCACGGGCCTTGGCGGTACCAGCCACCGGGATCAGCCGCTGCCGGCGCTACTCTTCCGCGACGATGGTGACCTGCACCGGCACATCGACATCGGCGTGCAGGTGCAGGTTGACGCTGTGCTCGCCGACCATACGCAGCGGACCGTGCGGCAGGCGCACCTCGCTGCGCTCGACGTTGAAGCCGGCGCGCGTTGCGGCCTCGGCGATATCGCTGGTGCCGATCGAGCCGAACAGCTTCCCTTCGGTGCCCGCCTTGGCGTGGATGGTGAGCTTGAAATCCTTCATCGCCTCGGCGCGCTCGGAGGCGGAGGAAAGATGCTCGCGTGCCAGCCGCTCGAGCTCCGTGCGGCGCGCCTCGAAGCGGGCGATGTTCTCCGGCGTCGCGAGCGTCGCCTTACCCTGCGGCAGCAGGAAATTGCGCCCGAAGCCGGAGCGCACCTTCACCCGATCGCCGATGTTGCCGAGGTTAGCGACCTTCTGCAGAAGAATGACTTCCATCGCTTACCGCCCTCAGTGCTGATCGGTATACGGCAGCAGCGCCAGGAAGCGCGCGCGCTTGATCGCGACGGCGAGCTGACGCTGGTAGAAGGACTTGGTTCCGGTGATGCGACTCGGCACGATCTTGCCGGTCTCGGTGATGTAGCCCTTGAGTATCCCGAGATCCTTGTAGTCGATCGACTTCACCCCTTCCGCGGTGAAGCGGCAGAACTTCTTGCGACGCGAGAAGCGGCTACCACCGCCGCCGGAGCCTCTGGACATGGCCATGAATCTTTCCCTCGAAATGAGTTTAGTGCAGTCGGGTCCGATGCGCTCGCTCTTCAGGCGCCCTCACCGACCTGGTCGTCTTCGTCGGCGGGCACAGCGCTCTCATCGCGCGGACGCTCACGGCGCTTGCCGCCGCCCTCGCCTTCCTCGTCGGCGGCCTTGGCCATCGGCGAAGGATCGGTGACGGCCGCATCCATGTTCACCACGAGGTGGCGCAGCACCGCATCGCTGAAACGGAACCCCCCGGTGAGCTCATCGAGCGTCTTCTTATCGGCCTCGATGTTCATGAGCACGTAGTGCGCCTTGTGCACCTTGGAGAGCGGGTAGGCGAGCTGACGGCGGCCCCAGTCTTCCAGGCGATGCACACGGCCGCCACCGGCGGCAATCATGCCCTTGTAGCGGTCGATCATCGCGGGCACCTGCTCGCTTTGATCGGGATGCACCAGAAATACGATCTCGTAATGCCTCATTGACTACTCCTTTCGGATTAAAGCCGCCCGGAACTCGAGGCTTTCCCGGTGCGGCAAGGAGATAAAGTGGTGACGACTCGTGGAGCGCGCCACACCCTGTTCAAAAAGGGGCGCGCAGCATACTGAAAGGCCCTCGCCTGCGCAATGCCAGAAAAGTGCGCGCACCTTAATAAACAAGGAGTTGACCTCAACCCATCAGGCGCCGGCATGCTCCTCGACCTGCCGCCAGGCGAGCTCTGCGGTGGCCAGCGCCTTTGAGCCCGCCTCGCGCGCATGGGCGCTTGCGGCCGTGCCTGCGAGTACCCGCTTCATGATGCCCTGGCGGATGCAGGCGATGCGGAAGAGGTTGTATGCCATGCAGAATTCCCATACGCGCGGGTCGATCGCTGCACGTCCGGTGCGCGCACAGTAGGCGGCGGTGTATTCCGCCTCGCTCGGAATCCCGAGCGCCGGCAGATCGAGTCCCCGCAGGCCCCCCGCCTCTCCCGCCGGAATGCGCCACAGCATCACATGGTAGGAAAAGTCCGCGAGCGGATGCCCGAGAGTGGAGAGCTCCCAATCGACGATCGCGAGCATGCGCGGGGAGCAGGAGTCGAAGATCAGGTTGTCGAGCCGGTAGTCACCGTGCACCAGAACCGTCTCATCTCCCACGGGGATGTTCGCCGGGAGCCAGACGAGGAGCTTCTCCATGGGCTCGATGCGCTCGGTCTCGGAAGCGCGGTACTGCCCGCTCCAGCGTGCGATCTGCCGCGCAAAGTAGTTACCGGGCTTGCCGTAGCCACCGAGACCGATAGCGGCGTAGTCGAGGGTATGGAGCGCCGCCATGACGCGGTTCATTTCCCGGTACAGCGCGGCACGCTCGGGCGGCGTCATGCCGGGCAGTGTCGGGTCCCAGAGGTTGCGTCCCGACGCGTAGCCCATGACGTAGAAGATCGTGCCGATGACGCTCTCGTCGGTGCACAGGCACAGCGGGCGCGCCACCGGCACATCGCTCCCATACAGCGCGCTGATGACGCGGAACTCGCGGTCGACGGCGTGCGCGGAGGGAAGCAGCGTGCCAGCGGGCTTCTTGCGCAGCACGTAGCGCGCATCATCGGCGGCGGTGATGAGAAAGGTGGGATTGGACTGGCCGCCGCGAAACTGCTCGATGCGAGTGAGCCCCGCGAATCCTGGCAAGTGCTCGTGCAGCCAGCGCCCGAGCGCGGGCTCATCGAAGCGCTGACGGTCGGTGAGCGGCATCGTGCCGGAGAACTCAGCCTGCGTCATGTGCTCGTGCCGGCGCCGTATTTGCGCAGCTCGAGACGGCCGATCTGGTTGCGGTGAACCTCGTCCGGGCCATCGGCCAGTCGAATGGAGCGCGCGTGCGCGTACGCGCTGGCGAGTTGGAAGTCCTCCGACAGCCCCGCGGCGCCGTGAGCCTGGATGGCCCAGTCGATGACCTGGCACGCGGTGTCGGCGGCCGCGATCTTGATCGCGGCGATCTCGGCGCGCGCTGCCTTGTTGCCGACGGTATCCATGAGCCAGGCCGCCTTGTAGACGAGAAGCCGCGCCTGGTCGATGCGGATGCGGGACTCGGCGATGCGCTCGAGCGTCACGGATTGCTCAGCGATCGGACGGCCGAAAGCCACGCGGCTCTGTACCCGGCGGCACATCTTCTCCAGCGCCCGCTCGGCGACGCCGATGAGGCGCATGGCGTGATGAATGCGCCCGGGACCCAACCGTCCCTGCGCGATCTCGAAGCCGCGACCCTCGCCGAGCAGCAGGTTGCTGCGCGGCACGCGCACATCACGGAACTCGATCTCCATGTGGCCGTGGGGCGCATCGTCGAAGCCAAACACCGGTAAATGGCGCAGGATGGTGATGCCGGGCGTATCGCGCGGGACGAGCATCATCGATTGCTGCAGATACTTCGGCGCCTGCGGATCGCTCTTGCCCATGAAAATGAACAGGCGACAACGGGCACTGCCCGCGCCCGAAGTCCACCACTTACGCCCATTAATAAGATACTCATCGCTATCGCCGACGATCGAGCTCTCGATATTGGTGGCATCGCTCGAGGCGACGCGCGGCTCGGTCATGGCAAAGGCCGAGCGGATCTCCCCTGCGAGCAGCGGCTCGAGCCACCGCTTCTTCTGCTCCGGCGTACCGTAGCGCTCGAGCGTCTCCATGTTGCCGGTATCGGGGGCCGAGCAGTTGAACACCTCCGGCGCCCACGGCACCCGCCCCATCAGCTCGCAAAGCGGCGCGTACTCGAGGTTGGTGAGGCCTGCTCCGTGCGGCGAATCGGGCAAAAACAGATTCCACAGCCCCGCGGCGCGGGCTTGCTGCTTGAGCTCCTCCAGCACTGGGGGTTCCTGCCAGCGATCGCCAGCGCGATGCTGTGCATCGAAGCGCTCTTCGTTCGGATAGATGCGCTCGGCCATGAACGCGCCGAGGCGCTCGAGATAATCCCTGGTCCTCGGGCTGTATTGGAAATCCACCGGCCGACCCCCTGCGTGCGGCGCGCGGTGCGCGCGCTGCGCACACTTTAATGCGCCAAGACTGCCTTCATGTCCCGTCCCTCTGCCGCAGCGCCTCATAGAGCAACATCGCCGCGGCGACCGAGACGTTGAGACTCTCGACCGCGCCGCGCTGCGGCAGGCTCACCAGGAAATCGCAGTTCTGCCGCGTCAGGTGGCGCAGTCCCGATCCTTCCGCGCCCACCACGAGGACCACCGGCCCGGTGAGATCCACAAGCCGCGCCGGAGTCGCAGCCGCGGCATCGGCGCCAACGATCCAGAGCCCCGCTTCCTTGAGGAGTTTGAGGGTTCGCACCAGATTGGTCACCGACACCACCGGCGTCGTCTCCGCGGCACCTGCGGCCACCTTGCGCACCGCCGGTGTCACTTGCGCCGCACGGTCGCGCGGCACGATGACCGCGAGTGCGCCGCAGGCATCCGCACTTCGAAGACACGCGCCGAGGTTGTGCGGATCCTGCACCCCATCGAGCG
>DASYFL010000157.1:0-2596 GCA_036498445.1 Steroidobacteraceae bacterium
AATGGGGCAGCGAGCGAGACTCAAGCGCGAGCGCAAGGTGCCCAACGAACCGATCCGGCATCACTACGTGACAGCCCGCTACATCGGCCTCTTCGCCACACCGCGCGCGCGCGACGGCAGGATCTACGTGCAGGATCATCGGCGACGGAGGGAGTGGATTTCCAAGCCGGAGAGGGTCGCCGTGGTGGAAGACTTCTACCGCGTCGAAGGCGATGCGCCCCTAATCATCGAGCAGGGGCTCGCAGAAGCAGAGAAGCCGATGGTTGATGCGATCGAAGCAGTCGAGCGGGCACTTCCCTCCCCACCATCGCTCGAACATGCCGACGGCGTCGTCTCCTTCGTGGCATTGCAGCACGTGCGAGGCCCCGAGGTGAGACACGAGGTTGAGCGCTTCCTGGGCGACACGCTGCGGATGCTGCTCGAGGTAACCACGTCGAGACCCGAGAGGTACGCAACAGTCATCGAACGCTTAAGGGCAATGCCGCTCAGCCCGGCGGCTCAGTTAAGCCGCCTCGATGAGCGGCCGCTTCCGAGGGTAGCTGCTCATCTTGATCTTCACGGCTCTCGGGAAGCTCCTGGCTGAACGACGCTCGGGAAGGATGAATCGGGAGAGGTCCCCGCGGAGCTTCTGGAGCTGGCGCGGGAGGCGGCCGGGCGCGATGCGTGCCGCGAGGAACCAGAAACCGCGGATGAGGTGGAGCGCAGTCACGAAGCTGATGCGGGTCGGTGGCACGCCAGCATCGTCGGCGATGCGCTCCATCTCGGCGCGAACGAGGTTGTAGACGAGAGCGAGCGCCCAGATCTCCTGCGCGACGCCGCGCGGTGACTGGCTGCGCAGCGCCTCCTCGCGGTCGAGCATCTCAGTTTTGACCTCGTCGAAGCCGAGCTCGAGCTCCCACCGCTCGTGATAGAGGGCGGCGATCTCGCGGGCGGGATAGCGGCGGTGATCGAGCATCGAAGTGAGCAGGATCTGCGGCGGAAAGCCGGGCCGCTGGTAGCGGACGGCGCGAGCGATCCAGGTCTGTGGCAGGCCGGGCCCGAGACGCTGGCGGGTCGAGTCTCCGAGGACGATCTCGACCAACTCGTCGTCCTTGCCCAGCCTCTTGATGGTGCGAAGTTGAGTGCGCTTGCGCGCCCGCGTGAGCCAGTGCCGGTCGCTACCGCTCGACGCGAGCGCAGTCAGCGTCGTCGCGGTAAAGAAGCCGCGATCAACGATGCAGAGCGAGCAATCGGGTACCTCTGCCCAGAGATCCTCAGCGAGTGTCAGCTCGGCCGCGGTGTAGGCGCCGAAGCTGGCCGCAGCGAGCAAGTGCGTCCGCAGCGCCATCAGCGTGACCATCCGCACCTGCGGATAGCTGCTGTGCGTCTCGCTGCGGCCTGTCTGGCCACCGAACGTCGCTCGATTATCCGGCGAATCCGGCACGCGCATCGTCGTGCCATCGACGCCGTAGAGTGCCAGTCCGCGCCAGGCGTGGCGCCGCGCTGCTGAGTGGCCCCACTCGCGTGCGCATCGCTCGAAGATCCAGCGTATGGCCTCGTCGCCGAGCCGGGCTCGCGCCTGCACCGGCGCGCTCGGCGCCACCGCGCGGCCGCTACCGTCGGGAAGCGCGAGCTGCAAGTGCTCGACGATCTCCACGATCGACATGCCCCGATACAAGGCCATGCCGAGCACGAGCCAGACGGCCTGCTCGGCCGGCAGCCGGCGCCGCCGCATCGTCGCTGTGCCGCTCGCCGCCAGAGCGTCCTCGACCCACTGCGCGTCCAAGCCCTCGACGAGCCTCTCAAACGAAGGACGGTCGAAGTATCGGTCTGTCAGCCTCAGCGCCATGGCGGCCTCCTGAGAGCCACCATGGCAGAGGGATCTGACATCGCTACCTGATCGGCATTGCCCCTAAGGGGCGTCGATCACCAAAGCCCAGTCGGTGAAGGTCATGGGTCCGGGCGGTTGGTTGTTGCCCGGCGGCGTGAAGACGCGCGTTCCCGTGTTCGGCAGCGCGGTGCCGATGTCCGTGAAAATCGCGGTCGTAGGGTTGAACCAGCGAGCTCTCGCGGGCGCGTGCAGCGCGGTCATGTCCACGGTGATGGTGCCGGAGTGCGCGGGCGGAACGTAGGCGATGACCAGCGTCCCGTCGGGAATGGCCGCCGCGGCCACGTAGCTCGCGTCCGACAGCGCGGCCTGTCCGCCCGTGATCAGCGTCTTCGTGCCGGACAGGCCCGAGGGCACCAGCTTCCACCAGGGGATGGAGACGATGAAGGCATTGAGCCGCGCCATGTCCTGCGCGCCTTGCGTGTTGAGGTGCTTTTGCCAGAGCGGAGGGCTGACGCCTCCGGCGTTGAACGGCCAGACGAAGCCGTTGCCGGAGATGTAGCCGCCGATGCCCGACAGCCAGCCCCACCATTGGAACCTGCGCACAGGTTGGGTGGCGAAGGTGGGGTTGAAGTTGACCCCGTCCGGCCCTTCCTCGTCGTAGGGTTCCTCGAGCAGGTAGGTGGGCAGAACCGGCCTCGCTCCGTAGCCGCGCTGCGCCTGCGTGTTGACGTTGCCGCCGAAGCTGTACGCTCCGTTGAGGGTGCAGTTCGATCCGAAGTTGAACTG
>DASYFL010000158.1:0-8760 GCA_036498445.1 Steroidobacteraceae bacterium
CCGCTGCCTGCGCGCAGGCGCACTGACAGAACCCGCAACCACAGGAGTCAGGATGCCCGGAGTGATGAAGGTGGCCCGTGGACCGGGCGACGGGCCGGTCGATATCCCGCGTTTGCGGCGCGGGCTCGGCGCAGTGCCCGAGGATAGCTTTACCATCACCGGCGCTCTGCGCCTGCGCCATGGAAAAGTGCGCGGCCGTCACCACCTGGCAGAGCAGCACGGTCAGTGCAATGAGCCGACGAGAAGCGGCAAATCGGGCCACAGGCGCAGCGTAGCATTCTGCCGTCGTCGCGGCACCCTATGCGCGGGCCATCGCCTCGCTGGCGGCGAATCTCTCGGCGAAGCGCGCGATATCCTCCCAGTCGTTCCAGCCGCGGGCTAACACATATAACGGATCGATCACCGACTCGCTCGAGGCCGCAGCCCCGCGTCCTCTGCCGCAAGCTCACCGATGGCCGACCAATCGAGCTCTTCTCGGCCCTGGGCGATCAGCCGCTGGAAGCGGTCGTTCAACAGGCTGGCAACCGGCATCGGCACGTGCAGGGATTGCGCAGCCTCGAGAAGCAGGCGCACGTCCTTGTGACCGAGCGGCACCGCGAAGCCCGCGGGCTGGAATTTGCGCTCGGCGAGTAACGCGCCATAGGTGCGGTATACCGGGGCCGGAAACAGCGTTGCGGTGAGCAGTTCCACGAAACTCCCGGGATCGATGCCGCCCTTGCCGACGAAAGCGAGTGCCTCCCCGAGCGTCTCAATGGTAGCGGCGATCATGAAGTTGCCGGCGAGCTTGGTGAGACTCGCCCTCGCCGGCTCGGTACCGAGCGGGAATGTCCTTTGGCCCATGGCATCAAAGAGTGGCTGGCACGCACTCAGGGTCTCGGGCGCGCCGGCGGCCACGATGTAGAGCTTCGCCGCTGCCGCCATATCGGGACGGCCGAACACCGGGGCCGCAATGAATCTCTGTCGCGCCTGCGCGTGCGCCTGTGCGAGATATCGCGTCAGCTCGACGCTCACGGTGCTCATGGAAACGTGCGTACCGCCCTGGTGCAGCTCGGCGATGATCCCTTCATCGGCGAGCGCCACCTGCCGCAGCGCCTCATCTCCGGACAGCATGGTGATCACGACCTCTGCCGCGCAGGCGTCCGCCACGGTCGCCGCTTCCCGGGCCCCCTTCTCGAGGAGCGGTCGGCGCTTCTCCGCGCTGCGGTTGTACACCGTCACCTCATGTCCGGCGCGCAGCAGGCTGGCAGCCATGCCCGATCCCATCTGCCCGAGTCCGATGAATCCCACCTTCATGGCATGTACCTCCGGTTGAGCATTTGGGCAGGCGCCGCTCGCTGCGCGATGATACGCCCCATCGGCCGCGAACCACGTGCTGCGCTCGAGCACGAGCCACGCGGTTGCAGTGCAGAGGCTGCGCCCGGGTACGTTGGCTTACTGTCGCAAAACGGGGGCTTGCCGGCCGTCAGTTGCCTGCTGCCGCGTTGCGGGGATCTCGGTATAGGGTAGGGGGTATGGTATATTCTCCTCCAGCACGTGATCGGACATGACGTGATCGGACATGACATGACCCGCCACCAAATCGGTCACCAGCACGCTCTCCACTTGCACGGCCATGCGGGCGCAGGTCCGGGCGCGGGGCACTCTCACGAAAGTGAAGACAGCCGAGGCCGGCTGCTGACCGCGTTGATCATCATGGGAGGCTTCACGCTCATCGAGGCGCTCGGCGGCTATCTGGCGAACTCGATCGCGCTGCTCGCCGAAGCGGCGCACATGCTGGCCGACTCGGCCGCGCTGTTACTGGCAGTCATCGCCGTGGGGGCGGCCCGCCGCCCGGCAGACGCTCGGCGCACGTACGGTCATCGCCGTTATCAGCCGCTGGCGGCATTCGTCAACGGCCAGTTGTTGCTGTTGTTGACGGTGTGGGTGGTGTACGAGGCCATCCGGCGCTTGCTCGAGCCGCCGGTGGTGAACGGGCGCATGATGCTGGCGATCGCCGTGCTGGGTGGTGTCGCCAACCTCGTCATACTGTTGGCACTCAAGGGCGGCTGCTCGCTGAACGAGCGCAGCGCGCGCGCTCATGTCCTCAGCGACCTGCTCGGCTCTGCGGCGGCGAGTGCCGCCGCGCTCATCATCCTGCTCACGGGATGGAACCTGGCCGATCCGCTGCTATCACTGCTCATATCGGCCTTGATCCTGCGCTTTGCCTGGGCCATCACCCGGCAGTCGGCCGATGTGCTGCTCGAAGGGGTTCCGGCCGGGTTCGACGTCACCCACATCGAGGCAGAGCTGAGTGGCCATGTTCCAGGCCTCATTGGCGTGCATCACGTCCACGTCTGGACCATAACCGGTGAACGGCCGACCGTGACCTTGCATGCCAGCCTCGCACGCGGCACGGCTCATGGGGACGCGCTGGCGGCGATTCATGGACGGCTGCGCGAGCGGCTCAATGTCGAGCACACGACGGTGCAGATCGAGGAGGACGGCCCCTGTCAGACCCCGGAATGCGGGCCGCCGTGCTGACAGAGCTGGATCTGATAGCCATCGGTCGCGTCAGCGTCGACCTCTATGGGCAGCAGATCGGCAGCCGCCTGGAGGATGTGGCGACCTTCGCGAAAGCGGTCGGCGGTTGCCCGGCCAATGTGGCCATCGGAGCAGCACGGCTCGGGCTGAAGTCCGCACTGATCACCCGTGTGGGTGATGAGCCGATGGGGCGCTTCGTGCAGGAACAGCTCGTGCGTGAAGGCGTCGAGACGCGCGCAGTGCGCATCGATCCGCAGCGCCTCACCTCGCTGGTGCTGTTGAGTGTGCGCGATGAGCACACCTTTCCCCTGATCTTCTATCGCGAGGGCTGTGCCGACAGCGCGCTCTGCGAGGACGACATCGATGAGGAGCTCATCGCCTCCGCTCGCGCCATCCTCGTGACCGGTACGCATTTCTCGCTCGAGGCCGGGGCGCGAGCGCAGCGCAAGGCCATCGAGGTCGCGAGCGCTCATGGCCGCAGGATCGTACTCGACATCGACTATCGGCCGAATCTCTGGGGTATCGGCGGCCATGGGGCAGGAGAGCGTCGTTACGCGCGTTCCGCCGAGGTAACGCGTGCGCTCGCGCCGATCCTCCCCTTTTGCAATCTCATTGTCGGAACCGAGGAAGAGATGCATATCGCCGCAGGAGTCGAAGACACTCCGGCGGCCATCCGGCGCATTCGCTCGCTGAGTAACGCCGTGATCGTCTGCAAGCGTGGCGCCCGGGGTTGCGTGGTATTCACCGGCGAGATTCCCGCCACTCTCGAGGGTGGTCTCGTCGTGAAGGGCTTCGACATCGAGATCTACAACGTTCTCGGGGCGGGGGATGCATTTCTCGCGGGTTATCTCCAGGGGTACCTGCGCGATGCGCCGCCCGAGGAGAGTGCGCGCCGCGCCAATGCCTGCGGGGCGCTCGCCGTCTCTCGACTGCTGTGCTCGCCCGAGTTTCCCACCGCGGCGGAGCTCGAGCATTTCCTCGCTCACGGCAGCCGGCACCGCGCATTGCGTCTGGACAAGCAGCTCAACCATCTGCACCGCGCAACGACGCGCCGTCCCTGCGCGCCGACGCTCCGGGTGCTCGCCGTCGCGGGCCCCTCGCAGCTGAAGGCGCTGAGCACGGCGGCAGAGCCGCCCCCGGAGCGGCTCGACCGGTTCCAGGCGCTCGCCGTGCAGGCACTATCACGAGTGGCCGCAGGGCGCAGCGGGTTTGGTGTGTTGCTCGATGCCGCGGCAGGCGTCGCAGGCTTGCGCGAGGCGGCAGGTGATCGGGCCTGGGTCGCGCGATCGGTGCAGCCTCAAGGCCCGCACCCGCTCGAGTTTGCAGGCGGTGAGAAATTTGCGCTCCAGCTGACGGAGTGGCCCATCGATATTACCGTTCACATCCGGTGTCCGTACCCTGTGGACGATCCACCGGCGCTTCGGGAAGCGCAGGAGCGCAGCCTCGAGCGGATCGCAGCGGTCTGCCGCGCGCAGGGACGCGAGTGGCTGCTCGAGATTTGCCGTGCTGAGGCGCTACGCATCGATGGCAATTCGCTCGCGGGAATGTTGTCGCGGCTTCAGGCGCTCGATATCCGCCCCGACTGGTGGGTGCTCGCACCCCAACCCGACATGCGTGCGTGGCAGGCAGACACCCGGCTGATCGCCGAACACGATGGCTACTGCCGCGGCGTGCTCCTCGCAGTGGAGGCCACGCCGGCGTCCCCGGCGGCATGGGCACTTGCGGCACAGGCTCCGCTCGTGCGCGGTTTCATTGCCGGCGCTAGCATACAGTCGCAAGCCGCCACGGCGTGGCTCGCGGGTGCGTTGACCGATGAGGCGGCGGTTGCCGCGATGGCGCAGCGTTTCGGTGCGTTGGCGGACGAGTGGACCGCGGCGCGGCACCCCGATCTCGACCCACTGCAAAGGAGCACCAGTTGACGGCGGTCCGGCTCACGGTGGCACAAGCCCTGGTGCGCGCCCTGACCGCGCAGTGGACGCTTCTCGATGGCGACCGTTGCCGGGTGTTTGCCGGAGTGTGGGCCATATTCGGCCACGGTAACGTCGCGGCCCTCGGCGAAGCGCTCTACGCTGCACGCGATATCCTTCCGACACTGCGGGGCCACAACGAGCAGGCCATGGCGCATGCGGCCGTCGGCTTTGCCAAAGCGACCTACCGCCGCCGCATGATGGCCTGCACCACCTCCATCGGCCCGGGAGCGACGAATCTCGTCACCGCGGCGGCGGTGGCGCACGTCAATCGGCTGCCGCTGCTGCTGTTGCCGGGCGATGTTTTTGCCACCCGTGCGCCCGATCCTGTGCTGCAGCAGGTCGAAGATTTCAACGACGGACTCGTCTCGGCGAATGATTGTCTGCGGCCCGTGTCGCGCTACTTCGACCGCATTACGCGCCCGGAGCAACTCATCCTCGCGTTCGAGCGCGCAATGCAGGTATTGACCGACCCCGCGCAGTGCGGTCCCGTGACGATCGCACTCTGTCAGGACGTGCAGGCGGAAGCCTTCGACTGGCCCCAGAGTTTCCTGGCGGAGCGAGTGTGGACGATGCGCCGGCCGCCGCCGGATGTGTCCGAACTGGACGCTGCGGTACAGGTGCTGCGCTCGGCACGGCGGCCGCTCATCGTGTGCGGCGGAGGGGTGCTGTACTCCCAGGGTTCCGAGGAGTTGTGCAGGTTCAGCGAGCGACACGGTGTACCCATCGGGGAAACGCAGGCCGGCAAATCCGCCTGTCCCGCGGACCATCCCTTGAATCTTGGCGGGATCGGGGTGACCGGGACCTCTGCGGCCAATGCGCTCGCCGCCGCTGCCGATGTCATTCTCGCTGTCGGCACGCGGCTGCAGGACTTCACCACCGGCTCCGCGACACTCTTTGGTGGGACCGGCCAGCGCCTGATCGGGCTCAACGTGCAGTCATTCGATGCCTTCAAGCACAACGCGCTGCCTCTCGTGGCGGATGCCCGCGAAGGATTGCGCAGTCTGAGCGCGGCGCTCGGCGGCTGGCGAGTGGACCCTGCCTGGACCGGGCGGGCGCAGACCGAGCGCCGGGAATGGCAACGCGTTGCCGAGACTTTCACCACCGTCGCTGAGTCACCGCTTCCCTCCGATGCGAGTGTCATCGGTGCCGTGCAGCGTGCGGCGCAGGATTCGGACATCATCGTGTGCGCTGCGGGTGGCCTGCCGGGGGAGCTGCACAAGCACTGGCGGGCGGCGCAGCCCGGCGGTTATCACCTCGAGTACGGTTACTCGTGCATGGGCTACGAGATCGCGGGTGCGCTCGGAGTGAAACTCGCGCAGCCGCAGCGGGAAGTGATCGTGCTGGTGGGTGATGGGTCCTACCTCATGCTCAACAGCGAAATTGCCACCTCCGTCCGCCTGGGCCTCAAGCTCATCATCGTGCTTCTCGATAACGGCGGCTTCGGCTGCATCGAGCGCTTGCAGCGCGCGACGGGCAATGCGAGCTTCAACAACCTGCTCACCGCTTCCGGCGGGGCGCCGGGGAGCGTGGATTTTCTCGCCCATGCCCGGAGCCTGGGAGCGGACGCGCGCGAGGTCAAAACTCTCGCTGCGCTCGAGGAGGCTCTCGTCGCCGTCCGCAAGTCAGACCGCACCACGGTACTCCTCATCGAGACGGACCCTGCCGCGACGACCACCGCCGGCGGGCATTGGTGGGATGTCGCGGTGCCTGAGGTTTCCGAGCGCACCGCCGTGCGCGAGGCTCACGAGCGCTACCTCCGGGCGCGCCGCAAGAGCCGCGAGGATGGCTCATGACCATCCGTTTCGGCGCGAATCCCATCATCTGGTCCAACGATGACCTGCGCGAGCTCGGCGCGGACATCCGGCTCGAGACCTGTCTCGAGCAGGCGCGGCAGATCGGCTTCGAAGGCATGGAGCTCGGGCACAAATTTCCGCGCAGCGCGCGCGAGCTCGCCGCCGTGCTCGATCGCTTCGGCCTCGCCTGCGTTTCCGGCTGGTACTCCGCCTCCCTGCTGGCGCGCGATGCAGCTGCGGAGCTCGCGCAGCTGCGCGCGCACCTCGATCTCCTCAAGGCCGTGGGCAGCACCGTACTGGTGTTCGCAGAAATGAGCGGCGCCGTCCACGCCGATCGCGAGAAGCCGCTCGCGCAGCGGCCAAGGCTGGCTCCCGGAGACTGGCGCGAGTTCGGCCGGCGCGTGACGCAGGTCGCTGCCGCCACCCTCGCCGAGGGCGTACAGCTCGCCTATCACCACCATATGGGCACCGTGGTGCAGAGCGAGGCGGATATCGATGCGCTGATGGACGCCACCGGGCCCGAGGTCGCCCTGCTGCTCGACACCGGTCATGCGCGATTCGCGGGCGCCGACCCGACGGCACTGGCGCGCCGCTACGCGCGGAGGATACGGCACGTGCACGCCAAGGATGTGCGCGCAGCGCGCGCCGAGCGCGCCTTGCGCGGCGATTGGAGCTTTCTGCGTGCGGTGCTCGAGGGCGTTTTCACGGTCCCGGGCGATGGGTGTGTTCCCTTCGATCGCGTGTTCCGCGAGCTGCGAGCCTACTCGGGGTGGATCGTCCTCGAGGCCGAGCAGGATCCGAACAAAGCCGACCCGCTCAGCTACGCGACGCTCGGCTTGCGCAACCTGCGGCAACTCGCCGCCGAGAATCTAGGATGAGCCGTTCGCTCCTGGTGAAGCCGGATCTGTCGCCTTCCGCGGCGCAGGTGCACCGGATCACGCCCCAGAGCGCAGGATGGCGCTACGTCGGATTCGAGGTCTTCGACCTCGCTGCAGGCCGCACACTCGAGCGGTGCGAAAAGGGCCGTGAGCAATGTCTCGTCCTGCTCTCCGGCCGGGCCGCTGTCACGGTCGCCGGCCAGGACTTCGGCACGATCGGCCTGCGGCGCAGTCCCTTCGAAGGGAAACCCTTTGCGGTGTATGTACCCGCCGGCGCCGCGCTGAGAGTCGCGCCGGCGCCCGACTGCGAGCTCGCGGTGTGCTCGGCGCCCGCCGCGGGAGGGCTCGCACCGAGGCTCATCCGGCCCGAGGAGCTCGGGGAAGAGGTGAGGGGTATCGGCACCAACACCCGTTACGTGCGCAACGTGCTGCCCCCGAGCGCCCCGGCCGAGTGTCTGCAGGTGGTCGAAGTCCTGACTCCCGGGGGGCACTGGTCGAGCTATCCGCCGCACAAGCATGACAGTACTCAGCCAGGCGAGACGCAGCTCGAGGAGACCTACTATCACCGTCTCGCCCGTCCGGGCGGCTTTGCATTTCAGCGCGTCTACACGGATGACCGGACGCTCGATGAGACCATGACGGTCGAGGATCGCGACGTCGTGCTGGTGCCGCGCGGCTATCATCCCGTGAGCGCGGCACACGGCTTCGATCTTTACTACCTGAATGCCATGGCCGGCCCGGTGAGGCGCTGGCAGGTGACGCAGGCGCCCGGTTACGAGTTCCTGACTCCGCACCGCTGAGCAACAGGTCGCCCAACACTCACGAGGGTCGCGCGGATACTCGAATGGTCGGCATTGCAGTACTCGGTTGCGGGCGCATCGGCCGCATCCATGCAGGAAATCTCGCCCGGCATCCACGCGTGAAGCTCGCGGCGATATTCGATGTGGCGCGCGATACCGCGCGGCAGACCGCGCAGCAGCTCGGGGTGAAGTGCGCACGCAGTCTCGATGAGCTGTGGGCCGACCGGGAGGTCGCCGCTGTCGTGGTGGCGACCCCGACGGACACCCACGTGCCACTGATCAGCGCCGCCGTCAGAGCCGGCAAGGCGATTTTCTGCGAGAAGCCGATCGATGTGGACCTCGAGCGTGCGCGGGCCTGCTGGCGCGAAATCTCACCGCAGCGGCCGCGGCTGATGATGGGCTTCAACCGCCGTTTCGATCCCTCGTTCCGCGCCTTGCGTGAGCGGCTGCAACGCGGCGAGATCGGCCCCCTGGAGCTACTCATCATCACCAGCCGTGATCCCGCTCCGCCGCCGCTCGCATATCTGCGCAGCTCCGGTGGGCTGCTGCGCGATATGACCATTCACGACTTCGACATGGCTCGCTACCTCGCGGGCGATATCACGCAGGTGCAGGCATTCGGTACCAACCTGGTCGACCCGAAGATCGCCAAGCTCGGCGACATCGATACCTGCACGGTGTCGCTGCGCGCCAAGTCCGGGGCACTGCTGCAGATCAACAACAGCCGGCGGTGTGTCTATGGCTACGATCAGCGCATCGAGGCGTTCGGCGCGGCCGGCATGCTGCAGGCCGGCAACCA
>DASYFL010000159.1:0-3924 GCA_036498445.1 Steroidobacteraceae bacterium
CGAGCAGGTTCCCTGCGGACACGCGTCACGGACGGCTGCCACCGTGTGGACGCGAAGCCCCGAGGGGAAGGGGTGCGGGTGGCGGCGTTCACAGAATGCCGTCACCCGCTTTTGTGGCGCACCCCGCGCAGCGCTATGCTCAACGCAGATGCGCGCACTTGCATTTACCTTAATGTCGCTGCTCTGCTCGCTCGCGCTGGCGGGAGCGACGGTGTACCGCTGGGTCGACGAGCAGGGCATCGTGCACTACTCGGATCAGCCCCACGCGAATGCCGAGAAGCTCCACGTGAACGCCGCGCAGACCTACAAGCCCGGCAACGTCGAGAGCCCATCGGCAGTTGGCGGCAGTCAGTCCGCGGGTGCGCCCCCGCCACCCTATCGCGGCTGCGCGATCGTGCAGCCGCAGGATGGGCAGGCCTTCGCCAACATCGACTCGCTGACCGTCGTGGTGCAGACCGACCCGCAATTACACCCGGGCGACAAGGTTTACGTGATGGTGGATGGCCAGGCGTTGAATGGCGGCAATGCGACCGGCGCGCAGTTCGTGCTGTCACCGGTCGAACGCGGCACGCATACCGCGCAGGCGCAGGTGAAAGATGCGGGCGGCGCGGTGCAGTGTCAGACACCGGCCGTCACCTTCGACGTGCACCAGAACTCGCTCCTCAATCCCAACAACACGAGAATCACGCCGCACTGAGCGGCACTGCCGGAGCGCGCCGCGCAGCCGGCCGCGCACGGGTCAGCCAGGTAGCGGGGAGCGGCCGTGGCGGCTGAGTACGCGATTCCCTCCGCGCTCGCTCACTTCGATCCCGCGGACCTGCTCGATGCGCTCGCCACCGGCATCCTGATGCTCGATGCACAGCTCTGCCCGGTGTACGCGAATGTCGCCGCGCAGGATCTGCTCGCATTCAGCCTGAAGATGGCGCGCGGCCGGCCGTTCATCGAGCTGCTGCACGAGCCGGAGGGGCTCGGCGCCATCCTGCGCCGCTCGCTCGCCACCGGCGAGACGATCGCGGACCGCGAGCTCACGGTGCGCCCCGCCGGATCCCCGCGCGAAATGCGCACCCTCGATGTGACACTTACCCCGTTCGATGGTGTGACCGGGCGGCATCTGCTGCTCGAACTCGCCGACACCACGCAGCGCCAGCGCATCTCACGCGAGAACGACCTGCTCGCGCGGCTCGACAGCAGCCGCCTCATGGTCCGGCAGCTCGCACACGAGATCAAAAATCCACTGGGGGGACTGCGTGGCGCGGCGCAGCTGCTCGAACGGGAGCTGCCCGCCGCGGCGCTCAGGGAATACACGCGCGTCATCATCGGCGAGGCCGACCGGCTCACCGCACTCGTCGACTCCATGGCGCGGCCGAGCCAGATGCCGAGCAAGGCGCGACTCAACGTGCACGAGATCTGCGAGCACGTCTATCACCTGCTGCGCGCCGAGGCGTCCCCGAGCCTCGCCATCGAGCGCGACTACGACCCGAGCCTCCCGAACGCGTATCTCGACCGCCACCAGATGATCCAGGCGCTGCTCAATGTCGCGCGCAACGCTCTGCAGGCGCAGGGCGACAACGGACGCATCGTGCTGCGCACCCGCGCCCGCTCGAATGTCAGCATCGGCACCACGGTGCATCGCCTGATGGCGAGCGTGCAGGTCGAGGACTCAGGTCCTGGCGTGCCGGAGCATCTGCGTACCTCGATCTTCTATCCGCTCGTCACCGGCCGCGCCAACGGCACGGGCCTGGGACTCGCCGTGGCGCAGGAGCTGGTCACACGCAACGGCGGCATCATCGAATTCGAAAGTGAGTTCGGGCGCACGGTATTCACGCTGCTGCTGCCCCTCGGAGATGACACATGACTGCGCTGCGGGTATGGCTCGTCGATGACGACGCCTCGATCAGGTGGGTACTCGAGCGGGCACTGCGCAACGATGGCATGGCCCCAAGGGCGTTCGAGGCCGCCGAGGGCGCGCTCGATGCATTGCGCCGCGATACACCCGATGTCCTCATCACCGACATCCGCATGCCCGGCGCCTCGGGGCTCGAGCTGCTGCGTCGCATCCGCGACGCGCGCCCGGCGCTCCCGGTCATCGTGATGACCGCGCATTCGGACTTGGGCAGCGCCGTCTCCTCCTACGAAGGCGGCGCCTTCGAGTACCTGCCGAAACCCTTCGATATCGATGAGGCGGTGGCGCTGGTGCGACGTGCGGCATCCGGCGCGCTCGGCGCAGGCAGCGATAGCGGCGCCGCGCCGCGCATGCCCGAGCTCCTCGGCAAGGCGCCGGCGATGCAGCAGGTGTTTCGTGCCATCGGGCGGCTGTCACGCTCTTCGGTCACCGTGCTCATCACCGGCGAGTCCGGCACCGGCAAGGAGCTCGTCGCCCGCGCCCTGCACGAGCACAGCCCGCGCACCGGCCGTCCGTTCATCGCGCTCAACACCGCGGCCATTCCCGCCGACCTTCTCGAGTCGGAGCTTTTCGGCCACGAGCGCGGCGCTTTCACCGGAGCCGATGCGCAGCGGCGCGGGCGCTTCGAGCAAGCCGATGGCGGCACGCTGTTCCTCGATGAGATCGGCGACATGTCGCTGCCGCTGCAGACGCGGCTGCTGCGCGTACTGGCGGAAGGCGAGTTCTATCGTGTCGGCGGCCAGACGCCGATCCGCGTCGATGTGCGCGTCATCGCGGCGAGCAACCAGAACCTGCAGGAGCGCGTCAGCCGCGGGCTGTTCCGCGAGGACCTCTACCATCGCCTCAACGTCATCCGCATCGAGCTGCCGCCGCTTTCCGCGCGTGCCGAGGACATTCCGGCGCTCCTCACGCACTACATGCTGGTCGCCGCGCACGAGCTCGGCGTCGAAGCGAAGCTGCTCGCGCCCGATGCACAGGCAAGGCTCGCGGCCTACGAGTGGCCCGGCAACGTACGCGAGCTCGTGAACCTCTGCCGCAGGCTCTCGGTCCTCGCGCCGGGAAGCGAGGTGCACCTGGCCGATCTTCCGCCCGAGATCGCCGGCAGTGCGGCCGCCGCACCGAAGGAGGCGGACTGGGCGGTGGCGCTCGGCGACTGGGCCGAGCGGCATGCGCTCAAGGGCACCCCGCCGCTGCTCGATGCGGCGCAGCCGCAATTCGAGCGCGTGCTGATCCGCGCCGCATTGCGCCGCACCCAGGGCCACCGCCAGGAGGCGGCAAAGCTCCTCGGCTGGGGACGCAACACGCTCACTCGCAAGCTGCGCGAGCTCGGCATGAACGGCGCCGCAGACGCCGACGAATAGTCGCCACGCTTCCAACCCGGTAAGGTTCGCCTCCGAGGGGAGGGTGGATGTCGATGTCGGGCTGGAGCACGCTGTGGCACCTGGAGTTCCTGGGCAACGAGCTCGGCGAGTGGACGGTCGCGGTCGCGATCTTCCTCATCACGTTCACCGTGCTGCCAATCGCCAAGCGCATCATCAGCGCCCGGCGCAGCCGCGAATATCCTGCGAGCCCGGGCTACAACGCGCTCGATCTGCTCGCGGGGCTCGCCGAACACACCAGCCGGCTGTTCCTGTGGGGCGTGGCGGTCTGGCTCGCCGCGCGCGACCTGACGTTCCCCGACAAGATCGACCGCGCGCTCACCTTCGCGCTGGTGCTGCTGCTGTGGATGCAGCTCGCGCTCTGGGTCATGACCGCCGTCCGCCACGCGCTCGGCCTCGGCCGCCGGCGCGCGCCGGGACAGGAGAGAGTCCGCGGCGGCTCCATGGAGATCGTGCTGGCCGCGATCGGCATCGTCATCTGGAGCCTCGCGGCGCTGCTGGCGCTCGAGAACCTCGGGATCCACGTCGGTCCCCTGCTGGCGGGGTTAGGCATCGGCGGCATCGCGCTCGCCCTCGCGGTCCAGACCGTGCTCGCGGACCTGCTCGCATCGCTCGCGATTGCGCTCGACAAGCCCTTCGACG
>DASYFL010000160.1:0-4456 GCA_036498445.1 Steroidobacteraceae bacterium
CGACGTGACAAGAGGCCTCCGGACCGTCCTCCTCGCTCCATCGCTCGATGACCAGTTGATCGGCTCGGCTGCCGCAGAATGGGACTTATGTGGATTCCTCCCGCTCATCGCGCAGAAGACAACTATCCGGGTGCGGCGGACGCTTATGCGCTCGTGCCGCCTGGACGCGGCGGCGAATTCGTAGGCGGCGCGGATGGCGTCCTGCGCATGATGCTGGTCGCCATGCCGACGACCGACGCCAGATCGGAGAGATTCCCGGGCACGACGAGCGTCGTGCTCTCCTTCGCGAGCTTGCCGAACTGGCGGACGTACTCCTCACCGATGCGCAGCTGCATGGCCTCGATCCCGCCGCGCTCGCTCAACGCACCGCCCACGCGGCGCAGGCCCTCGGCGGTGGCGGTGGCGACGGCGAGAATCGCCGCGGCCTGACCGTCGGCCTCGTTGATCTGCTGCTGCTTCGTCGCCTCGGAGGCCTTGATCACCCGCTGTTTGTCGCCTTCCGCCTGGTTGATCTTGGCGTCGCGCTCGCCTTCGGAAGTCAGCACCACCGCGCGCTTCTCGCGCTCGGCGCGCATCTGCTTCTCCATCGCGGACAGCACGTCCTTCGGCGGCTGGATGTTCTTGATCTCGTAACGCATCACCTTCACGCCCCAGGTCGCGGACGCTTTGTCGAGCTCCGCCACCACGTTGGCGTTGATGGTGGATCTCGCCTCGAAGGTGCGGTCGAGCTCGATCTTGCCGATCTCGCTGCGCAGCGTCGTCTGGGCAAGCTGCGCGATGGCGAAGGAATAATTCGTGATGCCGTAGGAAGCGAGATGCGGATCGAGTATCTGCATGTAGAGCACCGCATCGACCCCGACCTGGACGTTGTCGCGGGTGATACACACCTGCTCGGGCACATCGAGCGCCTGCTCCTTGAGGTTGTGGCGGTACGCGACGCGCTCGACGAAGGGGATGAGGATGTGGAAGCCGGCCTGCAGGGTGCGGCTGTATTTGCCGAGGTTCTCGACAACGTAGGCACTCTGCTGCGGCACGACGGTCGCCGTGCGGAAAACCAGGATCACGACGATGATTGCGAGCGCAATGAAGACGTACGAGGTGTACATAGGTTCTACTTTTCGGGTCTTACGAGCAGCGTCAGGTTATGCACCCGGGCAATGCGCGCGCGGGCGCCGGAGGGAATCGGCGCATCGCTCTCGTTGCGCACGGTCCAGAAGGTCCCGCCGTATTCCGCCTGGCAGCTCTCGCCCGCGCCCAGCGACACCTGGAGGGTGATCAGTCCGCCGGCGGGTCCGGTGTCGACTTGCGGCAAGGCGCGATGGAAGCGGTGGTACACGCGGCTGCGAAAGGTCACCATCGACACGACCGCGAGCACCGCGAACAGTGCCCATTGCAACCACTCCGCAAGTGGCAGGAGGAGTGCGGCGAGCCCGACCAGAATCGCGGCGCTGCCGATGAATACCAGGTAGAACTGAGCGCTCACGAAGGCGAGCTCGGCACCGAGGAGTATTGCGCCGGCGATGATCCAGCCCCACCAGGTCATACCGGAGCCCCCTTTTCGGCTCTGCACCGAGGTCCATCAAAGCGGCGATCGCAGTATACAGCCGGGACGATGAAACACGGCGAACACGTCGCTTTTGCCGCTCGATCCGCGCGCGGCGATCTGATTCCATCCATCAACAATTGCAGGGCTCGGCGGCCGTGTCAGAGAGACACCTGGAGCAAAGCGCGGGACTCATCGCCTCGGCGCGCGAGCGCATGCGCACGCGCCATCTCGCGCTGCGCACGGAGCAGGCATACCTCCAGTGGCTGCAGCGCTACCTCGCTTTTCATGATGGCCGGGATGCTCGTGCGCTCGGTGCGAGCGAGGTCGAGCAGTTCCTCACGCACCTCGCGGTGCATCGCAAGGTGAGCGCGGCGACGCAGAACCAGGCCTTACAGGCGCTGCTCTTCCTCTACCGCCACATTCTCGACATCGAGCTGCCTTGGCTCGATGTCACTCGCGCGGCGCCTAACCGCAGGCTGCCGGTCGTGCTGAGCCGGGCGGAGGTCCGTGCGCTCCTTGCGCAACTGCAAGGTACTACCCCTTGGCTCGTGGCGAGCCTCCTCTACGGCAGCGGGCTGCGGCTGATGGAAGCGATCCGGCTGCGGGTGAAGGATCTGGCGCTCGAGCGCGGTGAATTGATCGTGCGGGCAGGAAAAGGTGGCAAGGACCGGGTCACGATGCTCCCCGCGACGCTCAACAACTCTCTGTGCGCGCATCTCGATCGGCTGCGGCCGTGGTACGAGGAGGAACGGCGGCAGGCACGCCCCGGGGTCTCGCTGCCTTTTGCGCTCGCGCGCAAGTATCCCGAGGCGGGGACGCGCTGGGGATGGCAGTACCTCTTCCCGGCGGCGGGTCTGTGCCGCGACCCTTATACCGGGCTCTCTGTCCGGCACCATCTGAACGAGAAGATCATTCAGCGTGCCGTGCAGGGAGCAGTACGCAAAGCGGAGCTCACGCAGCCTGCGAGCTGTCACACGCTGCGGCATTGCTTTGCGACGCACCTGCTGGAAGACGGCTACGACATCCGCACCGTGCAGGAGCTGCTCGGGCACTCCGACCTGAAGACCACCATGATCTACACGCACGTCATGGTAAAGGGTGCGCGCGGTGTGCGCAGCCCGCTCGATCGCCAGGGGAATCCGGGGGCGGCCCGGTGACATTCGCCGAGTGACTGCGCGCCGGTCAGGGCAGATCGGCGCGCGCCGTCGGCTCACCTCCGGGGAAACCGTTCTGCCGCCACGCCTCGTACACCACGAGTGCCACCGCATTGGAGAGATTGAGGCTGCGATTGCCGGGGCGCATCGGGATCATGAGCTGCCGATCGGGGGGCACCAGGGCGAGCGCGGCGGCGGGAAGACCGCGCGTCTCGGCTCCGAAGAGCAGCGCATCGCCGCGTTCAAAGCGCGCGTCGCTGTAGGGAACCGCGCCGCCTGTCTCGATGCTGAAGAGCCGGGCACCGGCGAGCGCCTCGAGGCAAGCCTCGATGCTCGCGTGCACGCGCACCGGGGCGAGCTCCTCGTAGTCGAGGCCGGCGCGGCGCACCGCTCTCGCCGTGAGCTCGAAGCCGAGCGGCTTCACGAGGTGCAGCATGGCGCCGGTGTTGGCGGCGAGGCGAATGATATTGCCGGTGTTGGGCGGAATCTCGGGCTGGATCAGCACAATGTGGAACATGGCCCCGCCGGAGGCAGCGTTGACGGCTGTGCGATAATGCGCCGCATGGCTGGCCTGGAACCAGACGCATTGGTGCGCCGCGGCGCCTCTCCCGCGAGCCCGCTCGCCGTGAATTTCTGCGGCCTCGAGTTCGCCTCTCCCATCGTGCTCCTCTCCGGCTGTGTGGGCTTCGGCGAGGAATACACGCGCGTCGAGGGCTTCTCGAACCGGGAGGCGGGGGCCCTGGTCCTCAAAGGCACCACCGGCGCGCCACGTCTCGGCAACCCGCCGCACCGTGTGTGCGAGACGGCGGCGGGCATGCTGAACGCCATAGGCCTGCAGAATCCCGGGGTCGACCATGTGGTGCGCGTCATCCTGCCGCAGCTCGATTTCACCGAGACGCGCTTCATCGCGAACGTGTCGGGTTCGACCATCGAGGAATACGTCGAGGTCACGCGGCGCTTCGATGCCTCGCCGATCGATGCCATCGAGATCAACATTTCCTGTCCGAACGTGAAGGAGGGTGGGGTTGCTTTCGGCAACTATCCGGACATGTCGGCGCAGGTGGTGGCGGCGTGCCGCCGCGTGACCAGGAAACCGCTCATCACCAAGCTGTCACCGAACCAGACCGACATTCGCGAGAATGCACGGCGCTGCATCGAGGCCGGCACCGATGCGCTTGCCGTGATCAACACCATCATGGGTATGGCGATCGATCTCGAGACGCGCCGCCCAGTCATCGGCAACGTGCAGGGCGGACTTTCCGGCCCGGCCATCAAGCCGATCGCGCTGCTCAAGGTCCATCAGGTCTACGAGGTCGCAGCCCCCCACCGCATCCCGATCATCGGACAGGGAGGCATTACCACGGCGCACGATGCGCTCGAGTTCATCGTCGCCGGCGCTACGGCGGTGGGAGTCGGCACGGCGCTCTTCTACGACCCGCTCGTGTGCCGGCGGATCAACGAGGGCATCACCGCCTATCTTGCCGCGCAGGGCATGAAGAGTGTCACCGAGCTCATCGGCAGCCTGCGCACGGGGAAGGATGTCGCTGACTGCGCCCTCTCGGGCTGATTCGGGCTGATTGCAGGACTCTCAAAGCAACCGCTGCTGCCCGCTGTCGTCCACAGCCGGAGGATTGATCAGCCGGTGCAGCCGCACCGGCGTGGGGCCGAGCGCAGCGAACACGACTCCGAGTGCACGGAAGCGCTCGAGGATGCGCAGGTTGATGCTCTGCTGCGCGTTGGCATACACCCGGTAGTC
>DASYFL010000161.1:0-2318 GCA_036498445.1 Steroidobacteraceae bacterium
TGGCCGCGTAGCTGGCGCAGGCTACCCTGCAGCTCGTCGAGGCTCTGCGAGACCTGTACCTGGTTGGCCGCCATGCGCTCCACACGCGTTTCGAGGTCACTGAGCCGCAGCTGCACGGGGTCCTTATCCGGGGGTGTGCTGGCGCAACCCGCGAGCATTGCGGCGAGGAGCGCCGAAAGTGTTACACGCATGGCAATCCTTCGCCCTAGGGCTTCTGCGCCGGCCCGGACGCGAGGTAGATGATCTCGACGCGCCGGTTCTTGGCCCAGGCCGCCTCGTCGTGTCCCGGCACGGCGGGACGCTCCTCACCATAACTCACCGTGGAGATCTGCGCATCGGCTGCCCCCTGCAGGAGCAATGCGCGGCGCACCGCCTGCGCGCGCCGCTCTCCGAGGCCGATGTTGTATTCGCGTGAGCCGCGCTCATCGGTGTGCCCTTCCAGTCGCACTCGCGTGGTCGGATGAGCCGCGAGGTACTTGGCATGCGCCGCGACGATATCCGTGCCTTCGCCCTTGATCTCGCTGCTGTCGAAGTCGAAGTACACCGTGCGCTTGGCGAGCTCCCCTGCCTGGGGTCCGGCAATCTCCTCATCGCTGCTGGAACCATTCGCGTTGGCGTTACCCGCACCGGCTCCTTCAGCACCCGTATTCGCTGTGCCGGCTTCGCCGGACCCGCTAGGCTTCGGCGGCTTGCTCGCGCAGGCGGTGACGGCACATGCCACGACGAGCAGTAGCACGGCGAGCACTCGATGGATGGATACCTTCTCCGACATTCCGCATCCTCCGCAATCGGCGCGCTGTGAGCGACGCCGCTTCAAGGGCTGAACGGCCCCCACGCCGGCTCCCGAACCTCTCCCTGGGAAGCCTTCAACCGCAAACCCGTCAGGCCGTCGGTGGATACCGTCGCCAACGAGCCGCGGCCGCTTTCGCGCTCCGAATAAATGAGTGTAGCCCCGTTGGGGGCAAAACTCGGCGATTCATCGAGGTGTCCGTGCGACAGCACCCGCACCGCGCCGCTGCCGAGATCCTGCACCGCTATGCGGTAGTTGCCGTTATCGAGCGTCACCATCGCAAGTTGCGAGCCATCGGGCGAGACGCGCGGCCGCGCATTGTAGTTGCCACCGAAGGTGATGCGCTTGGGACGCGCGTTGCTGGTGGTGGCGATCTGGTAAATCTGCGGTGAGCCCGCGCGGTCGGAGGTGAAGAACAGCGACTTGCCGTCCGGCGCCCACTCCGGCTCTGTGTCGATCGCCGGATCGTCGGTGATGCGCGTCAGGTCCTGAGTGGAAAGATCGAGGATGTAGATGTCGGGATTGCCGCTGCTGCCCCCGAGTGTCAGGGCCAGCTTGTGGCCATCGGGCGACCAGGCGGGCGCGCCGTTCACGCCGGCACGCGCAGAGACCTGCCGACGCTCTCCGGTGCGCACCAGCTGCACGTACACTGCCGCGTGCTTGGTCTCGAAGGAGACATAGCCCAGCCACTGCCCATCCGGTGACCAGGCGGGCGACATCAACGGGAAGCGTGACTCGAGAATCATGTGCTGATTGGCGCCGTCGGCATCGGCGACGATGAGTTGGTAATGCTGCGTGGGTGGCTCACCATCCACCGCCACATAGGCGATGCGCGTCGCGAAGGCACCGCGTACGCCGAGGATCTTCTGGTAGATGACATCGCTCACGCGATGGGCCGCGTTGCGCAGCGCGCCCGCGGCTCCCGTGAAGCGCTGCCCGGCAAGACGTGCTCCGGTGAGCGTGTTCACGAGGTCGAAGTCGACCGCGAGGCTGCCGTTCTCGAGTGCGGCGGTCCGTCCGACCACCACGTAATCGCTGCCCGCGGCTTTCCACGAAGGGCTCGCCACCTGATCTGCGCGGCTCGGTTTCGCGGGCATCTGCTCGCGCGCCAGCGCACGGAAGCGGCCGCTGCCTTCCAGATCGTGTTGCACGATGCCGGCGACGTCGAGATCGCTTCCGGCGCTGTCCGGGTGCGTAAAGGGCACGATCGCGATCGGCACCGGATCGCGCACCCCGGAGGTGACCTCGATCTGGAGTTCTGCGCGTGCGGCGGGGATCGACCCGATGAGAGCAGCGCTGAGCGCGCCGAGCCACGCGAGCAGGCGCGTGCGGCGCAGGCCATCGCCGAGCTTCGTATGGTTCATGGTATTAGTCCGGCTTGAAGTCGATGCGCAGGTGGCGATCGAACAGTGCCGGATCGGGCGGTGGCGGCAGCGGTGAGGCGCGGTAGACGGCCGCTTCGATCGATTCACGGACCGCCTGATCGCCGTTGCATTCGCCGATAGTTACTTCGGTCACTTCCCCTCCT
>DASYFL010000162.1:0-2290 GCA_036498445.1 Steroidobacteraceae bacterium
CAGGTGGCGAGCGCCACGAGAAACAACACCGCGCCGAAGACGCCCGCGGTGATGTAGTCGGCGGCGGCGGACGCGCTCGTCATGCCCCCGAACGCCTGCTGGACCAGTATGGCGAGCGCCGCAACCGCGGCGATGAGCAGCGCATCGCGTGGGCCCGCGAGCACGGTGAGCGCGAATACCGGCAGCACCAGCAGGATTCCGAGGCCACTCGAGGCTCCGCCGCTCGCGTACACGATGAATCCGATGGCGAGTGCGTCAACGGTCGCGTTGACCAGCGCGACGATCCGCAGGCTCGACCAGTGCAGGCGACGCGCGATGATGAGCAGCACCGCGGCGGTGAAATAGGTGATGCACGCACTGACGAACAACCGCGGGCGCGCCGCTACCAGCTCCCAGCCGCTGACCGAGAGCGACTGCATCGACAGCAGCGTGAGCGGCACGAGCAGCCGATACAGATTCAGCAGTCCGATGACGCGCCAGGCAAGATCGCTCGGTGTCACGAACGGTGCGGCGGCAATGGCCGTTGTGGGGCGCAATTTATTTGCCGGAAGGTTGGACCAGGCCGCGACTGTAGCACCTAGGGATCGGAGAGAAACACGATCCGCATCGCAACGCCGGAGCCTCCAGCGCGCGCCCGAACGCCGGTCGCGGGACGGGCAGCGGCTGGCCACCCACGTCCCTTTTCGAGCAGAATGCGCGCTTTACGCGCTTGGGTCGCAAGAAAGATGAACCTGCACGAATACCAGGCGAAGGATGTGTTCCGCAGCTACGGCATCCCGGTACCTTCCGGCAAGGTGGTGGCCACTGCGGATGAGGCGGTCGAGGCCGCCCGTGCACTCGGTGGAAACGTGTGGGTGGTCAAAGCCCAGGTGCACGCGGGCGGACGCGGCAAGGCGGGCGGCGTGAAGCTGGCGCGTGAAATCGACACGGTTCGCAACGCCGCGGAACGGATGCTCGGCAAGCGGCTCGTCACGCAGCAGACCGGACCGGAAGGGTTGCCGGTCAGCCACGTCTACATCGAGTCCGGCTCCGACATTGCGCGTGAGCTCTATGTCTCTCTCACCCTGAACCGCGAACGGGGGCGCATCGCGTTCATCGCTTCCAGCGCGGGCGGCATGGACATAGAAGAAGTGGCTCACCGCGCCCCGCAGAAGATCCTGACCGCCACCGTGCATCCGGCCGCCGGCTTCAGCGCATACCAGGCACGTGAACTAGCCTTCGGCCTGGAACTTGCCGGGGCGCAGATTGCGCAATTCCAGTCACTCAGCGCAGCGCTCTACCGGCTGTACCTGGAGAAGGACCTGAGCCTCGTCGAGATCAATCCACTCATCGTGACGCGCGAGGGGATGCTCGTGGCGCTCGATGCCAAGATCAACGTAGACGACAACGCGCTCTTCCGTCATCCGGAGCTCGCGCAGCTGCGTGATGCCAGCCAGGAAGATCCGATGGAGCGCCGTGCCGCCGAGCACGATCTCAACTACGTATCGCTCGACGGCAACATCGCCTGCATGGTGAACGGTGCGGGACTGGCCATGGCCACCATGGATCTGATCAAGCTGCACGGCGGCCAGCCGGCCAACTTTCTTGACGTCGGCGGCGGCGCCACCAGCGAGCGGGTGACGGCGGCGTTCGAGCTGATCCTTTCCAACAGCCGGGTGCGCGCGGTGCTGGTCAACATTTTCGGCGGCATCGTGCGCTGTGACCTGATTGCCGATGGTGTCATCAACGCGGTGAAGAAGGTGGGGGTAAAGGTTCCGGTGGTGGTGAGGCTCGAAGGCACGAATGCGGACCAGGCACGCGAAATGCTCGCGAGCAGCGGGCTGAAGATCACTCCGGCCGCCGATCTCACCGATGCAGCGCGCAAGGTCGTGGCGCTCGCGGCGAAGGGCAAGGCATGAGCATTCTCATCAACCGGAATACTCGCGTGATCTGCCAGGGCTTCACCGGAAAGCAGGGCACCTTTCACTCCGAGGCCGCGCTCGCCTATGGCACGAAACTCGTTGGCGGGGTGACGCCAGGCCGCGGCGGTCAGCAGCACCTCGGCTTGCCCGTGTTCGACACGGTGAAAGACGCGGCGCGCGCGACCGGCGCTTCCGCGAGCATGATCTACGTGCCGGCCGCCGGCGCTGCCGACTCGATTCTCGAAGCAGCCGATGCCGGGCTCGAGCTGGTGGTGTGCATCACCGAAGGTGTGCCCGTCGCGGACATGGTGCGTGTCAAGGCGGTGCTCACTACCTCGGCGACGCGGCTCGTGGGACCAAACTGCCCCGGGGTGATTACCCCGGCCGAG
>DASYFL010000163.1:0-4438 GCA_036498445.1 Steroidobacteraceae bacterium
TCCCCTGGGTCTCCATGTCCCAGTAGATGGCTTTCATGCGAATGAGGTCGACCACGCCCTCGAACGCCTCCTCGGCGCCGATCGGCAGCTGGATGGGAACGGGGTTCGCACGCAGCCGCGCGCGAATCATGTCGACGACGCGCAGGAAGTTGGCCCCCGCCCGGTCCATCTTGTTGACGAAGGCAATGCGCGGCACGCCGTACTTGTTCATCTGCCGCCACACCGTCTCCGACTGCGGCTGCACGCCGGCGACCGAGTCGAAGAGCGCAACGGCGGAATCCAGCACGCGCAGGCTGCGCTCCACCTCGATGGTGAAGTCGACGTGCCCGGGGGTATCGAGGATGTTGATCCGGTGCTCGGGAAAGCTGTTGTCCATCCCCTTCCAGAAGCAGGTGGTCGCCGCGGCGGTGATGGTGATGCCGCGCTCCTGTTCCTGCTCCATGTAGTCCATCACGGCCGCGCCGTCGTGGACTTCACCGATCTTGTGCGAAACGCCGGTGTAGAAAAGGATGCGCTCGGTCGTGGTCGTCTTCCCCGCGTCGATGTGCGCGGAGATGCCGATGTTCCGATAGCGCTCGATGGGCGTCGCGCGTGGCACTGCCGTATGCTCCTCGCCCGCTTACCAGCGGTAGTGGGCGAAGGCCTTGTTGGCCTCCGCCATGCGGTGCGTGTCCTCGCGCTTGCGCACTGCGGCGCCGCGGTTCTCGGAGGCATCCATCAGCTCGTGCGCCAGGCGGAAGGCCATGGACTTCTCGCTGCGATCGCGGGCGGCCTCGATCATCCAGCGCATGGCCAGTGTCTGGCGACGGGTGGCCCGAACCTCAATCGGTACCTGGTAGGTTGCACCGCCGACGCGGCGCGATTTCACTTCGACGACGGGTTTCACGTTATCGAGGGCCGTCGACAGCACCTCGATCGCTTCACCGCCCTGCTTGCCGGTCTTCTCGGCAATGCGGTCGAGCGCACCATAAATGATGCGTTCGGCGGCGGACTTGTTGCCATTCTTCATGACGACGTTCATGAACTTGGCGAGCATCTCGTTGTTGTATTTCGGGTCCGGAAGAATGGTGCGCACCGGAGCCTGGGCACGACGGGACATAGCTTGCTACTCCCTTATTTCTTCGGGCGCTTCGCGCCGTACTTGGAGCGGCCCTGCTTGCGCTCGCCGACGCCCGCACAATCGAGCGTGCCGCGCACCGTGTGATAGCGCACGCCCGGGAGGTCCTTGACCCGGCCACCGCGGATCAGCACCACCGAGTGCTCCTGCAGGTTGTGACCTTCGCCGCCGATGTAGCTGGTCACCTCATAACCGTTGGTAAGGCGGACGCGGCAGACCTTGCGCAGCGCCGAATTGGGCTTCTTCGGCGTCGTGGTATAGACGCGCGTGCAGACGCCGCGCTTCTGTGGAGAGGCACCCAGCGCCGGCACCTTGGTTTTCTCGGCTCCGGTCCGGCGTGGTTGCCGAATGAGCTGACCTGTGGTCGCCATCGTTTCCTCGTCTCCTCGCGCGATAAAACGACCTGCGAAGAACACCGGGCCGCCTTCATGAGGCGGCCCGGTTCTCGTAAGTCGCTGTTTCCGGGGCAGCATGTATGGGGGCCGCCCGACAAAGGCCGGCGATTCTAGGTACGGACCCCTGGAGTGTCAACCGCGGCAAAAAGTACCGTCACGCCGGCCGGGCGGCCGACCGGATTGGCTTGCCGCCCGGCGGCTCATTAGGATATCCGGGCAGGCCGGGCAGGCCTGCAAGGCTCCCGAAGCCTATTTACGGATGAATACAAGAACGCCTCGGCGAGGCAACAGGGATTCGGTGCATAAGCTGGCGCGGATGAGCTGGATTGTGGCAGTCGCGGCCTGCCTGTCGCCGCTCGCCGGCGCGGCACCCACGCTGGTACCCGACCTGCCGTCGGTTGCCCAGCTCACCCCGGGAAATGGCGCACCCATCGAGGTGCGAGTTCTCGGCGCCTCGGTCGGGGATCCTCCGGTTGCCTCAATCGCCAGCGGATCGTTGGACGCGCACTTCATACCTTTTGTCGCGGCTGGCTCACACCGTCTCACGGCCCCGCTATGGTTCCGGCTGCCACCGCTCGAGTCGCGCGCTCGCGATGCCGGTGTCATTCCCGTGCTGCTCGCCCGCGCCGGCATTGATCAGAGTGTGCAGGTCTTCGCTCAGGACCACGGTGAGAGCCTTTCCCTGACCCCGGCGACCGTCGTCCCGCAGTTCGGCGGCGCACAGGACACGGTCTTCGTGCTGCCGCCGGGGCTCGAGGCGGGACAGCCGCTCTATGCCCGGGTGACGCGCCACGGCCACGCAACCACGGATGTGCATTTCACCACCTCGACGCTCGATCGAACGCTCCAGGCCGCTGCAACGCACCAGCGCGTCATCGCGCTCGCATTCGGCGCGCTCATGGCGATGGCGCTTTCCACGCTGCTGGTGCGCTTCGTGCTCACCGATCGCCTCTATCCGCTCTACGGCACGTTGTTCTCGCTCCAGGCGCTCTATCTCGCCTACTTCTCCGGACAGGGGTTCCACTGGCCGCTGCTGTCAATCGCCCGTCCCATCTCTTCCTACGCATGGAACGTGCCGGTGGCCATCTCGGCCGCCGCGGCGTCGCTCTTCGTGCGCGAATTTGCGAACCTGCGGCTGTTCTCGCCGAAGGTCTACCAGGCCTTCGGTTGGCTGGCCGCGGCGTTCGTCGGGCTTGCGCTCGCCAACGTGCTGCGGGTAGTGCCGGGTATGCCTCCGTTCATTGCCGCGATCGGCAACCTCATGTTCCTCGGCAGTGCTCTCTTCACGCTCATCGTGTCGTATCTCGCCTGGCGCAGCGGCAATCGGGCTGCGGGGTGGTTCCTGATCGCCTGGGCGCTGCTGTGCACCTTCCAGATCCTCACCGCGCTGCGCCTGCTGTACGCTCGCGCGGACGATGCCCAGGGGCTCCTCTACTACGGACTTGCGCCCTCGATGGTGGCGGCCGCCGTACTGATCGCACTCGGCACTTCCGACCGCGTGCGTGCGCAGTCCCTCGCTCTCACCGATGCCGAACGCCGCGCGCAGACCGATCCGCTCACTGGCGTGCTCAACCGCCGCTCACTGATCGAGCGGCTCGATGCCGCCTGCATGCGTGCCAAGGCCCGTGGGCTGCCGATCTCGGTGCTGTTCATCGACCTCGATCATTTCAAGCAGATCAACGATAGCCGCGGTCATGCCGCGGGCGATGCCTGCCTCGCGGGCATCATTGCGCCCATCCAGGCGGAACTGCGCCACTCGGATGTGATCGGCCGCTACGGCGGCGAGGAGTTCGTGGTGATCCTGAATGGAGCCGACGCCTCCGCGGCGCACCCGATCGCCGAGCGCATCTGCCGCCGCGTGTCGGAGGTGAGCATCGAGGGGTTCGGTACCCCCATCAACCTGACCTGCAGCATCGGGGTCGCTTCGAGCGACACGCTCGGAGTCTGGGGACAGCATCTGATCGCCCATGCCGACCATGCCCAGTACGCCGCCAAACGCTCGGGGCGCAACCGGGTGCAGCTTGCCGCGGCGTTCGCCGCCTGATGCCATGGAGATCCGCCGCGCGCGCGTGGAGGACATTCCGCGGCTGCTCGCCCTCATCCGCCGCTACTGGGACTTCGAGGGTATCGAGGGGTTCGCCGCACTGCGCCTCGAGCTGGTGCTCAAGGAGCTGCTCGCGCATCCGGCCGAGCGCGGCTCGGTCTGGGTCGCTGAGTCCCACGGTGCGCTCACCGGCTACCTCGTCGTGGTGCTGGTCATAAGCGTCGAGCACCAGGGCTTGATGGGCGAGATCGACGAGCTCTTCGTGCTGCCCGAGGCGCGCTCGCAGGGTGCCGGCACAGCGCTGCTCGCCGCCGCCGAAGCAGAGCTGCTGCAGCGCGGCTGCGTGCGCCTGCAACTGCAGCTTGCGCACCGCAATACGCGCGCGCGTTCTTTCTACGAGCGGCTCGGGTTCGCCGCGCGTGCCGGCTACGGCCTACTGGACAAACCGTTGCGGTGAGCTCCGGGTGACGTGCTTACGGCTCCGCCCACCGCAACAGCGCCGGAGCCGCGCCGCGGCTTGCTCCATACTGAGCTCACAGAACAACAAGCAACGGGAGCCATGAAATGCTGATCCCCGGTCTGAAGAGACGCCAGTCCCTGCTGGCACCCCTCGTCCTCACGCTCGCGGTATTCGCACAAGGGAACGCTTGGGCGGACCGCTACAGTGATGCGGTCGCGCACGCCGGACGTCCCGCCGTCGATGTCCAGCGCGACGAGACCGACCACCCGGCGGAGGTGCTGCGGCTCTCGGGCATCCATCCGCCGATGGTGGTCGCGGACTTTCTCGCCGCGGACGGCTACTACAGCGAGCTCCTCAGCTATCTCGTGGGTCCGAAGGGCCGGGTCTACCTCCTCAACAACGATGCCTATGACAAATGGAGC
>DASYFL010000164.1:0-10966 GCA_036498445.1 Steroidobacteraceae bacterium
TTGCGGGATTAATGGTCTCGAAGTAGCTGTTACTCGCTACCGATTTTCCGTTGATGAGGTGGTCGAGTTTCATGAGTCGAGGCCGCTCAGCGGCCAAAGAGTGCATCTCCAACGATGGTGTTCTGCAGCCGACCGAGGCCATCGATCTCACAGATCACCTCATCCCCAACCTGGACATTGACGGCGCCCTCGGGTGTTCCGGTCAGGATGACATCTCCGGGGCCGAGCGTCATGAAGGAGCTCAGGTACTCGATCAGCGCCGGAATATCAGTGATCATGTCGCGCGTATTGCCCTGTTGCGTCAGCTTGCCGTTCACGTAGGTGCGCAATTCGAGATTGGCCGGATCGGGCACATCGGCGGCATCGACCAGCCAGGGGCCGAGCACGGTGGCGCCGTCCCGATTCTTGACGCGCAGATTGGGACGATACCAGTTCTCCAGGTAATCGCGGATGGCGTAGTCATTGGCGATGCAATATCCGGCTACGTGTGCCATGGCGGCGTCGCGGCGCACATGGCGGGCGCTGCGGCCCATGACCACCGCCAGCTCGCACTCGTAGTGCATGAACTTCACGCCCGCCGGGCGCCGGGTCACGCCGCGGTGCCCGAGCAACGCTCCCGGGCCTTTCAGAAATACCAGCGGCTCTTCCGGCGCACTGAATGCCAATTCCTTCGCGCGCTGTGCATAGTTGAGACCCAAGGCGATGATGGTGCCGACCTCGAGAGGCGGCAGCCACACGACTTCATCCTCGGCCAGGCTGCGGCCGTCGGTGAGCAGCACGCCCGCACGTCCATCGGGGAGCTGCTGCGGCTCTGCGGCATGAATCGCGCCAGCGCACGCGACGCGCGCGAGTCTCATGCGGCGCTCTCCACGACCGGATTCTCCAGCCGGCCGAGGCCCTCGATCTCGATGCGCGCGCGCTGCCCCGCGCGTACGCGCGGGGCCGGGGAGGCCACGCCCACCGCGAGTACGTCTCCGGGCGAGAGCGTCATGAACTCGGTGACATCCGCGAGCAGCTGTGCCACCGGACGCACCAGTTGCGAGGTGGTAGCGGTCTGTCTCAGCTCACCGTCGACATGAACCCGAATGGTGAGCGCGTTCGGGTCCGCGATCGCCGCGCGTGGCACGACGCGCGCACTCAGCGGACAGAAGCCGTCCCGGGCTTTCGCCGGGATCGAGGGCCGGTAATAGGGCAGGTGCGGCACACTGACATCGTTCACGATCAAGTAGCCGGCCACGTGCTCGAGGGCCAGGTCCTGCGAGAGGTGACAGGACGGGCGCCCGATCACGATCCCCAGTGAGGCGCCGACCTCCAGCTCCGCAACGCCCGGCGGCAGGGTGACCGCCTCGCCATCGGATGCGAGCGTGTTGCGCGGCTTGATGTACAGCACCGGCGCGTGGGGCGGCGCGTTGTACGGGGGCCGATGTGCAGCATCGCCGAGCGCTTGCAACGCCGTCCGGTGGTTGAGCAACGTACCGTATACCGTTCCCGACAGACGGTAGGGCGGCACATCCATCGTGACAGCAATACACGGGTGAAGCGGCATCTCCCGCCTCGAGCGTCTGGGGAAATTCGCCAATAGATTAGCAAATCACCGGCGCTTAACGTGTGGCGAAGTAGTCCTCGCCCGCCGCGACGGCCAGCTCGATCAGCATGGGCGTGAGCTCGCGTGCCACGGCCTCGCCGCGCCGGGTGTGCACCCAGCCGAGGTAAGTCGTACCACGCGCAGCGAGGAAAAGCGGCAGCAGCCGCTCGTGGCTTGCGCTCAGCTGCCGGACGCGACGGTATCCCTCGAGCAAGCCGGTGCGCGCCTCCTCGTAGCAAGGCTCGCGACGTATGAAGTAGAGCGAGGTCGCCATCTCGAACAGGTGCCAGCCGTAGCCCGCGTCATCGAAATCGATGACCTTGAGGCCGTCGGTGGTAGCCAGCACGTTCTCCGGCACGAGGTCGGCATGAATGAGCCCGAAGCGATCTGTCCCCTCGCCGAAGGATGCGAGATCTTGCGCCACGCAGCTGCGCAGCCGCTCGAAGAAGCGGCGCTGCTCGGCCGTGAGCGCCTCGAGGTCCCAGAACCGCCCCCAGAAGGGACTCTCACCCACGAGACCCGCGGCATCCCACGAGTGGCGGCGAAAGCCAGGCGGCGCGGACCAGGCGCACGCAGCACTGTGCATGCGCGCAGCGATCTCGCCGAGTGCGCCATAGGTCGAGGCGACCGGCGCGCCCGCCACGAGTCCCTGCTCCACCGAGCCGAGCTGACACCCATCGATCCACTCAAACACGTCCACCTGCCGGGCGCCCGGCAGTCCCTCGACCTCGATCTTCTCGAACGCACGCCCGGCGCGCGAGTAGAGCGCGCGTGGCACCGCGATGCCCACGGCCGCCAGCGCAGACATCCACAAATGCTCGGACTCGAGCGCGTCGTCGGAGTGGTAGCCGAGGCGGTGGACGCGCACGATGATCCGGCCGCCATCGTGGAGGTGCGCGGCGAACACCGCGTTCTCGCGCACCTTGAGCGGCTCGAGTCGGGCGACCTGCACCGGCCATCGCGCCAGTGCCGCCCGCGCGCACTCGGCAAACGGTGTCGCCGCCGATGGCGCGGGTTCGCTCACAGGTCGGTCAGTACCGCGTCCAGCGTCTCCAGCAGCTGGTCGGCGTTGGCGCGGGAGAAGGGCATGGGCGGTCGGATCTTGAGGATGTTGTCGGCCTTGCCGATGCGGCTGAGCAACACGCCACGCTCGCGCATGGTGTTCACCGTACGCTTGGTTTCTGCGGCGGCCGGCTCCTTGGAGGCGCGGTCACGCACCATCTCCACCGCGAAGAACAAGCCGCGCCCGCGCACGTCGCCGATGATGGCGTGCCGCTCCTGGAGTTGCCGCATACCGGCGAGCGTGTACTCGCCGACGTTGCGCGCATTCTCGAGCAGCTTCTCGTCGCGCAGCACGTCGAGCACTGCCAGCCCCGCGGCACAGGACACCTCGTTGCCGCCAAAAGTGTTGAAGTACATGTTGCGGCTCGTGAAGCTCTCCATGAGCTCCGCGGTAGTAACGACTCCGGCGAGCGGATGACCGTTACCCATCGGCTTGCCGAGTGTCACGATGTCGGGAAGCGCCTCGAGCAGCTCGTGTCCCCACATGTGCGAGCCGAAGCGACCGAAGCCGGCTTGCACCTCATCGGCGATCAGCAGGCCGCCCGCGGCGTGGGCGAGCGCGGCGACGCGCCCGAGGTAGCCGCGCGGAACCGCCGGCAGTCCCTCACTCGAGAAAGCGGTGCAGAACAGCACGCCGGCGAGCTTGACGCCGTGTGCGGCAAAGTTCGCGATGGCGCGTTCCACCTGCGCGGCGTAAGCGGCGGCGAGATCCGCATCATCGCGGCCGTCGCGCTCGCGGTACGGGTCCATTACCGGCACGGTGCGCACGTGCGGACCGCGGCGCTCGGCGGAGGTAAACACCGAGCTGATCTGGGCGACCGCGGCGGTATTACCGTGATAGGCGAAGTCCGTGGCGATGATGCCATCATGGCCGGTGCACTCGCGCGCGATGCGCAGCGCCAGCTCGTTCGACTCGCTGCCGGTACAGGTGAAGAAGACGCGCGACAGTGAGGGCTGGAAGGTAGCGGTGAGCCGCTCGGCGTAGGTCACCACCGTCTCATCCAGGTAGCGCGTGTGTGAGTTGAGCGTGCGCGCCTGGTGGCTGAGGGCCTCGACCACGCGCGGATGGCAGTGGCCCACGTGCGGCACGTTGTTATAGGCGTCGAGGTAGCGCCGCCCGTCGGCGTCGTACACCCACACGCCTTCCCCGCGCACGAGCTGCAGCGGCTTATCGTAAAAGAGCGGCGCATGCCGCCCCAGCACCCGGAATCGCCGCTCGAGGAGTGAGTCAGTGCTCATTTCTTGCTGTTGTAGTAAGCATCGAGGACCACCGGGCTTTCCGGCAGGGTCGAGCCGCCGTCGACCACGATCGTCTGGCCCGTGATGTAGGCGGCCTCATCGGAGGCGAGGAACAGCATGGTGTTGGCGATGTCGAGCGGCTTGCCGAGCTTGCCGATTGGGATGCACTTGGCCATCTCGGCGATCTCCGCCTCGCTGCCGAGGGCCTGCATCGCGGGCGTCAGAATGTAGCCCGGCTCGACGCCGTTCACGGTGATGTTCTCGCGCGCGAACTCGAGCGCCGCGGTGCGGATCAGGCCGTTCATGCCGCTCTTGGAGGCCGCGTAATGGGCGGTCCCTGGCATCGCCACGTTCGGCCCGGTGACCGAGGAGGTGAAGAGAAACCGCCCGCCTCCCTGACGGCGCAGGTGCGGCAGCGCGGCCTTGATGAGCCAGAAGCCTGCTTTGAGATTCACGGCGAGCGTGGTGTCGAGGTCGCCATCGCTCAGCTCCTCGATCGAGCGCACCGGATACACGCCGGCGTTATGCACCACGATGTCGAGCCGCCCGTAGGTCTCGACCGCGTGCGCCACCGCCCGGTCGACCTGGGCGTGCTGACCGACATCGGTCTGCAACAGGCTCGCGACACCCCCCGACTTGACGATGGAGTCCGCCACCGCCGCACCGTTCTTGGCGGTACGGGTCGCGATCAGCACCTTGGCGCCCGCGGCTGCGAAGCAGCGCGCAATGCCTTCGCCGATCCCCTGGCCGGCTCCGGTGACGATGGCGACTTTACCCTTGAGATTGCCGATCATGTGCTTACCCATCCAACGTTACGCGCGGCTGCGCGGTGTTGCTGAACCAGTACCGGGGGCAGGATGCATACCCAGCTCACGGCGAAGAAGGCGATGGCGAGCGTGTTGACACGCGCAAGGTGGCCCGGAGCGATGACGCTCGCCGCCAGAGCCGGACCGATGGCGAGCCCAAGCATCTGCAGGGCGACGGCATACACGACCACGCGGCCGCGCCGGTCGAAGCTCGCCATCGAGCCGAGCAGGAAAGGGTGTGTCATGTTCCAGAAGAAATTGTATGCGCACACTGACAGGGTGAACGGCAGATAGGCGAAGCGCCCGACGAGAAAGGCGAGGGCGACGGCGCCGCCAGTGATGCCGATGGTGAGTGGCCGCCAGCGTCCGAAGCGGTGGCCGATGAGTGCCGGCAGCAGCGCCCCGGCGACGCCTGCGACCTGCGACAGCGTGAGGGCGGTGGCGACCTGCTGCTCGCCGAGGCCGCCGTCGACACCGATGAGGAACAGGTACGCCCACGCCACTCCCTGAGCGATGAAGTAGGCGAACATCGCCGCGAGCGCCGACGCCTTGAGCGCGGGACCGAGGTTGACCGCGTCGGCTTCGACCGGTGCGGCACTCTCGCCGCTGACGGGGAAGGCCTTGACGAATGGCAGCGCACTCAGGGGGAACAGGGCAAAGAACAGCAGCACGCCGGTCATACCGGTCCACGCATAGGCGGTCGGCATGAGGTACAGCACCACCGCCCCGTAGAGGAGCACCCACATGATCAGTAGCCCGAAGTTGCGGTCGGGATGCTCGGTGAGACCGACGGTGGTGAAGGAGAGCGAGATCAGGCCGCCGGCACCGGCGCCGCACAGGAAGCGCAGCAGCATGAACAGCTGCTTGTCCTGCACGCCGATGCAGGCCACGTTGGCGAGCGCGACCACGAGCAGCGACACGGTGATGACCTTACGCCAGTTGAAGCGCTGCGCAAAGAAGGTCATGAGCAGGGTGGTGGCGGTGATACCCCATACCTCGATCGAGGCGGCGTAGCCCGCTCCCTGCTCGTCGAAGCCGAGTTTCTCGACCAGGCCCTGTACGAAGCCCGGCTGCACGATGAAGACCTCGGGACCGATCACCCCGACGAGGATCGCGGCCGAGAGACGCAGGCGCGCACCGCCGCCCGCGGCGCTTACGGCGGTTGCCACCTCCGCCGTGGGCTCAGCGCGCGACATTGACGACCTGGACGGTCGTGTACTCCTTGAGTCCATCGACATTGAACTCGACGCCGATGCCGGAGCACTTCACTCCGCCGAAGGGCGCCATCGGGTGGAGGTTGCCGTGCTGGTTCACCCATGCGGTGCCGCATTCGAGTCGCGCCGCGTAGCGGGCCGCCTCTTCGGGATCATTGCCCCACACCGAGCCGCCGAGCCCGACCTCGAGGGCGTTGGCGCGCTGCAGCGCCTCCTCCACCGTCTTGTACTTGATGATGGGTACGGCGGGACCGAACTGCTCCTCCCTGACGATCTGCATGTCATCGACGACATCGGCGACGACGGTGAGCGGGTAGAAGAAGCCAGGGCTCTCAGGGCGCTGGCCGCCGGTAGTGATGCGCGCCCCGCGGCGGCGCGCTTCATCGACGTAGCCGGACACTTTGTCGAGCTGCATCTTGTTGGTGAGTGGACCGATGAGGTTCTTCGGGTCGAGACCGTTGCCGACCGGTATACGCGAGACGTACTTGGAGAACTTCTCCACGACTTCCTCGTACTGATCCTCGTGCACGTACAGGCGCTTGAGGGCCGCACAGGTCTGCCCGGCGTTGAGGAAGCAGCCCCAGAAGAGCTTCTCGAGCAGCGGATCAATGCGCGTGCCCGGCAGTACGATGCCGGCATCGTTCCCTCCGAGCTCGAGCGTCACGCGCTTGAGGCGCTCGGCGGCACCGCCCATGACCTTCTTGCCGGTGGCCACCGAGCCGGTGAAGACGATCTTGTCGATGCCTGGATGAGTGACGAGATGGCTGCCGACCTCGGCTCCGCCGGTGACGACGTTGGCGACGCCGGGCGGCAGGACCTCGTTCATGAGCGCCACGAGCCGCAGCGTTGAGAGCGGGGTGAACGGTGAGGGCTTGATGACCGTGGTGCAGCCGACACGCAGCGCCGGCATCATGTGCCAGGCCGCGATGATCATCGGCCAGTTCCAGGGCGTAATGGAGCCGACCACGCCGACGGGCTTGCGGCGCAGCACGATCTTCCCGCTCGCGTCGTCCTGGATGGTCTCCTCAGGGAGCGACAGACTCGCCGTGGCGCGCGTCCAGGCGACGGTGCCGCCAACCTCGAAGTTGGCGCCGGGACCGCTCTGGGTCTTGCCCTGCTCGCGCGTGATCAGCTGCGAGAGCTCGCCGTGGTGCTTCTCGATGAGGTCGGCGATGGCGTTGAGCTTGGCGACCCGCTCCGCGTCGGGAACGGCCGACCACGCGGGCAAGGCCTTGCGCGCGCTGGCGACGGCCTGATCGACGAGTTCAGTCGTGCCCTCCGGGCATGCGGCGACGACGTTCTCGTCGGCGGGATTCAGCACATCGAAGCTCCGCGCGGAGCCGACCGCCCGGCCGCCGATGGTCATGGTGTAGGCGGACATCGACTTATCCTCCGATGTGGTAAACAACTTCAGCTCCGTAGGTGCGCGGCGGGCCGTACACGCCCTGGTTGACACCAATGAAGCCCGACAGATCGAGGTTGTACATCCGGTAGAACTTGTTGGCCGCGTTCTTGATCCAACCGGCCACTTCCCAGCGACCGTCGGCGGAGCCATAACCGACTCGTCCGTTGACGATCGCGTAGGCCCGCTGCAGGTCGACCGGCGCGTTGATGAGCTCCAGATACTGGTCGCTGCTCCATTTACCGTCGGCCTGGATCGAGGCGCGTCCGCCTAACATCGGCCACTCGTAGCGCGCGACCGCATTGAAGGTCCAGTGGGGGGCCTGCGGCATCTCCGTGGGCACGATGTCACCGGCGGGGGTGGGGACGTGCGGGACCGTCGACTCGAGGTGTGAGACTCCGAGCTGCAGGTTGAGCCCGTGCACCGGCACCACCGCGAGTTCGAGCTCGCCGCCCTTCACCGTGGCGTCGACGTTCTCGACCACGTTGGTGTTCACGTCCAGGAAGAAGCCCTGGTAGTCCTTGTAGTCGTATTTGAAGATCGAGCCGTTCAGTCGCGCGCGGCCCTCCCAGAAAGTCGACTTGAAGCCGGCCTCGTAGCTCGTCAGGCGCTCGGTGTTGTACGGCAGCGTCAGCGGGTCGACGAAGCCCGCGGTGGGTGCCGACCAGCCGCCTCCCTTGGCGCCGCGGTTCCAGCTGGCGTAGAGCAGCATGTCCTGCACGGGCTTGTAGTCGAGCTCCACCTTGCCGGTGACGATGTTGAAGTCGCGCGCGGCCTCCGGGTAGGTGTTGGGCGTGTAGATGACCGTCTGCGGGCACTGCTCGCAGTTGTAGTAGTAGTCGAACTTCTTGTCGTCGTAGGTGTAGCGGGCCCCGGTGATGAGCGTGAATTTCGGCGCGAAGTCCCACTCGGTCTGTGCGAACACCGAGGGGGAGCTGGTGTGCAGCGTGAAGTCCGCCTTGGCGAACCCGAACGGCAGCACGAGATCGGTGCTGCCGACGTCGCGGCTGTGATAGTTGAGGTAGTAAAGCCCCGCGACCCAGCGGAACGCCTTGGTGCCGCCCTGGGCGCGCAGCTCCTCCGAGAACTGCTGGTAGTGATAGAGCACGTCATAGTTGAAGACGAAGTTGGGCGAGATATCCGAGTCCTCGCCGTAGCGCTTCGCCACGTTCAGGTAGTCGGTGACCGAGGTGATGGTCACCGCCTCGTTCTTCCAGATCGCGTGCAGCGTGCTGCCCCAGACCGTGCGGTTGAAGATGCCGATGCGGTCCTCGGCCTGGTTGAAGGGATCACTGCTCGGGTTGTTGTAGCCAAAGAAATCGGGTTGTCCCGGAGTGAACACGCCGCGACCGGTCGCATCCGGCACGGCCGAAGCCCAGGTGTAGTTTCCCGCGACCTCATGGTCGTTGGTGAGCCCGTGTATCTTGAGGCGCAGCTCCGTGCTCTCGGAGGGCTTGTAGGTGAACTGCAGCCGCCCGGCGTACTGCTTCTCATCGGCGATCCTCGGTCCGATGCGGTTGACGATGTAGCCCTCGTGGTGGCTGGTCGCGAAGGAGAGACGCGTGGAGAGGGTGTCCGTCAGAGGTCCGCCGATCGCGCCCTCGGTGTTGATGGTGCTGTAGTTGCCGGCTGCCACGTCGAGATAGCCATCGAGGTGATCGGTCGGCTGGTTGCTGATGTAGTGGATGAGTCCGCCGGTGGCGTTGCGGCCGAAGAGGGTGCCCTGCGGGCCGCGCAGTACCTCGACGCGCTGCAGGTCGAAGAGTGAGCCTGCGAGTGCGCCCGTTGAGGCGATGTAGGCGTCATCGGCGTAGACCGCGATCGGCGCCTCCTGGTGATCACTGAAGTCGTTCTGCGACACGCCGCGCAGGTTATAGATCGTGACGGTCGCTCCAAACTGGTTGTACTGCAGTCCCGGTACCTGGTTGGCGATCTCGGTGACATCCTTGAGCCCGAGCCGCTCGAGCGTGTTGGTGTCGAAGGCGGTCACCGAGGTGCCGACGTCCTGGAGGTTCTGTTCGCGCTTCTGCGCGGTCACCACGATCTCGTTCAGCTTCTCGGTGGACTCCTGCGCGAGACTGAAGGCCGGCAGGAGGCCGAGCGCGAGAGCCGTCGTGACGATCAGACCCCGTGGTATTTTTCTCACTTGCAACATGGCGGCATCTCTCCCCTGGGAAGCTCCCCCTGGGGAGCGATCGTAGACTTTCGCCCCACCGGCCGGCGAGCCAGGATGCGAAAAAGGGCATACGCAAACGGAAAGAAACGCCCCTGCCGGCCCGGACCGTTGCCCGCACGCAACGTGCCGGCCTAGATCGCGCGTTTCAGGGTGACGGAGGGGGAGACGCCGATCCGCCGGCGGTAGTAGTGAGCGTAGCGCCCGAAGTTGACGATGCCGACCGCCTGCATGAGGTCCGTAACACTCTGCCCGGCCTCGGCGCTCTGCAGTGTGCTGTGCAGGATGCGAATCCGCAGCTCGCGCACGTACTCGGCCGGCGTCACGTCGAAGGCCTTGCGAAAGCCGCTCTGCAGCGTGCGCGCCGTGATGCCGACCGCAGCCGCGATCTCGGCGACCGAGCGGATGTCGGCCACGTTGGCGTGGATGTAGTCGCGCGCCCGCCGGACGTGCCACGGCAGCGCGTCGCCGGCGCGGCGCTCGAGCGCCTCGGAGTAGCTGTGGCGTGCCGAATGCACCAGCAGCTCGATCAGCGTTCGGGAGTACTGGCGGCGCACCTCATCCGAAGCCAACACGCCCGGGGCGGTCGCCGAGAGGTGGCAGATGTGCCCGAGCAGCTCGTGCCAGGCGCGTCCGAAGTCCGAGTCCGAGAGCAGCTCGACCTCGAAGCGCAGCGGCTCACGCAACCCCCGGCCGAGGAGCTCGGTGAGGCGTGCCTCGAGCGCGCGCCGGCTGACGCGGACGGTCAGGTGGCGGCACTCGGCGGACATGTGGATGTTCAGCGGCTCGGTCATCGAGGTCATGATGATCGAGCGCGGCTCCGAGACCACGGTGTGATTGCCGCAGCGGACCGTTCCGTGGCCGGAGATCGTCGACTTGACGAGCAGGTACTCCGAGATCACCCCGGGGTCGATCTCCACGTTGAAGCCGTACTGCACGTAGCCGAGGGCGCAGTCGCCCAGATCGAGTGCCGAGGTCAGGCAGGCGAGCCCGCCGCGCGGGGCGAGCACCCGCAGACGGTGTGGATGGATGTTGCGGCCGACCACGTACATCGCCTCATCGAGCGTGGTTGCCGTGGAGGCGCTCGCCGGGTCGGGCAGGTGTGGGGCCGCCACCGCGTCGGTGTGGGCCAGGGTGATTTGCATGGACTTCGCAGCTTGGAGTGCGGGCAGCCTAATTGATGTCACCGGCAAGGCCAAGCGCAATCTGCATGCCGAGTGCGCGCGCCCGCGCGATGAGCTGCTTGAGCTCGCTCGCTTTGCGGCTGTGCGCGCCCCGGACCAGCACCAGTCCCTCGATCATGGCGGCGAGCAGCGTGGCCCGACGGCGCACCTCGGCCGCGCTCGCCTGCGGTGCGAGCTCGGCGATGCATTCGCTCAGCTGAGCGATGTCGATCTCGTAGAGCTCATTGTGGAGGCTGCCGGTCTCGCCGTCGAGGGTGTTGAGGAGCGCCCACAGCTGGATGAAGAAGCTGCGCGTCCGCCG
>DASYFL010000165.1:0-28326 GCA_036498445.1 Steroidobacteraceae bacterium
ACTGGCGAGATGGTGTTTCTCACCGGCCGCTCGGGCGCCGGCAAGAGCACGGTGTTGAAGCTCATCGCTCTGCTCGAGCGGCCCACGCGTGGCGCGGTCACGGTTGCGGGACGCAACACGCAGACGCTGAAGTCACGACACATCGCCGCGTTCCGCCGGCGCATCGGCGTCGTGTTCCAGGACCACAAGCTGCTCGCCGACCGCCCGGTGTACGACAACGTTGCGCTCCCGCTCGCCGTAGCTGCCACGCCTCTAAAGGAGATCGACCGCCGGGTGCGCGCGGCGCTCGACCAGGTGGGCCTGCTCGGCAAGGAGCGCGTGCTGCCCCTCGAGCTGTCCGTCGGCGAGCAGCAGCGTGTCGGCATTGCCCGCGCCGTCGTCAGCAAGCCTCCGCTGCTGATCGCCGATGAGCCCACGGGCAATCTCGATCCGGACCTGTCGCTCGAGGTGATGCGGCTGTTCCGGCGCTTCCAGGATGTCGGCGTCACGGTGGTGATTGCGAGCCACGACCATACCCTGGTGCGCGAGTTCGGCCAGCGGGTCATCGTGCTCGAGAGCGGTCAGGTGCAGGGAGATGCCGCTGACCCACTGCCCTCGGTACTGGCGTACCGATGAGTCTCGCGGTCTCGGGCGGGCGCCACCTGCAGGCCCTGCTGGGGTCGCTCGGGCGGCTTGTCCGCAGTCCGCTCGCGACCTTGCTTACGCTGCTGGTGATCGCACTGGCGCTCGCTCTGCCGACGGCGCTGCGGCTATTCGTGACCAACGCGCAGGCGGCAACGGGTAACTTCGCCAACGCGGTCGACCTGTCGGTGTTCCTCAAGACCGACGTTGCGCTCGCCAAGGCCCAGCAACTGGCGCAGGCGGCGGAGCGGCGCCACGATGTGGCCTCCGTTACGCTGATCCCGGCGGACCAGGGGCTCGAGGACTTCAGGACCTACTCGGGATTCGGCGATGCGCTGGTGGCGCTCAAGGAGAATCCACTGCCGCATGTGCTGCACGTGCGGCCGCGGTCCGAGGACAGCTCCGCCGCCGCGCTCGAGGCGCTGCGCAGCTACTTCACTGCATGGCCCGAAGTGGACCTGGTGCAGGTCGATTCCGAGTGGGTGATGCGCTTCAATGCCATACTCGAGGTGCTGCGCCGGCTGCTGCTCATCGCAGCCGCGCTGCTCGGCATCGGCGTGCTGGCGGTCGTCGGTAACACCATCAGACTCGAAATCGCCGCGCGCCGGCCGGAGATCGAGGTCACCAAGCTCGTCGGCGGCTCGAACGCCTTCGTGCGCCGGCCGTTTCTGTACACGGGGGTGTTGTATGGACTCGGTGGTGCACTGCTCGCCTGGGCCATTATCACCGTCACGGTCACCGTGCTCGGTCAGCCGGTAGCGACTCTCTCGCGGCTTTACGGCAGCCGCTATCAGCTGCACGGCCCGTCGCTGACGGATATCGGCGTTCTGCTCGCAGCGGGTGCGGTACTTGGATGGCTCGGTGCCTGGATATCCGCAGCGCGCCACCTGCGCAGCATCGAGCCCCGCGCCTGAAACCACCCGCTGCGGAGGGGGAGTCAGCTCAGCGCGATCAGGTAGTCGCGGCGGTTCCCGCTTCGTGCGCGAGCATGGTCGCTTCCACCCAGCGGCGGATGCGGCGTGCATCGGCCACGCGCGTGAGCTTGCCGAAGGAGTTCAGCAGCACGATGACCACGGGCCGGTCCTCGATCACGGTCTGCATCACCAGGCAGCGCCCCGCTTCGTGGATATAGCCAGTCTTCTGCACCACGATGTTCCAGTCAGACTTGCTGACGAGTGAGTCAGTGTTGCGGTAGCGCACGAGACGGCGGCCGACATGCACCTCGAAATCGCTGTCGGTGGAGTATTCGCGGATCGAGGCAACCTTTGCCGCGGCGATCACCAGTTTGGAGAGGTCTTCCGGGCTCGCCACGTTCTCATTGGAGAGCCCAGTCGGCTCGACGAAGTGCGCGTTCGTCATGCCGAGCTCGCGTGCCTTCGCGTTCATGGCGCTCACGCAAGCTGCCACTCCGCCCGGATAGGCGCGCCCGAGCACATGGGCCGCACGGTTTTCCGATGCCATCAGGGCAAGGTGCATCAGGTCGGCGCGCGAGAGTTGCGTGCCCGGTGCGAGCCTCGAGAAGGCGCCCCTGCCGGAGAAGCGGTCATCCTCCGTCACGGTCAGCATCTCATCGAGTGACTGGCCGGCCTCCGTCACCACGAGTGCGGTCATCAGCTTGGTGATCGAGGCGATGGGCAGGGCAATATCCGAACGCCGCGAATAAAGGACCGAGGAATTGCCGATGTCGAGCACGAGGGCGGCGCTCGAGTGCAACGCCGGATCGGTCAGCGTGGGGCGGGCACTGTATCTGAGATGCGTGCGTTGCGCGCTGCCGAACGCGGCTGCGTCGGTGACTGAAGCAGCGAACGACAGGCAAACGGCCGTCGTCATGAGACCTGACCAGCGCGCGCGATTCATCGACCCCTGTGCCTCGCTCCCAACTCAGTTGAGTGTATCAGAGCATGCTTTATGTCACGCATTCGTGACGTGTTCTTAGGTTTCTACCGGCATTATGCGCCTCGCTGCGCGCCGGATTGGTGGTTGTAGTCATAACACGGATGGTCCGTGACGCACTGCTCGACTTACAGCACTCCGCTCGCGGAGTGCGGCCACAGCCAGCCAAAGGTGCCGCCCGTGAGCGCCCCGTAGATGAGCCCATCGAGTGCCGCTTTGAGCGTCAGGCTCCACGAGCGGCGGTACCAGATGGAGAGCTCGCACAGAGCGAGCGCATAGCCGATGAAGGCGGTCGCACCCACGATCTGGAATACGCGCGGGTACGGTGTGCCGCCGGGCAAGGTGCGCCCCGCGATGTAGGCGCAGAAGATGCTCACCACGATGAGGAACACGAACCACTGCACCAGGCTCCGGCGCATCGACAGCATTCCGTTAGGCATGACGGTCAGCACCGCGACCGGCCCCTGCCTCATTTTGTCCTTGAACTCGGCGGAGCGCATCTCCTGCATGCCGCTCGCGCGCGGGATGAAATAGTCCCCGGGAGGAATGGCGAGCGGCCGCAAGGCACCGAGCACCTCCGCTTCGCGCGGCATCGGCGCGAAGTCTCCCCGGTGCCAGAACGGTCCCATGTGGATGACCGAGCTCGCCACGAACACAATCACCGCCGATACCAGGATCGGCAGCCATAGCGAAGCAATGGTGATCATCACCCCTCCCTCAGTTGTCGTGCCCGCCGTCCGCTGCGGAACCTGCGGGCTTTATCCGACTCTACCGAGAAACCGTCCCAGGGTTAATGAGTGGCCCCGCCTGCGCTTGCGTGGGTGGGCTCTGTGCGCTTGCTGCCACGGTCAGGTTCCAGCCTGCGGCGTTGAGGAGGCCCCAGCCGACCGAAGGGTAAATGGAGCCCCCCAAAGGGGGATTACGTACGGCGCCGCTTGCGTGCAAGCTGTTGTTCGCAAAGGGTCCACCTGGGGCCCCGGGGAACTTACCCGAGGCTTTAGCACTCTAAGAGGTCGACTGCTAAGATGCCTATCCAAAGCACGGGAGATTCAATGACTGCAGGTGCACTGGTTGCCCGACCGGGCGATCTGGCGTTGGCCGGCCCGCTCGGGAGTCTCGACGCCTACCTCGAGCGTGTCAGCCGCATTCCGGTCCTGAACCGCGAGGATGAACGCGCGCTCGCCGAGCGCTTCCGCTCGCAGGAAGACCTGCAGGCGGCTCGGGAGCTGGTGCTTTCACATCTGCGTTTCGTCGTCCACATCGCTCGGGGTTACAGCGGATACGGTCTGCCGATGGGCGACCTGATCCAGGAAGGCAACGTCGGGCTGATGAAGGCTGTGAAGCGGTTCGATCCGCGGCTCAACGTGCGGCTGGTCTCGTTCGCGGTGCACTGGATCCGTGCCGAGATCCACGAGTACGTGCTGCGGAACTGGCGGCTGGTCAAGATTGCCACCACCAAGGCGCAGCGGAAGCTGTTCTTCAACCTGCGGCGTCTGAAAAAGAACCTCAGCTGGCTCTCGGCCGAGGAGACGCTTGCCGTAGCACGGGACCTCGGTGTGACACCGGGCGAGGTCACGGAGATGGAGAAGCGGCTCGCGGCGCGTGACCTGTCGTTCGATCCGGCGCCCGAAGCGGACGATGAGGAGCTGTACAGCCCCGCCGCTTATCTGCCGGCGCCGGACGCAGATCCCGCCGAGCAGGTCGAAGATGCCGAGAGCGCCGATGACTCCTCCGAGCGGCTGCGCGGCGCGCTGAACCGGCTGGACACACGGAGCCGCGACATCGTACAGCAGCGCTGGATGTCCGAAGACAAGGCGACGCTGCACGAGCTCGCGGATAAGTACGGCGTCTCGGCGGAGCGCATCCGCCAGATCGAGTCGAGCGCACTCGGCAAGCTGCGCGGCATGATGGCAGCCTGAGCGCCGGCCTCGGGCGGCGCTTTCTCCGGCGGTTCTCTCCTTGCCGGCCCGGGTGCGGGCGGGTAGTTTTTTAGCATGCGTACCGTGACGGCCTGGCTGGGGGAATACGCGGAGAGCCACCAGAATCCGACCAACAAGCTACTGCACTGGATCTGCGTCCCGCCGATTGTGCTTTCGGTCATGGGGCTGCTGTGGGCAGTCCCGGTGCCGCCGGAATTTTCCGCAGTCTCGGTCTGGCTCAACTGGGCCACACTCGCCGCAGCGGCTGCGCTGAGCTACTACCTGGTTCTCTCACCGGCGCTGGCGCTCGGCCTGCTGTTGGCGTTCGCAGTGCTGCTTGCCATCACCCGGCTTCTCGCCGGGCTGCCCTGGCCGCTTTGGCTCACCTCGATCGTTATTTTCGTGATTGCCTGGATCGGGCAGTTCGTCGGGCATGCGGTCGAAGGAAAGCGGCCGTCCTTCTTCAAGGACATCCAATTCCTTCTCATTGGTCCGCTGTGGCTGCTGGCGAGCGCCTACCGGCGCTTGAGCATCCCCTACTAAGGACAGCTGTCGCGTCGAGTTGCGATCAGGAGCGCGGCGCGGCCGCGCGCACCGCGGCCGCGACCTTCGCGTGCAGCTCCTTGTCGAGCGGGGCAGGGACCAGCTCATCTGCCTGCGCCGCCGCCGCGATGGTCTCGGCGGCTGCCATCAGCATCGCATCGGAGAAGCAGGCAGCACGCGCCTCGAGCGCGCCCTTGAAGAGCCCGGGGAAAGCCAGCACGTTGTTGATGCCCTTGCCATCGGCAGCAAATGCCGCTCCCCGTGCGCGCGCCGCGAGCGGCTCGATCTCGGGGTCCGGGTTGGATAAGGCGAGAATGACCTGGCCCTTTCTGACCCACTCGGGATGGATGAGGCCTTTGACTCCGGTGCAGGCGATGACGATATCGGCGCGCTGCATGAGGACTTCGAGTGTTACACCTTCCCCGCCCCGCGCCTGAAGGCGCGCCACCGCACCCGCATTAGGGTCGGTTCCGAGCACGTGGCGCACCCCGTACGCCTGTAGCAGGCGCACGATGCCGCTGCCTGCCGCCCCGAGGCCGATCTGGCCGACGATGCTGCCGCGCAGGTCGACTGCCGAGCGCTGCGCGGCGTTCAACAGTGCGGCGAGTGTCACCACCGCGGTGCCATGCTGATCATCGTGCAACACCGGCTTCTGCAGCCGGGCGCGCAACTGCTGCTCGATCTCGAAGCATTCAGGGGCAGCGAAGTCCTCGAGTTGAATCGCGCCGAAGGAGGTAGCGATGCCGCAGACGGTCTCTACCACGCGCTCCGGCAGCCTCTCCTCGATGAGGATGGGCACCGCATTGATGCCGACGAGTTCCGCGAACAGCGCCGCCTTGCCTTCCATTACCGGCAGCCCCGCGAGCGCACCGATGTTGCCGAGCCCGAGCACGGCCGTGCCGTTGGTGACCACCGCGACGGTGTTGCCGAGTGCGGTGTATTCATAGGCCGCTTCGGGGTTCTTGCGGATCGCGAGACACACCCGCGCAACGCCCGGTGTGTATACGTCGCGCAGCACTTCGCGCGTGTTGATCGGCAACGTCGACACGGTGCGGATCTTGCCGCCGCGGTGACGGTTGAAGACCCGATCGGATTTGCCGACGAAGCGCGCGGTCGGCAACTGACCGATGCGCTCGTAGAGCGAGCGATCGGCCTCCTCGTCCATCTCGAGCGTGATTTCCCAGAGCGTGCGTCCCTGGTCACGCCGCAGCGCGACGAGCTGCTCGATGGTGAGGCCTGCCTCCGCGATGACCTGGAGCACTTTGGCGAGACTGCCCGGCTGATGAACGGTCTCGACGATGATGATCTCCGGGATTTTCATGGGCCGAAGCGTGCCCCAAGCCCGGCTGCGAATCCACATCCGGCGTGCGGATGACTGCAATTTCCCGGGGACCTCGCTATCATGCGCGCCCCCAAGCCGGCCCGTTTTCCTGCAGGAGAGACGCCCGTGGCCAAAGCCGCCCCTTCCAGTCCAGAGACCGCAGGTGCCGCGGTTAGCGCGCTCGATCCGCTGGATCTGTACGGGGTGCGTGCGTCGCTCAGCGAGGAGGAGCGCCTGGTGCAGGACTCGGTGGCGCGCCTGGTCGATGCCGAGGTGCTGCCGGTCATCCAGCACTGCTTCGAGGAGCATCGCTTTCCGCAGGAGTTGATTCCGAAACTCGCAGCGCAGGGGCTTCTCGGCTCTTCGATCCAGGGCTACGACTGCGCCGGCCTCAACGCGGTCAGCTACGGATTAATCTGCCAGGAGCTCGAGCGCGGTGACTCCGGTATTCGCAGCTTCGTCTCCGTGCAGTCCTCGCTGTGCATGTACCCGATCTTCGCGTACGGCTCCGCCGAGCAGAAAGAGCACTACCTGCCGCGCATGGCCCGTGGCGAGCTCATCGGCTGCTTCGGACTCACCGAGCCTCACGGAGGTTCGGATCCTGCCAACATGAAGACCCACGCCAAGCGGCGCGGCGGGGACTGGGTACTGAATGGCTCGAAGATGTGGATCACGAACGGGACCATTGCCGACGTTGCGGTGGTCTGGGCGATGACCGCGGACGGCATCCGCGGTTTCCTGGTGGATAAGGGCACGCCTGGTTTCTCCGCGCCGGAGATCCAGCACAAGTTCTCGCTGCGCGCCGCCGTGACCGCGGCACTTTTCTTCGACAACGTCGTGGTGCCCGAGAGCCGCGTGCTGCCGGGGGTGGTCGGACTGAAGGGGCCGCTGTCGTGCCTCACGCAGGCGCGCTATGGCATCTGCTGGGGTGTGATCGGCGCGGCGCAGGCGTGCTTGAAACAGCTGCTCGAGTACACGGCGACGCGCCAGCTCTTCGGACGGCCGCTCGCTGCGAATCAGACCATCCAGGTACGCCTCGCCGACATGGCCCGGCGCATCACCACGGCGCAACTGCTCGCATTACAGCTCGGCAGATTGAAGGATGCGGGAACGATGCAGCCCGTGCAGGTCTCCCTCGCCAAGTGGAACAACTGTCGCATGGCGCTCGACATTGCCCGCGATTGCCGCGACATGCTGGGCGGCGCCGGAATCAGTGCCGAATATGTGCCGATCCGGCACATGCTGAATCTCGAGAGCGTCATCACCTATGAAGGCACGGAGACGATCCATCAGCTCACCCTCGGGCGCGAGCTCACCGGGGTGAACGCCTTCTGATACTGCGGCCTGGTCAGCTCCCGCTCAGTGCAGCGTCATGGCTGCCGGGTGCGCCAGGTAACAGCCGATCGCGATCAGTATCAGGTAGACGAGCAGGATGAACGTCCAGCCCATGTTGTGGCGGATGACATCACCCTCCCTGCGCACGAACTTGCTGGTGGAGACCCCGACACTGGCAGTCTGCGGAGCGACGGGCTTGCCGATTTCCGCACCGACCGAGTTCAGCGACGGTAGCAGCAGCGGCGGGAGTCCGAGCTGCGTGCCCACCAGCGCCTGGAACTTGCCGAACATCGCGTTCGTGGAGGTGTTCGACCCGGACAGCGCCACGCCGATGAAGCCGAGAATCGGCGCGACCACGATGAAGGCAGTGCCCATCGAGGCAAAGCCTTTCGCGAGCGAGGCCGCCATACCCGAATAGTTGAAGGTGTACGCCAGGCCGAAGATGAACACTCCGACGAGCAGTGCGCCCCACATCTGGTGGAAGGTACGCCGGAAAATCTCCCCGACCTGCGCGCTCTTCAGCCTGCCCATGGCGAGCAGCAGCACCGCCACGATGAGCCACGAGACGAGGATTGCAGTGCCGCCGATATAGGGCGCGAAATTGAACACCGCAGTGACGTTACCCTTCTCGGGACAGGTGGCCGCAAGTGCCGAGCAGGCGATGGCTTGCGTCTTGAACCAGCTGACTTTCGGCAGCGGCGACCAGGGGCCGGTCCAGAGCGCCACCACCACGAGCAGCACCAGGAACGGCAACCATGCCTGCAACACTTCGCCGGCGGACAGTCCGTGACCCCGCATCTGCTGCGCGGCGCCGGCCTCGACCGGCACGCCACCGTAGCCGAGCACGCGGCTCGGTTGCCAGACCTTCAACAGCAGCAGCAACGCGCCGAAGCAGACGATCGCGCCGGCGACATCCGGCAGATACGGCCCGAGGTACACCGCGACCGGGTATTGTCCCGCGATGTAGCCGAGCGAGCCGACGATGGCGAGCGGCCAGCCGCCTTTCAGTCCTTCCCACCCCGATACCAGGTAGAGCAGCACCCATGGCGGCAGCAGCGCCAGCACCGCGACGATGGTGCCCACCGATCCCGACAGGGCGAGCAACGGATAGCTGGTGACGGCCGCGAGCGCGATGATGGGCGCACCGAGCGCACCGTAGGAGACCGGTGCATTGTTGGCAATCGCCGCAACACGGATCGCATTCAGATCGGAGATGCCGAGCGATATGAGGATCGGGGCTACCACCGCCCACGGATAGCCGAACCCGACCAGTCCCTCGAGCAACGCACCGAAGGCCCAGGCAAACAGCATGGTCTGCACACGCACATCCAGGCTGCCCTGGGCGATCAGCCAGCGGCGGAAATTCTCGAATACGCCGCTCACGGCGAGCGTGTTGAAGAGCACCATCCCCCAGAAGGTGATCCAGTTGACGTTCCACACTCCGGTCGCAGCGCCGTAGAGATAGGCGTGTGAGCCCTGGTCGAAGGGCATCTTCCATATCCACACCGCCAGCACGAACGTGATCACCGAGCCGAGCAGTGTCGCCAGCCAGGCCGGCAGGCGCCACACGGCGAGCATGAGCAGCAGTGACACGACGGGCACCAGAGCCACCAGGCAGGTGAGGGTCAGATTGCCGAGCGGGTCGATCAGCTGCGTGAACATGATGCTTCCCCGTGCTCAGAGGTGGCTGAGTGATGTTGTTGGTCCAGCTCGCCGCGGTCTGGTTCTTCTGTCATCGGCGCGCGGCAAACCTAGCACGGGGAACCCGGGCGGCTCAATTGGCGCCGCAGCCTGACGGCAAAGCCAACGCTGATTGCTCAGCCCGCTTTTTTCATCTGCGCGAGCAGCTGCTCGTTCTTCTCCATGAAGCGCTTGTGAGCCGGACGCTCCTGCAGTCGGCCGAAGTACTGCTGGAACGCAGGGCGGGCCTCGAGCGCCTTCGTCATCATGCCGAAGCCGATCTGGGAACCGACGTAGACATCCGCGGCGCTGAACTGCCGGCCGAGGAGGAACGGGCCCGGCCCGAGTGCCCCTTCCAGCGTCGCGATTGCGTCCTCGTATGAGCCATAGCCGAGCGCCGAGGGCCTGGAAACCGCGGGACGCGACAACAATCGATCGATCACTGCCGGCTCCACGCAGCATGCGCCGAAGAACATCCAGCGGTAATAGGTATCGCGCAGCGGACTGTCGAGCGGTGGCGCCAACCCCGCGGCGGGGACATTCGCGGGCGTTCCGTAGGTCCCCTCGATATGGTCACTGCCAGATGATGCCGAGTGCGAGCAGCGTGACAAGTGCCAGCCAGTTTGCGAGCCGCTCGCCGCGGCCCGTGCCTGTCCACCGTGGTACGACTCTTCCTGCCATCCCGGCCCGCACGGTCGTCGCGTTCATGGAGGTCTCCCGGCAGCACGTGCTGCCTGAGCATTAGGGCAGCGCAGGTGGACAGAGCGCGGGACGCAATCGTGGCCGGGCGCGCCAGAATTGTGGCGAAAAATGGCGGTCGCATGCCGGTCGCGCGGAGCTTTCGCCACGCGCGCACAGTCTGTAGCCTTGGGTCCGGCATGAAGCGCCTGATCGCCATCGTCGAGGACGAAGCGGCCATTCGTGACAACTACGCCGCCGCGTTCACGCGCGCGGGCTACGCAGTGCGCTGCTACGCCAACCGCGCGCAGGCGATGGCGGCGTTCAACGCGCGGCTGCCGGATCTCGCAGTCATCGACATCTCACTCGAGGAGGAGCCCGAGGGCGGGTTCGAGTTATGCCGGGAGCTGCGGGCACTCTCGGCCGAGCTGCCGATCATATTTCTCACCGCACGCGATAGTGAGCTCGATGCCGTATCGGGTCTGCGGCTCGGGGCAGACGACTTCCTGACCAAGGACCTGAGCCTCGCGCACCTGACGGCGCGCGTGAACGCACTCTTCCGCCGCGTGGACGCGCTGCGCCGGCCCGCTAGCTCGAGCGAGGTCGTGCGGCGCGGCCCGCTCGCCCTCGATGCCGAGCGCATGCAGGCGCAATGGGCTGACCAGGTGGTGCTGCTGTCGCTCACCGAGTTCTGGATCGTGCATGCGCTGGCCCGCCACCCCGGACACGTGCGCAGCCGTCAGCAGCTCATGGATGCGGCCAACGTGGTGCTCGATGACAACACCATCACCTCGCACGTGAAGCGCATCCGGCGGAAGTTCCAGAGCATCGAGCCAACATTCGACTGCCTGCAGACCGTCTACGGCATGGGCTACCGCTGGGTCGAATAGACCCCCGAGCCATGTCGCTGCGCCTCAAGCTGCTCGCACTCGGCCTCGCTACGCTCGGGCTCCCCTGGGCAGGCTGCCGCTACGCTCGGGAGATGGAGGCTGCGCTACGCGAGGGCGAGCAGACGTCGCTCCAGGCCGTGGCGCAGACCATTGCGGCCTCGCTCCAGGGCCGGACCGATCTGCTGTACCGCGAGCCCCTGCCCGCGGAGGACAGCGCGCCGGGTGCGCAGCCGCAGGAGCCAGGCGGCGCCGCAGCCGTGCCCAACGCGGCACGCGCGCCGGCGGCGGCGGGTGCCTACGACCTCAGGCCGCTCGCGCTCAGCGCGGCTCCACTCATCGATGGCTACGCGGATGACTGGCCACGCGCGCCCGGAGCGTGGGCGCATTTCAGTCACGATGCGCGCCATCACTTCGGCATCCTGAGCGGTGTCTATGAGCGGATGCTGTACGTGCTCCTCGAAGTGCACGATGAGCACCCGGTGTTCGACGCTCCGGGGAGCAACTGGCTGGATCCGGCCACCTTCGGCGACCGCGTGTGGATCGGTTACGAGGACAGTCAGGGCGAGGAGCAGCAGGTATTCCTGGCGGCGAGCGGCCCCGGCACGCTCACCGCGCGGCGCATTGAATCGGGCGAGTACGGTGAGCAGCGCGTCCTCATCGAGCCGCGCGTGCGCGCCGCGTGGCAGGCCTTCCGCGATGGCTATCGCGTGGAGATCGCCGCACCGCTCTCGATGCTTGGCGAGCGCTTCGGAGTACTGATCGATGACCGTGATGCCCGCGGTGCGGCCCCCATCAGCTACGGCACGTTGCGCAGTGATGACCTGCACACCCTCGGTCGCCTGATCGTCGCGGCTCCCGAGCTCTCCTCTTATCTGGCGCAGTTCATGCAGCCGGGACTTAAGCTCGCGATCAGCGCGCCCGATGGTCGGGCGCTGGCACATGTCGATGCGCTATCGCAGGGGCACACACTCAGCAGTGGCTCTCCGCTCATCGCCCGTCTCTACCGCCGCTTCATCGATCGCCCTGGCGCACCAAGCCTGATCGAGGCGCAGGCGCCGATCTACGATCGCGACCATCGCGAAGTGATCGGTGCGCTGGAGGTGACACAGACGGCCGATCGGTGGTTGCGACTGCGCGATCGCGCGCTCACCCGGATGCTCAATTTCACCCTTGGAACGAGCGCCGCGGCGGTGATTCTGATGTTCGCATTTGCCGCATGGCTGGCGCTGCGGCTCGCGCGGCTGCGCCGCGCGAGCGAGTCGGCCCTGACTCGTGCGGGCCTCGTTACCGCCTTCCCCGAAACCGCGGCACGTGATGAGCTCGGCGACGTCGCGCGCAGCTTCTCGACGCTCCTCGCGCGACTCAATTCATATACCGAATATCTGCGCACCCTCGCCGGCAAGCTCGCTCACGAGATCCGCACACCCCTCACGATCGTGCGCTCCTCGCTCGAGAATCTCGAGGCGGAGCCCGGGGGCGAGGCGGGGCGCGCCTATCTCGCTCGCGCCCGGCAGGGAAGTGACCGGCTGAATGCGATCCTGCTCGCGATGGGAGCCGCGAGCCGCGTGGAGGAGGCGATCGGGAACGCCGAGCGGGTGGATTTCGACCTGGTTGCGGTGCTCGACCGCGCCGTAGCGGCGTACCGCACTGCCTTCCCGGGACACGTGTTCGCGGTCGAATTACCTCCCGGACAGATTATGTTGCACGGCGCGCCGGACCTGATCGTGCAGATGCTCGATAAGCTGATCGACAACGCCATCGATTTCAGTGTGGCGGGGGCCATGATCAGCGTGCGGCTGCGGGCCGAGGCCGCCGCGGTCCTCATCGAAGTGGAGAATCCCGGTCCCCCGCTCCCTGCCCATCTGGAGGGGCGGTTGTTCGAGTCCCTCTGGCAATCGAGGGCCGATGGGGATAGCCGGCCGCACTTTGGCCTCGGCCTCTACATCGTCCGCCTCATCGCCGAGTTCCATGGCGGGGAAGCGACCGCGCTCAGCCTCCCCGGCGGCTCGGGAGCCCGGGTGAGCGTTCAGCTCCCGCGCTGAGGCGTACTGTCGCGCCCACGCCAATGTCTTATGTCGCATTTGTCGACAATTTGCGACATGGCAATCCCGCCAGGAATCAGTACAATAACTGCGGGAAGGTACTGTCCGCAAAAGAAATTCTGGTCTTGGCTCAGCAGCGCGCTTAGCTGTTGATGCGTACAAGCCGCTCCAGTAGGAGGGAACTTACAACAGAAAACTCGGGGATCGACGCGGGCACGGGTACGGCAGCCACTAACTTGTTGTGGGTTGTCAGGAACGACACAACGCGTGGATGAACACGCGGGCCTCGCCATAGGAGCCGGAGCTCAATAGCTCCAAGCGTTTCAGCCGCAAGAGTAGATGCTCGTGATGACGCGACATGTCGAGGGCGCTCCACGACTCACTTGAGTTCGACACAAGCGCCCCGGCCGGAGCTGACAGCGAACCACCGGGTCAGTTGACGACGCGAGCAAACCTAACCGGCCCCGCCACGTGCGGGGCCTTTTGTTTGGGGTCTCGCTTTTCTAGCGCACTCCGAGATATTCAAGGATGCCGCGCGCGGCCTCGCGTCCCTCGAAGACGGCGGTCACGACGAGATCCGAGCCGCGCACCATGTCACCGCCCGCGAACACTTGCGGATTGGTGGTCTGAAATGCGTTGTGCGCTCCAAGCGAGACGCGCACCCGGCCGCTGTCGTGCACGCGGATGCCGTGTTGGGAGAGCCAGCCGGGCGGGCTCGGCAGGAAGCCGAAGGCAATGACGACTGCATCCGCCGGCACGATCCGCTCGGAGCCGGCGAGCGGCTCTGGCACGCGCCGGCCACGCGCATCGGGTGAGCCGAGCGCGGTCTGCACGAGCTTCACGCCCTCGACGCGCTGCGCACCAACGATCTCGATCGGCTGGCGGTTGAACAGAAACTCCACGCCTTCTTCGCGGCTGTTGCGATAGTCGCGCCGCGAGCCGGGCATGTTGTGCTCGTCGCGCCGGTAGGTGCAGGTGACGCTTTGTGCTCCCTGCCGGATCGCGGTGCGATTGCAGTCCATGGCAGTATCGCCGCCACCCAGCACGAGGACTCGCAAGCCGCGCATGCTGATGCGGGTGCGGGCCGCACCATCGAAGCCGAGCTCGCAACGGACGTTGGACACGAGGTAGGGCAGAGCCTCGTAAACCCCCGGCAGGTCCTCGCCGGGGAATCCACCGCGCACACAGGTGTAGGTGCCCATGCCGAGAAATACGGCGTCGTACTCGGCAAGCACCCGTGCGAAGGCGAGATCGCGACCGATCTCGCAGCCGAGGCGAAATTCGACGCCCATGCCCTGCAACAGCTCGCGGCGCGTCTCCACCACCTCCTTCTCCAGCTTGAACGGCGGGATGCCGAAGGTGAGCAGTCCGCCGATGCGCTGCTCGCGGTCGAACACCACCGGCTGCACGCCGTTGCGCACCAACACGTCGGCACACGCGAGTCCCGCGGGCCCGGCGCCGACGACCGCCACGCGCTTGTCCGTGCGCTGCACGTGCGACATGTCGGGCTTCCACCCCTGCCGCAGAGCCTCGTCGGTGATGTATTTCTCGATGGAGCCGATCGTGACCGCGCCGAGGCCGTCATTCAGCGTGCAGGCGCCTTCGCACAGCCGGTCCTGCGGACAGATGCGCCCGCAAACCTCGGGGAGCGAGTTGGTCCGGTGCGAGAGCTCCGCCGCTTCGAACAGGTTTCCATCCTCGATGAGCTTCAACCAGTTCGGTATGTAGTTGTGGACCGGACACTTCCATTCGCAGAATGGATTGCCACAGGCGAGACAGCGGCCCGCCTGCTGGGCGGCGCCGGTAGCATCGAACCTTGGGTAAATTTCCCGGAAGTTGCCGATGCGCACTTCGGCCGCGGCCTTCTCAGGCTCGGCGCGCGGGATGTCCAGGAATTGCAGATTCTTGTCGGCCATGTATTCGTCCGCGGCGGCTCAGGCCGCGCGCCGCAGGTTATCGATCAGCGAATCGACGGAGGCGGCCTTGGGCTTGACCACCCAGAACTTCGGCAGGAAGGTGCGCAGGTCGCCCGCGATCTCCTCGGCCCACGCACTGCCGCTTGCTGCCAGGTGCCGCTCGAGGAGCCCCTCGAGGTGCTGTACGTGCGACTGCATGGCCTCGGGGTGGATGCGGCTGATGTCGATCAACTCGTGGTTGTAGCGGTCAACGAAATTGCGCTCGAGATCGAGCACATAGGCGAAGCCGCCGGTGAAACCGGCCCCGAAGTTGACTCCGGTGCGCCCGAGCACGCACACCGCGCCACCTGTCATGTATTCGCAGCAGTGATCGCCTGCGCCCTCGATTACCGCCACGGCGCCGGAGTTGCGTACCGCGAAGCGCTCACCGGCCACTCCGGCGGCATACAGCTCCCCGCCGGTCGCACCGTACAGGCAGGTGTTGCCCATGATGATCGTGTCGCGTGCCACGAACCGCGCCGCGCGTGGATGACGCAGCACGATTCGGCCGGCGGCCATGCCCTTGCCGACGTAGTCGTTGGCATCGCCCTCGAGGTACAGATGCAGGCCACCCGCATTCCATACTCCGAAGCTCTGTCCGGCATGGCCACTGCAGCGCACGAGGATAGGAGCATTCTCCATGCCGTAGTTGCCCCAGTGGCGCGCGATCTCCCCCGACAACCGCGCGCCGATCGAGCGGTGATAGTTGCAGAGCGCGTAGCTCCATTCGCCGCCGCTCCTCGAGGCGATCGCCGGCAGCATGTCGCGCACCATGCGCTCGGCGAGCTCGCCCCTGTCGAAGGGGGTGTTGCGGGAGGTAGTGCAGAACTGCGGCGCGTCACTCCTCAAGCCCGCCATCGACAGCAACGGCTCGAGATCGAGCTTGCGCTGCTTCGCGGTCGTGCCGGCGAGTACCTGCAGGCAGTCGGTGCGGCCGATGATCTCGCCGAGGCTCCGCGCGCCGAGTGAGGCGAGGATCTCACGCACCTCCCCGGCGACGAAACGAAAGTAGTTGATCACCATCTCCGGGAGCCCCGTGAAGTACTTCGAGCGCAGCACCTGGTGCTGCGTCGCCACTCCGGTTGCGCAGTTGTTGAGATGGCAGATGCGCAGATACTTGCAGCCGAGCGCCACCATCGGCGCAGTGCCGAAGCCGAAGCTCTCGGCGCCCAGGATCGCGGCCTTCACCACATCGAGACCGGTCTTCAGGCCTCCATCGGCCTGCAGCCGCACGCGGTGGCGGAGCTCGTTGACGCGCAGCGTCTGGTGCGTCTCGGCGAGGCCGAGTTCCCAGGGGCTGCCCGCGTACTTGATCGAGGAGAGCGGGCTGGCTCCCGTGCCGCCGTCGTAGCCGGAGATGGTGATGAGATCTGCGTAAGCCTTCGCGACTCCGGCCGCCACCGTACCGACGCCGGGTTCGGCCACGAGCTTCACCGACACGAGCGCCTCTGGGTTCACCTGCTTCAGATCGAAGATCAGCTGCGCGAGATCCTCTATCGAGTAGATGTCGTGGTGCGGCGGAGGCGAGATCAGCCCCACGCCCGGCCGCGCGAAGCGCAGCGTGGCGATCATGTCGTTCACCTTGTGCCCGGGCAGCTGTCCACCCTCACCGGGCTTGGCACCCTGGGCGATCTTGATCTGCAGCACCTCGGCGTTGATCAGGTACTCCGCGGTGACACCGAAGCGTCCCGAGGCCACCTGCTTGATCTTCGAGTTCTTCTCGCTGCGATAGCGGGCCGGATCTTCACCGCCTTCGCCCGAGTTGGAACGTGCGCCGAGGCGGTTCATGGCGATCGCAAGTGCCTCGTGCGCCTCGGGCGAGAGTGCCCCGAGCGACATGCCGGCGCTGTCGAAGCGCGCGAGCACGGCCTCGACGGGCTCGACTTCCTCCAGCGGCGCGGCCGGGCCGAGCGGCTTCAGGGCGAGCAGGTCGCGGAAAGTCGATGGCGGGCGCTGCTTCACCAGGTGCGCGAACTCGCGATAGTGGGCCTGATCGCCCGAAACCACTGCCGCCTGCAGCGCAGCGATCACATCCGGGTTGTACATGTGGTACTCACCGCCATGCACGTATTTCAGCAATCCCCCCTGCGCGAGTGCTTCGCGCGGATCCCAGGCGGGCGCGGCGAGCGCGAGCGCGTCCGCCTCGAGATCCCCAAAGTCGGCCCCCTGCACCCGGCTCTCGGTGCCGGTGAAGCACAGCTCCACCACTTCGTCGGCGAGCCCGACGATCTCGAACAGCTGTGAGCTGCGATAGCTGGAGATGGTGGAGATGCCCATCTTCGACATGATCTTGAACAGTCCCTTGCGCACCCCCGCACGGTAACTGCGCCCGAGCTCGAGACGCGCGGCAAAGTCGAGCTTCACGCGGCCCTTGCGCATCATCTCGAACAGGACCTGATAGGCCATGTAGGGATATACCGCCGTGGCGCCATAGCCGATGAGGCAGGCGAAGTGATGCGGCTCACGGGCGGTGCCGGTTTCGACGAGCAGGTTGCATTTGCAACGCAGCCCGGCCCTCACCAGGTGCTGGTGCACGGCACCGGTCACCAACAGCGCGTGCGCCGGGATGCGCCCTTTGACCAGATACCGGTCCGAGAGCAGCAGGACCAGCTTGCCTTCGCGCACCGCGCTCTCGGCCTGCGCACACAGGCGCTCGATTGCCTGCCTCAGGCCCTCGGCCGGGTCGTACTGCAGATCGAGGAACTCGTGCGTCACTTCCTCGATCGCAAGGATCTGACGGAGCTTGCGCTGCGAGAGTATGGGCGAGCCGAGCACCACCTGGCGCGCGTGCTCGGGTGCGGGCAGGAAGATATTGCACTCGGGTCCGATCTGCGTCTGCAGCGACATGACGAGCGACTCGCGCAGCGAGTCGATCGGCGGGTTGGTGACCTGCGCGAACTGCTGGCGGAAGTAGTCGTAGAGCGAGCGCACCTGGCTCGAGAGTACGGGCAGCGGCGTGTCATCGCCCATCGAGCCGACCGCCTCGTTCTCATCCTGCGCGAGAACCCGGATGATGTCCTCACGCTCCTCCTGCGTGACGTTGAACATCTTCTGGTAGAGCGACAGCGTCGCGCTGTCCATGGGTTCCGCCGCGAGCCGCGGGTCGACCAGGTCACTCTCCAGGTAACGCACTCCTTTCTTCAGCCACGCCTTGTAGGGATGGCGAGTTTTGAGCAGCTGGTCGATGTCCTGCGAAGACATGAGCACGCGGGTCTCCAGGTCCAGCGCGATCATGTCGCCGGGACCGAGCTTGCCCTGCTTCACCACCTGCTCGGGCGGGTAGTCCCATACTCCGCTTTCGGAGGCGATCGTCAGGCAGCGGTTGCTGGTGAGCACATAGCGTGCCGGGCGCAGCCCGTTGCGATCGAGTGTGCACAGTGCGTAGCGGCCATCGGTGAGCACCACTCCCGCCGGGCCGTCCCACGGCTCCATGTGCACCGAGTAATACTCGTAGAAAGCACGCAGCTCGGGGTCGATGGCGTCGAGTCCGTGCCACGCGGGCGGCATGAGCAGGCGCATGGCATGCAGCGGATCGAGGCCACCCATCAGCAGCACTTCCAGCATGTTGTCCAGGCTCTGCGAGTCCGAGCCGCTCAACGACACGAGCGGCAGCACTTCCTGCAGCTCAGGCAGCAGCGGCGAGCGGAGCAGCGGCCCGCGCGCGGTCGCCCAGTTGCGGTTGCCCTGGATGGTGTTGATCTCGCCGTTGTGCGCCAGGTAACGAAAGGGGTGCGCGAGCCGCCACTGCGGCAAGGTGTTGGTGGAAAAGCGCTGGTGGAACACCGCTACCGAGCTCTCGAGCCGCGGGTCGGCGAGATCGGGATAGAACTCCACCAGGTGCTGCGGCATCACCATGCCCTTGTAGACGAAGGTGCTGGCGGAGAGGCTCGGTATGTAGAAAGCGGGATCCTGCGCGCACGCTTTCTCGGCGAGACGCCGTGCCATGAACAGCCGCCGGTTGAACGCCGCCTGATCGGGCTGCGCCGCGCCATTGACGAACAGCTGCTCGATGCGCGGCAGGGACTTCAGCGCATCGGCCCCGCACGCCTGCGCATCGGTCGGCACCGTGCGCCAGCCAGCCACCTCGAGCCCCTGGCGCGTGAGCGCACACTCGAGGGCCTCGCGCGCCGCGGCGGCCTGTCTCTCATCGCGCGCGAGGAATACGAGCCCGGAAGCGAAGCGGCTCCCGAGCGCGATGCCACACTCCGCGGCGACTGCGCGCAGGAAGCGCTCCGGCTGCTTCAGCAGCAGGCCGCAGCCATCGCCGGTCTTGCCATCGGCAGCGATCGCCCCGCGGTGGGTGAGCCGGTTGAGAGAGGTGATGGCGGTGCGGATCAGCCAGTGACTCGCAGCGTCATCGAGGCTCGCGATGAGACCAAAACCGCAGCTGTCGCGCTCGTAGCTGTCCTTGTAGAGGCCGCGGGACGCAGTGTGCATGGTGAGAATCTCTTGGGGGTCGCGTGCGGCGCAGGTGCGCGCCGAGCAGACCCCATGGCCTGCAACTCGAGCACACACCCGCAATTCTTTCGCTCAGGAGATCCGCGACTCTCGAGCGCCGAGAGCTCGGAACGAGCAGCCACGCACGGACGGGCGCTGGTCGCGCAGTCCGCCGACCGACTGTCTTACACCATCACTATGTGACCGATAATACCGGCCTGCGAAGCTCTTGCAAGCGCCTTACTCAGTGACCCGCCTGCGCCCTGATCAACCGGCTGTCGCCAAAGCCTCGGTCGCTTCGATTCAGGTTGGCGGCTCACGCACGACGAGACCCACCTCCACGAGCTGAGTGCGCCGGACCAGCTGCAGCGTGAGCTCGCTCCCCGGAGGCACACGGCTCAACAGACGGTGCAGCGCATCGATGCCGTCCACCGGCTCCCGGTTCACCGCGACGATGAGATCTCCCGGGAGCAGCTCGGAGGCCGCGGCCGGTCCCGAGTTCTCGCGCGACAGCACCTCCACCGCGTGTCGTGCGGTCAGACCGAGTGCACGCACCAGCCGCAGATCGAGCGGACGATCGCGCGCGGCGATCCCGAGCCAGGCGCGGCGCACCCGGCCCTGCGTCAGAATCTCAGTCAACACCCATTGCGCGGTCGATGCGGGAATGGCGAAGCCCATTCCCTGCGCCATGGCAATGATGGCCGTGTTGATGCCGGCAACGCGCCCGAGCGAATCGACCAGCGGCCCGCCGGAGTTACCGGGATTGAGCGCGGCGGTGTGCTGCACCACGCTCTCGATGAGCCGCCCCTGGCGGCTGCGCAGGGAGCGTCCGAGCGCGCTCACGACTCCGGCCGAGACGGTGGACTCGAAGCCGAGCGGATTGCCGACTGCGACCACGAGCTGGCCGGGCCGCAGCCGCTGCTCGGGGACGAGCCGCGCGTAAGGCAGTGCCGCCGCCTGGGCGCGCAGCACCGCCAGATCGGTCGCGGGATCACGCCCTGCGACCACCGCTGGCACGTTGCGTCCATCGACGAAGGTGATGCGCGCCTCGGTCACCCGCTGGACGACGTGCTCGTTGGTGAGCAGATATCCATCCGGCGTCACGACGACTCCGGAACCCGCGCCCCCTCGGGCGCGCTCGGCCTCGAGCGCACTGCCCACGTAGACGCTGACCACTGCGGGTCCTACCCGCTCGACCGCTCCCACCACCGCTGCGGAATAGGCATCGAGGGGCTCGGTCGCTCCCGGAAGTTGCGAGGACGCATCCGGCTCCTCGGATGCGCCGTGCGACGCAGGCAGTTCGCTGTCGAGCATTCGCTGGGGGATGGGGACCGTCGGCGGGAAACTCAAGGGATCGCGCCGGCTGGCGCCCAGAGAGGCTCTTCCTGCTCTCGCCAGGCCGCGCCTGGCGCGCCGAATCCTGCGAGAATCGTTCGACAGCCGCATGATCACCCTTACGCAAACCGCCATCCTGCTGGCAGCGGCCGTCGTCGCAGTGTCGCTGTTTCGCTTCGCGCACCTCTCCTCGATCCTGGGCTATCTCGCGGCCGGGCTCGTGATCGGTCCATGGGGCCTGAATCTGATCGGTGATATCGGGGACATCACGCAGGTCGCGCAGTTCGGCATTGTGCTGCTGCTCTTCATCATCGGGCTCGAGCTGCAGCCGACGCGGTTGTGGGTGATGCGCCGGTTCGTGTTCGGTCTCGGCGCCATGCAGGTGGCGGTCTGCACCTTGCTCCTGGGGGCGATTGCCTGGGCGCTCGGGCAGGGACTGGGCGCCGCCGCCGTCATCGGCTTCGGTCTATCCCTCTCCTCCACGCCGTTGGTACTGCAGGTGCTCGCGGAGCGGCGCGAGCTGAAGACTCAGCACGGACGCGCCGCCTTCGGTGTCCTCCTGTTCCAGGATCTCGCGGTGCTGCCCGCGCTCGCGGTGCTGCCTTTGCTCGAGGCGGTGCCGGCCGCTCATTCGAGCGCTGGCCCCTGGTGGGTTGGCGTCCTCAAACTCCTCGCAGTCGGAGCAGGGGTTCTGATCGGTGGCGGCCGGCTCGTGCTGCGGCCGGCGCTGCGCCTGGTCGCGCGCGTGCAGGTGAGCGAGGTGTTTACGGCTGCGGCGCTGCTCACGGTCATTCTCACCGCAGTACTGGCGAACCGCGCGGGGCTGTCGGCGGCGCTCGGAGCATTCCTCGCGGGGGTGCTGCTTGCGGACAGCGAGTTCCGGCACGAGCTCGAGGCGGATCTCGAGCCGTTCAAGGGGTTGTTGCTCGGCCTGTTCTTCATATCCGTCGGCATGGCGGCGAATCTCGGCCTGCTGCGCTCCGAACCGCTCGAGGTGCTGGCGCTCACGGTCGGCTTCCTGGCGGTGAAGATCCTCGCCATCAGTGCTCTCGGCAAGCTCGCCCGGCTGCGGGGTGATTCGCCGCTGCGCCTGGGATTCGCGCTACCGACCGGGGGCGAGTTCGCGTTCGTGCTGTTCACTCTTGCCGAGCGCGGCAAGCTCCTCGATGCGGCCACCTCCGACCTGCTGATACTCGCCGTGACGCTGTCGATGATGCTCGGGCCGTTGCTGCTGATCGCGTACGAGGCGCTGAGCCGTCCGTGGCAGAAGGTCAAGGAAGCCCCCTATGACGACATCGACGCACACGATATACCCGTCATCATCGCCGGCTTCGGACGTTTCGGGCAGATCGTGGCGCGCGTCCTGCTGGTGCGCGGCACGCCCTTCACCGCGCTCGATAACAGTCAGACGCACGTCGATTTCTTGAGGCGCTTCGGCAATCAGGTCTACTACGGTGACGCATCGCGCCTCGATCTGCTGCGCGCGGCCGGCGCACAGACCGCGCGTGTGCTGGTGCTGGCGATCGATGACATCGATGCTTCGCTGCGCACTGCGACGGTGGTGCGCGAGCAGTTCCCGCACCTGCGCATCTTCGCGCGAGCTCGCAGCCGCCAGCATGCGTTCTCGCTCATGGACGCCGGGGTCACCGAAGTCATTCGCGAGACTTACGCATCGAGCCTGGAGATGGCCGGCGCCGTGCTGGAGGCCCTCGGGGAATCGGCCACCACCTCACGTGAAGTGGTGCGCCGGTTCCGTCAGCACGATGAGCAGACTCTCCGGGCGCAGTACCAGGTCAAGGAGGACGAGGAGAAATTCCTCGCTACCACGCGCGCCGCAGCACAGCAGCTCGAGGGTCTGTTCGAGGCCGACGAGGCGAGTACCGAAGCGACGCGGCGACATGGATGAGGCGCGCAGTGTGCGCGATTTCTGGTTCGGCACCGCGCCGCTGTCCGCGGATGCTTTGAATCGCCGCATCCTCTTCTGGTTCGGAGACGAGAGCTCGGCCCGGCGCCGGGCGCGCGATGCGCACGTTCGCATCCGCTTTGGCCGGCTGCTCGAACGGGCGGCGCGCGGGGAGCTCGTGGGCTGGGCGAGTGGGCCGCGCCGGCGCTTGAGCCTGATCATCCTCCTCGATCAGTTCCCGCGCAGTATGTTCCGCGGGACTGCCCGCGCCTTCGCGTACGACTCCCACGCGCTCGGGCTTACGCTTTCCGGTATGCAGTCGGCGGCCGATGCGGCACTGAGCGTCGTCGAGCGGATGTTCTTCTACATGCCGCTCGAGCACGCTGAGAGCCTCGAGGTGCAGGAGGAATCCGTCGCCGCCTACCGGCGGCTGCTCGCTGAGACGCCCGATGAGCTGCGCGAAATCCTCGCCAGTGCGCTGCGCTCGGCGGAGAACCATCGCTCGATCATCGAGCGCTTTGGCCGCTTTCCCCACCGCAACCGGGCGCTCGGGCGCAGCAGCACGCCCGCGGAGCTCGAGTGGCTGCGCACCGGCGGCGAGAGCTTCGGTCAGTAATCCGTGGCGAGCCGCTCGAGGTGCCGCAAGCGGCTCTCGAGCGCGCGCTGCGCGTCGAGCAGCTCCAGGGCTAGCGCCGCGCCGCTTACGTTGACGCCGAGATCGCGGATCAGCCGGCCAGCGACGCGCAGACGTGGCAGCGCGGTCGCCGCAACCTGCCATTCGCCCGGCAGATGCTCGCGGGAAGAAACGATCCCGAGTTGCGCGAGTTCCATCACCGCTTCGAGATCGAGCCGGCAGAGCTGGCAGATCTCGCTCACGGCGATCCAGTCACCCTCCCCGAGGACGTGCGCTTCGAGTAGCTGAGTCACCCGCACCATGGATCACCTCGTCTCAGTCGCGCGCGGATCGAAGGCGAGTTTCGCGCGCATCTCCTCGTAGAGCGCTTTCGCCTGCGGAGAGTCCGCCGACGGCAGGACCACCTTCAGCTGCACGTACTCATCGCCCGGCGGTTGACCCGGCAGCCCACGTCCCCGCAGGCGCAGCTTCTGACCGGACTGGGATCCGGGCGGAATGCGCATCTCGACCGGGCCGCCGAGAGTCGGCACGGTGACGCTCGCTCCGAGCGCTGCCTCCCAGGGTGCGACCTGGAAAGTGAGGGTGAGGTCGCGATTGTCGAGGGTAAAACGTCTGTCCGGAAGGATATGCACTTCGAGGTACAGGTCTCCTGCGCTGCCTCCACCTGCGGCCGACTCACCCTGACCGGCGAGGCGGATGAGCTGCCCTTCAGTGACGCCTGCAGGAATGGCGACCCGCACGGTATGCGAGCGCAACTCGATCGAGCCGTCCGGTTTCACCTCGGGACGCTTGAGCTCCAGCATCCGCGAGGCGCCGCGGTACGCTTCCTCGAGGGCGATGTCGACGCGGGCGTGGTGGTCACGTCCGCCGGCTCGGCCGGCACCTGCAAAAGGTGAGCCCCCACCGAACAGCGAAGAGAAGAAGTCGCTGAAATCCTCTTCACCCACTGTGCCGCCACCTGCGGTTCTGCCGGCAGAATGACGCCGGTCGCCCGCGCTGCCCGGACGCCCCGAAAACTCGAACCCGCTGCCCCAGTCCGGCGGTGGCCTGAAGGACTGTCCGGACTTCCAGTCACTGCCGAGCTGGTCGTATGCCGCACGCTTCTCCGGATCGCGCAGCACTTCGTACGCCTCCTGCATTTCCTTGAAGCGAGCTTCGGCGTTCGGCTCCTTGCTGACGTCGGGGTGATACTTCCGCGCGAGGCGGCGGTACGCGGTCTTGATCTGATCCGCGGTAGCCGAGCGTTCGACGCCCAAGATCTTGTAGTAGTCCCGGAATTCCATCCAACACCCCGCCGCAGCGATAAGTGCATTGTATCCGCAGCCTGCACCACCCCAGGGCGGGGTCAGGCTGGTCTGCACCGCTGCAGGGCAAAGAAGCGCAGCTCACGCCATGGGCCTGCCGGCGGCCCTGCGGTACATGGGGCACGGAACTTGCTTCCTCAAGCGGGCGACACGGCATGGTGGGCCGACGATGCGTCTTTCCCGAGTCCCGCCCCTGAAGAACCTGCGGGCGTTCTGCGTGGCTGCGCGCCACCTCAGCTTCAAGCTTGCCGCGGATGAGTTGTGCCTGACGCCCTCGGCCGTCAGCCACCAGATGCGCGAGCTCGAGACGATGCTCTGCACCCGGCTCTTCGAGCGCCGGACCCGCTCCATCGAGCTCACCCCCGCCGGGCACCGGCTGCTCGAGGAGGTGGAGCCGCTGCTCGATGGACTCGACCGCGCACTGACGCAGCTCGCCCGGCACGATGGCCGCGAGACGGTGCGTGTGCGGGCACCGGCACTTTTTGCCAACGAGTTGCTCATCCCGCGACTCGATGAGTTCTGCGAGGCGCATCCGCTCATCGACGTTCAGCTCGACACGCGCGATCCTCGCCCCGTCGCCCACCCACCGACGGCCGACGTATCCTTCGTGCTCGCCGACACACCGCCCGCGGGTGTCCGCAGCACGCGGCTGTTCTCGAGTCCACTCACTGCGGTCTGCGCTCCCCAGCATGCCGGTCGCGTGGCGCGCCTTGGGCGTCAGGTGTTCGGTGCTCTGCCGCTGATCGTCGATCGTACCCGTCCGCGCGCCTGGAGCAGTTGGGCCGCGGAGGTCGGCCTCGAGCGGCCCGAGCCGCGGCAGGTCATCGAGTTCGACACCATGATCGCCGCGGTGCGTGCGGCCGAGCGCGGTCTCGGCATCGCGCTCGTACCTGTGATCCTGTGTCAGTCCTGGATACGCACCGGTGCGCTGGTACGCGTGTTTGCCGTCGAGCTCTCGACGCCGGAGGCTTACTACCTGGTGAGCCGGCCGCGCGATGCGGACCGCCCGCCGGTCAAGGCGCTCACCCGCTGGGCGCTCGCGCAGTACAGCGCATGAGGAGTGCTCACTCGTGTGATCAATCTTTTCGTTTGTTCGCGTGCCGGCGGCTTCGTATCGTGGACCGGCGCTGCGGACATCGAGACGACCGGAGCGGGAGACGGTGTGTCAGGCTTCGATCCCCCTCGGGCGGCACCCCGTCTCCCCTCCGAGTCACCGCACGAAAAAAAGCGCCGCGAGGCGGGGGAAGTCGCATCGCGGCGCGCAGAAGCGAACACGGGGAATTTGTTCGCAACTGAGCTAGAGTGAGCAAGGCCTGTGCCAAACGATCAAATGCTTTAAAAACAATGAGTTATCATCTAACTCATCGACTATGACCGGTGACGCGGATTGTCACTTTGCAGCCGGTGGCGGCCCGTCGGGTCAACGGCCGTCAGGTGCAGGTCGCACCCGGAAGATCGCTGCTCCTCAGCGTGTCACGACCGGTACGCACGCCTGAGCCTGCTCCTTGAGGGAGTCGCACAGGGCGCGCGCCTGGGCCTCGCCGGAAGCCGGAACCTGCAGCCGGTAGAACTGCCGAGCCTCGCTCTCGGCGATTACGATTCGAGGCGAGAGATTTCCCAGCTCGGCCCCAAAGCGGCCCTGGAGCCGACGCCATTCCCGATCGGCACTCGCTTCGCTGCCGAAAGCACCGAGTTGAACGCCGTAGCCCGCCTGACCGATCTCGCCTGCCGCAGCGGGCTTGACCACCGCATCCTCGGGTAACTGCGCCGCCTCGCCCGGCACGGCCCGACTCGGGTCGGAGGGCTGCCCCAAAGCCTCGTGACGTGGGGCCGGGGATTCCCCTGCGTCGACCTGTGCGGCCCCCGCCGGGACAACGCGCGCTTGAACGGCCTCAGCTTGGAAGCTCTCTCCGCCAGCAGCGTCCACCGGTAGCGCCGCCGTCGCAAGACGCAGCGCCCGCACACCCGAGCTGCTGAAAGCGGCCGCTTCTTCGGGCGTCGGTGGTGGCTCGATACGGGGCATGGATCCTAACGAGAACGACTCGATGCGGATGCGCGCATGCTCCGACCACGTGCCGCTCGGGTGATGTGTCAGGAAATCCCGGTAGGCGTCGACGGTGCCGATACGCTCGGCGTTCTGAAAATCGCGGCGGGCTTCGAGCTGAGCGATCCGGTTGCGTGCCTGGTTCACGAGCTCACTGTCGGGATGCTGGTCAACGAAGCGTTGCCAGGCCTCGGTCGAATCCGCGGCCTCGGCGGAGCGCCAGTCCTGCTGCTCCTCGCTACATGCGACGGCCATCCCGGCGAGAAGGGTGAGGAGGGCAACTCTTCCTGCCCGGAATGTGACCATGGTCGGCATCCTTGGAAGACCAGCTTCGTATTATGACTCCGCAGGATGACCCCGGCGCGCCCTAACGGAGCTGCGGATGACCCAGACATTGAAACGCAGGCTGATCGACCAGATCGGCGACTCGCCGACCTTCGTCGCCGAAGGCTCCCGGGTGACGGGTGATCTCGAGACGGCAGGTCCTCTCGTCGTGTGCGGGGCAGTCCGTGGGGATGGCAAGATCGGCGGTGCGCTGCGCATGGCCGTGACCGCGCAATGGGAGGGTGAGATTCACACTCGGGCCGCGGTGATCGCCGGGAAGATCACCGGAAGGCTTGTTGTCGAGGACAAGCTCGAGGTTGGCATGACTGCCGTCATCCGCGCGGACATCGTGGCACGCAGCATCGCGGTCGCACGCGGAGCGGTCATCGATGGCGCCGTGACCGTTACGAGCGGTGAGCCCGTGATGCAGTTCGAGGAAAAGCGCGCGGCGTCCTGATCGGGCTCAGCTGGTCTCGCGCAGCGCGGCGGTCGCCTCAGCCTGGCGCCCGAGCGGCCGCGCGTCATCCGCTCCGAGCAACCCGAGAATCCGACGCTCGAGCCATGTCGGCCCGCGCAGGTCATCGAAAAAGCCGCAGTGACCCCCGTAGCGGGTGACGGTCAGCGCAAGCGCCGGCGGGCGGGCGAGCTTTGCAAGACCGCTCGAGGGGATGATCGGATCATCGAGCGCCGTGAGGATGCTGCTCGGCACCTCGAGCCTCGCCAGCCGCTCGCCGGTAATGGCATAGCCATTCAGATAAGCCTCGAGGGATGCAAAGTCGGTGTGCGACCGCACGAGCTCCGCCGTCATGAGCTTCAGATCACGCAGTCGACCGAGCCGTGCGAAGTCGTACGTGTCCGGCCAGCATTGTTGCTTCTTGCGCAGGCTCCGCAGCCACTTGCGCACGAAGTAACGCTCGTAGCCCGGCATCCCGCGCTGGAGTGCGGCCAGAGTCTCCACGGGATCCAGTACCGGGGACACCGCGACGACACGCGCAAGGTTGAGCCCCGCAGCAGACGCCTGCGCCGCGACGCGCAGCATGAAGTTCCCGCCGAGCGAGAAGCCCACGAGCTGCAGCGCCCGGCCTGCATACAGACGCTGCAAGGCCGCGACCGCCCCGACGACCTCCGGCAAGCGGCAGGAGTGGAACAGCTCGCGGTTCAGATGGTGCGTGTCACCGTGATCGCGCAGATTGAGCCGGACCACTTCGAATCCGCGCTCAAACAGCTGCCGGGCCAGGGACAACACGTACATCGAAGTGGCACTGCCCTCCCAGCCGTGCAATAGCACCACCGGTGTGCCCATGCCTTGCGCCGGTTTGGAGATGAAGCACTGCAGGCGTACGCCCGCGCCGCAGTCGAGCAGCACCTCGCGTGCGGTTGCGAGCAGTGGTGCTGACTCCTGCAGCAGCCGCCCGCGACGCCAGGTGGTACTCGCCAGCATCGACTGCACGTGGTGGTTGCGCAGCCA
>DASYFL010000166.1:0-33865 GCA_036498445.1 Steroidobacteraceae bacterium
CCACAGCCTGCACCTGAAGGTGATCGCCGAGGGGGTCGAGACTCCAGAGCAGCTCGCGCTCCTCGCCGAGCTGGGTTGCGACCAGTACCAGGGCTTTTACTTCAGTCCCGCGCTGCTCCCCGCGCGTTTCGCGGACCTGTTGAAGAACTCAGCCACCCCGAGCGGCACCCTCACTGAAGACGAGGCGGCACAGACTCACAGCAAGCTCGCCGGGCTCTGAGGTCCGCCTCGCCGTCCTGACTTCCCGTCCTTGAGCAGAAGTGCGTTCTGCGGCGTTGCTTATCGCTGACAGCCTGAGTTCGCAGCCTCGCCCAAGCTGTCATACAACCGTCATACAACTGCTCCAAGCTTCACATTCGGTCGTCCGGGCCGTCCCGGGCTGTGTTTAGTGACTACAGGGATAGGTTCCAGTGCGGAGATGATCCGGCACGCCCCCCTGTTTTGGAGCACCTCAATGAATAATATGCGCCAGACCATTCTCCCTGCGGTTACCCTCGTCTGTTGCGCCGCGACGACACCCGCTCTGGCGGTGGACGTCGGCAGCGACACCACCATCGGTGGGCTGGTGTTCTACGATGTGAGCAACATCAGCCTGCAGAACGAGGACAAAACCGGTAAGAAAGTCGATACCCCGCCGAATGGCTTCGGGTTCGATGTCAAGCGCTTCTACCTGATCGTCGATCACAAGTTCAACGACGTCTGGTCCGCGAACCTCACCACCGATGCGCAGTACAGCACCGCCGCCACCACCTCGGTGGTCACGCCACCGAGCACGCCCGGGGGGGCCCCGGGGACGGTCAACGCCCTCACCAACCAGAACACCAGCGGCGGTGTCACCGAGGTGATGATCAAGAAGCTCTACCTGCAGGGCAAGTTCGCCCCGGGCTTCAACGTGCGGGCCGGCGCCTACGACATGCCCTGGGCTCCCTTCGTCGAGAGTCTCTACGGCTATCGCTACGTCGAAAAGACGGTCAACGACCGCCTCGGCTTTGCGAACACCTCCGACTGGGGCCTCAATGTGGGCGGAGTCGCCGGCGATCATGACCTGCTCAGCTACTCGCTTTCAGCGGTCAACGGCGGCGGCTACAAGAATCCCACTCGCACCAAGTACGTCGACTTCGAGGGCCGGGTTGCAGTGAAGCCAGTCCCGTGGCTGACGGCGGGCCTCGGCTACTACAGTGGGCACCTCGGCCAGGTGAACGCGACCAACCAGGATTTTCCCACCAACACCGCCTCGCGCTACGACGTGGTGATCGGCGTGGTCTTGCAGGGGCTGCGGGTCGGTGGCGAGTACTTCGAAGCCAAGAACTACAAGACCGTCAAGGATCTGGCCACCTCGGCCTACGGCACCTCATCGATCGTGACGGGCTCGGGCAAGCCACCGGTCGACGACAAGGCGGATGGCTTTTCGGCTTGGGCCTCATATGCCTTCGCCGAGAACCAATGGTCGGTCTTCGCTCGCTACGACGACGTGAAGCTGAGCAAGGATGTGGCCCCCGATCTCAAGGACAAGTACTTCAATGTGGGCATCGCTTACAAGCCGATCAAGCAGCTCGATTTCGCGCTCGTCTACAAGAAGGAGAAAGTCGAGAACGGCAGCGCATCGATCAGCGGCGGCAATGCCAATGGATCGTTCGTCATCGGCGGCGCCACCGGTACGACCCAGGGGACCTACGACGAAGTCGGCGTATTCGCGCAATGGAAGTTCTGATAGCCCGAGGCACAGGGGCCTGTCCGGCGCCAGGAGCCGCTCGCCCTGGCGGCGTCAGGCCGCGAATCCGGGTTGCGCTCCCCTGCGCGCTCGCACCATCACCTGCGCGAGGCACTGGGCCAGCTCGGCGGTGCCCAGGGGTTTCATCAGCACGGCGTGCGCGCCGGCTGCGGCCGCGGCGGCGTTGAGATCCGGGCCGCCGTAGCCGCTCACCAGAACCACGGGGAGCTCCGGGCGCACGCGCCGCAGCTCGGCGATCAGCTCGAGCCCGGACATCTCGGGCATGATCGCATCGGTGAGCACCGCATCGAAACGCTGCGGCGCGGAGCGGAATACCCGCAGGGCCTGGTGCGCGCCGACGCATCCGACGGGTTCGTAACCGAGCGACGCCAACACTTCTTCCGAGAGCCGCACCAGACTCTCTTCGTCATCGACGACGAGAACGGTCTCACCATTGCCGGAGGGAGCTGCGAGCGGTGCCGGCTCTGGAGCCGGCTCGGCATCGATGAGCGGCAGGTATACCGCAAAGTGGGTACCGCTTCCGGCGCGGCTGCGCACCTCGAGCGCAGCACCGTGATCGAGCACGATCCCATGTACCAGTGACAGTCCGAGTCCGGTCCCTGTGCCCACCGGTTTAGTGGTGAAGAACGGCTCGAAGATCCGCTCGAGCTGCTCGGCGCTCATGCCAGCACCCGTGTCGCTGACCTCGGCGCAGGCGTAACGGCCCTGCTGCAGACGCCCAACGGTGCAATCGCGCGGCTCGCTGACCTCGAGCGCGAGCGCTCGCACCTGCACCTCGCCGCCTGCAGTCACCGCCTGCACCGCGTTGGTGACGAGATTTGCAAGCATCTGGTGCAATTGCGAGGCGTCGCCGGCGACCACGAGTGGCGCCTGCGGCAGCTCCATGGCGACCGTCACCTCCGGCGGCAACGCGGCGCACGTGAGGCTGTGAACCTCGCTCAGTATGTTCTGCAGCGACACCGGCCGGGCGCTCCCCACACCCGGCCGGCTGAAAGCAAGAATGCGCGCCACCAGCTCGCGCGCGCGGTTCGCTGCCACGACGATGTTGTCGATGTGGCGGCGCTGTACGGTGCCGGGGCCACTGTGCTGGCCGGCGAGCTCTGCGTAGCCGAGCACTGCGCCGAGCACGTTGTTGAAGTCGTGGGCGATCCCGCCCGCGAGCGTGCCGAGCGCTTCGAGCTTCTGCGACTGATGGAGCCGCGCGGTGACCCGTTCGTGGCGCTCGAGCTGCCGCAGGAAGGCCATCAGCAGCACGGCCGCGAGCGCGCTGATGATGAGAGTGCGCCCCACGTTCTTCCACGCTTTGCTACGCCACACTCCGAGGATCTCCCGCTCGCTCCGGCCGACGACCACCACAGCGGGATATCCCGGGACCCTTCGCAGAGTCAGCTGCGTGCGCCCGAGTTGCGGGTGCTCGATGCTGGTGTGCAGCGCCTCGGCGTTTCCGAGTGCCTCGAGGCCCTTGAGCCAGACAGAGGGTTGTGTGCTCACCTCGGGATGCTCGCGACTGACGAGAGTCATGCCATCGGTACGGAGCAGCTCGACGGCGCTCCCCGGGCCAAGGTCGAGGGCGCGGTAGAAGCGGCGGATGTAGGTGACGTCTACCGCCGCGCCCGCGATGCCGCGGAAACCAGGCCCGGGAAGTCGCCGGCTGAGCACGAAAGTGGGCTCCCCGGTGGCACGGCTGATGAAAGGCTCGCTGACGAACAGGCCCAGATCCGGGTGCGCACGCTGGGCCACGTAGTAGGAGCGATCGCTGAGGTCACTTTTGGCGCCCGTCGGCGCGGTGCTCAGATGCAGCTGCCGCGCGGGATCGAACAGGAATAGGTTACGCACCTGCGGCACGCCGCTCATGTGCCGCTGGAGCAGATCGGGAATGCTCTCACGGTCGGGCGCCGCGCCCGGTGCATCCGGGTCGAGCAGCAGCGCCTGCTTCAGGATCAGGTCCGTGGCCTGGAGCGCGCGGGCGGCCTGCTCGGCGAGGGCGCCCGCGACGTTGTCGTGCTGCCGCTCGGCGAGTGCGAGCGTTTCTTCGCGATCGTGCAGCGTATCGAACAAGGTCGACAGGGATACCGCCGCACAGACGGCGGCCACGATGAGCACGAGCCGCAGCCGCAGCGCCCGGCGGCGGATACCTTCGCGGCGCGCCGCCTCGGCGCTCGCGGCCAGCGTCGGCGTCAGTGAGCCGGGGTCAGGCCGAGAGCTGCCCATAGGTCAGCGCGGGTGAAGGGCTTCGCCAATATGCGCGTCGCTCCGAGCCGCAGCGCCATGGCATCATTTGCCATGTCTCCCGGGGAGAAACGGCCCGAGGCCAGCACGATTGCCGCCTGCGGATAGGCACGCCGCCAGGGCAAGAGGACCTCATGAGCCTGCTGCTGACACGCCACGTCGACGAGTATCGCATCGATGTCCGTTATTGGCTGCGCTTCGGGGCAGAGTGCCTGCGCACCCGCCGCTGCGAGCCATTCGCTGATCAGCTCGCGATGAAGCCTATCATGCTCGACCACCAGTACCCGTTTCACCGGCGGCTCCCGCTGTGAGCAGTGTGCTGCGGCCGCATGTGCTGGTCGTCGACGATGAGGAATCGCTGCGGCGGCTCGTCGATGAGTACCTGGTGCAGAACGATTTCCGCGTGTCGGCCGCGGCAAGTGGTTCCGAGCTGATGCGCGCACTCGGGAGCGAGGTGATCGATCTGGTGCTGCTCGATCTGCGACTGCGCGGCGAGGATGGTATGCAGCTGCTGCGTCAGTTGCGGACGCAGTCGCAGATTCCCGTGATCATTCTCACCGGGCGCACCGAGGAAGCCGATCGGGTGATGGGCCTGGAGCTCGGCGCAGACGACTACCTCACCAAACCCTTCAGTCCACGTGAGCTCCTCGCACGCATCCGCACGGTGCTGCGGCGCGCCCATGCGGGACTCGAGGTCCATGGTGCACCGGTGTGCCGCGCCTACCGCATCCCGGGGTGGGAGCTGAATCTGCGCACCCGGCGGCTGACGGGAGAGAGCGGCGCGCAGCTCGCACTCAGCAACGGCGAGTTCAACCTGCTGGCCGCGCTGCTCGCGAGCGCCAACCGCGTGATGACCCGCGACCAACTGATCGAGATGAGCCGCCGCTACGACAATGAGGTCTATGACCGCGCGGTCGATGTGCAGATCCTGCGGCTGCGGCGCAAGCTCGAACGCAATCCCGCCGAGCCGCAGATCATCATTACCGAGCGCGGCGCCGGCTATCGCATCGCGGTTCCAGTGGAAGCGGTCTACTGAAGGTCGTTCGATCATATCGAGCCCGCGAAGCTCGCCCTGGACCCGGACGCGGGCGGACGGCGGCACCGCAGCCGAGAGTCTCGGAGCTTCCTGTCGCACCGCTCTTGCAGCGCGCATTTCACCTGTAACACGGGCGCGCCCGGGCGTAACGGGCGGCGCATGCCGCCGCGCTATCGTAGGGGAGCCATGTGGATCGTCCGGCTTGCGCTACGGCGCCCTTACACCTTCCTGGTACTCGCCATCGCCATCACCCTGCTCGGGGTGTTTGCGATACTCCGCACTCCCACCGATATCTTTCCGAACATCAACATTCCGGTGGTGGCCACCATCTGGCGTTACACGGGTCTCTCGCCCGATGAGATGGCGACCCGCATCGTCCTCGGGACCGAGCGCAACGCGCAGACCACCGTCAACGATGTCGAACATACCGAGTCGCAGAACGTCACCGGCACCTCGGTGGTCAAGTACTTCTTCCAGCCGAGCGTGAACGAAGAGCTCGCCTACGCGCAGATCACCGGTGTCTCGCAGACCAACCTGCGCTCGGCGCCCCCGGGGACTACCCCGCCTTTCGTGCTCGCCTACAACGCCTCCTCGGTACCCATCGTGCAGCTCGCGCTCTCGAGCGAGAACCTCTCGGAGGCGCAGCTGTTCGATCTTGGCAATAACATCATCCGAGTGGGCCTCGGCACCGTACCGGGTGCCTCGATGCCCTACCCTTACGGGGGTCTCCAGCGCCAGGTGCAGGCGGACCTCGATCCGGATGCGCTGCGTGCGACCGGGCTCTCCGGCAACGACGTTACCGCCGCGATCGCCGCACAGAACTCGATTCTCCCCGCCGGCACACAGAAGATCGGCGAGCGCGAGTACTTCGTCACTGTCAACGCCAATCCACGCACCGTGGCGGAACTCAACGATCTGCCGATTGCGAACCGCAACGGCAGCGTGATCTACGTGCGTGATGTGGCGCACGTACGCGACGGTTATCCGCCGCAGACCAACATTGTGCGCCGCGACGGGCGTCGCGGCGTGTTGATGAGCGTGCTGAAGACAGGCGGTGCCTCGACCCTCGATATCGTGAAGAACATCAAGGAGCGGCTGCCCGCGCTCCGTGACCAGCTGCCGCCCGGATTCAACGTCGATCTGGTCGGGGATCAATCGCTATTCGTGAGCGCCGCCATCGAAGGAGTGGTGCGCGAGGCGGTGATCGCCGCCGCACTCACCGCGCTGATGATTCTGCTGTTTCTCGGCAGCTGGAAGAGCACCATGATCATCGCGGTATCGATTCCGCTGTCGATCCTCAGCTCGATCATCTGCCTCTCCGCACTCGGCGAGACCATCAACATCATGACCCTCGGTGGTCTGGCACTCGCGGTCGGTATTCTGGTCGATGACGCGACGGTCACCATCGAGAACATCAACATGCATCTCGAGCAGGGGCAGCAGGTCGAGGAGGCTATCCTCAACGGTGCACACGAAATCGCACTGCCGGCGCTGGTCTCGACGCTCGCGATCTGCATCGTGTTCGTGCCGATGTTCATGCTGGCCGGAATCGCCCGGTACCTGTTCGTACCGCTCGCCGAGGCGGTGGTATTTGCGATGCTGGCCTCCTACGTGCTGTCGCGTACGCTCGTGCCAACGCTCGCCAAGTACTGGTTGCAGCTGCACGAGGGACACGCGGCCCCGCCGCGTCACCCGGCACAGCGCCTGCAGCGGAGCTTCGAGGAGTGGTTCGCACGCATACGCGAGCGTTATCACCGGCTGCTCGAGCGGGCGCTCGCTGCAGGGCCGCGTTTCGCGGTTCCGTTCCTCGGAGCTATGGCCGCGACCGCGGTGCTCGCCTTTCCGCTCGGACGCTTCATGCCCGGGCTGGGGCAGGACTTCTTTCCGAGCGTCGACGCCGGGCAGATCAAGCTCCACTTGCGCGCCCCCACCGGCGTGCGCATCGAGCACACTGCGGCGCTCTGCGACAGCGTCGAGTCGACCATCCGTGGCGTGATCCCGGCAAGAGAGATCTCGACCATCGTCGATAACATCGGCCTGCCCTACAGCGGCATCAACCTCGCCTACTCCACTTCGGCACCCGTCGGCCCCGCGGACGCCGATATCTTCATCAACCTGGCTCCCCATCATCATCCAACCGCGCGTTACGTGCGCGCGCTGCGCGAGAAGCTGAACGCACGCTATCCGGGCACCACCTTCGCCTTCGCGCCGGCGGACATCGTCAGCCAGATCCTCAATTTCGGGCTGCCCTCCCCCGTGGACGTGCAGGTGTCGGGATTCGACACGATGGCGACCCGTAAGTACGCCAACGAGATCCTCACCCGTATGCGGGGCATTCCGGGTCTCGTCGATGCCCGTATCCAGCAGCAATACGACTACCCGACGCTCAACGTCGATGTTGATCGCACCAAGGCCTCGCTCCTCGGGCTGACCGAGACCGACGTCGCTTCGGATCTCCTGGTGTCTCTCTCGGGAAGCTCGCAAACTACCCTCTCCTTCTGGATCGACCCGAAGAGCGGCACGCAATATCCGGTGGTCGCACAGACCCCGCAGTTCCGCTTGAGCTCGCTCAGCGATCTCGCCACGACGCCCGTCACCTCGGCCACTGGCAGGGACGCCAACAGCACCGATACGGCGAGCGCGACTGCGAACCCCGCACCGAGCAGCGCCGCCGGCGGCGGTGTGCAGCTGCTGGCGAATTTCGCTACCTTCCGGCGCAGCGAATCCCCTGCGGTAGTGAGTCATTACAATTCCACTCCCGTCATCGACATCTATGCCGGTGTCGAGCACACCGATCTTGGTTTCATCGCCGCGCAGATCAAGCGGATCGTCAAGGAGACGCAGTCGCTGCGGCCGCGCGGCGCACAGGTTACCGTCCGCGGACAGGTGACCACGATGACCGAATCCTTCACCGGGCTGCTCATCGGTCTGGCGGGTGCGGTGGTCCTTGTTTATCTGTTGATCGTGGTTAACTTCCAGTCCTGGCGCGATCCATTCATCATCATCACCGCACTCCCGGCGGCGTTGGCCGGGATCGTGTGGATGCTCTTTCTGACACACACGCCGGTAAGCGTGCCGGCTCTCACGGGCGCGATCATGTGCATGGGGGTCGCCACGGCCAACAGCGTGCTCGTCGTCAGCTTTGCGCGCCAGCGCATGGATGCCGGGGATGATGCCACGCACGCCGCGCTGCAGGCGGGTACCACCCGTTTCCGTCCGGTGTTGATGACGGCACTGGCGATGATCATCGGTATGCTGCCGATGGCCCTCGGGCTCGGCGAAGGCGGCGAGCAGAATGCACCGCTCGGGCGCGCCGTGATCGGTGGCCTGGTGTTTGCGACCGTGGCGACACTCTTCTTCGTACCCACGGTCTTCAGCCTCATCCATGGACGCCGGAGTGCCTGATGAATGACGTATCAGCCGCCCCGCACCCGGCAGCCGTCGTTTCGCCGTACCGGCGCTACCTCTGGGTGGCGATCGCACTGGTGCTGCTGCTCGCGGTATGGGGAATTGTCAGCCGGCTGATCGCCCGCAATGCACTCGCGCGCGAGGCGCACGCGGCTGCCATCCCCACCGTGCTCACCACTCGGCCCCACCGTGGCCCGGCGGCCGACACACTGGTGCTGCCAGGCAGCGTCCAGGCCTTCTACGAGGCGCCGATCTACGCACGCACCAGCGGTTATCTCAAAGCCTGGCATACCGATATAGGCGCGCCAGTGAAAAAAGGGCAGCTGCTTGCCGAGATCGAGACCCCGGAGGTCGATCAGCAGTTGCGGCAGGCGGAAGCGGATCTCGGCACCGCCCGGGCCAACTATGAGCTCGCACGGACCACGAACGAGCGCTGGAAGGGGCTGCTCGCAACCGAATCGGTCTCGCAGCAGGATGCGGATCAGCGCGCCGGCGATGCGGCAGCCAAGGCGGCTGCGCAGGCGTCAGCCGCCGCCAACCTGGCCCGGCTGCGCGAGCTCGAGAGCTTCAAGCGCGTCGTAGCCCCCTTCGACGGTGTCGTCACCCAGCGCAACACCGATGTCGGTGCGCTGATCAACGCGGGGCAGACCCCTGGCAGCGCACTGTTTCGCGTGGCCGATACGCACCGTTTGCGCATCTACGTGCAGGTACCGCAGGCCTACGCCGCCCAGGTACGGGCCGGAATGAACGCATCACTCGAGTTCACCGATCATCCCGGGCAGCACTATGCGGCCACCGTGGCCTCGACCGCGCATGCCCTCGATGCCACCTCGCGCACATTGCAGGTGGAGCTGCAGATCGACAACAGCGGCGGTGAGCTGCTCCCCGGGGCATATGTGCAGGTGAGCTTTTCCCTGACACCGACCGCAGGCAATTTGCGCGTGCCGGTGAATGCGGTGATCTTTCGCGACAAGGCGCCGCAGGTTGCGACGGTCGATGAGGGCCATCGCGTGCGACTGCACGACATCACCGAGGGCCGCGACTTCGGCACGGAGATCGAGGTGCTCGCAGGGGTCGGGCCGGACGACACGGTGATCCTGAACCCGCCGGATTCCATCGCCGATGGAACGGAAGTACGCGTGCAGTCACCGCAGCCGCAGCCAGCCCAACCGCAACGGGGCTCTGGCGAAGCCGTGAGGGAGCATTCGTGAGAACCCAGCACCGCACGGGCGTCGCCGCCCTGGCCGCCGCGGTCGCCGGCTGCTCTCTTGCCCCGCACTACGATCGGCCTTCAACGCAGCAGCCGGCCGCAACGTACAAGGAGGCGGCCGACTGGAAAGTCTCCTCGCCCTCTGACACGAGTGCCCGCGGACGCTGGTGGTCGACCTTTGGCGACTCTGACCTCGATGCGCTCGAAGCTGAAGTCACCCACGCGAACCAGAGTCTCAAATCCGCGCTCGCAAGCCTCGAGCAGGCCCGTGCACAGACTCGTATCGCCCGCTCCGAGTGGTTCCCGACGCTCACCGCACAGGCCAGCGCCACGCGGGGGGAGGTTTCCGTCTATTCGCCCGGGTACACGCCGGGAAAGACACGCACCGGGAACTCGTTCGTGCTGAGTGGCGATCTCTCCTACGAGATCGACGTCTTCGGCCGCGTACGCAACACGGTCGCCAACGCCCGCGCCAACGAGCAGGCGACCGCCGGCGATGTGGCAGCACTCGACCTGTCCGTGCACGCCGAGCTTGCCACCGATTACTTCGTGCTGCGCGGCCTGGATATCGAGCAACGTTTTCTCGATCAGACCGTCAGCGACTACGAACGGGCGTTGCAGCTCACCCAGAACCTTTTCAAGGGCGGCGCCGCCGCCATCGCCGATGTCCAGCAGGCGCAGGCGCAGCTCGAGTTGGCGCGTACCCAGGCAGAGGACACACGTCTCCACCGTGCGCAGACCGAGCACGCGATCGCCGTGCTCATCGGCCGACAGCCGTCGGACTTCGCGCTCAGCGCGCGTGCCGAGGACAGCTTACCCGCCATGCCCGCGATCGACACCGGGCTGCCCTCGCAACTGCTCGAGCGTCGACCGGACGTCGCCGCGGCCGAGCGGCGTGTCGCCGCTGCCAACGCCAACATCGGGGTGGCGCGTGCCGCTTATTTTCCGGTGTTCGATCTCATGGCTCAGGCAGGCTTGCAGTCGAGCACCGCGGCCAACTGGCTGACCGCACCCGCCCAGTTCTGGTCCATCGGGCCGCAGGCGCTGCTCACGATCTTCGATGGCGGCCTGCACCGCGCGCAATCCGCCGCCGCGCACGCGGTTTATGACGAGCAAGTGGCCAACTATCGCAACACCGTGCTCATCGCCTATCAGGACGTGGAAGACAACCTGGCGGCGCTACGGCAGCTGCACCGTGAGAGCATCAGCCAGGCGGCCGCAGTGACGGCCACCCAGGGTGCGGCCGATCAGGCCAACCTGCGCTACAAGGGCGGGATCGTCACCTATCTCGAGGTGGTTGCCACGCAGAACGCGGCGCTCTCCGCGCGTCTGACGGCGGTCGACATCGACATCCGCCAGGCGACCGCCACGGTACAGCTCGTGAAGGCGCTGGGCGGGGACTGGCAAGCCGACGCGCCGGCACTCTGAGCCGGGAATCTACTTCAGATAGGCATGCACGATATCGATCAGGTGCTTCGCTCCGCGTGCACGCCCGCGATCGCGGTCGTGTGCAGGGTCGGAGACGTGCATGCGGATGTGATCCTCCAGCAGCTCCGCCATCAGGCTGTTGGCTGCGCCGCGGGCTGATACCGTAAGCTGCATCACCCGGGCGCAATCGGCGTCCCCTTCCAGGGCACGCTCGATGGCATCCACCTGGCCGCGCAATCGCCGCACCCGCTGGAGCAGACGGGTCTTGTCCTGGATGGTGTGTCCCACGGTGTTGTCCTCAGAACGTCATAGGGAGGGGGGTATAGTATAGGCATGCCTGATGGAGTCTTGTGTGTCGCATGAGCCGATCCGGAGCCTTCACGGCGTGCGATCAGGGCTGTTCGAGACCCTGCCTCCGCAAGGGTGCACCGCCTTGGTCAATATTCGGGCTCTCAGCCGCTTCTTGATGCTGGGCGTTCTTAGCCTGCTGTTCGCGCTTCCCTGCACGGCAGTGGAGGATGGCTCGCCCGTGGCCGATGGAGTGGATCTTACTCACCTCGACGCGCGCACACCGGATATCGAGCAGCGCTTCGCCGTTCACGTGCAAGCCACCTATGGGCGGCAATGGACCGATGCTTTTCGGGCCCCTTATGCGGGCACCAACAGCCTCTCGCCCTCCAGCAGTCGCGCAACCACCGACGTTACCCTGTTTCTAGGAGCACGGCTGTGGAGGGGAGCGGAGATCTGGCTAACTCCGGAGATCGATCAGGGCTTCGGCCTGGACGATACCGTTGGCGTCGCTGCGTTCCCGAGCGGTCTCGCCTATAAGGTCGGCGCGCACGATCCCTACTTGCGTCTGCAACGGGCGTACGTGCGGCAGACAGTCAACAGCGGTGGGGCCAGTGAACCGATCGAAGGAGTTGCGCAGCAACTCGCCGGCAGTCACAGCCGCGACCGCTGGGTGATCACCCTCGGCAAGTTTTCGATCACCGACGTCTTTGACACGAACCAGTATGCCCACGATCCGCGCGCGGACTTTCTCAACTGGGCGATCTTGGACACCGGCTCGTTCGATTATGCGGCAGATGCCTGGGGATACACGGTGGGAATCGCCGTAGAGCGCTATATCGGTGCCTGGACCTTCCGGGCGGGCGTGTTCGATATGTCCGACGTACCGAACAGCAAGTCCCTGGAGCCCGGCTTTCATGAGTTTCAGCTCGACGGCGAGATCGAACGGCGCTATGACCTCTTTGGCCAGACCGGCCGTGTGTTGGTTACCGGCTTCGAGAGCCGCGCCCGCATGGCCCTGCTACAGGATGCGATTGATCTTGCCCTGGCCACTGGCACGACACCCGACCCCGCGGCCGTACGCCAGTACCGCAGCCGCTTCGGCATCGGCGTGAGCGTCGAACAGCCGATTTCATCCGACCTCGGGGTCTTCCTACGCGCAGGTAAGGCGAGCGGCAACGTCGAAGCTTACGAGTTCACCGACATCGATCGGACGATCACACTTGGCGCTTCGCTCCGCGGTCCTCGATGGCAGCGTCCAGCCGATACGCTGGGGATTGCCCTCATCGATAACTGGATATCCGCCGTACGTGAGGAATACCTGGGCCTCGGCGGACTCGGGATTCTAGTCGGGGACGGGAAGCTGCCACATTCTGGAGCTGAGCAAATCCTTGAGAGCTATTACAGCGTGGCAGCGCTCTCCTGGCTCCATGTGGCAGTTGATTATCAGTGGGTGAAAAACCCTGCGTACAACAGGGATCGAGGCCCGGTGTCGATCTTCGGCCTGCGTGTGCATGTACAACTCTAGTCCAATCGCTCCAGGAACCGCCCTCAGGACCGGTGCGCCTCTTCGCGCTGCAGCTTCATCTGCAGTACCAGCTCAGCGCACACGGGCGAAGTCGATGAAACCCCGCTGTACGTCGGTGCGCAGCAGTTGCACACGCACGGCATCACCCACATCGAGCCCGGCGAAGTCCCTGACGAGGCGCCCTTCCGCCAGCGGCTGGGGAATGCGTACCCAGGTGCCCTTCTCGGAGGCTCCGGTGACGAGCGCATCGAACTGCTCCCCGATGTGTGCCTGCAGCAGCAGTGCCGCAGCCGATTTGCGCACCTGACGCTCGACTTTCGCCGCGTTGCGTTCCTGCGCGGTGCAATGCTCGGCGAGCGCCGCCAACTCCTCATCGCCGTAGGGCGCCGCCGCGCCGGCCAGCGCCGTCTTGAGGAGGCGCTGGGTGATCACATCGGGAAAGCGGCGATTGGGAGCTGTGGCATGCGCATAGTCCTCGAGCGCAAGCCCGAAATGTCCCGCACACGGCTGCCCCGGCCGTTTGAGCAAGTACTCCCCCGCCCCGAGCAGCTTGACGATGGCGAGCGAGAGGTCGGGGAATCGCGCCGGCGCAGCCTGCCGGCGCCTCACGAGAAAGGCATTCAGCGCGCGGGCATCGGGAGCTGCGGGCAGTGTCTCACCGCAGCTACGAGCCAGCGCGACGATCCGATCCCAGCGCGCCGGCGATGGCAACGCCCGACGCAGCGATGAGCGCTGCTGGCTCTCGAGAAACCGGGCCACGATGCCGTTGGCCGCGATCATGAAAAACTCGATCAACTCCTTGGCGCGATTATTCTCATCGGGTTTCAGGTCGATGAGCGCGCTGCCCTGGTACACCGCCTGGGCCTCGAGCGTGGTGAGAGTCAGGGAACCCTGCGCCTGCCGCACACCCTTGAGCCGCTGCGCCACGCCATCCTGGATACGCAGCTGCTGCTCCATGCCGGCAACGCCCGCGACGCGGGCCGGGGGCGGCGCGTGACCCTCGAGCCACGCGGCGATGGCGTTGTAGGCGAGCTTGGCGCGATTCACGACCACCGACCGGTAGATCTCCGAGGCACTGACGCTGCCGTCCGCAGCCACGGTCATGTCGATCACGATGCTGAGCCGTTCCTGCCCCTCGGCGAGGCACGTCAGATCGGTGGAGAGACGTTCGGGGAGCATCGGGAATATCTGCGCCGCTGTGTACACGGAGGTGGTGTTGGCGCGCGCGTGCGCATCGAGCGGCGTGTCGCGTGCGATCGAAGCATCGACGTCGGCGATCGCTACCAGGATCCGCACCGCACCACTGGCCAAGGGCTGTGCCACTGAGAGCTGATCCAGATCACGGGAGTCATCGTTGTCGATCGAGCACCACAGCAGCGAGCGCTGGTCACGAATCTTCGGGTCATGCTCCATGGCCGGACCCGCGAGGGTGCGCAGCTGCGCGGCCGCGGCGGCCGGCAGGTCCGGCTCGAGACCATGCTCCAGCATCGCCCGCCGTGCCAGACTCTTGAGGTCGAAGAAACCTTGGGAGGGTTGTGACATCGGCGCATGATAGGCAAGGACGACCGGCGCCGCAGCTTTACCCGCGGTGCCCGACTACTGCAAGCGACGCTCGTGCCTCGCCGCGCCATGCGAAGATGGGCCTCCAGGGACCGAGTGAGTGCCGCCCGACCTGCAGCAAACGGGACTGTGTCAGCTCTCCAGGAGCAGCTGCAGCACATGTGCCCTCGCCTGCGCGCAGGCTGCTGGCAAATCGAGCCCGGAGCCGAGTCCAGCCGCGATTGCGCTGGCGAGTGCGCAGCCGGTGCCGCGGCGCGTGGCGTTGATACGCGGCGCGCGCAACCACAGCGGTGCAGCCTCGCGCATCAGTAACAGATCAACCGCCTCGGGTCCCTCGGCGTGGCCGCCCTTGAGCAGTACCGCGGCGGGTCCGAGCCCGAGCAGGGCTTGCGCCTGGCGCAGCAGCTGATCCTCGGTGGTTGCCGGCTGCGTGCCGAGCAGCGCCGCGGCTTCCGGAATGTTAGGAGTGAGGAGCGAGGTCCGCGGCAGGAGCGCTGTGCACAATGCCTCGCGTCCGGCGCTATCGAGGAGTTCCTCGCCGGAGGAGGAGGAAAGCACCGGATCGACCACGATCGGCGGTGGCGCAGCCGGCAGGGCTGCCACCACTGCGAGCACGATGGCGCGCGTCGCCAGCATGCCGGTTTTGATGGCCTGGACCGTTTGCGTGGAGAAGGCTGCGGCCATCTGCGCGCGCACCAGCTGCGCCGGCAGCACCTGCACCGCGGAAACCCGTGCATCCGTCTGCACTGTGACGGCCGTCAGCACCGGAAGCACCCGGCCGCCGAGCCGTGCCAGGGTCTGCGCATCGCGGGTGATCCCCGCCCCGCCGCTGGAGTCGGAACCAGCGATGACCAGAACCGTGGTCACTCGCCGAGCGCGAGCAGTGCGAGCCTCTCATGCCCGCGGCTGCGCAGCGTGCGGGCGGCGCGCCAGGCGCGCAGTCCGCTGCGGCAGCACAGCACGACGCGCACATCGCCCGGGAATTCCAGTCCGGCCTGCTCGAGCTCCTCGACTTCGATACGCAGCGCGGAGCTGAAGGGCGAGATCGGCGTCTCGCGCAGGCTGCGCAAGTCGATCACGACATCGCTCGATTGCACCTCGGCGGGTGCAATGAAGGGAATCGGCGCCTCGGTCGGCTCGCGCGCGGCGGCAAACGAGAACCCACCGACGTGCAGGGTGCGCAGATCGAGCGACAGCATGCGCCCGAGTACCGGCGGCTGCCAGTCGAGGAGCAGCGCGAGCGCCAGATGCGCCTCGAGCGTGCCCAGCACACCGACCGCGGTGCCGAGCACCCCCGACTCGGCACAGGACCCGGCGCTGCGCGGCAGCTCCGGAAACACCGCGCGGTAGCTGGGCGCGCCGCCGCAGAAGGCACCGACGTAGCCGGCGAGCCCGAGCACCGATGCACTGACGAGCGGCTTACCCGCCCCCTGACAGGTATCACTCAGGAGATATGTGACCGCGAAACTGTCGGCGGCATCGATCACCACGCTCGCCGCTTCGACGAGGCGTGCGGCATTCACGGAGCTGAAGCGGTCGCAGACGGCCTCGATGCGGATTGCGGGGTTGAGGGCGGCGAGTGCTGCGTGCGCCGCCGCAACTTTCGGCTGCCCGATGTCGCTCATCCGATAGAGCGGCTGACGATGCAGGTTGGACTCCTCTACCCGATCCGGATCGACGACGATCAGGCTCCCGACCCCCGCGGCGGTGAGGTACTGGAGTACGGCGCAGCCAAGACCGCCCGCCCCTACCACCAGCACCGTCGCGGCGGCGAGTCTTCGTTGGCCCTCCGCACCCACCTCGGGAAGGATTTCCTGGCGAGCATAACGGTCACTCATGTTCGCTCCGCTACCTCTCAGGCACTCAAGCGTTCGCGCCCGCCATCGGCGGCGGCGAGCCACTGCCGCACGCGCTCCTCAGGATCGCTGGCACGCAGGATGTCGGTGACCACCGCAGCGACGTCGGCACCAGCCGCGAAGACACCGGGGAGCCGCTCGAGAGTAATTCCGCCGATTGCCACCAGCGGAATCGAGCCGATGCGACGCTTCCATTCACCGAGGCGGGCGAGCCCCTGCGGGGCCCATGGCATCACCTTCAGCAGCGTGGGATAAATGGGTCCGAGCGCAATGTAGTCGGGACTCACACTCAGGGCGCGCTCGAGCTCGGCCTCGTCGTGCGTGCTGATGCCGAGCCGAACACGCGCGCGACGCAGCGTCCGAAGGTCGGCGGACTCGAGATCGCCCTGTCCCAGGTGCACGAAATCGCAGCCGCTTGCGAGCGCGAGCTGCCAATAGTCGTTGACGATCAACTGCACTCCCGCGGCGCGGCAATAGCCGTGCGCGGCCTCGATCTGCGCCCGGACGAATTGCTCCGGCTGCTCCTTGATCCGCAGCTGCACGAGGCGCACGCCCTGTGCGGCGAGCCGCGGGATCCAGCTCGCTTGATCGACTACCGGGTAGATGCGCGGCGGGTTCATCCGCGAAACGCCGTGCCGATGAGAGGAGTCGAAGGAGCCGCGAGATCGCGCGGCTCGATCGGTCCCGCCTGCCGCGCCGCGAATCCTGCCTCGACGGCCTGGGCAAAAGCGCCCGCCATCTGCACCGGATCGCGTGCCTGCGCCACTGCAGTGTTGACCAGCACCGCGTCGAATCCCAACTCCAGGGCCTGCGCCGCATGCGAGGGGACCCCGAGTCCTGCATCGATGATCAGCGGCACCTCGGGAAAGTGTGCGCGCAGTGCCTTCAATCCAAAAAGATTGTTCAAGCCACGCCCCGAGCCTATCGGCGCGCCCCAGGGCATCAGCACCCTGCAGCCCGCCGATAGCAGCCGCTCGGCCACCACCAGGTCCTCGGTGGTGTAAGGAAACACCTCGAACCCCTCGGCACACAGACTGCGCGCCGCGTCCACGAGGCCGAACACGTCCGGCTGCAGCGTATCGTCCTCGCCGATCACTTCCAGCTTGATCCACGGGGTGCCGAACACTTCGCGTGCCATGTGCGCAGTGGTGACCGCTTCCTTCATCGAATGGCATCCGGCTGTGTTGGGGAGCACGCGCACCCCAAGCTCGCGGATCAGCGACCAGAAAGCCTGTCCGGCGCGCTCGCCCGCGGACTCGCGCCGCAGCGAGACCGTCACCACCTCCGCACGCGCCGCCCTCACCGCCTCTGCCAGGATCGCCGGGGAGGGATACCGTGCGGTGCCGAGCATCAGCCGCGAGCGCAGTTGTGTCTGGTAAATCTGCAGCATCAGCCCCCCTGCATGGGCGCGAGCACCTCGAGCCGATCGCCATCGGCGAGCCGCGTCTCGGCACGTTGCGCGAGGGGAACGAATTCGCCGTTCACCGCGGTGCTCACCACAGTGCTGCCGTAACCGAGCTCTTCGAGCGCACGCGTGAGCTCGGCTGACCGGGTGTCACGCCAGGCGCCGTTCACCAGGATCTTCATCCATTACCTCGGGATAGTTGCGGCCCTCGAGCAGTACTCCCGCGGCGCGACGCGCGAGCGCCGGCGCCAACAGAAAACCGTGCCGGTAGAGCCCGTTGACGTGCAGCGACCCACCGACATGGCGCAGTCGCGGCAGGTTGTCGGGGAACGCGGCACGTACCCCGGTACCGATCTCGATGATCTGCGCCTCACCGAATGCCGGATGCAGTGCGTAAGCTGCAGACAAGAGCTCGAGCATCGAGCGCGCACTGATGCGCGTCGCTTCATCACTCTCGATCATGGTGGCTCCGACCATGAATGTCCCCTGCCCGCGCGGGACGACATACAACGGCATGCGCGGGTGCAGCAGGCGCACCGGTCGATTGAGCTGCAGCTCGGGCAGATGCAGCACCAGCATCTCGCCCTTTACACCGCGCAGGCCTGCCAGCCGGGTGCGCGCGGCAAGTCCGCTGCAATCGAGCACCGCGCCTGCGCCGCGCGGCGCGGCGCTCACCCCGAAGCGGATCGGCACGCCGCGCTCGGCGAGGCGCGCGCTGAGCGCCGTGAGTGCAGCACGCGGATCGAGGTGGCCTTCCTCGGAAAAGTAGAGCCCGTGGCTGAAGCGCCCGGCGAGCTCCGGTTCGAGCGCCGCAATGGCCTCAGCCGCTACACTCTCGAAGTGTGCCGTACGGCGTGCGAACTGCAGCAGCTCGCCCGTGTCGCGGGCGTGCGCCACGACCAAAGTGCCCTTGGAGACCGTGCCCGTGAAATGCTCGCGCCACCAGGCGAGCCCCTCCGCGCCGAGCTCGGCGATGAGCGGCGGGGAGCTTTCCCGCTCGCACCAGGGTGCGAGCATGCCTCCGGCGAACCATGAGCAGCTTGCCGGTCCCGGTTGCGGGGCGCGCTCGAGGACCTCGACGCTCGCGCCGCGGGCGCTGAGCTCGAGCGCGCAGGTGAGGCCTGCAACCCCGGCACCGATGACACTGACACGCACCGCTCTCAGGCCTCGCCGCTGCGATCCGGGATCGTCGGCATCGGCACGTACAGCTCGCCGCCACCCGCGCGGAAGCGCGCGGACATCTCGGCCATGCCGACGCTGCGGGCCTCGGCGCGCACCTCGTGCGAAATGCGCATGGAACAGAACTTCGGGCCGCACATCGAGCAGAAGTGCGCCACCTTGTGCCCTTCTTTTGGCAACGTTGCGTCGTGGAAGGCGCATGCCGTGTCCGGGTCGAGCGACAGATTGAACTGGTCCTGCCAGCGAAAATCGAAACGTGCCCGCGAGAGCGCATCGTCGCGCGCGCGCGCTCCGGGGTGGCCCTTGGCGAGATCGGCGGCATGGGCCGCGATCTTGTAGGTGATGACGCCGGTCTTGACGTCATTGCGGTCGGGCAGCCCGAGGTGCTCCTTGGGAGTGACGTAACAGAGCATCGCGGTGCCGAACCAGCCGATCATGGCGGCGCCGATCGCCGAGGTGATGTGATCGTAACCGGGCGCGATGTCGGTGGTGAGCGGCCCGAGCGTGTAGAACGGCGCCTCGCCGCAGGTGGCGAGCTGTTTGTCCATGTTCTCCTTGATCTTGTGCATCGGCACGTGACCCGGCCCCTCGATCATTACCTGACAGTCCTGTGCCCAGGCGATGCGGGTCAGCTCGCCCAGAGTCTCGAGCTCCGCGAACTGCGCCGCGTCGTTGGCATCGGCGATCGAGCCCGGGCGCAGTCCATCACCGAGGGAGAAGCTCACATCGTACGCGCGGCAGATCTCGCAGATCTCCGCGAAGTTCTCGTAGAGGAAGCTCTCGCGGTGATGGGCAAGGCACCACTTGGCCATGATCGACCCGCCGCGCGAGACGATACCGGTCACCCGGTCGATGGTGAGCGGCACGAAGGCGAGCCGTACGCCGGCATGGATGGTGAAATAGTCGACACCCTGCTCAGCCTGCTCGATGAGGGTATCGCGGTAGATTTCCCAGGTAAGCTCCTCGGCGACTCCACCGACCTTCTCGAGTGCCTGATAGATCGGCACGGTACCGATCGGCACCGGTGAATTGCGCAGGATCCATTCGCGGATGGTATGAATGTTGCGCCCGGTGGAGAGGTCCATCACGGTGTCCGCACCCCAGCGGATGGCCCAGACGAGCTTGTCGACCTCCTCCGCCGTCGAGGAGGTGACCGCAGAGTTGCCGATGTTGGCATTGATCTTCACCAGGAAGTTGCGTCCGATGATCATCGGCTCCGATTCCGGGTGATTGATGTTCGCGGGGATGATGGCGCGCCCGGCTGCGACCTCGGCGCGTACGAACTCCGGAGTCACGTGATCCGGAATGCTGGCGCCCCAGGCGTTACCGTCCCTGACAGCCGCTGCACGCACCTCGCGGCCGAGATTTTCGCGGATGGCGATGTACTCCATCTCCGGGGTGATGATGCCGGCACGTGCGTAGGCAAGCTGTGTCACGCCAAGGCCGCGACGGGCGCGCAGTGGTGCGCGGCGTTCGGGAAACTCCAGCGCCGCTTTGCCACCGGCGGCGAGACCATTGTCGATCGGCTGGACCCGCCGCCCGGGGTAGGACTCGACATCGCCGCGTGCGGCGATCCAGGGCGCACGGCTGCGCGGCAGCCCGTGCTCGATATCGATGGCGACGGAGGGGTCGGTGTAGGGACCGGAGGTATCGTAGACGGTGAGCGGCGGTTCCCCGCTCGATGGGTGCAGCTCGATCTCGCGCATCGGCACGCGCAACTCAGCGTGCAGCGATCCGCGATGATAGACCTTGCGTGAGGACGGCAGCGATTCGGCGACGACCTGCAGTAACTGTGCATTCACGGCTTGAGCTCCTGAGCAGTTCACAGGATCCAGCTGAGTGCTGTGCGGAGGAAGGTGCGGATTAGCCCGCTGTCTTTACATGGGCTTGGTCGCGCTTGCCGAAGGACTTTCCTACGCCAGCATTAACTGGATCAGGTTCGAAGGGTCGCCAGGACGCGCCGTCACACGGCACCGCTGGCCTCTCAGCCCCCTCACCGGGGCTCCCCTAGCTGGCGCGAAAGTAGTACGAGTCACGCCCGAGGTCAATCACGCACGTGACCTGGGCCGATCGTGTGTGTGAAACTCGCGAGCTGCGCGCACCGTGGGGACAATGGCAATGGCGTCGTGGCAGGTCTGGGCGCTGCTGTCGGCAGTGTTTGCGGCATTCACCGCAATCTTTGCCAAGGTGGGCGTGGCCGGCATCCATCCCGATGTGGCAATGCTCATCCGCACGATAGTCATCCTGATCGTGCTCACCGCACTGGTCGCCGCGAGCGGCGAAACCTCCTCACTTCGCCACGCCTCTGAGCGCACGTGGATTTTTCTCGTCCTATCGGGTCTCGCAACCGGCGCTTCGTGGTGGTGTTATTTCCGCGCATTGCAGCTCGGCGATGCCGCCCGCGTGGCGCCCATCGACAAGCTGAGCGTGGTATTGGTCGCGTTCTTCGGGGTGGGATTTCTCGGCGAGCGACTCGGAGCGGTGAACTGGATCGGTATTCTGATGATCAGTGCCGGCGCGTGGCTCGTCACGCTCCGCCCTTAGCGGCGCTCGCGCACAGCAGCTGACGGCGCGTGTCCGTGCAGGCGGCGCGCGCAACACGCGCGCGCCGCCGCCTACCATCCTTGGCTACTCCTCCCACATCGTGCCGTGGGCGATGCAGCCTCAGCTCGGGCGCGCACCGCCCCCGTGACTCGCCTGTCCACCCTTGCGGCCGGCTTCGGCGGCAAGCTCGGGATGCTGGGAAAAGCTGCGCTTCTCATCGGGCACACTCTGGCCGCCCTTGCGTCCGGCAGTCGCCGCCAGCTCGCGATTCTGCGAGAAGCTGCGCTTGGCGCCCGGCACGCTCTGACCGCCCTTGCGGCCAGCCTCTGCGGCAAGGCGTCGATTCTGCGAGAAACTCCGTTTCTCATCCGGCACAGCCTTACCGCCCATGCTGGCGATCTGACGCTGCCGTTCGGCATTCATCGAGGCAAATCCACGGTGGGAAATGCGCCCTTCATTCACTGTTCCTTCAGCCATCACTGCTCTCCTTCTCTCGTTTCTCGCGGGCCCGGAACGGGCACTCAAGTGTGAACCAGTTCACAAAAAGGGGTATTCGCGCCAAGCATACGCCACGCGAGTGTGTCGGAACATCAGGGTAAACCTGAGCGCTGCGGTCAGCGGCCGCCTACTTGGAGAGTCAGAGTCCCCGCCTGCTCGGAGAGTCAGGGAGTCAGCCGATCGATGACCAGACTGACCAAACCGTCGTGCCCGACCTGGTAAGTGACCTCCCCAAAGGGATCACCGCTTGCGGCCACCGGGCTCCCCGATCGGGCGATCCGGGCGACCACCTGAACACTCTGGCCCGCGGAGAACGCCCGGCCGGGAACCATCGAATCTGCCGGGCTCAACGCAACATCCTGAGGAAAATGACTTTCCAACCTCTTGACTGCCAAGGGCGGACCGCCCTGGGCAGGGTCGCGGACGAAAACAAACAGCGGCGCCCCGCCGGTCGAGGACAGGAGCGCGGGGGCCAATGTGACATTGACATGAACGAGCGGAACACCCCCCCGGGAGTCAGTTTGGGGCTGCTGGCCCTGTTGCATTGCAGCGGCCTTTGCCGGTGTTCCCGATAACTTCTCATCGATCGCGGCGATCTGTTGCTCGATCATCGGCCGGATGGCCTCCGGCGGATTGAGTGTCAGGAGCTTTGCGAAGCGCTGCCGGGCAAGCGGCAGATCCCCGCGCCGGGCGGCGACAGCGGCCCCCAAAAACAATGCCTTACCCGAATCGGGTTCGACCGCCAACGCCTGCTCGATGAGCCGGCCGGCACGCCCGTCGAGCTCGCTCTCATCGGCGAGCGCGAGTGCCTCCGCTTCCCCGGTTAGAGCCTCGGCATTCTTACCCCCGCTCAATTGCACAGCGCGGCCGAATGCCCGCACCGCCAGCGGATACTCCTGCAACACGGTGTATGACCGTCCGAGCATCAGCCAGCCGTTGAGATCAGTCGGATCGCGTTCGAGCCGGCGCGCAAGCTCCGACACCATGCTTTCGGGCGAATCGGCGACTTTAGCCGCGCGCCACGGCCAGTTGCTCCAGCTGACATACAGCGCCGCCGAGCCGACGACCAGCAGGCCTGCCACAGCGAGCGCTGTCCAGGGAGCGCCCGGCCCCGCGGAGCTGCGTCGGAGTAAGGGCATGGCCACGAGGACGACGCTGACCAGACTCAGCGCCGCAGCCAGTAGCACGAAGCTCATCATCGGGCCTGTCCGTCCTCTTCGAGCGGCTCGTGATCACCGGGGAGCAGCGTCGTGCGATTGCGCACTACGCGCCAGCATACGAGCGCGCCGATCAGCAGCAGTGCGAACGGGGCGCCCCACAGCCACGCGTTGCGCAATGAGTATCGCGGCCGGAACAGAATGAAATCGCCGTAGCGTGCCGTCATCCATGCGCGAATCTGGTCATCGGATTTGCCGGCGAGGAGCTGATCACGCACTTCACGGCGCAAGTCCGCCGCAAGGCCGACCGGCGAGTCGGCGAGGGTCTCGTTCTGACACTGCATGCAACGCAGCTCGTGAGTGAGGGCGAGATAACGTGCCTGGAGAGCCGGATCCGGCAGCTCCGTCGGATCGACCGCCAGGGCAACGCGCGCCGAGGCGAGCGCGAGGCAGGCACTGAACAGCACGATCTGGACGCAGCGCCGCATCAGGAGCTCCCGGCCGCGGCCGGTACTTTCGAGACCCGGGGCAGGATCTCGCGTGTCCAAACCTCGGGGGTGAGCGCGCCGACGTGTTTGTAAACGACGATGCCCTGCGGACTCACCAGAAAGGTTTCAGGCGCCCCATACACGCCCCACTCGATGGCCTGCCGCCCGCTGTGGTCGGTTGCCACCGATTCGTAGGGATTGCCGAGCTGCGTGAGCCAGCTCAAAGCTTGCGCGTCATCATCCTTCCAGTCGAGCCCGATGATCGGCACCACTCCGGCACTGCGGACCTGCAGCAGCGCCTCGTGCTCCTCGCGGCATCCGCCGCACCAGGTTCCCCAGACGTTGAACAGGTACCAGCGCCCCTTCAGATCGGCCGAGCGCACCTCGTGAGCCGGATCGGTGAGGTTTGGAAGAGCGAACACAGGGGCAGCCTTCCCGAGCAGCGGTGAAGTGATGATGCCCTTGTCCGGAGAATGGTGGATGCCGATGGCAAGCACCACCGCAAGGAGCCCGAAAATGCCGAGCGGCAGAAGAAACTTGGTCATCCGGGCTGCCCCGCAGTGGCCCCCTCTGAGGAGGTGACGAGCCCGCGGGCAGTCCGGTAGCGGCGGTCGGACGCTGCGAGCGCACCGCCCACCGCCATGATGAATGCCGCGATCCAGATGAGGCTCACGAGCGGACGGATCTGTATGCGCACACTCCAGCGTCCGGCGCCCAGATCTTCACCGAGCGCAAGCAGCAGGTTGTTGCCGCGATGCATGCGGATCGCCGTCTCGCTGATCACCTGATGCTGCACCCAGAAGTTGCGCTTCTGCGGAATCATCACGGCAACCGGTGCGCCGTGCCTGGTCACGGTGAGCGTGCCGGCGACGGCTTCATAGTTGGGTCCTTCCGCCGGCTTGACGCCCTCGAAGCGGAACTCATAGTCGCCGACCTTCGTTGTCCCGCCGGGAGCGAGCGCGACATCGCGCTCCATGGTGAAGGACTGCACCGCGGTGAGCGCAAAGACTGCGAGCGCGAGCCCCGTGTGCGCGACTGTCATGCCGAGTACCGCCCGTGAAAGGGTAAGACCTCGCCGCCAGCGATCGATCGGATCCACGAGCGAAGACAGGACGATCCACACCGCGAGCGTGGCGCCGATCGGAGTCAGCACTTTTCCGTGCGAATAGAGCCCGAAGGCGAAGCCGCAGCCGAGCACCGCAGCGACGACGAAGGTCTGGAGCAGCGTACGCTGACTGTCCCCGAGGCGTCCGCGCTTCCAGTTCGCGTGTATGCCGACCGATAGCAGCGCGAGCAGCGGCAGCATCGAGAGCATGAAGGTGGGATTGAAATAAGGAGGTCCCACCGAGAGGGTACCGAGCTTGAGCGAATCGGAAATCAGCGGCGCCAGCGTGCCGGCAAAAACAGTGGCGGCAGCAATCACCAGCAGGACGTTGTTGAAGAGCAGGAAGGACTCGCGTGCTCCGAGCTCGAAGCCTGCGCTCGAGCGCAACAGCGGCGCGCGCCACGCATAGAGCGTGAGTGCGCCGCCGATCATGATGATGAGGAAGGTGAGAATGAATATGCCGCGCGTCGGGTCGGCAGCGAAAGAATGCACCGAGACCAGCACCCCCGAGCGCACGAGGAAGGTGCCGAGCAGGCTCAGCGAGAACGCCAGAATGGCGAGCAACAGCGTCCAGCTCTTGAACAGGCCGCGCTTGTCGGTCACTGCGAGCGAATGGATGAGGGCGGTGCCGACGAGCCACGGCATGAAGGAAGCATTCTCGACCGGATCCCAGAACCAGAATCCCCCCCAGCCGAGCTCGTAGTAGGCCCAGAAGCTACCGAGCGCAATGCCACACGTGAGGAACGACCACGCGGTGGTCGTCCAGGGCCGCGTCCAGCGGGCCCAGTTCTGATCGAGCCGGCCTTCGAGCATCGCCGCGCAGGCGAATGCGAACGCGACGGCAAAACCAACGTACCCGGTATAGAGGATCGGCGGATGCACGGCCAGGCCCGGATCCTGCAGGATCGGATTGAGGTCGCGGCCGTCGGGCGCCGGCGGGTCGAGCCGCATAAACGGATTGGAGGTGGCCAGCGTGAACAGCAGAAAGCCGAAGCTCACCACGCCGAGCACGCCGAGCACGCGCGCCGCGAAGCGCGGCGGCAGCCGTCCGGAGCCGAAGGCCACGGCCACAGTCCACGCCGCGAGCAGCAGGATCCACAGCAGGAGCGAGCCTTCGTGCGCGCCCCAGAGCGCGGTCACCCGGTAGAACAGCGGCAACGCGCTGTTGGAATTCTCCGCGACGTACGCGACCGAGAAGTCCTCGCTGACGAAGCAGGCCATGAGGCAGGCGACCGCGGTCGCGACCATGACCGCCTGACCCGCGACCGCAGAGGTCACTGCGCCGCTCCAGCGATCGCGCGCCAGTGCGGGGCCTGCAATTCCGAAGAACGCCTGGAGGCCCGCAAGCAGCAGCGCCAGGATCAGGGCGAAATGACCGAGCTCGGGCAGCATGCTTCAGCTCCCTGCGGCCGATGACGGCGCGGCCGCGTTCGTGGGGGCGCCAGGGGCCGCAGCCGCCGTGCCTTCGCCCTGACCTGCAGTGGCCGGGACCGTCTCGGCGCGCGAATCTCCATGGCGCCGCTTCAGTGAGCGGGCCACCTCCGGTGGCATGTACTTCTCGTCGTGCTTGGCGAGCACCTCATCGGCCACGAAAGTGCCATCGGAGCTGAGGCGGCCGTGCGCCACGACGCCCGCTCCCTCGCGAAAGAGATCGGGCAACACCCCGGTGTAACGCACCGGCACGTCGTGATTGAAGTCCGTCACCACGAAGCGTACTTCGAGGCTGCCCGGCGCACGGTGCAGGCTGCCCTGCGTAACCATGCCACCGAGACGGAAGCGCTCGCCCGCCGGGACCTGCCCGGCAGTCACCTGCGTTGGATCAAAGAAGAAGGTGACATTGCGGCGGAATGCGCTGAGTGCCAGCGCCCCCGCGATGCTCACCCCCACGACGATCCCCAGAACCAGGATCAGGCGCCGGCGGCGTGGAGTCATCGACGTTCTCCCTGCATCTGCAGCCGCCGCCTTGCCTCGGCGCATGAGCGCGCGAGCGCACGGCGCGCCCAGAAGATATTGAGGAGCACGACGGCGAGTGTAACCGCGTAGGCCGGCCACACGAATGCCGCATATCCACCCATGTCGAAGAATTCTCTCATGCGCTGATAACCTCACGTATCCAGCTCGCCGCGCGCTCCCGCGCGAGCACCTCGCCGCGCAGCCGCACGAGCAGCAGCGCGACGAAAAACAGCGTAAACCCCAGCAGCATCAACAGCAGCGGCACCAGCATGGCGGCCGGCATGGCAGGCTTCGCCAGGCGCATCACCGAAGGTGCCTGGTGCAGTGAGTTCCACCAGGTCACTGAGTAGTGAATGATGGGAACGTTCACCACGCCGACCACCGCCAGGACCGCGCTCGCGCGGTCGGCGCGCTGGGTGTCCTCGATTCCTGCCCGCAGTCCCATATATCCCAGGTACAGGAACAGCAGCACCAGCTCGGACGTCAGGCGTGGATCCCACTCCCAGTACGTTCCCCACATGGGCTGGCCCCACAGCGCGCCCGTCACCAGCGCCGCGAAGGTAAAGGAGGCGCCGATCGGCGCACAGCTTGCCGCGACCGCGTGCGCCACCTTGATACGCCAAATGAGGCCGACCGCCGCGGAAACTGCCATGGTCACATACACCATGAGCGACATCCAGGCACTCGGGGCATGTACGTACAGGATCCGGAACCCATCGCCCTGCTGATAATCCGGGGGAGCGAGCACCAACCCTCCCCAGAGGCCGGCCAGGATGCAGAGCGCGGCCGGCCATGCGAACCACGGCGTGAGGCGTGCCGCCAGCGCATACACGTGCGGCGGCGATGCGAGTCGATGAAACCAACTCCAGTTCATGAGATCGATCGGCCCCCTATTCCAGGCTGATGCGGACCGCGGCCGCAGCCGCAAGTGGCGCGAGGGTGATGCCGAGCACGGCGAGCGCTCCGAGCAGCTCGAGCGGTGCGAGGAGCGATGCACCGTGGACCGCGAGCTGCGTGGCGCGCGCGCCGAAGATCAGCACCGGCAGCGACAGCGGCAGGGTGAGCAGCGACAGCAGCGCACCGCTGCGTTTGATTCCGAGAGTCAACGCCGCGCCAATCGAACCGATGAGGCTCAGCGCCACAGTCCCTACGGCGACGCACAGCAGGATTCCCGGTAGCGCCGTGGTGGCCACCCCGAGTGACAGTGCCGCGAGCGGCGCCATCAGGGCAAGTGGCAGGCCCGTGAGCAGCCAGTGCGCGAACGTCTTGGCAAACATCAGCGCCGTGAGCGACTGCCCGGAGAGCGCGTACTGCTCGAGCGTCCCGTCATAGGCGTCATCGCGGAACAGGAACTCGAGCGCCAGCAGTGACCCGAGCAGCGCACCGATCCATAACACGGCCGGGGCGAGCTCGCGCAGCCGCGAAAGCTCCGGCGATATGGCGAGTGGGAACAACAGCGTCACCATGGCGAAAAAAGCGAGCGGCTGCACGAGTTGACCGCGTTTGCGGAAAGCGAGCTGCAGGTCACGCAGCAGCGCGAGGCGTGCCGCCTCGAACGCGGTTGCTCCAGGGGCTCCGCGGTCCACGGGAGCTGCCGCCACGACGGCCAGCGCCGCCCCGGGTGCTGCCGGGAAAGCCTCGGCTACCCTACCCTCGCGGCGGTTCATGCGGCGAGATCCAGGCGGGTGACGTTGCGTACGGACTGCGGCAGGCCCTGATGCACGGCCGCTACCACCATGCCACCGCGCTCGAGCTGGTCGCGGATGAGATCTCCGACGAGCTCGCGGCCTTCGCCATCGAGATTGGTGGTCGGTTCATCGAGCAGCCACAGTGGCACCGGGAGCAGCGCAAGCGCCGCGAGCGCCACGCGCCGGCGCTGTCCTGCCGAGAGTGTACGTACGAGCCGCTCACCCCAACTCTCTGCACCGACGCGTGTGAGCGCCGCCGAGAGCTCCGCCGCGCCAACAGGGCGACGCACACCGATCCAGTAATGCAGGTTCTCGCGCGGCGTCAGATCGGATTTGAGTGGCGGCTCGTGCCCGACATAGGCGAGGGCTGCATGAAATGCCGGCAGATCGCGCCGCACGTTCTCGCCGTTCCACAGCACCCGCCCCTCCTCCGGATAAATGAGTCCGCACAGCGTCCGCAGCAGTGTCGTCTTGCCCGAGCCATTGGCGCCGCACACCTCGAGGCAGCCGCCGCGCGCGAGCTTGAACCGGACCCCGCGCAGCACGTGACGCTCACCGCGCCACAGGTGGAGATTCTCGACTTCGAGCATTTGATCCGGCATTGCGCCCTTCAGACCATCGCCAGCCGCTCAAGTTAACTTCGTCTGGCAACGCGCGGTGTGTCAGATTCCGCGTATACCCGGACTCCGCTGCCGACACAGCAGTTCAGTCTCGCAAATTCAGCGGCTTAGTGCACCTGTCGGCTACAGGAGTCGGTGCGCGGTTCTGCCGAACTCCCGCGAGGCCGCCAGGCGCGCGACGGCTCCGCGGACTCGCGGGAGCTGCCTGGGGCCGGAATCGAACCGGCACGGGGTTTCCCCCAAGGGATTTTCGTACCACTGCAGCTTTCGCCGCTGCACGTCAACGCCATGCATTTGTGGTCTGGACTTTACCTTTGCCATCCCGTAAACGCTCGTCGCGGACACGGATTAGGCAGGGGCCGTCAAGTCTCTACACTTTCCTTGGTGGGGCACATGCGACGCGCTCGACTCCATGTCGCCCCCGGCGGCACGTACCACGTCCTGTGTCGACGCTCAAACGCTTCGACATCAATACGTCTACATGAACACGGTGACAACGGAGACAACAGGCTGCAAAAAATCTGCGTCTCTTTTGTCCTAACTGCCACGCGCTTACGCCAACCTACCGCAGCAAGCGTCGAACCAAGGCTTAGCTCGGTATTGCAGCCACCCTGACGTGCTGCTGTTCCACCGACTTTGACCCCATTCACTCCGGCCGTTTCCGAGCCGGGTGCTCAATTTCCTTAAGTCCCTTGCGTCTACCAGTTTCGCCACCCAGGCACGGGTTGCTGCACGGATTGTATCGAAACGCGTCTCCTGGCTCCACGCAGACCAAGGCGACACGGCTGCGCTCGGGCGGGCGAGGTGACGTCGCTGCAGCTTGGTGTCATCTCCGCGGTGACTCGGCTCGCGTGCAGCAAACTTGCGGGGTCGTCGACGCGCCCACAGCGCAAAGACACTGGCCAAATCCGGCACGCATGCCGCGCCACGGAGCGGCGTTCCCGCCGGTCCCCTGCGGCAAGCGCTCGCTGCGTCGCATCGCGCGCACGCCCTGCCGCGCACCGCGATGCAAACCCGGTCGTCGGCAGTAGCATCCAAGCTTGCAGGGATAGATCCCTCGTACCCGCATCCGGCGCAACCCATGGATATTTGAGCCATGGAAAGTCTCAGCTGGTCGAGCCGTAGCCCCATCGGGGTGATTGTCATCGCGGTCTTCGTCGGACTCATCGGGCTGCTGAGCCTCAGCCGACTGCCGCTGCAACTCTTCCCCGACATCAACAAGCCGGAGCTGACCATCCAGACCGGCTGGCGCACGGCCTCCCCCGAGGAGGTCGAGTCAGAGCTCCTCGAGCCGCTCGAGAATGTCATGCAGGGCATGCCCGGCATCGAGGAGATCGAGGGCAACGCCATTGCGGAGGGAGCGAGACTCAACCTGCGCTTTGCCATCGGCACGGATATGAAGAATGCGCTCGTCGAGGTGATCGGGCGCCTGAACAGGCTGCGGCCGCTGCCGCTCGATGCCGACCGGCCGGCCGTCAGACTCGGTGGCGATGGCAACACCAACGAGACCCTTTCGTGGTTCTTCGTGCAGTTGCTCCCCGGTACTGCCGGCCCAATCGAGGCGCAGCGGCGTTTCATCGAGGACACGGTCCGTTCGCGCCTCGAGTCCATCCCGGGTGTGGCCGCCGTCGAAGTGAACGCAGGACCCCTCGAGAATGTGCGCATCACGCTCGATCTCGCGCGCGCCGCTGCGCTCGGCATCAGTGTTCCAGAAATCGCAAACCGCGCTGCCAGCGCAACCAACGTCTCCGGCGGACTTCTGGATGTCGGCCGCCGCCAGTACACCCTGCGCTTCACCGGCCGCTTCTCACCGGAGCAGCTCGGCGCCCTGGTGCTGACATGGCGCGACGGGCGCCCGGTGCACCTCTCCGACCTGGCGACCATCGATGTGGCGCCGCCCACGCGCACCTTCTTCGCGTATCAGAACGGCAACCCCGCGGTCGGCATCCAGGTCTTTCGCGCGAACGGCGCCAACGTGCTCGCGACGCTCGATGCGGTGAAAGCTGCCGTGGCCGAGCTGCGAGCCGGCCCTCTGAAGGCCCATGGACTCGGCATCGAGCAGTCCTTCGATGCTTCGCTCTTCATCCGCCGTGCGGTGCACCTGCTCACCGAGAATCTCATCGTCGGCGCGCTGCTCGCGTTGGTGGTGGTCTGGTGGTTCATGCGCGAATGGCGCGTGACGCTGCTCATCGCGGCCACAATACCTGTGTGCCTGTGTGCGACGTTCGTGGTGCTCGATCTCTTCGGACGCAGCCTGAATGTCATCTCGCTCGCCGGGCTCGCCTTCGCCGTAGGCATGGTGGTCGAGGGAGCGATCGTCGTCTCGGGAAACGTGGTGCGGCTGCGTGAAGCCGGGGTGCCGCTGGAGGAGGCCTGCCGCAAGGGCTCGCACCAGGTGGCCGGGGCGCTGCTCGCGTCGACGGCAACCACGGTCGCGGTATTCGTGCCCGTGTTGTTTCTGAAGGATGTCGAAGGGCAGTTATTCGGCGATCTTGCGCTCACCATCTCGATCGCGGTCGCCATCTCGATCGTCGCCGCGCTGACGCTGCTGCCGGCGGCCCTCGGCTTTGTGTTGCGCCGGCCCATGCGGCCCACCGGCTATGGCCAGGGATGGCCCTGGCTCACCGAATGGATCCTGAAGGTGACGGACTCGCGTGCGCGGCAGCTCGCCTGGGTAGTGGGACTGCTGGTGTTGCCACTGCTGCTTGCCTGGTGGCTGTTGCCACCGCTCGACTACCTGCCACCCGTCAAGCGCGCAGCCATCGATTCGTTCTTTGACTTCCCCCCGGGCATGAGCCCTGAGGGGGTGAATCGCGAGCTGCTCCCCACGATCCTCGAGCGCATGCGCCCCTACATGGAAGGCCGTGCGGAGCCGCGGCTGAAGAACTGGTACGTCCTCACCTGGCCCGGCGGTGGCACGATCGGCGCCCGGGTCATCGAGGAGAGCCGTATCGGCGAGCTCGAGACCCTGGTGCGCGACAGAATCACCGTAGGCCTGCCCGACACGCGCGTATTCACGGTCGAGGGCGATCTTTTCGGCGGCATCGGTGGCTCAGCGCGCTCGGTGGGGATCCATCTGCAGACCGAGGACTCCGCGACGCTCAACCGCGTAGCGCTCGAAGGTCGCGCGCTGCTCGAGAAGGTATTTCCCGGAGCGGCCGTGCAGAGCTTCCCGAACCCCGAGGACCTCGCCCTCGAGCTGCATGCGGAGCCCGATGACCGCCGCATCGCCGAGGTCGGCTGGGACCGTGCAACGCTCGGCACGGTGGTGCGCACCGTCGGGGAAGGCGCCTGGCTCGGAGAGTATTTCGATGGAAAGTCCCGCTTGCCGATCGTGCTGCGCTCGAGCGGCGGGACCACACCCGAGGACCTCTCGAATGCGCCGTTGATGACGCCTTCGGGACTCATCGTGCGGCTCGGCGATCTCGTGCAACTCTCCACCGTGCCCGGGCCGCCCGCGATCCGCCGCATCAATCACCGGCGTACGGTCACCCTCACCGTCGACCCGCCGGCGACGCTATCGCTCGAGAACGTCCTCAAGACGATCGACACGCAGGTGCTCCCCAAGCTGCGCCCCCACATGCCTCCCGATGGGGCGATGCGCCTCGCCGGCAGCGCCGACAGTCTCAGCCAGACATTGAGTGCCATGAGCCGTGTGTTCGCCATGGCACTCATCGTGTTGTTGCTGCTGATGACCGTGCTGTTCCGCTCGCTGCGCGACAGCGTCATCGTGCTGCTCACCGTGCCACTTGCGCTGATCGGCGGGGTGCTCGGATTGCGCCTGCTGGATCTGGTGAAATTCCAGGCGCTCGATCTGCTCTCCATGATCGGGTTCGTGATGATGATTGGCGTGATCATCAATCATGCGATCCTGCTCGTCGCCGCGGTGCGCAGCGTCGAAAGTGAAGGTGCGACGCTCGAAGAAGGCATCCGCGCGGGGCTCCAGCAGCGCCTGCGGGCGATCCTCGCGAGCACGCTCACCGGTGCGCTCGGAGCGCTGCCGATGGCCGTCAATCCCGGACCCGGCAGTGTCATCTATCGCGGGCTGGCCGCGGTCAACATCGGCGGGGTGGTGCTGAGCCTCGCATTCAGCCTGGTGCTGATCCCGGCGCTGATGCGGCTCTTCGCCGCGCGGCGTGCGACTGTGGCGGCGCCGGCCGTCTCTGCCGTCGTGGTACCGAGCACATGAGTGCCGCTGCTCCACTCCTGGCGCGCGGCAACGGCGGCCGCAGCCGCCCCCGCGCTACCTGGCTTGCCGCCACTGCCGGCTGGACCGCGGTGAGCGTCGCCGCCGAGCCGCCCGCCGAGCGCCCCGTCGTTGAGGTCGGCACCGTGAGCGTGCGACCGGTGAGCATCGAGAGCTGGATTCCCGGCTCGATTGTCAGCCGCTCCGATGCGCGCATCGCAAGCGTTATCGCGGGCCGGGTGGTATGGATCGCGGAGGTCGGCACGCGGGTCGGCACGGGCGAAGCCCTTGCACGGCTCGATGATACGGTAGCGCGACTGCGCCTCGAGGAGCTGCGCGCGCAGGTCGCACATGCGCGCGCGCAGCAGCAGTTCAACAGCTCCCAGCTCGAGCGCTTCGACCGCCTTGCAGCAACCCAGGTTCTGAGCGCGAGCCAGCTCGAGGACGCGCGGGCGCAGCGCGAGATGTCGACCGATGATCTGACGCGGGTCGAGGCACAGCTGCGCGAAGTGCAATACGACATCGAGCAATCGGTGATTCGCGCACCGTTTCCCGGGGTGGTCACCGAGCGTTTCATCCAGCGGGGCGAGTACCTGCAGACAGGCGCCGCGACCGTGCGGGTCGTCAACACCAGCGACATCGAGGCGCGGGCTACCGCGGCGCTCAGCCTCGCGACCAACGTGCACGCGGGACAGCTCGTCACGGTGCGCGACCACGGCATCGAGAAGAGCGGCCGGGTACGCACGGTCGTCCCGGTGGGGGATGAG
>DASYFL010000167.1:0-51442 GCA_036498445.1 Steroidobacteraceae bacterium
GCCTGAGAGCGCGCGAGGCTGAGAGTTCAGCCGATTGCGTACAGCTGTCCGTCCCAACTGCCGAAGTAAACCGTGTCTCCATCCACCACCGGAGTGGAGAGCACCGCACCGACGCTCAGCAGGCGGTCGTGGGCGATCACCAGCTGGTCATAGAAGGAATCACTCTGCGCCGCGCGATAATTCGGAGTGCCATCACTGTTGGTATACATCGGTCCATTTTTCTTTGAGTCCTCCGTCCGGAAAGCCCATGCCAGACGCTGCGCGCTGACGTCGATCGCCAGCAGCTTGCCCTGCTCTGAGCCGATGTACAGGAAATTCCCCGCAAGCGAGGGCGAGGAGAAGAACGGCCAATGGTTGAACGCCAGCGCGTAGAGCGCGCTGCCGGTCTGCGCATCGACAGCCTGCAATAAACGGTCCCGCCCGCAACCACCGGCGTGGAGATCACGGCTCCCCCGGTGCGGAAGCTCCACTTCACCCCATGCAGCACTGCGACACCCGCGCCCTGGTAGACCCCGCCGTGGCGCGCATCGGCGCGGAACATGGCGGGTTCGGCGGCGAGACTCACGGAGAGCGCGGTCGCGAAAGAGCCTGCGATCAGTGCGCTCAGCGGCCATCTCATGGAGACCTCCTGTTGATTGTTGACGATGGTCTCCGGACCATGAGCATCATAGGAGAGCGATACCCGCGAGCGCCCTCGGCCTGCCGAGTGCAGCGGGCGGCTGGACTCAAGCTGAAACGACTATCGAGTGGCTCGTTGCCGATCCGGAGATAGGCGACCGGTCTCCGCACGACCGGGTCTTCACACCTGCGGCGGTATCAGGCGGTACAGTCATGACACTGCGCCAATCTTTGGATTGATATGAACCTACGGAGATTTCTCGCAGCCCTCTGCGTCATCGGCGCCGCCGCGTGCTATGCGGCGGCCGCCTGCTCCGCGCAACCGCAGAGCCGCGGACCGCTGCGCAGCGTGCGGGATGATCTCGGATCAGCGGTCGAGGTGGGCCCCGCGCCGCTGCGCATCGTGAGCCTCACACCCGGTGCTACCGAGATGCTTTTCGCCGCGGGCGGAGGCGGCCAGTTGATCGCCACCGTGCAGTACTCGAGCGAGCCTGCCGCGGCGCGCGCCGTCCCGCGCATCGGCGATGTGGCCACGATCGACATGGAGCGGCTCGTCGCGCTGCGCCCGGAGGTGGTGATCGCGTGGCCCGCCGGCGGCAATCCGGCGCAGCGCGCGAAAATCGCTGCGCTCGGGATCCCCCTCTATCAGCAGCAGGTGGCGCGTCTCGCCGATCTGCCAGGCTCGCTCCGGCGGCTGGGTGCGCTTGCCGGCACCGCGGCCGTGGCTGAGCAGAGCGCCGCGGCTCTGGAGGCACGCCTCAGTGCGCTCGAGCGCACCTATTCTGCGGCGACACCCCTGCGGCAGCGGCCGACCGTGCTCCTGCAGGTGTGGAATCGTCCGATCTATACCGTGGGTGGGCGGCACCTGATGAGTGATGCGCTCGCGCTCTGTGGTGCGCGCAACGTTTTTGCGGACCTGCCCGAGGCCGGGCCGCTCCTCGACACCGAGGCGGTCATCGCCCGCAATCCCGACATCATTCTCGCCGCCGCCCCCACCGGCGAGGGCGCGACCTGGGTCGCAGACTGGCAGCGCTTCCCTGGCCTCGCCGCGGTACGCAATCATCGCGTCGTTGCCTTTGAGAATCAGGCGCTCAGCCGTCTCGGTCCGAGCGTCCTCGACGCCACCGAAGAGCTTTGTCGGACGATTGCGCGGGTCAGTCGCGGAAGTTCGTGAACTGCAACGGCACGTTGAGCTTTGCGCCGCGCAGCAATGCAATCGCCGCCTGCAGGTCATCGCGCTGCTTGCCGCTGATGCGGACTTTGTCGCCCTGGATGCTCGCCTGGACCTTCAGCTTCGAGTCCTTCACCAGCCGCGTGATGTTGCGGCCGGTGTCGGCATCGATGCCGTGGCGCAGCACCACTTCCTGCTGCGCGGTCGAGAGCGTGGTGTGCGGCTCCTTGATCTCCAGGCAGGCAAGATCGACGCCGCGCTTGGAGAGCCGCAACTTTAGAATCTCGAGCATCTGCCTGAGCTGAAAATCCACCTGCGCTTGCAGCGTCACGGTGAAGTCCTTGAGCTCGAAGCGCGCGCCGGTATCCTTGAAATCGAAGCGCTGCGCGAGCTCGCGGTTCGCCTGGTCGATGGCGTTGGTGACTTCGTGGGCATTGAGCTCGGACACGGCATCGAAGGATGGCATGCGGTTACCTCGCGGCGCGTCGCGGCCGCCGCTTCTTCTTTGTGCGCGCCGCGCGTGGCGGGCGTGGCGGGCTCGGCTCGAGAGCGCGGCGGTGGAGGCGCGCGAGCTCCATGAATCGTGGCGTTGGACCGACGTCCTCGTACACCGGATCGCCCTGCTCGTCGGTGGAAATGATGCGCCTGCCAGCGACGTACGGCATCGCCGCGGCGAGCTCCTTGAGCGCCACGGTGAGGAGCTCGCTGATCAGTTGCTCCGCGGAACGTCCCGGAAACATCTCGGCGAGTGCGGCCAGCTGCGCAGCATCATCGACGGTCAAGCGGACGGCGTAGGTCATGGCGGTGCGTGGCGCGGCCGCGCTCTGGCGCCAGCTGTCGAGTAACTCCTTGAAACTCACACTGCACCCGTCAAGGGGCGCACGCGCGCCCGCGCCGCGGATTCTAGCGGAAGTATCGCGCTCATTTTCCGCTTCGATCGGACGGTCACGACACCGGGCCGGGTCGCGTTACCGTCGGCTTGACGGGGCGCTCATCCGGCGGCGATACTCGAAGGCAACATGTCGCACCGGCCCCTCAGCATCGCGCGTTCCTGGTGGTGGCGCCCTCTGTAACGGAGTGGGCTGACGGCTAGCTTTTTCCCGCGACTCAACGGATCCAACGGCACCTGAAACCCATCTCCGGATTACCCCGGGATGGGTTTTTTGTTGCCGCCATCGTTACGGAGACCTCGGGCGTTGCAAGCGTTTTTCGACATCACGGGAGATCTCGACACGCCGGTTTCGGCGTTCATGAAGCTCGCCGCGTTCCGGCCGCGCTTTCTGCTCGAGAGCGTCGAGGGAGGCGAGCGGCTCGGTCGTTTCTCCTTCATCGGCTTCGGCGATGGACTCGAGGTCCGCCTCGATGCGCAGGGGCTCGCGGTGGGAGAGGAACGCTTGCCGGTTCCGCCGAGCACCGCGGCGCTGCTCGCACAGTTGCGCTCGGCACTCCGGCGTGCGCCGCGTCCACAGCCGGACATCGGCGGTGTGCCACTCGCCGGTGGGCTGGTTGGCTTCGCCGCCTACGATGTCGTGCGCCATTTCGAACGGCTGCGCGTTCGCGCGCCGCGTACGGGTGGGGTGCCGGCGCTGCATTACATCGCGCCGCGCTCGGTGCTGGTGTTCGATCACCTCACGCGTGGCGTTGCGCTGTTGCATGCCGGCTCCGAGGCCGAACGGCGCTCGCTGCGTACCGAGGTGGTGCGCGCGTTGCGCGGAGGCTTGCCGAACGGCCCGCGTCCCGGCCGCTACGCACCTCCCAACGCGGCGTTCACGCGCAGCGACTACCTCTCTGGCGTGCGGCGCACGCAGGAGTACATCGCCGCCGGCGATGTCTACCAGCTGGTGCTCGCGAGCCGCTTTTCGGGCCACCACGAGCTCGACCCCTTCCAGGTGTATCGCGCCCTGCGCCTGATCAACCCCTCGCCCTACATGTACTACTGCGCACTGGGTGAAGTCACCGTGGTCGGTTCCTCGCCCGAAGCACTGGTGAAGCTCAACGCTGGCCGCGCGCAGTTGCGCCCCATTGCCGGCACCCGTCCCCGCGGCCCCGACGACGCGAGCGATGCCGCGCGCGAGGCGGAGCTGCTCGCCGATCCCAAGGAAAATGCCGAGCACGTGATGCTCGTGGATCTCGCCCGCAACGATCTGGGACGCGTGGCGCGCGCCGGCAGCGTGCGCGTCGACCCGTATCGCTGCATCGAGCGCTACAGCCACGTGATGCACATGGTGAGTGGCGTCGAGGGGGAGCTGGCCGCGGGCCGCGATGCGTTCGATCTGTTCGCCGCCGCGTTCCCGGCCGGCACGCTGGTTGGCGCGCCCAAGGTGCGTGCCATGGAGATCATCGATGAGCTCGAGCCCGTAAGCCGTGGCCTGTACGGTGGCACGGTGGGCTATTTCGGCGCGCGCGGCGACATGGATCACGCCATCACCATCCGCACGCTGGTGTTCGCGGGCGATGAGTACAGCTACCAGGCGGGCGCCGGCATCGTCGCCGACAGCGTGCCCGCAACCGAGCACGAGGAGGTGCTCGCGAAGAGTGCCGCCATGGTGCGCGCACTCGAGCTCGCGGGGGAAGGTCTGTGAAGCCGCGCCTGCTGCTCATCGACAACTACGACTCCTTCACCTACAACCTGGTGCAGGCGTTCCTGGTACTCGGCGCAGAGGTGGAGGTGTACCGCAATGACGCGCTCACTCCCGATGCAGCGCGCGCGCTCGCGCCGTCGCATCTATGCATCTCCCCTGGGCCCGGCACGCCCCGCGATGCCGGTGTGTCGATGGATATGATCCGCGCATTCGCCGGAAGCATTCCCGTGCTCGGCGTGTGTCTCGGGCACCAGTCGATCGTCGAGGTCTTCGGCGGCGAGGTGGTGCGTGCCGGACGGCTCATGCACGGGAAGACCTCCCTCGTGCGGCACGATGGTCGAACCTTGTTCGTTGGCCTGTCACAGCCCTGCGAGGTGGGCCGCTACCATTCGCTCATTGCCGAGCCCGCGCGGCTTCCGGCGGTTCTCGAGGTGAGCGCACGCACGGACGAGGGTGAGATCATGGCCGTGCGGCACCGGACGCTCACGGTCGAGGGAGTGCAGTTTCATCCCGAGAGCATCCTCACACCGGAGGGTCCGGAGATGCTCGGGCGGTTTCTGCAGTACAGCGCTGGCATGCGCCGCGGAGAGAGCCGTGTCGGCGGCGCGTGAGCTGCTGCAGCAGCTCCTCGAGCGGCGCGACCTCTCGCAGTCACAGGCGGAGAGTCTGCTCGCGCATCTCACCGATCCTCAGCTGCCACCGGCCATGGCGGGAGGTCTGCTCGCCGCGCTCTCGGCCAAGGGTCTCGTGGCGCCCGAGGTGCGCGGCCTCGCCCAGGCGATGCGCCGGCTTGCGCTCCGCCCCGAGCTGCCGCCGGATCTGCGCTCGATCGATATCGTAGGCACCGGCGGTGACGCATCGGGCAGCTTCAACATCTCCACCGGTACGGCGCTCCTCACTGCCGCGTGCGGCTTGCCCGTCGTGAAGCACGGCAACCGCTCGGTGTCGAGCCGTTGTGGCAGCGCAGATGTGCTCGAGGCACTCGGCCTTGGCGTTCCGCTCGATGCCGCCGAGGCAGGAGCCTGCCTCGCGGCGACGCGCTTCACCTATCTCTTTGCGCCCCACTATCATCCTGCGACGGCCCGCGTCGCCCCGATTCGGGCCGCCCTCGGCGTCCGCACCGTCTTCAACATCCTCGGTCCCCTGGTGAATCCGGCGCAGCCACCGCTGCACCTGGTCGGCGCCTTCAGTCTGGAAGTGGCGCGGCTCATCGCCGAAGCATTCCAGGGACTGCCGATCGAGCGCACCTTCGTCGTGCACGGCGCGGCCGGGTGGGATGAGCCGACGCCCATCGGCCCCTTCACGCTGTTCGATGTGCGTCCGGGCTCGGTCGCAGTGAGTGTTCGCTCGGCCGCGGAGTACGGACTCCCGCCCTGTTCCGCCGCGGACCTGGCCGGTGGTGATGCCGCGCACAATGCGCGCGCGCTCAAGGCCGTCCTGCGCGGGGAGGACCGCGGTGCCCACCGCGACTGCCTGCTTCTCGGCACGGCACTCGCGCTCGAGGTCGCAGGTCTTTCGCGCGATCCGCGCGAAGGTGTGGCTCGAGCGGTCGCCGCGATCGATGAGGGCGCCGCTGGGCGACTGCTCGAGTCGTTGCCGCAGCAACGCAGCCTGGCCGCTGCCGCTCGCAGCGCGCCGGCGCCGCGGGAGTCGGCGCAATGAGCTCCTTTCTCGCCGAGATGGCGGCAGCGAGTGACAGGCGGGTGCGGGCGGCGAAGGCGTGTGTCTCCGAGGCGGCGCTCGCGGAGCGCGTGCAGCACACTCCCGCGGCGCCGCCACTGCGACTCTCCGCGGAAGGTTTCGACCTCATCGCGGAGCTCAAACTGCGCTCACCCGCTGCGGGCGCACTCGGTTCGCCGCAGCACGCGCTGGCCGAGCGTGCCACGGCGTATGCGCGCGCGGGCGCCGCGGCGGTATCCGTGCTCACCGAGCCGAGCCGATTCGACGGGTCCCTGTCGCACCTCGCTGAAGCGGCGCCGCCGCTCGCAGCGCTGCGCGTCCCCGCGATGCGCAAGGACTTCCTCATCGATCCCTACCAGGTGCTCGAGGCGCGGGTTGCTGGCGCTGGCGGCGTCCTGCTGATCGTCCGCATGCTGTCCGCTGCCGCGCTCTCGGGACTCATTGGCTGTGCGCGCGAGCATGGGCTCTTCGTATTGCTCGAAGCATTCGATGAGGCCGATCTCGAGCGCATGCACGAGGCCATCGAAGTCGACGCCGGCCGCAGCACACTCCTTGCCGGAGTGAACTGCCGCGATCTCACGACGCTCGAGGTGATACCCGAGCGGCTGCTGGAGCTTCTTCCTCTCATGCCCCGCGGGGTACCCCGGGTTGCCGAGAGCGGTGTCGCGGGATCCGCGGATGCAGCACGGCTGGCCCGGGCGGGGTATGGGCTGATTCTTGTCGGAAGCGTGCTCATGCGCGCCGATGATCCGGCCAGGCTTGCACGCCTGCTGTTGGAAAGCGGGCGTGCCGCGCGCGAGGCATCCTAGATGTGGATCAAGATCTGCGGCATGACGAGCCCGGCGGCGGTGCAGGCCGCGCTCGAAGCGCAGGTGGATGCCATTGGATTTGTGTTCGCGCGCTCGCTTCGCCAGCTCACCCCTGAAGCGGCCGCAACGCTCGCGCGCCCGGCGCGCGGCCGGGCGCGGTGCGTCGCGGTCATGCAGCACCCGACCCAGACCGCGGTGGACGAAGTGCTGGGCCTGTTTGCGCCGGATCTGCTGCAGAGCGATGCCGGGGACTTCGCCAGCCTGCGACTGCCCGCCGCGCTCGAGACGCTCGCGGTGGTGCGTGAGGGCGCGGCGCTCCCTGTCCCGCTTCCGGCACGCATTCTCTTCGAGGGGCCGAGCAGTGGCCGTGGCAGGGTGAGCGACTGGAGCGTCGCCGCCGCGCTCGCTCCGCACACCGAGCTCGTCCTCGCCGGCGGGCTGAGCGAAGCGAATGTGGCCGCCGCGATCGCCCAGGTGCATCCCTTCGGAGTGGATGTCTCGAGTGGCGTGGAGGAAAGCCCCGGAGTGAAAAGCCCTGCCGCCATCGCGAGTTTCGTGGCCGCCGTACGCGCTGCAGATGCGGTGCCGGTTTAGCGCATAGGAGAACGAACATGTCCGCCACAGCCGCTCAGGTCCAAGCCGCAGAGCTGCTCGCCGCCACAGTGGCCGGCCGCTTTCCCGATGACCGTGGCCGTTTCGGTCCGTTCGGCGGCCGCTATGTGCCTGAGACCCTCATTCCGGCACTCGAGCGGCTCGAGCACGGAGTGCGCGAGCACCTCCACTCGAAGGAGCTCCAGGCGGAACTCAACGCCCAGCTCACCGGGTGGGTGGGCCGGCCCACTGCGCTCACCTTTGCCCCGCGTCTCTCTTCGACATGGGGCGTCGATGTCTGGCTGAAGCGGGAAGATCTCGCGCACACCGGCGCGCACAAAATCAACAACGCCATCGGCCAGGCGCTCCTTGCGCGACGCCTGGGAGCCCGGCGCATCGTCGCCGAGACTGGCGCCGGGCAACATGGGGTGGCAACCGCCGCGGCCTGCGCGCGTCTCGGGCTGCCGTGCACCGTGTACATGGGTGCCATCGACATGGAGCGTCAGGCGCCCAACGTCGGGCGTATGCGACTGCTCGGGGCACGCGTCGTGCCGGTCGAGAGTGGCGATCGCACGCTGCGCGCTGCGATCGATGAGGCGCTGCGCGACTGGGTCTCGGACCCGCTCGACACCTATTATCTGCTCGGCTCGGTGGTTGGCCCGCACCCCTATCCCTACCTCGTGCGAGAGCTGCAGGCGGTGATCGGCCGCGAGGCGCGTGCGCAGATACTCGCGGCTACCGGGCGGCTGCCCGATGCGCTCGTGGCGTGCGTCGGTGGCGGCTCGAACTCCATCGGCGCCTTTCATGCCTTCATTGCCGACACCGCCATCGAGATGATCGGTGTCGAAGCGGGCGGTCGCGGCGCAGCGCTCGGCGAGAACGCGGCGACGGTCGCTCACGGGCGGCCAGGAGTGCTGCACGGCAGCTATTCACTGCTGTTGCAGAATGCGGACGGCCAGATCCAGGAAACGCACTCGGTGTCGGCCGGGCTCGACTATCCGGGCGTCGGCCCCGAGCATGCGCTGCTCGCCGCCTCGGGGCGCGTGCGCTATGAGACTGCGAGCGATGCGGAGGCACTCGAGGGCGTGCGGCAGCTTTCGCAATACGAAGGCATCCTGCCGGCACTCGAGAGCGCTCACGCGCTCGCCGGTGCAGCTCGCTGGGCGCGCGGGCACGCGGGCGGCACCGTGCTCATCTGTCTCTCCGGCCGCGGGGACAAGGACATCTCGACCCTGCAGCAGACACTCCTTGCATCGGAGCGGCCGTGAGTCCGCGCGAGAAAATCACAGCCGCCATTCGCGCCGCAGCTGCGCTGGGGGAGCCTGCGCTCATCGCGTACCTCACTGCCGGTTTCCCGAGCCGCGCGCGCTTCCGCGATCATCTGCGCGCGCTCGCGGCGGCTGCGGATATCGTGGAGGTCGGCGTTCCCTTCACCGATCCGATGGCCGATGGAGTCACCATTCAGCGCGCGAGTCTCGGCGCGCTCGCACAGGGGGTGAGCCTGGCGTGGATCCTCGAGGAGATTGCCGCGCTGGGCGCGATCGGCACACCTCTTCTTCTCATGAGCTACCTCAACCCGCTGCTCTCCTTTGGTTTAGCGCGGCTCGCCGAGACAGCGGCGCGTGCGGGGGTGTCGGGTTTCATCGTGCCCGATCTGCCGCTCGATGAGAGCAGCGAGCTGCGCAGCGCGCTCGATGAGTCGCAGCTCGCACTTGTGCAGATGGTGACTCCGGTGACCGGACCGCAGCGTCTCGCGCAACTCTGCGCGGGCAGCCGCGGTTTCCTCTATGCGGTCACCATGACCGGCACCACTGGCCGCAATGTCGCGGTGCCGGCCGCAGTTCTCGACTACCTCGATCGTGTACGCGCCGCATCACCGCTGCCCGTGTGCGCCGGTTTCGGCATCCGCAGCCGTGAGCAGGTCGAGCGGTTGCGCGCGCACGTCGATGGTGTAGTCGTAGGGTCGGCGCTGGTGGAAGTGCTCGAGCGAGGCGAGGATCCTGGGACATTCTTGCGTGGGCTGCGGTCACGTTAAGTAAAATGCAGCGATCCACCGCCAACATCATCTGAGCGGCGGGCACTCTTCACCCGCTGCTTCGTCCACGGCTGCGGTCCCTGCGAGGCATGTGACGATCCTGCTCGCGTTCCCGCCCTACTGCGCAGCTTGCAACTGCAGAGTCTGCGCGCAGAATCGCACTCCTCACGTGCTGCCGAAAGAAGCGAACAAGCAGCGCGCGGTCATTGCTTCCAACAATGCCAGGGGAGGTTCTGTCTATGTATCTGCAGATCTGGTCGGGCCGGTCGTTGCTCGGCATCGCACTCCTGTTGCTGAGCAATTCTCTCGCGTGGGGCAAGCCGCCGCACTCGGAGCTCTTTCAGTGCAACGAGCCGAACGGGATTCTTTGCGCGGAGCAGCGCAGTAATCCTGGCGGCAAGGAGTATTACGTTGGTCACGACGAGCCTGCGGTGCTCTTCTACTCGAATGAGCCCGGCTCGGGTTACAACCAGGTGTACCGGCTGAGACTGCCGCAGGATCCGCCCCTGCTTCCCAGGCAGGATGGCAGCGGAGGAACCTGGAATTTTCAGCTGCACCCGGCCTTCTGGTTCGGGATGGCCATGTGCGATGACCAGGGTGGACCCAACCCGGGAGGCTCGCCGACCGCAGGCCCCAACATCCCGTGTGTTCCCGACAGCGACAGCAACATCTACGACAGCCCGGACCCGGGGAGTCCGCGTTACATCGGGCGGCATCCGGGCACGGCATTCATGGAGATGCAGTTCTACCCGCCAGGCTGGCTCAATGGTAATAGCGCGACGCAATGGACCGCCGCGCTCAACATCGACAGTTTCCAGACCAACGACAACACCGGCCAGGGCAATAACCCGGCCTGCGAAGCGATCACTTTTGGCGAATACGTCAACTTTGCCTTCATCCAGACCGATGGCGTGCCATTCCCGCCGGGCTCGCCCAGCCCACTCGGGCCGCTCGTGCAGACCAACGACAAGACTCTCATGATGAATCCGGGTGATGAGCTGATCGTGACCATCGCGGATACGGAGCACGGGCTCAAGATCACGGTCCAGGATCTCAGCACCGGCGAGAGCGGATTCATGGTAGCGAGCGGCGCCAACGGCTTTGCTTCGGTGAAGTGGGATCCCAATGGGACCAACTGCAACTTCGCCACGCACAACCTGCCGCACGATTTTCATTCGACGTATGCCACATCGAGCGAGCACACGCGCGTGCCGGATGCGGCACATACCTACAACATCGCTTACTCGGACGAGATCGGGCACTTCGAGTACTGCAACTCGGTGGATCAGGAGGGCGGCAACTGCACCTCGACTGCCAAGGACGATCCGCCTCCGCCTGCGGGACTCGACGACGGCTTCTGCTTCGATGCAGCGTTCGCCGCCCAGTTTGGTCTGATTCCGATCGGCGGCTGCGCAGATGGCGATGCCGATTTCGATGGCGTCTCATACCGGAAGGTGTGGCCGGGCACATTCCGCAATCCGCTGTTCGATGCGCTGTTCCATGCGCAGCCGGTGATCTTCTCGAGTCCGCTGTTCAGGGACCGCAGGGGTCACCACAAGGATTTCAGCCGCGTCGCTTTCGAGACCGACTTGCCACGCATCGAGTTCGGCACGAACCCACCTTGCCAGCGGCACCTGTCTAACCCCTCAGATCCGGATCCGGGGGCAGGCTGCGTCAACCCGCCGGTGGGTGCGGATTTCTACCCGATCTTCAGCACGCGCCAGGATCACGGCAGGCACGAGGATCACGGGAAATGCCTGTGGCAGGAGGGTGGCCGGTTCATTCCCGGGACCACGAACGACTTCGGCGGAAACTCCAGGACCGAGTACGGGCCCATTCTGGCGAACTTCTACGCGGCGGCGAATTTTAAGCCGCAATACATCTACGAGAACTTTCACCGCACATTGCCCTACAACCCGTGTCCAGCGGGTGAACACGAAGACGACTGACCAGCCATCAGTGGCCTCACCAAAGGCTGGAAGGGCGGGGAAAACCCGCCCTTCTTTTTTGGGCACTGCGATCGGTTAGCCACATTTGCCTGTGGCAAGCGGAACGCCCATCCTGAAGCGCATGCAAACCCTCACCGTCGCCCCGCGCTTCCGTGGTCCGCCGGATTCCTCGAACGGCGGCTACTTCGCGGGACTCGTCGCGACGCTCGCCGCGCGCACCGTCACGGTGCGGCTGCTGAAGCCGCCGCCGCTCGACACGCAGTTGACCGTGAGCCCGCTCGAGGATGGCGGGGTGCATGTTCTGCACGGTGAGCAGCCGATCGGCGAGGCGCACCCGGCGGTGCTTGTGCTGCCTGCGCCACCGGTTCCGGACTATCTCGAGGCGGTGGAGGCCTCGCGCCACTATGCCGGTTTCCGCCATCACCGCTTTCCGAGTTGCTTCGTTTGCGGAACGCAGCGGGTACGGGGAGATGGCTTGCGTATCTTCGCCGGTCCCATTGCCGAGCGCGGCGTCGTGGCCGCGCCCTGGGTACCTGACGCCTCGCTCGATGCCGGTGATGGCAAGGTGCGGGCCGAGTTCATGTCGGCTGCGCTCGACTGCCCGGGCTATTACGCCGTTGCGCCCGATGATCGCATGATGCTGCTCGCGGAATTCACCGCGCACGTCGACCGGCGCGTGCACATCGGTGCCTCCTGCACGCTCGTGGGCTGGCGCATTGGCGGCAGCGGCCGCAAGTTGCAGGCGGGCACCGCGATCTTCGACGGCAAGGGCGAGCTGTGCGGGCGGGCCCGAGCGCTGTGGATCGAGCCGCGTGCGGCGACGGTGAGCGAGCTGCCGCCGAAGTGAGCGCCGCTACCTGATTCAGGAGGGTGCCGGCAGCGCCATATGCGCGTGGCGCCAGTCGCCGTAGCGGTAATACAGCACCGCGAGCGCGGCCGCGAGGAGCGACGACACCGGGAAACTCCACCACACCGCATCGACCTGGTAGCGGCCGAGGAACGCCTCGGCAAAGGGAAAGCGCACCACGAGCAACGCGATCGTCAGGATGATCAGCGGGGCGATGACTGCGCCGGTGGCGCGCACCACGCCGAACAGCGTGAGCGAAATACCGAAGAAGATGAACGACGGGGTCACGATGCGGTTCATGTGACTCGCAATCGCCAGCGCGTTGGAGTCAGCCGGCAGGAAAAGTGCAAACACCCAGGTGTTGAGTAGCTCGATCGCGAGCACCACCGAGCCGGTGAGCAGCACGCTGTACAGCACACCCACGCGCGCGATCGCCGTCACCCGATTCCACTTGCCTGCGCCCACGTTCTGCGCGGTCATGGCGGATACCGCCATCCCCACGGCGAACGCCGGCATTTGGATGTAATTCCAGATCTGCAGTGCCGCACCGAATGCAGCGGTGGTGTCGACGCCAAAGCGGTTGACCAGCGTGATCATCAGCACGCCGCTCAGCGACAGGACCAGCATCTGCGCACTCATCGGTATGCCTTTCTTCACCAGGGTTCCGATCACTGCCGGGTCCGGCCGCAGAAAGTGCAGCTCGCTGCGGTGCAGGCAGAGGATGTGATGGCGGCGGTAGAGATGGCGGATCAGTGCGCTGAGGCTCACCGCCTGCGCGACGAAGGTGGCGAGTGCGGAGCCGGCGATGCCGAGCCGCGGCAATGGCCCGAGCCCGAAGATAAACACCGGGTTGAGCGCGATGTCGATGCCCACCGACAGCAGCATGAAGTAGAACGGCGTCTTGGAATCGCCGGCGCCGCGCAGCACGGCCATCACGAAGGCATACATGTAGAGGAAGGGAAGCGCGAGGAAGATCACGCGCATGTAGGCGACCGCGAGCGGCAGCGAGTCCGGCGGTGTGCTCATGGCGATGAGCAGCGGGCGGCACAGCACGAGGCCCGCTATACCCATGGCGACGGAGATCGCAGCGAAGAACGTCGCGCTGGTGCCGACCACCCGCCGGGTCTCGCGCAGGTTGTTGGCGCCGATGCACTGGCCGATGAGGATGGTGGCCGCCATCGCGATGCCGAACGCGGCGCCGATCAGCAGGAACATCACGGTGTTGGCATTGGAAGTCGCGGTCAGTGCGGCCTCGCCGAGGAATCGGCCCACCCAGATGGAGTTGACCGAGCCGTTGAGCGACTGCAGAACGTTGGCAAACAGGATCGGCAGCGCGAAGCGGAACAGGCCAGCCGGTATAGAGCCTTCGGTGAGCGAGCGTTGCACTTAACTGGAGCGCCACAGCCCGTAGAGGACCACCGCAGCCCCGGCGAGCACCAGCGTCCAGCCGATTGCGGCCGGAGCGCGCGCCACGGCGAGCCACACCAGCCCGCCGAGCAGCAGCGCCGCACCGACTGTGACCGCATCGCGCCGGCGTGCGCTGCGTGCGAGCTCGGCGCGCAGCTCCGCCCGCAGCTCGAAGCGCTCGGCGCGCGCCGGCGGCACCCGCAGGCCGGGAAGCTCCCGGTCGACGAGCCTGCCGAGGAGCTCCGGCAGACCGCGTGCGGCTTCGATGAGCCCCGGCATGCGCGCGCGCAGCTCGCGCCCGAGAGCCAGCACGCTGGTGCGCTCGCGCATCCATTCGCGCAGGATCGGGGTGGCTGTCGCCCATACGTCCAGATCCGGGTACAGGTCGCGCCCCAGCCCTTCGACGTTCAGCAGGGTCTTCTGCAGCAGCATGAGCTGTGGCTGGATCTGCATGTTGAAACGGCGCGAGATCTCGAACAGCCGCAGCAGTATGCGGCCGAAGGAGATGTCCTTGAGCGGGCGGTCGAAGATTGGCTCGCAAACCGTCCGCACCGCCGATTCCATCTCGTCGATGCGCGTCGCACGCGGCACCCAGCCCGATTCCAGGTGCAGCTGCGCCACACGCCGGTAGTTGCGCTCGAATACCGCCATGAAGTTCTCGGCCAGGTAGTGCTGATCGCGCGGATCGAGCGTGCCGACGATGCCGAAGTCCACCGCCGCATAGCGCGGCCGCTGCGGGTCGTCGACCAGTACGAAAATGTTCCCGGGATGCATGTCGGCGTGGAAGAAGTTGTGGCGGAATACCTGCGTGAAGAAGATACGCACGCCATTCTCGGCGAGCCGCCGGATGTTGGTGCCGGCTGCCTTGAGACGCTGCAGGTCGCTGATCGGCACGCCGTGGATGCGCTCCATCACCATGACATCGTTACGGCAGTAGTCCCAATAGACTTCCGGCACGTACAGCAGCTCCGAGCCGGCGAAGTTGCGCTTGAGCTGCGAAGCATTGGCCGCTTCGCGCATCAGGTCGAGCTCATCGAGCACCGTCTTCTGGTACTCGTCCACGATCTCCCGCGGCCGCAGCCGCCGGGCCTCGCGGGAGTAGCGCTGCGCGAGATCGGCGAGCGCGTACAACACCGCCAGATCGCGCTCGATCATCGCGCGCATTTCCGGCCGCAGCACCTTCACCACCACTTCCTGCCCGCCGGGCAGGCGCGCGGCGTGCACCTGCGCGATGGACGCTGCCGCGAGTGGCGTCTCATCGAAGCTCTCGAACACCTCCGCCAACGGCCGGCCGTAGGCCTGCTCGATGAGCGCGCGCGCCACCGGCCCGGGAAACGGAGGCACCCGGTCCTGCAGCATCGCCAGCTCATCGGCGATATCGGCCGGCAGCAGATCGCGCCGCGTGGAGACTGCCTGACCGAACTTGACGAAGATCGGACCGAGCTCCTCCAGCGCGAGACGCAGGCGAGCGCCACGGCTCACCTGGCGGCGGCGCTCGAACCACACGAGCGGCGAGAGAAAGAACAGGAAGCGAAGCGGGCGGTACAGGTGCGTCGCGCGCACGTAATCGTCCAGGCGGTGCCGCAGCAGTACCCGCTGGATCTCGAGCAGCCGCAGCAGGACGCGCGGCTTCACGGCCGCAGGCTCCGCCTCACGAGTCGCCGCGTCGCTGCGCCAGCAGGTCGAGGCGCGCCTGCAGTCGATCCGCATCCTCGCGCAGCGCATCGACACCGCGCAGGAACTGCTCGCCTTCGTTGCGCGAGACGAGATCGCCGCGCTCGTGCGCCCAGTACTCGGCAAGATTCCGCAGGGTGGTGTCCGCCGCGCGTACGCTGAAGGAGGCACCGAGCCGCGCGAGCCGTCCGAGCTGGTGCGCCGGGATATCACCGATCAGCAGCGCGAGCTCCTCCTCGGGATCCGGCCGCAGCAGCTGCACGAGCTCGCGGAAACGCTCCGCGACTTCGCTGTCACCGGAAATGCTGACTTCACCACGCTGCAGCACTTTCTGGGCGGAGTCGCCGCTGAGCGCGAGCAGGCTCAGAAGTCCGCCGCGTATCGTGGCCTCGGTCGGCGCGTCATCGAGCGTCACCGCGAGGGTATCGCCGGTCGAGCTCACGCGCAGCCGGGCGATATCCGGCACGACGATGGCCACGCTGCGGCCGGTCAGCACCGCACACAGCTGCCGTGCACGCGGCGAGCGTGGCAGGCCGCGGTTCAGCAGGTTCTCGAGGGTTGCGGTCAGCACGCCATGCGCCCGGAGCTCATGCGCGGTAACCGCGGTGCACGGCCACGATCCCACCGGCGAGGGAGTGGTAGCGGCAGCCCACGAGCCCCGCCTCCTGCAGCATCTTCAACAAGGCGTCCGCGTCAGGATGCATGCGGATCGACTCGGCGAGGTAGCGATAGCTGGCTTCATCGCGCGCCACCATGCGGCCCAGCCAGGGCAGGACACGAAAGGAGTAGGCATCGTAGAGGGGCTTGAGCCCCGGCAGGCGCGGGTGCGAGAACTCGAGCACCAGCAGCTGGCCACCCGGCTTGAGCGCGCGGCGCATGGCGCTGAGCGCGGCGGGCTTGTCGGTGACGTTGCGCAGCCCGAAACCGATGGTGATGCAATCGAAGCTGCCGTCGGCGAATGGCAATCGCTGCGCGTCCGCCTGCACGAAGACCACGTTGCCGGCGATACCCTCATCGATGAGGCGATCGCGCCCGCGCGCCAGCATCGCGGCGTTCACGTCGCTCAGCACGACCAGGCCGCGCGCGCCGACCTGTCGCGCCAACCCTGCAGCGAGATCTCCGCTGCCGGCGGCGACATCGAGGGCGCGCTGTCCGGGGCGCAGGTTCGCCAGTGCGAGCGTAAAGCGCTTCCACAGCCGGTGTGCGCCCGCCGACATCAGGTCGTTCATCAGGTCATAGTGCTCGGCGACCGAGTCGAACACCTCGCGGACGCGGCGCGCCTTCTCGGCGAGAGGCACGCGTTCGAAGCCGAAATCCGTGGTGGGACGCTGCTCTGCCATGGCCATCGTCGAGAGGATCGTCAGGCTATGTGAGGTCAGACACATTCTAGACGATCGCACCTGCTGAGCCGCTGCGATCACTGTTGATTTTTATCTGCGGTCACGCGCAGAATCCCGGCCGTTACGGGGGTCTTGCATGGCGAAGCGGGCCGGACAGTGATGTCCGGCCCGTTTTGCTTTTTGGGCTCGGCGAAGCTTTTTTTCGCGGGCGTACATTTCGTGCGGTGTTCGCACACAGCGTCGCGAGCGTTTGCCGCGTGCACCGGAGAGCTTGGTGCATGGCACTCGCCTTCGTGACGCGGCGAGCGCCAGAGGCCGCATGCGCTGCGGGAGCTCAGGGCCCGCGTTGCGCCTGAGCTTTGCGTGCGAGATAACTCGCCCACTTCTGCGCACGCTCACGGCCGAGCTCGTGCAGGTACTTCCAGGTGTAGAGCCCGGTGTCGTGCCCGTCATCGAACACCAGCTTGACCGCGTACTGCCCGACGGGCTCGATGGTCGTGATGCCGACCTTCTCCTTGCCGAGGACCAGCACCTCCTGGCCGGGGCCGTGGCCCTTGACCTCGGCAGAGGGCGAGTGCACGCGCAGGTATTCGAAGGGCAGCTCGAAGCGGCTGCCGTCGCTGAAGCTGACCTCGAGCACTCGCGAGGCGCGCCGCAGGCGCAGTTCAGTAGCTAGCGGCTCGGACATAAGGTCGGGGCAGTATAGGCCCCGACTGGACGGCAGAATTGCTGCAGCGCACTATACTGGGCCCGTCAGCGATACGCGGAACGGCATTTCCGCGCATTAACGCCGATGACAATCCGCCGTGCGACCCTATACTCACCATCCCTTTTACTGCCCGAGGGCTCGAGGGGCTTGAAGCCCGAGCACTGAATGGAACCGACCGATACCTCCCATCCGGACTATTACCATAGAGTTGTGGATTGCCAGTGGGCCTGCCCGGCTCACACCGATGTCCCCGAATACATCCGATTGATCGCACAGGGCCGTTTCACCGATGCCTACATGGTGAACCGGCACTCCAATGTGTTTCCGGGCATTCTCGGGCGCGTGTGCGATCGGCCCTGCGAGCCGGCATGCCGCCGGGGGCGCATCGAGGCGAAGCCCGTGGCGATCTGCCGCCTCAAGCGCGTCGCGGCCGACCATCGCGAGGATGTGAGCGGGCGGCTGCCGAAGATCCCACGCCTGAAGAATGGTAAGCGCATCGCCTGCATAGGTGCCGGCTGCGCTTCGCTCACGGTGGCGAACGACCTGCTGCCGCTCGGTTACGAAGTGACCATCTTCGAGCAGTACGGTGAGCCCGGCGGCCTGATGCGCACCAACATCCCTTCCTTCCGCCTCCCGGCCACGGTGCTGAACGAGGAGATCGCCATGATCGTCGACCTGGGCGTCGACCTCAGGCTCGGCACACCCGTGCACAGCATGCGCGAGCTCCTGGCCGGGGGCGGCTTCGATGCAGTGTTCGTCGGTTCCGGGGCGCCGCAGGGCAAGGAGCTCAAGCTGCCTGGACGCGAAGAAGGCGCCGCCAATATCCATATCGGCATTGCCTGGCTCGAGTCGGTCGCCTTCGGGCACATCGACCGGGTCGGCAAGCGGGTGCTCATCATCGGGGTGGGCAATACCGCCATGGACTGCTGCCGCACCAGCCTCAGGCTCGGCGCCGACAGCGTCAAGGTCATGGCGCGCAAGCCGCGCGGCTTCTTCAAGGCTTCGGAGTGGGAGCTCGAAGATGCCGAAGAGGAGAGCGTGCAGATCATCGTGAACCGCTCCCCCAAGGCGTTCGTCATCGAGAACGGCCGGCTGACGGGCATGCGCTTCGACAAGATGGAATACGAGCTCGATGCGCGCGGCAACATCACCGCCGAGCGCATCGCCGGGGAAGAGTTCCTGCCGGCTGATGATGTGATCCTCGCTATCGGCCAGGAGAACGCCTTCCCCTGGGTCGAGCGCGATATCGGCATCGAGTTCGGCAAGTGGGACGTACCGGTGGTCGATGCGACCACTTTTCAGTCGACCCGGCCTGCGGTGTTCTTCGGCGGCGATGCCGCATTCGGTCCGAAGAACATCATCTGGGCGGTCGAGCACGGCCACCAGGCGGCGATCTCCATGCATCGCTACTGCCAGGGTGAGTCGGTGCATGAGCGACTGCCGCCCGGCATGAATCTGCAGAGCCGCAAGATGGGCATGCACGAGTGGTCGTACGCCAACGACTACACCCCGGTGGAGCGCCGGCTCATGCCGCACGTCTCGCTCAAGGAGCGTTTCAAGAAGCTCAACATCGAGGTCGAGCTCGGGTTCACCGCGGAGCAGGTGGAGCAGGAGGTGCAACGCTGCCTCAACTGCGACATGCAGACGGTGTTCGCTGCCAGGCTCTGCATCGAGTGCGACGCCTGCATCGACATCTGCCCGGTCGACTGTCTCACCATCACGCACAACGGCGAGGAGGCGGAGCTGCGCGCGCGCCTGAAGGCGCCGGCGAAGAACCTGAGCCAGCCGCTGTACGTGTCGGCCGGACTGCCGCAGACCGGGCGGGTAATGGTGAAGGACGAGGACCTGTGCGTGCACTGCGGGCTGTGCGCCGAGCGCTGCCCGACCGCAGCGTGGGACATGCAGAAATCCGAGCTGCACTGGCCGCACGCCGATGATGAGGCAGACACACTCGAGGCGCGCCAGCCGAAGATTGCCTGAGCCTCACTCCGTACCACACTCGATAGCCACCGAAGCCAGCAGCGAAATCCGAGGGCGAAGCTCACCATGTCGAAAGCAGACCTGACGCGCGTCAACGACTTCACGCTCAAGATCGCCACGGTGAACGGCACCGGCTCGGCGAGCGCCAATTCCCTGTTGATGAAGTCGATATTCCGCAGCGGCATTCCGGTGGTGGGCAAGAACTACTTTCCCTCCAACATCCAGGGATTGCCGACCTGGTACGAGATCCGCGTCACCCAGCAGGGCTATGCCGCGCGCTCCGGCCAGGTCGACATCATGGTGGCCATGAACGCGGAGACCTACGCGCGTGACGTCAAGGAGGTCGAGCCGGGCGGCTATCTCATCTACGACTCCACCTGGCCCCGGCCCGCGCTGCTGAAGCGCGAGGACATCACCGTGCTCGGTGTGCCCCTGGCGCGCCTGTGCAACGAGAACTTCGACGGCGTGCGCACCCGCATCCTGATGAAGAATATCTGCTACGCCGGCGTGCTGGCTGCGCTGCTCGATCTGGACCTTGCGCAGATCCGCGCGCTGCTCGGCGAGACCTACGCCAGGAAGCCGCAGCTGGTCGAGAGCAACATGAAGGCCATTCAGCTCGGCTACGACTACGCGCGCGCGAGCTTTCCGTGTCCGCTGCCGCTGCACGTCACGAAGATGGCGCACACCGCCGGCCACATCATGATCGATGGCAACACCGCGGCGGCGCTCGGGTGCGTGTTCGCCGGCGCCACGGTGGCGGCCTGGTACCCGATCACGCCCTCGACCTCGCTCATGGATGCTTTCAAGATGTTCGCCGACCGCATGCGCATCGATCCGCAGAGCGGCCGGCGCAATTTCGCTTTCATCCAGGCGGAGGATGAGCTGGCGGCGGTCGGCATGGCGATCGGTGCCATGTGGAATGGCGCACGCGCCTTCACCGCGACCTCGGGACCGGGCATCTCGCTCATGAACGAGTTCCTCGGGCTCGCCTACTACGCCGAGGTGCCGGTGGTGATCTTCGACATCCAGCGCGTCGGTCCTTCCACCGGTATGCCGACCCGCACCCAGCAGGGTGACCTGCTGCTTTGCGCCTACGCCTCGCACGGTGACACGCGGCATGTCTGCCTGTACCCGGCGAACCCGGAAGAGTGCTTTTACATGGCGGCGCAGGCCTTCGACCTCGCCGAGCGGCTGCAGACCCCGGTGCTGGTCCTGTCGGATCTCGATATCGGTATGAACGACTGGATGTGCCGCGACCTGAAATGGGACGACAACTACCGGCCCGATCGCGGCAAGATGCTCGGCAGGGAGGAGGTGCTGAAGCTCGAGAAGTTCTACCGCTTCCTGGATAAGGACGGGGATGGTATTGGCTATCGCACGCTGCCGGGGGTGCACCCGAAGGCGGCGTACTTCACGCGTGGCTCCGGCCATACCCAGTATGGCGCCTACACCGAGGACGCGGCCGACTACCAGGTGGTGCTCGATCGGCTGGTGAAGAAGTGGGCCACTGCGCGGCGCCTGGTGCCGCGCGCGGCGATCGACGCCACCGCCAACTCGCCGTTCGGCGTGGTGTCAGTGGGCAGCTGCGACGGCGCGATCCGCGAGGCGCTCGATGTGCTGAAGCAGCGCGGCATCGCGCTCGACTACCTGCGCGTGCGCGCCTTTCCCTTCAGCGAGGACGTGGAGAAGTTCCTTGCGGCGCACCAGCTGCTGTTCGTCGTGGAGCAGAACCGCGATGCGCAGCTGCGCGCGCTGCTCACCCTCGAGACGGCGGTGGACAAGCAGAAGCTGCGCTCACTGCTGCACTACAACGGCCTGCCGATCTCATCACACTTCATCGTCGAAGGGGTGCTCGCCGAGCTGCAGCCGGGTAAGTCCGCTGCCGCCCGCGGCGCCGTGCATGGCTGAGATACACGAGAGCCGATATGACCTTCATCGCCAAGCCCAAAGTTGCCCATCCTTCACTGCCGAAGAACGCGCTCGGTCTCACCCGGCGCGACTATGAGGGCGCGCTGTCGACACTCTGTGCCGGCTGCGGGCACGACTCGATCACCGCCGCCATCGTCGAGGCGAGCTGGGGGATCGGACTCGAGCCGCAGAACCTGGTCAAGCTGTCGGGCATCGGCTGCTCATCGAAGACCACTGCCTATTTCGTGAGCGGCGGCCACGGCTTCAACTCCGTGCACGGGCGCATGCCCGCGATCGCCATGGGTGCCAACGCCGCCAACCGCAACCTCGCCTACATCGGCGTCTCTGGAGATGGCGATACGCTCTCGATCGGTCTCGGACAGTTCTGCCACGCGATCCGCCGCAATCTCAACATGCTGTACATCATCGAGAACAACGGCGTGTACGGGCTCACCAAGGGTCAGTTCTCGGCTTCGGCGGACCTCGGTACCAAGGCGAAGAAGGGCGAGACCAACTTCCAGCCGCCGATCGACCCGGTGCTGCTGGCCATGACACTCGGCGCCTCGTTCGTGGCCCGCAGCTTCTCCGGTGACAAGCAGCAGCTCGTGCCCCTCATCCAGGCGGGCCTCAAGCACGAGGGCTTCGCGCTCATCGACGTGCTCTCGCCCTGCGTCACTTTCAACGACCACGAGGGCTCGACCAAGAGCTACGCCTACACGCGCGAGCACTATGAGCCGGCGGTGCACGCGGACTTCATCCCGCTCGAGCGTGAGATCACCGCGGACTACAAGGAGGGCGAGGCGTTGCCGGTGGTGCTGCACGATGGCAGCCGCATCGTGCTGCGCAAGCTCGATTCCGCCTACGACCCGACCAACCGCACTCTCGCCGCCACGCAGATCCAGGAGCGCATCAAGGCGGGCGAGTACCTCACCGGGCTACTGTACGTCGAGCCGCCGCAGAACGAGTTCCACCAGCTGAACGGCACGCCCGATACGCCGCTCAACGCCCTGCCGTACGAAGTGTTGTCGCCGGGCTCGAAGGGGTTGGAGAAGGTGCTGGCGCGCTACCGCTGAAGGCGGCGAGCGGCGGCCTCAACGGATCGCCGATCCGAGCGCATAGCGGATCGCCAGCTGCCACTGTGTCTCGTTGGCGAGCGGCGGTCCACCCTGCTCCTCGCGGTTCTCCGAGCTGCTCGTGACACGCAGCCACTCGAGCGTAAAGCGCCAGTGCGCATCGGCCTCGAATATGTACGCCGCCGTCCATGCATGCCCATCCTGTGCGCCGTAGACCCCGGGGGCATTGGTCTGCACGGCAAAGCGGTCGTACCGTGCGCTGAGTGTGCTGCGGCCGATGCGCTTCGACAGCAACCCGAAGGTCGACTGGAAAGGCCAGTTGAGGGTCAGCGACGGCGGGGCGATCGTGGTGTCGCCCCCGAGCCATTGCACGATCGCCGTCCAGCCGTGCTCCGCCTCGATACGCAGCCCCGCGCTGGTGAAGCGCGTCTGCCAGGCGAGCACTTGCGATACCGTGTCGGGCGCGGACGGGTCGCCACGGTTGTCGTAGCGCAGCACCCGCAGCACGGCACGATCGAGGTAGCGTGCCTCGAGCCCAAGGTAGGCGCCCGCACGGTGATCGATCTCCATGAAGGGCTCGGCGCCATTCAGTGGCTGGACACCGGGCTGGCCGAGGCGCCCGAAAAGCGGCGTCTGCCGATCGGTGAGCACGAAGCCGTTGCTGGCGATCATGACCCCGGCACGGTCGTTCCACCCGAACACCCCGCCGGTGATTCCGAGGTCGAAGGCGTGCCCGGTGCGGGTGCCGAGCCAGTCGAGCGTGCCTTCCACTCCGAGCGTGCGCACCTCGACTGCGAGCCAGCTGTTGATCGCGGAGTAGCTGAGAGTGTACGGCGACTCCCAACCGGATGAGCGGTTCTCGAGTGACACCGGCGGATAGAACCCGCCGGCCTTCATCCGCAGGCGATAGCCCGCGCGCGGATAGGGCCGGAACAGCAGATACGCCTCGGTGACCCCGAGCGCACTGCGGTCCTTGTCATCGAACACCGAAGCATCGAGGTGCGCACTGAACAGCTGCCCGAGCGGCTGCGTCACGGCAAGGCGCGCGCGCCCGAGCTTGATCCCGGAATCGTCGCTGCCGAAGCGCACCGTGCCGAGCCCGCCGTCCATGAAGGATGGATACGCATCCGAACTCACGAGCCGCGTATCGAGACTGAGCTCCCAGTCCGTGGCGCGGCTGATGGCGCTCGAGGCGAGGAGCAGTAGCAGCAATGTCGATCGGTGCAGACAACGCGCCATGGATGGAGCCTCAGTAATCCCAGGAATGCGGCCGGTTGGTGAGCGGCGCCGGCTGCAGCGGCCGTGACAGGCGCAGCGTCAGCTCCGCGCGGTCGGCGTCGGCCACTGTCAGCTCACGCCCGAGATCCGCCTCGTTGTCTCGCAGCCGCGGGTGCCATAGCTCCACGCGGTAACGACCGTGCGGCACCTCCGCCGACCAGCTGCCTGCCTCGTTGGTGCGCCCATACCAGGGCGCGTCCGTCACCAACAAGTACGCGAGCATCTCGTCGTGGATGTTGCAGCCGAGTGTCACCACGCCCGGCTGATCGAAGTGCGTAGGCGGGTAGGGTTTGCCGCGATAGAGCGGCAGCTGAAAACGCTTGGCCGGCGAGAAGGAGTAGATCTGGTGGCTGACCGAATCGCTGTTGGGAAACTCCACGCTCGAGCCCACCGGGATGACCAGCAGGTCCGGCGCGAAACTGCGGTTCACCTGGTCCATCAGCGCATGCACCGGCGCGGCGTGCCGCTCGGCACCCTCGAGCGGCCGTATGGTGACCACCGCGCCAGGCAGCGCGTGGCCATCGGGGGTCTGCACGCGGACGATCAGCGTGGCAGGGCAGGCCGGGCGCACTGCGCACAGCAGGGTAAGCAGCGCAAGCAGCGTCCGGGACAGGCCGCGGGGCGATCGGCTGCAATGCGCTCGTGCCGGAGGTCTCATTCCCGCACTCGAATCCTCGCGGTAATCCCTGTCGGGCTCGTACGATGTACGGCCTATTCGAGCGGCATTCATGGGCAGTTTCCGCAACCGGCTTCTCGTGCTGATCATCGGCCTGGTGATCGTCACTCAAACTGTGACGCTTGCCGCAGTGCTGCTCAGCACCCGGCGGACGGTCGAGGCGCGCGCCGCAGCGCAGCTGCGCTCGGGAGCCACGCTGGCCGAGAACCTGATCGGCTTTCGCGCCGCGCAGCTGGCGAATGGCGTGAGGTTGCTGGCCGCGGACTTTGGCTTTCGCGAGGCCGTGGCGGGGGGGCACGCCGCGACGATCAAGTCGGCCGCTGACAACCACGCGCAGCGTATCGGTGCCGACCTCGTGCTGGTGCTCGATACCCACGGTCACGTGCTCGCCTCGACCGCCGCCGCCAGTGATGATGCCGGCGGCTCGCTCGCCGGGCTGCTCGCGGACGCGGCGGGCATGCCCGAGCAGCCCAACTTCCGCGTGTTCGGTGCTCACTCCTACCAGTTCTTCCTCGCGCCGGTGCGCGCGCCCGAGACCATCGCCTGGGTGGCCATGGGCTTCATGGCCGACGACGCGCTCGCCAAGCGCATTCGCGATCTGGTGGGCTCGGAGGGCTCGGAGGTCGCCATCGTCACGCACGGTGCGGATGCGCAGACGCGCATCGCCGCAACCCTGCCGCTGCCGGATGCGGCGGCGGGCAGCGCGGCCGCGGCATTCACGGCAGCGAGCGGCGCGGCGCACGTCAGCCGGGTCGGCGGGGTTGACTACCTGAGTTTCGCCCGTCGGCTGCAGGTGCGTGGCGACTCGGTCGATGTGATCCTCCTCGAGCCGTTGCGGGACGTGCTGGCGCCGTACCGCGAGCAGCGCAATGCCATGCTGCTGATCGACGGCGTCGCCCTGCTGTTGGCCGCGATGATCGGTGCCGTGCTCGGCCGCAGTGCCACGCGCCCCATCGGCGAGCTGGTGCGCGCCGCGCGGCGCATCGAGCGCGGGCAATACGAGACCGCGGTCGATGTAGCCGGGGGCGAGGAATTCCGCAGCCTCGCAGCCACCTTCAACGCCATGCAGAGCAACATCGCGGCGCGCGAAGCCGACATCACTTATCACGCTTACCACGATCCGCTCACCGCGTTGCCGAACCGGGCGCTCGCCATGCGCACACTCGAGAGCCTGATCCGCGATGGCGCTCGTGAGCCGGGCGCCGCGCTGATACTCATCGAGCTGCGCAATCTGCCCGACATCAATGCCTCGCTCGGCCTGGCTGTGGGCGATGAGGTGCTGCGCGAAGCCGGGCGGCGGCTGCAGCAGAACGTCGCCGCCGCAGACACCGTGGCGCGCCTCGGCGAGATGCAGTTCTTCGTGATCGCACCGGGCTGCACCGCCGAGCGTGCGCAGTTGTACGCCGGACAGCTCGCCGCGGTAATTCGCGGCGGCTTTCATCTCGCCGGTGTCAGTCTCGATCTGCGCCTCGCCTGCGGCGTGTGCCTGTTCCCGGTCCACGGCGAGAGTGCCGATGAGCTGCTGCAGCGGGTGCAGGTTGCTCTGGAGGATGCCGACGAGACACGCACGCGAGTGGCGCTTTACCGGGTGGGGCAGGATCAGGAGCATCGCCGCCGCCTGGCACTCGTCACCGACCTGCGCCGCGCGATCGATGAAGACCAGCTGAGCCTCGTGTACCAACCGAAGGTCGCCATGGCGAGCCGCTCGGTCAGGAGCCTGGAGGCGCTGGTGCGCTGGACACACCCCGAGCTCGGCGCAGTCTCACCCGCGGAGTTCGTGCCGCTCGCCGAGAGCACCGGCGGCTCGCGTCAGCTCACCAACTGGGTGCTGGGCGCGGCGATCCGCCAGATGGGCGAGTGGCGGCGGCAGGGCCTCGAGCTCGATCTCGCGGTGAATCTCTCGGCGCCCGACATTCTCGATCCGGACCTGAGTGACGAGATCCTGCGGCTGCTGCGCCGCCACCAGGTCGATTCCACCGCGCTGCTGCTCGAGATCACCGAGAGCGCGGTGATGCGCGACCCGCAGGTCGCGGTGCGTAACATGCAGTGGCTGCGGGTCGCGGGCTTACGCTTCGCGATCGATGATTTCGGCACCGGGCACTCCTCGCTGTCGCAGCTGTCGGTGCTGCCGGTGGATGAGCTGAAGATCGATCGCTCCTTCATGTCGCCCGCGGATCCGGGCGCGGTCACCATCGTGACCTCGACCATCGAGCTCGGACACAGCATGGGACTGAAGGTCGTGGCGGAGGGGGTGGAGGAGGCCGCCGCATGGAACCTGCTGCGGCGCCTTGGCTGCGACTTCGCGCAGGGCTATCTGATCAGCCCACCGCTCGATCCAGCACAGGTGCCGGGCTTCGTGCGCCAGGCCAACCAAGTGCTCCCGGACTCCGACTCCACCGTGCGCCAGATCCGCGCCCTCGATCAGCTGGCAGGCCGCTCGCACTCATCCCGGTGACTCGAGCAGCGCATCGACGCGCTGGCGGTAGCGCCGCAGCAGCTCGGCGGCGAAATCCGCGAACACCCGGATCTTCGGCGAGTCGCGCAGCCCCGCACGGCAGACCACCGAGATGGGCTTGCCGGGTGCCGACCACTCCGGCAGCACCACCTGCAGGCGGCCGAGGGCAAGTGCCTCGGCAACGATCAGGTCCATCGCCTGCACCACTCCGGCGCCGCGGATCGCAGCGCGAATCTCCGCCTCGGCGGAGTTGAAAGCAATATTGAACGGCAGCCCGAGCCGCATGCGCTGCGCTCCCCGCTGAAACAGCCAGCGGTGCGCCCGGCGGGTGCCGGTGGGGAGGTAGCCCACGAGCTTGTGGCGGCGCAGGTCCTCTGGCACCGCGGGTGCGCCGTGCGTCCGCAGATACTCCGGGGAGGCGCAGGTGAGCAGCCGCGTGGCCACCACGCGCCGCGCGATGAGGTGCGGCTCGCGGACCGCGCCGACCCGCACCACGAGATCGATCTCCTCGCGGATGAGATCGACCACGCGGTCGTTGAACTGCACCTCGAGCTGCAGGTCGGGGTAGCGGGAAGTGAACTGGGGCAGCGCCGGAATGAGCAGCGCGCGGCCAAACTCCACCGGCACATCGACCCGCAGCCGGCCCTGCGGCGCGAGTCGTGTGCGGCGTACCGCCTCATCCGCCGCCTCGAGCTCGGCCAGGATGCGCTGACAGCGTGCGAGGTACTCGGCACCGTCGGCGGTAAGCCCGACGCGGCGGGTGGTGCGCTGGAGCAGCTGGCACCGCAGGTGCCTCTCGAGCTCGGCGACGTGTGTGCTCACCACCGCGCGCGAGAGCCCGAGTGCGTCGGCCGCCTGTGTGAAGGAGTGCAGATCCGCGACGCGCACGAAGCTGCGCATGCAGGCGAGCTGGTCCATGGCAAGATTGTATGCCATAGCAGAACAATGATTTCACGATTAGCCAGTTTTTCTCGCTAACTGGCCGTACTAGAGTCTCCACTGTCGGGCCGCGGTTGCGGCCCCGCGATGCGGAGGGAGAAGCGATGTTCATCTTCAGCCGGCCGTTCCGGGCAGTCGCCGCAGGGCTGGGCGTGGCGCTGCTGACGGTGTGCCTCGACCGCGCCTGTGAGACGCCCGACGGCACGACCGCCGCGCGGCCGGCGACGGTCGAGACCGCCAAAGCCCCCTCGACCGCTTGTGCCACGCCTGTCGCATGCGGTATCGTCCGCGCCGGTTCGTGACCTTTCCCTTTCCTGCCGCCTGCCGCCCGCACCTTAGACCGCGAGTTGGCTTCCGAGTCTGAAAAGCCGAATCGTTCTCGACCAGGTGGCAGTGTGTGCGCCGAAGCGATCCGTGATTTTCGGCATGCGCTCCTGCTGATACCGTTCGTTTCAGGAGTTTGATTGCATGACGAGAATCTACGTGGGCAACCTGCCCTTTTCCGCTACCGACGCTGAGCTTCGTGAGCTGTTCGCGCAGCACGGCACGGTCGAGTCGGTGAGCATCATCACCGATCGCGACACCGGCCGGCCGCGCGGCTTCGGCTTCGTCGAGATGTCGCGCGCCGACGCCTCACGGGCTATCCAGAATCTGAATGGCAAGGAGCTCGGCGGCCGTCCGCTGCGCGTCAACGAGGCTCAGGAGCGCACCGGCGGCGGCAACCGCGGCGGCGGCGCCCCGAAGCGCTGGTAAGGTCTCCCACCGCCGCCTGAGGCCGGCACCGCCGCTGCTCTTTCGGCAGCGGCCGCCGGCCTTTTGCGTGGAAAACATCGGAAGAGGGTCTCATGGGTAAGGGCGATCAGAGAACGCGCCGCGGCAAGATCTATCGGGGTTCTTTCGGCAAGTCACGTCCCAAGGACCCCGGCAAGACGAAGCGCGGGGCTGCGAAGAGCGCCAAGCGCTGACCCCAACACTCACCCGAGGTGCGCGAAGGGTTCACCCGGGACGAGATTAATCGGGCGGGTCTTGCGTTCGTGGCATTCGCGGATGAGCCTGAGGGCAGTGCGATCGTTTGGCGGTAGCTGCGCCGCACTCGAGGCAACGGGCACGGTGCGCCGTCCCCACCTCACGAGGTGCGCGCAGTAGCTCAACCCGCCGCCGAAGCCCGGCATGAGTAGCAGTGCCCCCGGCCGCACCCGGCCCTCCTCGAGCGCTTCGCACAGGGCAACCGGCACCGTAGCCGCGGACATGTTGCCGTAACGCTGGACATTCACGTACACACGCTCCATCGGCAGGCGTGCGCGCCGCGCGACTGCCTCGATGATGCGCAGGTTGGCCTGGTGAGGCACGACCAGGTCGACCTCGGAGGCGCTCCGTCCCGCGCGGGCGAGCGCCTCCTCGCAGGCCCCTGCCATGCCCTGGACCGCACGCTTGAAGATCTCCTGTCCCTCGAACTGCCAGCGGGTGATGCCGTACAGGACTCCGTGGTTCGCATAGCGGCCGCCCATGCCCTGCACGCGCAGCGTCTCGCGCGAGTCCGCGTAGCAGCCGAGTTTCTCCGCGAGTAAGCCCTGCTCTTCGTCCGCCGCCTGCAGCACCACCGCGGCAGCACCGTCGCCGAAGAGTACGGCGACGTCGCGGTTGCTCCAATCCATGAACGGCGAGATCAGCTCGGCACCGATCACCAGTGCGCTGCGCACCACGCCGGTGCGGATCAATGCAGTCGCGGTCGAGAGCCCGTAGAGGAAACTCGTGCACGCGGTATTGATGTCCAGGGCCGCGGCGGAGTGCGCACCGATACGCAGCTGCACGCCCGAGGCCTGGTTGGGCACCTGGTCGTCGTAGCTGCAGCTGCCGAACACGACCAGCTCGATCTCGCTCCCGGCCAGCCCCGCGGCGGCGAGTGCGCGCGCCGCCGCGATGTAGGCGAGCTCTTCGAGTCCGACGTGCGAGATGCGCCGCTCGCGTATCCCGGTGCGGCTGACGATCCACTCATCGCTCGTGTCGAGCATCGTGGACAGATCGTGGTTGCTGAGCACCGCCGGTGGGAGGCACTTGCCCCAGCCGGTGATCGCCGCGTAGGTCATGCGACGCGCCTCGTGAACCTGACGGGTCCGGTGTGCCTCGGTCTGACGGCGTCGTAAGGATAGCAGTCGGACGCTACAATCCGCAGGGTGCCGGACTCAGGTTCGTACTCGCGCTGGCGGCCGCATCCGTGGCACGGCCTCAACCCCGGGCCGGGCGTGCCGCGCATCGTCAATGCCTACATCGAGATCACTCCGTTCGATCTCATGAAGTACGAGGTGGACAAGGCTTCCGGCTATCTGCAGGTCGATCGGCCGCAACGCACATCCTCGCAGCCGCCGGCGCTGTACGGTTTCATCCCGCAGACCTACTGCGGCGAGCGGGTGCGGCGGCTCGCGCCAGGCTGCGAGCGCGGTGACGGTGATCCGCTCGATATCTGCGTGATCAGCGAGCGTCCCATCAATCACTCCGAGGTGCTGCTGCGCGCGCGTGTGGTCGGCGGACTGAAAGTCCTCGACCGCGGCGAGGCCGACGACAAGATCATCGCGGTACTCGAGGGCGATTACATCTGGGGGGAGGCACAGGAGCTCATCGAGCTGCCGCCGGCACTGCTCGAGCGTCTCGAGCACTACTTCTCCACCTATAAGCTCGTTCCCGGAGAGCCAGCCGGGATCAGTATCGCCGGCCGCTACGGCTTCCAGGACGCCGCGCAGGTGATCCAGGCCTCGATCGAGGACTATGTGGAGATGTTCAGCGGCATGCGGTGAGGTTCCGCAGGCACCCGGCTAGCGTCTCGAGTCTGGCGCGTAATCGAACGAGTCGAAGTACAACCGCTCCGCGGGCAGTCCATGGGTCGGGAACGCCGCGCGCATCGCCTCGATCATCGCCGGCGGTCCAGCCGCGTACACCTCGAAGCCGCTCAAATCCCGGTGGTCGGCGAGCACTGCCTCGTGCACCAGGCCTGCCCGGGCATGCGCAGCCTCGGTCGTGGTCGCTTCGGACAACACTGCGGTAAAGGAAAGCTGCGGATGACGTTGTAGCCACTCGAGCATGCGTGGCTGCTCGTACAGGTCGTGGGCATGGCGCGCACCCCAATAGAAATGTATCTCGCGCTCGACGCCCGTCTCGAGCACGTGGCGCAGTATCGACTTCAGCGGCGCAAAGCCCGTACCTCCGGCGACCATGAGCATGGGAGCCCGCCCTGCACGATAGCTGAACTGTCCGATCGGCCCCTCGATGCGCAGCAGCGATCCGACGGCCAGTGGCGACTCGCCGGTGCCGCCCGCGCCGAACAGGCGCTCGGTGAAGCCACCGCCGCTCACCCGGCGCACGTGCAGCTCGATGACATCACTGTCGTGCGGCGGGCTCGCGATGGAGAAGCTGCGCCGCTTGCCGCCCGGCAGCAGCACATCGAGGTACTGCCCGGGATGAAAGCGCAGCCGCTCGACCGTGGGCAGGCGCAGCAACACCTGCATCACATCGGGGGCGAGAGCGCTCAGGCCAGCGATCCGGCAGGGAAGTGTCTTGATTTCGACGTCGGCGACGCTCGCAATGAGCCGCGCCTCGACCGTGAGATCCGACTGTGCACGCGCCTGGCACAAGAGGATGTGCCCGCTGCGCTCTTCCTCGACCGTGATGCCCGCAGGCCTGGCTCCTGGATAGCGGATCGTGCCCTCGAGGAGGCGTGCGCGACAGGAGCTGCAGTGCCCGGACTTGCAGCTGTGCGGCAGGTTGAGTCCGGCGGCGAGCGCAGCCTCGAGCACCGGCTGATCCTCGCGCACGTGCAGGGTGCGGCCGTGCGGCTCGATGCGTACGCTGTGCTCGTTCGCGCTCACTGTCCTCGTCCGGTAATCCCTGCGGACTAGCCTAGACGTACCGACCGGTCAAGGCCACGGAGGCGCCATGTTCGTGAATCCGCAGCCGCAGGAGATCGCGGCACTCCTCATCGAAGCCCGTACCATCGCGATCGTCGGACTGTCGCCCGACCGTACACGTCCGAGTCACGCCGTCGCGCGGGCTTTGCAGCGCTTCGGCTACCGGGTCATCCCGGTGAATCCCTTTGCCGAGGCGGTGCTCGGTGAGCCGGCCATCGGTTCGCTCGATCAGCTTCCGCAGGTACTCGCCCGCGATGAGCGTGTCGACATCGTCAATGTCTTCCGCCGGGCGCAGCACATCGCGGGAATCGTGCGCGAGTGCATTCGCCTCGAGCTCCCGGCCCTCTGGCTGCAGCAGGGCGTGATCGATGAGGCGGCCGCCGGGCGGGCGTTGCAAGCCGGAATTTTCACGGTCATGGACCGTTGCCTCTTCAGGGAGCGCGCGGCGCTGCGTTAGCGGCGGCTGAGCTCCGCAGTGGGTGCGGCAGGTCCGCAGCCTGGGTTTCGGCTATGCTTTGCGCCGATGCGCGCTGAGTTCACGAAGATGCACGGGGTCGGCAACGACTTCGTGATTCTCGAGGCTCCGCTGCCCGCCTCTTTTCTGACGCCGCAGCGCCTGCGGGCGCTCGCCGATCGCCGCACCGGCATCGGTTTCGATCAGGTGCTGTTGCTCGAGGCGGCGCACCGGCCGGGAGCGGCTGCGGCCTACCGCGTCTTCAACTCCGATGGCGATGAAGTCGAGCAGTGTGGGAATGGCGCGCGCTGCATCGCCGCGCTCCTTGCCCGCCGCGGACTCGCCCTTGAGGGTGCGCTGACACTCGAGAGTCCGGCGGGACTCATCCGCGCGCGTCTCGCGGAGAATGGCGAGGTGTCGATCGACCTCGGCGTCCCCGATTTCACCCCAGGCTCGCTCCCTTTCGATGCCGCGGCTGAGGCGGACAGCTACGTGCTCGAGGTGGCAGGCGCGAAAGTGGACATCGGCGCGGTGTCGCTCGGTAACCCGCACGCAGTGCTGACGGTGCCATCGGTCGAGGACGCGCCAGTCGCTGAGCTCGGTCCTTTGATCGAGCGCCACGTACGCTTCCCGAACCGGGTCAATGCCGGTTTCCTCGAAATTGTGAGCCGCGATGTCGTGCGGCTGCGCGTCTACGAGCGCGGTGCCGGCGAGACGCGCAGCTGCGGCACCGGTGCCTGCGCGGCGGTATCCGTCGGCCGAAGGCGCGGCCTGCTCGATGCCACGGTGCGGGTGGAGGTGCGTGGCGGCGAGTTGCGGGTAAACTGGGCGGGTGTTGGGGAGCACATCTGGCTGAGCGGCCCCGCGCAGATATCTTTCCAGGGGTATGTCGAGGTCTAGAGCACTATGACGACACGAGAGGCCCGCGGCCTTGCCGCGGCGGACACCGAAGAAGAAAGCATCGCCGCCTATCTGCAGCGGCATCCGGAGTTCTTCGAGCGCCACCAGGCGCTGCTCGCGCGGCTCAAGCTGCCGCACGCGCGCGGCGGCTCGACCATCTCGCTGGTCGAGCGGCAGATCGAGGTGCTGCGCGAGAAGCAGGCGCAGCTCGAGGGCAAGCTGGCCGAGCTCGTGAGCGTCGCGCGGGCGAACGATGCGATCTCCGAGCGGCTGCATCGCTTCACGCGCCGCCTGCTGCGTATCGTGCCGCGCACCGAGGCGCTGGCGCGCATCGAGGCGGGGTTGCGCGAGGACTTCGATGCCTTCCACGCCGCGCTGGTGCTGATCGATGGGATGGCTGATCCGACCACGCCGCGCTTCGTGCGCACCGTGCCGGCGGACGATCCGAACCTGAAATCCTTTGAGTCGCTGTTTGCGAGCGGCAAGCCGCGCTGCGGTCAGGCGCGCGATTCGCAACGCGAATTCCTCTTCGGCCCCGAGGGACTCGAGCTCGGCTCGGTCGCACTGGTACCGCTCGGCGAGAAGGGCTCGCTCGGCCTCCTCGCACTCGGCAGCCCGGACCGCGACCGTTTTCATCCCGGCATGAGCACCGAGTTCCTGGCGCGCCTTGCGGAGCTCGTGACCGACTCGCTGCGCGCTGAGCACACCTCCTGAGACGCCGCGCCGGTGAGCCCCGCCGCGCTCGAGTGGCTCACGCGCTTCCGGCGCTACCTGACGAGCGAGCGACGGCTCTCGGCGCATACGGACCAGAGCTACGCGCGCGATCTCGCCGCGCTGCTGAAGTTCTGCGACCGCGAGCGCATCGCCGACTGGAGCGCGCTCGACTCCACCGCCGTGCGCCGCTTCGCCGCCCACTCGCACAAGGCCGGCCTCGCGCCACGCAGCATCCAGCGGCGCCTGTCCGCGGTACGCAGTTTTTTCAACTTCCTGCTGCGCGAGGCTGCGGCAGAAACCGCGCGCGGCGCCAACACTCGCGCCCGAGCCTCATCCCGCGCAGCGGATCGCCGCCGCACCCGCATCAAAAGCAATCCGGCCGCTGACGTGCGCGCGCCCAAGGCGGCGCGCCGCCTGCCGCGGACGCTCGATGCGGACCAGATGGCGCGGCTGCTGCAGCTGCCGGCGAGCAGCGATCCCTTGAGCGCACGCGACCGGGCGCTGATGGAGCTGCTGTATTCCTCGGGATTGCGCCTCGCGGAGCTCGTCGGCCTGGACCTCTCGAGCCTCGATCTGAAGGACGCCGTGGTGCAGGTGCTCGGTAAGGGCCGCAAGGCGCGCATCGTTCCGGTCGGGCGCCTCGCTCTGCGTGCGCTGCGCGCCTGGCTGCAGGAACGGCCGGCGCTTGCCCGTCCCGATGAGAATGCACTGTTCGTCGGCCGCAATGGCCGGCGGCTGGGAGCGCGCGCCGTGCAGGCACGCGTCGCGCTGTGGGCACGGCGCCAGGGGCTCGGGGTGCACGTGCATCCGCACCTCTTCCGCCACTCCTTTGCCTCGCATCTGCTCGAGTCGGGCGGAGAGCTGCGCGGTGTGCAGGAGCTGCTCGGCCATGCCGACATCTCGACCACCCAGATCTACACCCACCTTGACTTCCAGCACCTTGCCCGCATCTACGACGCTGCCCACCCGCGGGCGCGTCGCAAGGCTTAAGTACGCGCGAGCCGCCAGACTCCCTCCTGTGAGCTTTGGCTCGTCGAGCCGGCGGGCGCCACGTCAAGCTGAGGTGTAGCCATGAACGACCGACTCTCATTTGATCCGCACGGTACGACCATTCTCGGCGTGCGCCGCAACGGCGCGGTCGCTCTCGGCGGTGACGGCCAGGTCACCCTCGGAAACACCGTCATGAAGGGCAACGCACGCAAGGTGCGCCGTCTCGCCGACGGTAAGGTGCTCGCGGGCTTCGCGGGCGGCACCGCGGATGCCTTCACGCTGTTCGAGCGCTTCGAGGGAAAGCTCGAGAAGTATGGCAACGTGACACGTGCCGCGATCGAGCTCGCCAAGGATTGGCGCTCCGATCGGTATCTGCGGCGACTCGAGGCGCTGCTGCTGGTCGGCGACCCGGAGAAACTCTTCGTGATCTCGGGCAATGGCGATGTGATCGAGCCCGAGTACGATGTGGCTGCGATCGGCTCCGGCGGCCAGTACGCGCTCGCCGCGGCGCGCGCACTGCTCGAGGGCTCCGAGCTCGACGCGCGCAGCATCGTCGAGCGCGCGCTCAACATCGCCGCCGATGTCTGCATCTACACTAATCGCAACATTCTCATCGAGGAGCTGCGCAAGGGCGCCGGAGCTTAACCCCATGTCATCGCTCACACCACGGCAGATCGTGCAGGAACTCGACAAGCACATCGTTGGCCAGGACGCAGCCAAGCGTGCCGTGGCCATCGCGCTGCGTAATCGCTGGCGGCGCATGCAGGTGCAGGAGCCGTTGCGCCAGGAGATCACCCCCAAGAACATCCTCATGATCGGCCCGACCGGCGTCGGCAAGACCGAGATCGCGCGCCGCCTGGCAAGGCTCGCCAACGCACCGTTCGTCAAGGTGGAGGCGACCAAGTTCACCGAGGTGGGCTACGTGGGCCGTGACGTCGACTCTATCGTCAAGGAGCTGGCGGACGTCGCGGTGAAGATGACCCGTGAGCAGGAGATGGCCAAGGTGCGTGAGCGAGCCCTCGATGCGGCCGAGGACCGGGTGCTCGACACGCTGCTGCCGAAGCCACGCATGATGGGCTTCTCCACCGACGAGCCCGCGCCGGCGCGCGACGGCGACACGCGGCAGAAATTCCGCAAGATGCTGCGCGAGCACGAGCTCGATGATCGCGAGATCGAGATCGAGCTGCGGGGGATGCCGGCTGGAGTCGAGATCATGGCGCCGCCGGGCATGGAGGAGATGCAGCAGCAGCTGCAGGCGATGTTCCAGAACCTGGGTGGCAACCGTACGCGCACGCGCAAGGTGAAGGTGCGCGAGGCGCTCAAGCTGCTCACCGACGAGGAAGCCGGGAAACTCATCAACGAGGATGAGCTGAAGATCCAGGCGCTCGCCAACGCCGAGCAGAATGGCATCGTGTTCATCGACGAGATCGATAAGGTCACCCGCCGCCAGGAGACACTCGGCGCCGACGTCTCCCGCGAGGGGGTGCAGCGCGACCTGCTGCCGCTCGTGGAAGGCTCGACCGTAGCGACCAAGTACGGACCGGTGAAGACCGATCACGTGCTGTTCATCGCCTCCGGCGCCTTCAGCCTCTCGAAACCATCCGATCTGATCCCCGAGCTCCAGGGGCGGCTGCCGATCCGTGTCGAGCTCGATTCGCTCAAGGTCGGTGACTTCGTCCGCATCCTGACCGAGCCCGATGCCTCGCTCACCACGCAGTACCAGGCGCTCATGGCCACTGAGGGGGTGCAGGTGGAGTTCACCACGGATGGCGTACGGCGCATCGCCGAGATCGCCTTCCAGGTCAACGAGCGCACCGAGAACATCGGCGCGCGGCGCCTGCACACCGTGATGGAGCGGCTGCTGGAGAGTGTGTCCTACGAGGCAACCGAGCACTCGGGCAACGGCAAGGCCAGCGTGATCATCGACGCAAAGTACGTCGATGCCCATCTCGGCAAACTGGTGCAGGACGAGGACCTGAGCCGCTACATCCTTTGAGCTAGCGGTCGAGGATGTCGATCACCGCCTGCCCGGCGCGCTGTCAGATGCCGACATACCATGCCCAGCCGTTCTGCAGCGGGCCGAGCTTGCCGGGATCGTAGAACTCGTCCGTGACACTGATGCGGTGGAGGAACTTCAGGCTCTTGTAGCCGAGCTGTCTTTCCACCCGCACGCGCAGCGGCGCGCCGTGCGCAATCGGCAGCTCGCGGCCGTTCATGCCATACGCGAGGATGGTCTGCGGGTGCAGGGCATCGACCATGTCGATGCTGTCGAGGTTTCCATCGAAGGTATAGAAGTTCACGAAACGCGCGCCTGGCTTGACGCCCGCGGCTTCGAGCACGCGGCGCAATGGCACTCCCGTCCATTCGGCGATCGCTGACCAGCCTTCTTCGCACGTATGCCTGGTGATCTGCGTGCGGGCGGGAAAACTCTTCAGCTCATCGAGCGAATAGCTGCCGGGTCGCGTGACGCTGCCATCGATTGTCAGCCGCCAGTCCGCGAAGCCGCCGCTGCGCAGCCGCTCGTAAGCGGCGCCGCCCGCCGCGTCGTAGAACTCCCCGTGCGGGTCGGCGGGATCGGTGGTACCGATGGCGGGAATCGAGGTGATGTCGCGGCGATCGTATTCCCTGGCGAGCGCCTGTCTCGGCAGCAACAGGCGCTGGGCCCGGTAGGTCAGGTTGTCCGCCATCCGCAGCACGTTGCCGTAATTCGGTGGCTGCGTGTCCGGGCAACCGGCGAGCAGGAGACCTGCGCTCGATGTGAGTCCGGTCATGATCGCGCGGCGGCTGATGATCAGCTGTTCGGTGGTCATGTGTGCCCTCCAAGGGTCATGGCGCGCATCTGCCGCTTGAATCCGGACAGGCCGACCATGACCAGATGAGCGACGAAAAATAGGATCAGCGCCACGAAAACGCAGAAGTGGATCGTGCGGGCCGATTGGGTTCCGCCGAACATCCCCGGCAGGAACGGGTATGCGGCGCTCATCGCCGGCGACATCGCCCAGCCCGTAAGGACCATCAGTGGCACGCCAAGAAATACCACGGCGCAGTAGCTCCCCTTTTGCAGGAGGCCGTAGGGCGGGCCACCCTGCGCAGGCCGTGTGCGCGCGTGCGCGGTCAGGTCATTCCACATCGCGCGCGCCGTCAGCTCGCCGCGGCGTGGCAGGAGATCGCGCCGCAGATGGCCGGAGAAGATCCCGGCGAGAAGATAGATCGCGCCGGTCACGACCAGACACCACGCCGCGAGGAAGTGCAGGCTCCGCGCCCAGCTGTTCTCGTTCAGAATGTCGTAAGTCCGGATCGAGCTCACCGCCCGCCCGCCGTCCGGGAACGACGGCGTGCTCACTTCCCAGCCGCCATGACGGTAGTTGCGGCTCACCGGCAGCTCGATGAGAGCCGGCGTCAGATCGTTCCCGACCGCACCCCAGTAGAGCCGCGGGTGCGCCATGAGGATGGTGAAACCGCTGATGCCGAGTGTCAGCACGCTCGCAGCGAGGATCCAGTGTGTGACTCTGATCCAGCGCGCGTGACCCGTGCCTGCGCCGGCGGTAGTCGGAGCGCGGCTCTGTGACGACATCGAGACCTCCGCCATGCGCGGCCCCCCTTTTCCGACGCCGGTGCAAGTCTAACTCCTGTCACGACCGGTCTGGTCCATCCGGCTCATGCCGCCGCCCGGGGATTCGGCGGGAAGAGACCTGCGCGCGGCAAGCCTGTGGCATGAAACAGACTCCCGTGTGTATTATGCCCGTCAGCCGCTGACGGTCCGGCGGTCCAGAAATGACGAGACAGGGGTGCAGCCTCCCAGGCACAGCCCCGGCTTTTTTCAGGAAGGAGAACCGTGATGTCGCCTGCCCGGACGAATCTCGCGAGGAGCCTGGCAGCTCTCGCAAGCCTTGCCTGTTCCCCACTGATCCCATTTGTTGCGAGTGCGCAACAGACTGACCAGGGAACCCAGCCCGCCCTTCAGGAGGTGGTCGTTACTGCGCAGAAGCGCGCGGCGAACATCGAGGACGTCCCCTTCTCGGTGTCGGCGACGAGCCAGCAGCAGATCATCAATTCAGGCTCACAGAACCTCATCGACCTCGCCCGCAACATCGCCTCCTTCAGCGTCGCCGATCTCGGCCCCGGCCAGAGCCAGATGGCGATCCGCGGCATCAGCTCCGGACAGGTCATCCGCGACCAGCCCGGTGTGAAGGAGCAGGTGGGCGTGTATCTCGATGAGTCGCCGATCTCCGTCGCGCTCTTCACCCCCGATCTCGAGCTCTTCGATCTCGATCGTTTCGAGGTGCTGCGCGGCCCGCAGGGCACGCTGTTCGGCGCCGGATCGGAGGCCGGCACGGTGCGTTACATCACTCACCAGCCGGATCTCGGCCGGTTCGAAGCCTTCACCGATGCCTCCTACGAGAACGTCGAATACGGCGATCGCGGCGGCTCGGTCCGCGGCGCATTCAACGTGCCGCTCGGCGACACCGCCGCGGCGCGGCTGGTCCTCTATTACCACCATCTGCCGGGCTTCATCGATGCGATTCAGCCAGGTGGTGAAGCCAAGCAGGACGTCAACGACGGCGATCGCGTGGGCGCGCGCCTGTCATTTCTGTGGAAACCGAACGACTCGCTCTCGATCACTCCGCGCGTCGTGTACCAGGAACTGACCACCAACGGGTACCCGCGGGTCGATCTCTACAACATCCTCGCCAATCCCTACACGACGATTGCACCGGTCACCATCGGCAACCTGCAGCAATACACCCAGCAGCGCGAAGGGTTGCTCGATCAGTTCCTGCTGACGGATCTCGACGTCGCCTGGAACTTCGGTTCCGCGACCCTCACTTCGGTCACTTCCTATACGCACCGCGACGTGCGTGTGCTGCGCGATGCCACGCAGCTCACCGGCAGCGTGACCTTCGATGCCCTGGGCATTCCGGATCAGGCCTCGGTGCGGCTGAGCTCGCCCCTGTACGACCGCACCGGGCTCAACGTGTTCTCCCAGGAGGTGCGGCTCGCATCGAACGGCACGCAGATGGTGGACTGGCTGGTCGGCGGCTTCTTCCAGCACGTCGATCGTCACTACGGACAGGACCTGCCGACGCCAGGCTATGACGCGCTGGTCGGTGCCCCAAGCCAGGCCTTCGGCACGCCGACGGCGGATACGCCGTTCTATTCCGACCTCAGTTACAGCCTGAAGCAGTATGCCGCCTTCGGTGAAGCCACTTGGCACGTTACGAACCAGTGGGCAGTCACCGCCGGGCTGCGCTACTACAAGTTCACCGAGGACAAGAACCTGCTGTTCGGCGGAGCCTTTGGCTTCGTTCCTCAAGGGGTCCCTGGCCAGACTTGTACTACAGGGACCGGGCCAGGCACGCCGAATCCCTGCGTGCCGCAGTCGACGCCGGCCTCGACGGACTCGAGCGGCACCTCGCCGCGCTTCATCGTGAGCTACAAGCCCACGGACGATGCGCAGCTTTACGCGCAGGCGGCGCGCGGTTTCCGTCTCGGCGGCATCAACGATCCCATCAACCTGAGCCTTTGCAAAGGGAATGACGTCGCGATCTTCGGACATCAGGCGAGCTGGAAGGACGAGAAGACCTGGGACTATGAGCTCGGCGCAAAGACTCAGTGGCTCGACAAGCGCGTGACGTTCAACCTGGATGTCTTCTACTCGGATATTAAGGACCTGCAGGCGACCACAACCGCCGGCTCCTGCTCCTCGCGCATCGTGTTCAACGTGCCGACTGCACGCAGCGCCGGCGTCGAGATGGAGCTCTTTGCCCGACCCAACGTGAACTGGGATTTCGGCGTCACCGCGTCGTATATCGACGCCAAGCTGACTTCATCGGTGACCTCGACTCCGACGCCGGGAACCACCGTCGTGGTCGGCGGTCTCGCGGACGGCAATCGCCTGCCGACCGCGCCGAAGACCCAGGCCGCGGCTTACCTCGGCTATACGCTGCCCCTGAAGTCGCAACGGGATTTCTTCGCGAACTTCACCGTGCAGTACGTCGGCTCATCGTTCTCGCAGTTCGAGAACGAGCAGCCGGGCTTTGGCAATATCTGCACCGGCTGTCCGAACGCAGCCAACCCGTACGCAGCGCGCCTCGATGCCTTCGGTGGCCCGCTGTCTACGAATTCCGTCACGTTCAACCCAGAGCTGCCGAGCTACACGATCGGCAACCTGCGCTTGGGACTGAAGAGCGATCGCTGGCAGGCGGCCTTTTACGTCAACAACCTGTGGGACGAGACGGCGCACACGGCGCTCGACTACGAGCGCGGTCGCACGGCGCGAGTCGGCTATCTGACTAACCAGCCGCGCACCTACGGCCTCTACGGCAGCTACAGCTTCTGAGGTCTGCGGGGGGAAGAAAGGGCCGGCTCCACGAGGGAGCCGGCCTTTTTGTGGCCTGCGCCCGCTCGCAACCACTCGCGGGGCCCTCAGATCCTGAACCGCTCCTTGAGCTCGCCCGCCATCCGCCGGCTCACTTGCAGTGGCGCCTCGCAGCCGCGCAGGCGTACGAAGTACTGACCTTCCGCCGTACGCTCGATGCGCTCGAGATACTTCACTCCGACCAGCGCATTGCGGTGGATGCGCACGAACGATGCTCCGAACTCGCTCTCGAGCAGGCGCAGTGAGTCCTCGATCAGATCCTCGCCGCCGAGGTGGCGAACGGTGGTGTACTTCTGGTCGGCGAGGAAGTACTGCACTTCCTCCAGCGGGATCAGCCGCAACCCGTCGTGCCGGCGCGCGGCGAGGTGGCTGCGGCGCGTGCCGGCCGCCGCGAGGGTCTGCAGCTGCGCCCGCGTGAGACGCCCCGCGCGCGTGAGCGCCGCGGCGAGCTGTTCCTTGCGCACCGGTTTCAGCAGGTAGCCGACCGCGTGCGCCTCGAAGGCCTCGACCGCGTACTGATCGTAAGCGGTCGTGAAGATCACGGCCGGCGGCTCCTCGAGCACGTTCAGGTGCCGCGCAGCCTCGAGTCCGTCCATGCCGGGCATGCGCACATCGAGCAACACCACATCGGGCGCCAGGTCGTGCACGCAGCTCAGTGCTTCGGCGCCGTTAGCCGCCTCGCCGATCACGTCCACATCGCCGATCTCGGTGAGCAGTCCCCGCAGCCGCTCGCGTGCCGGCGGCTCATCATCGACGATCAGCACCTTCAGCCTGAGGGCCGCCTCGGGCATGAGCTCAGGCGCTGACCGCGGCGGCGAGCCGCGCCGGCCTCTCGATGAGCGGGAAGCGCAGGGTCACGATGTACTCGGCATCGAAGCGCCCGGATTTCATGAGCGCACGCTCGCCATAGAGCAGGCTGAGCCGCTCGCGGATGTTGGCGAGTGCCAGCCGGTTGCCTTCGCGCGGCCTCAGCGCCGGGTCGAGCGGGTTGCGCACCACGATCGTGACGAGGTCAGCTGAGACCTCGCCGCTGATGGTGACGGTGCCGCCCTCGGCGCGCGGCTCGATGCCGTGATAGATGGCGTTCTCGAGCAGCGGCTGGATCATCAGTCCCGGGACGAGCGCATTCGCCGGCAGCGCGTCGATCTTCCACACCACCTGCAGCCGCGCGCCGAGGCGCAGCTGCTCCATGCGCTGATAGGTACGTGCGACCTCCAGCTCCTCGGCGAGCGTAATGGTGTCACCCTTGTCGGCGAGCGTGGCGCGGAACAGGTCCGCGAGGTCCTGCACGGCAGCTTCCGCGCGCGGCGGATTACTGCGCGTCAGCGCGGCGATGGTGTTCATGCTGTTGAACAGGAAGTGCGGGCGGATGCGCGCCTGCAGCGCGTGTACGCGCGCTGCGGCACGCAGCTCGACACTCTTGCGCCACTCGTGCGCTATGTAGAAGTAGCGCAGCGCGATCCCGGTCACGATGAGCCCGATGGCGACATTGCGCAGCAGGAACACTCCAGGAGCCGCGGGGAACAGCCCCGCGCCGCCCGATTCGATCAGAAGCGGTGTGCGGCCGAAGAGCCACGCACAGATCGAGACCGTCGCGATTACCGCGCCGATGAGCGCCAGTACCGCGGCCGAACCGGCCGCCACCGTCATGCGTTCCAGCTGCGGGCGCAGCGCGCACAGCAACGCCGAGCCTGCGAGTCCGATCCACAGCAGGAACATGGAGGTGCGTGCCAGGTCCGTCCAGAAATCGATGGTGCCGCTCCCGCGCGCGAGGGTCAGCACCAGCGCGGTGAGCTCGACGATCAGCACCGTGGCGAGCGTGGCGCGCGAGGTGCAGAAATCCGGCAGGTAAAGGGCGTCGCTCCGTGCAGCGTCAGTCTTCATGCATTGCCGCGGTTGGGTGCGCGCATGATGTTGGTGCGCTCGAAGAGCTCCTCCTTCAGACGGAAGGTGGCGGAGATGTCCTCATCGGCGTAGCCGCGCGCTTCGAGCTCGGCATACTCCCGGCGCATGCGCTCGACGACCGGAAGCTCGACACCGAAACGAGCCGCCATGTCGTGACAGATGCCGAGGTCCTTGGCGTGCAGCCGCACGCGAAAGCCCGCCGGGTAACTACCGCGCGCCATGTTCGGCGCACGGTGTACGAAATACCAGCTGGAGCCCGCTCCCTTGCCGAGGGTGTCGATCAGCTTGTCGAGCGGCAGGCCCTCGGCGCGCGCGAAAGCCATGGCTTCGGCGACCGCCTCGATGATGCCGGCACACATGATCTGGTTGGTGGCCTTGGCGGCCTCGCCCGCACCTACCGGGCCGAAGTGCGCAATGGTACGGCCCAGCGCCTGCAGTATCGGCTGCGCCCGCTCGAACGCCTCGGGGCTGCCCCCGACCATTATGGCGAGCGTGCCATCGCGTGCGCCCTCGACACCGCCGCTCACCGGGCAGTCGAGAAAATCCGCGCCGCACTCGCCGACGAGCTCGGCGGCCTGCCGCGCGGTAGCGGCGCTCACCGTCGAGCAGTCGAGCATCAGGGTACCTTTGCGCAGCGCCGGTGCGAGCGCCCGCGTCACCTCGAGCACGTCGGCATCGGCGGATACGCACGACACCACCGCTTCACACATCGCGGCGAGCTCTGCCAGCGTTGCTGGAGCCTCGACCTTGAGTTCCGCGGCGAGTGTCCGCGCCTTGGCGCTGCTGCGATTCCACACACCAGCGAGGAGTCCCGCGCGCTGGAGATTTCGCGCCATGTGCATGCCCATGGCGCCGAGCCCGACGAAACCTGTGCGCATGTTATCGATCCATTTGCACGGCCGAACGCCCGCGGGCCTCACTATAGGACTTTCGCGGCCGGCCTGCCGCCACCCGGAAAGAGCGTTAGGCGAGAGCCCGCGCCGCGGTTACTTCGAGGTCGCAACCTTCGGATTGACGTTCGGCTCGGGTATCGGCTTGGGCTCGACCGGTTGCGGCGTAACGGGCGCATTCGGGTCGAACTGCGGCACGCTGCCGCAATAGTCCTGTACCTGTTTGCGCAGCTGCTCGCGGTAGGCGTCGGCGTCGGCGTCCGACAGGTAGCTGCGCTCGCCGCCGGCGCCTTCCTTGTAGACGCGCCGCGAGGTGACGGCGCGCATGTAGCTTTCCTTGGATTGTTTGCAGAGCGCCGCGTGGCGGGTGGCGACGTCCTGCTGCACGGCGCGAGAGTTGTCCTGATCGCCGAGCTGTGCCGCGATGCGGTTGTTGGACGCGGTCAGGCTGCGCTGATCTGCGCTGCGCGCCGTGCTCTCCGTGCCGGGCGGGCGCGTCTTGCTGGTCTTGATGACCTCCGAGCCCGGCATCCATTGATCGCTATAGTGGGGTTGACCGCGCTCATCGACCCAGCGATAGACGTCCGCCCGGGCGAGGGTGAACGCACCGGCGATAATCAGGGCGCTAACGGACAGGCGTCGCAGCATAGGGTGCCTCCGGCGTGGCAGTATGGCCGCTCCCGGACGGCGCGACCCTTGAACTCCGTCACATTCGTCCGAGGCTGTTCCTGGCACGGACTCACACCATAGCTCATAGGTCGTACGCCCGCTCGCCGTGAGAGCTGATGTCGAGCCCTTCGCGCTCCTCCTCCTCAGGCACCCGCAGGCCCACCAGGAGTTTCACGACCAGGAAGGCGACGAAGGCGACCAACGCCGTCCAGGCCACCACCAGGCAGACTGCTTCGAACTGCGCGAGGAACTGCCTCCACATCCCGGGATATCCGCTCACCCCGCGCACCCAGTCGATGGTCGAGCCCGGGCCGCCGAGCCGCGGAGAATTGAAGATCCCGGTCATGAGCGCGCCGAAGGTGCCGCCGAGTGCGTGCACACCGAACACATCGAGTGAGTCGTCCGCACGGATGAGGCGCTTCAGCCCGGTCACTCCCCACAGGCACACGACGCCTGCTCCGACTCCGATCACGAACGCCCCGGGGATGCCGACGTTGCCGGCAGCGGGCGTGATGGCGACCAGGCCCGCCACGGCACCCGAAGCGGCGCCGAGCATCGAGGGCTTACTCTTCAGTATCCACTCCGCACCCATCCACGACAGCACCGCGCAGGCCGTAGCGAGGTAGGTGTTCATGAAGGCGAGGGCGGCCGAGCCGTTCGCCTCGAGAGCGGAGCCCGCGTTGAAGCCGAACCAGCCGAACCACAGGAGCGAAGCGCCGATCATCGTCAGGGTGAGACTGTGGGGTGCCATCGGCTCGCGGCCGAGGCCGACGCGCTTACCGAGCACGAAGGCGCCGACGAGACCCGCAACGCCGGCATTGATGTGCACGACGGTGCCGCCGGCGAAGTCGAGCGCACCCCATCGCCAGATGAGGCCGGCGGCAGCGTTTGCGGCCTCAACTTTGTCCGGCGCGCTGTAAGCGTCGGGACCCGCCCAGTACCAGACCATGTGGGCGATCGGGCAGTAGCTGAAGGTGAACCACACGACCAGGAACAGCAGCACCGCCGCGAAGCGCATGCGCTCGACCAGAGAGCCGAGGATGAGGCAGCAGGTGATGGCGGCAAAGGTCCCCTGGAACGCGACGTACACGAGCTCGTACATCGGCGTGTGTTTGCTGAAAGTGTAGGCGAGCGCGTAGACGCCGCTCTTTGCATCGAAGGTGCCTTTGAGGAAGGTGCGGCTCAATCCACCGATGACGGCGTTGCCTTCGGTAAAGGCGAGCGAATAACCGTACACGCACCACAGCACCGTGATCAGGGAGAAGCCGACGAACACCTGCATGAGCACCGACAGCATGTTCTTCGTGCGCACGAGCCCACCGTAGAAAAGCGCAAGCCCGGGCACCGACATCAGCAACACGAGCGCCGTCGCGGTGAGCATCCAGGCGGTGTCGCCCTTGCTCGGCAGTGGCGCGTCGGTGGCGAAGCTGAGGCCGGGCGCAAGGAGCGCGGGCGCAGCGCTCAGCCAGGCGCGCCAACGCGTAGGGGCAACGGTGGGCATGATCTGTTTCCTGTGGTTTGCGCGACGAATGGCCGCTGCACGCACTGCGTTCGTCGCGTAAGCTGATGAAACGCGCAGAAAGGGTGCAGATTCCATGCCATGGCGTAAGCGGCGCAGTTTCCGGGACTTACGCCGGAGGCTCCCGAGGGGGCTGCACCATGTTGGAGCCTGCGCGATCCACGTTGCCCCGATTCGGGGCACGGGCTGCACGCTGAGGCTTGATGGCTATGGATGCATTTCGAATCGATGAGCTCGCACGCCGGCTACTCGAGCGCGTGCCCCCGGCACTGCGGAGCATGCAGGCGGACCTCGAGAGCAACTTTCGCGCCGTGCTGCGCGAGCGGTTGAGCAAGCTCGATCTGGTAAGCCGCGACGAGTTCGATGCTCAGACGCGAGTTCTCGAGCGCACGCGGGCACTACTCGAAGCGCTCGACGCGCGGGTCGCCGCACTCGAGGACGGCGCGGCAGCTGGCGTCGGGCCCAAGGGTCAAGGGAGCGGAGCCGCAGCGGGCGGCTGACACCGGCGGGATGCCGGAGCATCGGCTGCCATGTCCGTGGCGAGGGTGGCATGCCGCGGCCAACTCGGGCTGCAGGCTCCGCTGGTAGAAGTCGAGGTGAGCCTCGCCAGCGGGCTTCCGGCTTTTTGCCTGGTCGGACTTCCGGCGACCGTCATCAAGGAGAGTAAGGAGCGCGTACGCGCGGCACTCCTGAACTCGGGGTTCACATTTCCTGCCGGTCGCATCACCGTCAGCCTCGCTCCCGCCGAGTTGCCGAAGCAGGGCGGACGATTCGATCTGCCGATCGCACTCGGGATACTGATGGCCTCCGGACAATTGCATCCCCGGGCGCTCGAGAAGTCCCGCGAGTTCTATGGGGAGCTCGGGCTCGCCGGGGAACTCAAACCGGTGCGCGGGCTGCTGCTTGCCGCCCTGCACGCGCGGCAGCACTCCCAGGAGCTCATCGTGCCTGTCGGCAACGCCGCCGAGGCGTGCGCGGCTGCGCCGGCTCTGGTACGTGCGGCCGGTCATCTCCTCGAGGTGTGCGCACACCTGAGCGGTGCGGCGCCGTTACCGATCCCCGCTCCGCAATCGGGCCAGGCCGGGCGCTGCGCACAGGAAATCGCGGGGCTCGACCTTGCGGATGTCCATGGTCAGTGGCTCGCCAAGCGCGCCCTCCTCATCGCGGCAGCCGGCGGGCATAGCCTGCTTCTGGTGGGTCCACCGGGCTCGGGGAAGACCATGCTTGCGCAGCGGCTTCCTGGCCTGCTGCCACCACTCACCCAAGGTGAAGCGCTCGAAGTCGCCGCGATCGCAGCGGTGAGTGCCCGAGGTTTCGTGCCCGGTGAGTACGGGCAAAGGCCGTTTCGGGCTCCGCACCACACGAGCTCGACCGCCGCGCTCGTCGGCGGTGGGCTGCGCGCGCTCCCCGGCGAAGTGAGCCTCGCCCATCACGGCGTATTGTTTCTCGATGAGCTGCCCGAGTTTGCCCGCGTGGCGCTGGAGGCGTTGCGTGAGCCGCTCGAGAGCGGCAACGTGTGCGTATCCCGCGCGGCGATTCAGAGCCGATACCCTGCCCGCTTTCAACTGGTTGCCGCCATGAATCCCTGCCCGTGTGGGCGGCACGGAGATGCGGCAGCGGACTGTCGCTGCACACCGGGCCAGATCCGCGCCTACCACGCACGCATCTCGGCTCCGCTCCTCGACCGGCTCGATATGCAGATAGAGGTACCCCGCCTCTCGGCCGGCGATTTCGCGGCGATCTCGAGCTCAGCCCGCCAAACGACGGCTGAGGTCGCAGAGCGCGTAGTGCTCGCGCGGCGGCGGCAGCTTGCGCGCCAGGGGACATGTAACGCGCGGCTTGCAGATGGCGAGATGCAGCGCTGGTGTCGGGCGGACGACGCCGGTGAGCGCGTGCTTTCGGCCGCGATGGGACACTTTGCCCTCTCCGGAAGGGCGCGCCAGCGGGCGCTCAGAGTGGCGCGCACCGTCGCCGATCTCGACGATGCCGCTTCGATCACTGCGGCCCACATCAGCGAAGCCCTGATGCTGCGCCGCGTGGTACCCGGGCTCGCTGCGGTTACTGCGCCATCTGCACCATGTGATCGACGGCCTGCTTGACCAGATCATCGGGCGCATCGGTCCGGCCGCCCTTGGGAGGCATCAGGCCCGCAGTGCCGGTGAAACCCTGGATCGCATGCTCGTAAAGTACGGCCTTACCCTTGGCAATCCGTGGACCCCAGGCGGCCTTGTCCCCCGCACGGGGTGCGCCGGCGATGCCCTGCCCATGGCAGGCGCTGCAGGTCTGCTCGAAAAGCTCGGTGCCATTCTTGGGGATTGCGGCAGCGCTGCCCGCGGCAGCCGTAGCCGGGGCTTTGATTGCGAGCGCGGAGTTGTCGTGACCGGCAACCGCTTCCTGGCTGGGCGGCGCGATGCGGGCGGCGACGTTCTTCGCGTAGTCGCTCTCGGTGAGTACCTGACGGTCCTGGGTATGGCTCGCGACGATGCGTGCGAGCGCGAACAGACCGATCGCGACCGCCACCAGCAGGCCGATCACCAGGCTGAAAACGTTGAAGAAGTGAGTGTCCTGCTTGCTCACGATGTCACCCGATCGGCGCCGGCCGCGGAAAAGGCCGCGCAGTATAGCGGTTCGGACCTGTGAGGGCGTAGTTCACCGGCCGATGCGCACGTGCCCGCGCGAGCGGGTGCAGAGTTCGCGCCCAGCGCTCCACGCGGCAATTACACACCGCCGGAACTTCGCTGATATATCAGGTTTACTGTACGAAAGGCTGCTTGAAAAGGAGTCGAGTGACCGTGTTACTTTAACGATGCCGGTCGCCACACATGCATCGGTGCAGCAGACCGGTGCGGCACACCGGTGCAGCCCACACGGCGGCACGCCTTCGATGTCAGTAATCCAACGCGGTGAGCCTCAGGTCGAGAGGGATTCATGACGGAGCAGATCAGGCATTTCCGTCCCGTCGCGGGCGAGGACAGGATGGTCCGGCAGGCGCTCACGCGCTTCCAGCGCGGCGATGACCGTGTGCCGTACGGCGTGCGGCCGGTGATCGAGGAATCCTGGCAACGTTGTCTTCGCAGCGGGGTCGACCCGATCGCGCCGCGGACTGCGCCGTATGGCACTGACCCGTTACGACGTTCCGCTCGCAATCAGGAGCTTCTCGAAGCGAGCGAGGCGGTGATGACCCAGGCGAGAAACGCATTGAGCGGCTGTCGCACGATGCTGATTCTTGCCGACACAGCCGGTGAGGTGTTGCGCACGGAAGGCGACGACAACGCGCTGTCGGCTGCGGAGGGCGCGGGTATGACCCCCGGCAGCAACTGGAGCGAAGCCGCTCGCGGCACCAGCGCGCTCGGTACCTCGCTCTACCTGGGCAACGCCGTCCACGTGCACGGTCCGGAGCACTACTGCCGTACCCATCATCTCTGGACCTGCTCGGCCGGCGTGGTGCGCGATCCGGTGGATGAAGGCGTGCTCGGCGCGTTGTCGGTGGCGGGCTCCAGTCATGTGTTCGATCCTCACCTGTTTCCTCTGGTTCTGGCGAGCGCAGCGGGTGTGCGGGCCGCGCTGGCGGAGCGCGAGGATCTGCGGCGCAAACAACTGCTCGAGCACGCGCTCGACATGCTCTCGCGCCGGAGCATCACCGGGCTCATGTTGTTCGATCGGCGCGGTCGCCTGCTGAGCGCAGACTCGCGCGCGCGGTCGGCGCTCGCGGCGCTCGGTGCGGAGGAGGATGCGGCGCCCACCGCGCGGCTGCTGGGACTCGATGTCTGCCCGGCGAGAGGCGCAGGCGCTGCGCCGCTGCCTTCCTGGCTACGCAGCCGCTGGCTGGAGCCGGTGATGGCACGCGAGGAGCGCATCGGCACCATCGTCAAGCTACCCGGTGCATTGCAGGTGTCTTCAGCGTGGCGCGGAGGTTTGCCGCGCTACAGACTGCGGCGGGTCATGGCGTACGTCGATTCCAGGCTCGGCGGCCCGATCAGCCTCGATGATCTCGCCACGGTGGCAGGAGTCAGTCGCTTTCACTTTCATCGTCAGTTCCGCAGGTCCGTGGGCGTTACGCCCCACGACTATGTGCTGCGCATGCGGATCGAGCGCGCGAAGGGACTGCTGACCGGGTCGGATCTGACCGTCGGGGAGGTCTCAGGGGCGGTGGGTTTTGCCGATCAGAGCCATTTCTCCAACATCTTCCGCAAGCTCACTGCGATGACGCCGCGCGGCTTTCGCAACTCCATGGCTAACTGAGCGAAGAAATTGAAAGGCCGGCGACCGAGGCCGCCGGCCACGATTCACGCGCATCACGGGGGTGAATGCTGCACGTGATCCGGGGAAAGCAGGTCGGCCATCCCTGGCCCTAAAAGGGCCATCCGATGGGCCCGCGAATACTCTGCCGGATCGGGCTGCGGTCAGCCTGCCTGGAAGTGCGCATTCTGTGCGGTTCTTGCTCCAGCCACCGGTAGCGCTTGCACCGTTGGGGTGCGCGGATGAGTGCGGATCGCCGCTGGCGGCCCGCTGGCGCCCTCGCTTATCATCGCCCGCCCCAACGCGCCCGTAGCTCAGTTGGATAGAGTGGCAGCCTCCGAAGCTGCAGGTCGCTGGTTCGAATCCAGTCGGGCGCGCCACAAAAGAGCTTTTTTATCAGCGCATTAAGGGACCCGAAGTCCATCCCGGGTCCCGCGCGCGTGTCGATTGCTGCGCGGCAGCTCGCTCAGTGAGCGTGCTCGGAAACTGCGAGGTCGTTGATCAGCTCGATGAGCTTCGCTTCACTGCCCGCCTTCTGGACATCGGTGCCGTATTTTCCGTTGACAACGAAGTAGGGCACGCCCTGCACGTGGTAGCGCGTCGTGATCTCCTCGGCGCGCTGCAGATTGGAGCTGACCGAGAAGGAGTTGTAGGCCTTGGAGAAGTCATCCGCGCTGATGCCGTTCTGGACGGCAAACTGCTGCTGCAGACGGTAGGTCTCCTCGTCGCTGTTGCCTATCAGCGGCGGCTGGCGGTTCTCGAGCTCCTGGTGGATCGTGTCGAAGGTCTTGGCGATCAGGTCGTCGCGGCCGAGCGCTTCGAGGGTGTAATAGAGCCGTGCGTGGGAGCGGTGCACCGGCTGCCAGATCACCGGGACCCTCACGAACTCGACATACGCGGGCTTCGTCTTCAGCCAGCTGTGCATGCGCGGCTCGAGCGCGTAGCAGTGCGGACACGCGAGCCAGAACACCTCCATCACTTCCACTTTGCCGGGCGCGACACTGGTCGGCTGCGCCGGTACCACCGGGTCATAGTTCGTACCAGCCTGCCACTTGCCTGCCGGCAGCCCCGCACCGGGCGCGGAGCCCGCGATTTTCTCCAGTGACGCATCGCTGCGTGCCTGGCCTGCGCTCTCACCGTCGCCCGATTCCTGCGAGGCGGTG
>DASYFL010000168.1:0-23547 GCA_036498445.1 Steroidobacteraceae bacterium
GCTTGTTCTTCACGGAGAAGGACAGGGGCTGGCCGAACGCGTCACTTGCGGACGGTTGGAAAGCGTAAGGGCTACCAGTCGTGACACTGGTGCTGGGAGTGCCCGAGATGATGGGTTTGTCGTACGTACTTGGCGGCAACACGCGGATAATGAAATAGCCTGTCTTGACAGTGGCCACCCCGTCGGTTACCGAGATGGAGATGTTGGAGTAGTTCTTGAGGATATTGGGGGTCGTGCCCGACAACTGCCCGGTCTTCGCGTTGAGCGTGGCCCACGACGGTCTGTTGAGGATCCTGAAAGTCAAGGGACGCCCGGATGGATTGACGACCTTCGGCGTAAAAGCGTAGGGGCGTCCGGCTATGGCGCGCACCCATTGCGTGGGGCTGGTGATGGTGAGGCCATCGTTCGTCGCGTTCGCCGTAGCGGCGCCGCTCAGGACGACAACGGTCGCGGTACGAAGCAGCAGCTGGCGCAGCGGCGTGCAGCTGAAGAGCGTTGCTCGGTGCATAGGCCTCCCCTAGTGCGAGATCACGATTCCCGGGCGGCACATCCAGAAGCGCGCGAGCACTTATTCGAGGCAAAACTTCCCCGCCGGGGTTGCCTTGCGGCTTCCCCGGTGTCCCGTGGCTTCAAGAGCACCGTCCCTGTTTTTCCCGCCGCCTCGGCGGGCTCGCTCTAACCTGCAGTACCCCCGGGCGTTGCGCGTGATGCGCAGCTGCGCGTGACTTAATCTGCGGCGGAGCGGGCGCAGTAAAACGCGTCGCAGCGTTCAGCGCAAAGTGTCTCGATGCCGCGACGTGCGCAATTGGCTACACGCGTGCGATGAAAGCACGCGTCGGACGCGATGCCTGCGGCGAGAAAACCTGTGTGACTTGTTGAATCGCGCCGCGGAAGCGCGCGAAGGCAGCGCCTAGAAGGAGGGATAAAGCTCGTGCACGCGCCCGAACAGGCGCGTGAGTCCGAACAACGCGTCGATGTTGGGCGTCATCACGCCGACGCGCTGGCCGATCTCGCGTACCGCACCGACCAGCGCATCGAGCTCGATTGGGCGCAGCGCCGCGACATCCTGCAGCATCGAGGTCTTCACGGCCCCCAGCTTGCGCGTGACGGCATGGCGGTCCTCCGGGGACTCCTGCACGTCGCAACCGATGCGCGCGCCGACTGCGGCGGCCTCGCGCATCGCGCTCGAGCAGAACGCACGTACCAGCTCATCATCCAGCACTCGGTCGAGCGTAGCGCCGGTAAGCGCCGAGACTGGATTCATGGTCATGTTGCCCCATAGCTTGTACCAGAGCTCGTAACGGATACGTGGTGAGATGCGCACCTTCAGGCCGCGGCCGAAAATCGCCGCCAGCTGCTCGACACGCGCCGAATCACCGCCCGCGGGCTCGCCGATGATCAGGCAGTCATCCATGCGATGCACGGCGATACCGGGGGCGGCGCTGCTGACCGCCGCGTGCACCACGCTGCCGACGACGCGTGACACCGGAAGCGCCGCGGCAATCGCGCCGGCGGGGTCAACGCTCTCCAGCGGCCGCGTGCCGATGGCGTCCACGCCGGCGCCGAACCACCATGGGACGCCATTCATCGCTGGCAGTATCACCGTGCCCGGCCCGAAAAGTGGTGCGAGGGTCGGCGCGAGCCCGCGGAGCGCCGGGCTTTTCACTGCGATGATGACAAGATCCTGTACGCCGAGCGCGCGCGGTTCGTCGGCTGCCAATGCCACGGGCGCTTGCAGCGTTTGACCGCTTTCCTGCAGGCGCCAGCCGTGATCGCGCAGCGCCACGAGCGTCGCGCCGCGCGCCAGCGCGGAGACTTGATTGGTTCGGTCGAGCGCGAGGCGCGTGCCGAGGAAGCCGCCGATGGCGCCCGCACCGACCACGCAGATCTTCAAGTGTGTCGCTCCCCCAGAGACAGCCGCGAGGTGCGCGTGGCTGGCCTGGCGCGGTGGCCGCGACGTCTCGCGGCCGGATACCTCAGCCCATGTGCAGGCCGCCGTTGAGCGAAAAGTCGGCGCCGGTGGCAAAGGCGGACTCATCGCTCGCGAGCCAGGCGACGATGGAAGCGATCTCCTCCGGCTCGCCCAGGCGCTTCACCGGAATGCCGCTCACGATCTTCTCGAGCCTGTCGGGCCTTATGGAGCGAACCATGTCGGTACCGATGTATCCGGGAGAGACGGTGTTCACGGTCACACCGCGGGCGGCGACCTCCTGCGCGAGCGCCATGGTGAAGCCGTGGATGCCAGCCTTGGCGGTCGAGTAGTTGGTTTGACCGAACTGCCCTTTCTGTCCGTTTACCGAGGAGATATTGATGATACGGCCCCAGCCACGTTCGATCATGCCGTCGATCACCTGCTTGGTGACATGAAACAGCGAGTTGAGATTCGTCTCGATGACCGCGTGCCAGGCCTCATTGGTCATCTTCTGGAAGGTGCCGTCGCGGGTGATACCGGCGTTGTTGACGAGAACGTCGATCTCGCCGATCTCGGCACGCGCCGCATCGAAGGCGCGCTTGGTCGACTCCCAGTCGGAGACGTTGCCTTCGGAGGCATGGATGTCGAAACCCGCGCCACGCATGTCGGCGAGCCACCGGTCCTTGCGTGTCGAGCCCGGGCCGCACCCGGCGATGACCGTGATCCCATCAGCGCACAGGCGGCGACAGATCGACGTCCCGATGCCGCCCATTCCGCCGGTGACGTAAGCGATACGCTTTGGTTTGGATGCCACGGCTGTCCCCGCTTGCTTCGGTGCCCTTGAGAGTTTGACGGTATTAGTACGCCGATTTCCGGCAGGCGTCCACGCGGGCCGCGGGCGCGGCAATGTCCGGCCCACCTGGCCAGGCACGGCGTTAGATCACGCTCCGCTCAGCCGCGGACGTAGGTCCCAGGAGCGTCCGCGAACGCCACGCCGTCGTTTCCCTGGGTTGCAGGTGGGCGCGGCGGCTTCTGTTGCGCAGCGGAGTGCTCCGCGAGCCAGCGCTCCCAGGCCGGCCACCACGAGCCCTCATGCAGGGCCGCTTTCTGCAGCCATTCCTCGGCAGTGAGCGCGGCTTTGGCAGCCGTCCAGGTGAGAATCCGATGGCGGCGCCGCGGGTGCACAGGCCCGCTCACAATGCCCGCGTTGTGGCCGCCGCTCGTCAGCAGGAACGTATAGTCCTCGCTGCGCGTCAGGCCGCGGATTTTGTAAGCCGAGCGCCATGGCGCGACGTGGTCGGTCTCGGTTCCGACCACGAACATCGGCAGGCGGATGCGGCTGAGATCCACCGGCGCGCCTTTCAGCGTGAAGGTGCCCTGCGCGAGCTCGTTCTTCAGGTAGAGTCGCTCGAGGTATTCACTGTGCATGCGCCAGGGCATGCGGGTGCCGTCCGCGTTCCAGGCCATGAGATCATTGAGCTGGGGACGCTCGCCGCGCATGTATTGATTGACCGCCGGCGTCCACATGAGATCGCGCGAGCGCAGCATTGCAAACGCCGCGCCCATGCGCTCGCTTTCGAGCACGCCGGCCTTGCTCATCATGGCCTCGAGCATGGCGATCTGCCCCGGTGTGATGAAGACCGAGAGCTCTCCCGGCTCGCTGAAGTCGACCTGCGCCGCGAGCAGTGTGAGCGAGGCGAGTGATGAGTCGCCCTCGGCCGCGAGCCTTGCCGCAGCCACGGCGAGCAGTGTGCCCCCGATGCAGTAGCCGACGGCGTGCACCTGCTGGCGGGGAACGATGCGGCGTACCTGCTCGAGCGCATCGAGAAAGCCGAGTTTCACGTAGTCCGCGACGCTCAGCTCGCGGTCGGCCGCGTCCGGATTTTTCCAGGAGATCATGAACACGGTGTGCCCTTTCTCGACCAGGTAGCGCACGAGCGAGTTGCGCGGCGAGAGGTCGAGAATGTAGTACTTCATGATCCACGCCGGGGTGATGAGGATCGGCTCCGCGTAGACCGTCGGAGTCTGCGGCGCGTACTGCAGGAGCTCGATCAGGCGGTTGCTGTAGATGACCTTACCCGGCGTAATGGCGACATCGCGCCCGACTTCGAAGTGCTCGGTGCCGGGGGCGCGACCGTTACCGCTCACGGCGCGTTGCGCATCCTCGAGCCAGTGCTTCAGACCCCGGATCAGGTTGTGGCCGGACTCCGCTACGGTGCGCTTCAGGAGCTCCGGGTTGGTGTGCAGGAAGTTCGCAGGCGAAGCCGCCTCGAGCAGCATACGCCCGGCGAAATTCACCCGGGCGAGATCCGGGTCGTTCGCGGCCACGGGCGGGGAGAGGGCCTGCTGCCACCAGGAAGCCCAATTTGCGTAGCTGTGAGCGTAGACGTTGAAGGGCCATACGTTCCACGCCGCGTCGCCGAAGCCGAGGTTCTCGTGCCCCGGCGGGAGCGGCGCGCCAGCCGCCGCACGCGACAGGAAATGCCAGCTGTCGAGGAGCTTTTCGTACGCGCTGTGCGCGAGCTGTGCCTGACGTGGCGGTTCGGTGGCGAGGTGCAGATACCAATCCCACCAGCCCTTCAGGTAATCCTCAGGAGCCATGCCGCCAGTGAGCGCGGCGAGCTGCGCGCGCAGGTCGCGCAGAATCTCCGCCTTCGCGCTCGAGTCCGCAGGGGTGCTGTGGGTGGATTTAGCCGCCGGTGCGGCTCGCCGGGAATTGGTCTTCTTTTTGCGGCGCGCAGTCAAACCGCGATCTCCTAGAACAATAAGCCGCACCCGGGCGCCTCACCGGCACCCGGGTGCGCGATACCGCCAGTATCAGGCCGCCTTCCTTGCGGGCACTGCCTTCGCGGCGATCTCGTTGCTGAACTGGCTGAACTTCGCCTGGATCTCCGACGTCACGGTCGCGAATTCCTCGGCGCGAGTGCGCAGCTTATCCACGAACTGCGAGTTGAGCTCGGTGTGCTTGCTCAGCAGCTCGCTCGGGCTCGCCGCGGCGAACGTGGCGTGCATGCGGGCAAAACCCGTCTCCAGCACATCGCCGGCGACGGCGTAATTGAGCCGTGCGAGGCGCTCGAAGGTCCTGAAGCCTTCCTGCTGCGCCTTGAACATCGGCGCGAACGCTTCGCGCGCAGCAGCAATCATCTGGTTGGTGTCGAAAGAGCGATCGGTCATGGTGGCAACTCCCGGCAGGGTTCTTCCTGTGGGCAAAGATTCTACACGTATTTGTATGCAGTGCAATAGAAACTTGCCAGGGAAAGGTACTTAGTACTTGTCAGTTCTATAACATATTGATTATGAAGTAATATATAGCCAAATAGTGAGCGGCCTTCCAGCGATTAAATTGGCTTTGTTTTTTGCGATGCATAAGCGGCGTCTGCGCCGCTCATAATCGCAGCCCCGCATCCACCTCGACGCAGCGCCCGGTGAAGAGGTCGTTCTCGAAAATGAAGCCGACCGCATGGGCAATCTCTTCGGGTTCACCGAGCCGGCCTAGTGGGATCGGAGAAGTCATCTTGACCAGCGCCTCCGGCTTCATGGCTTCGACCATGGGCGTGCGGATGAACCCCGGCGCGACGGCGCCGACCCGGATGCCATAGCGTGCGAGCTCCTTTGCCCAGACGACAGTCATCGCGGCTACCCCGGCCTTGGCGGCGCTGTAATTGGTCTGTCCGGCGTTACCGACCCGGGAGATGCTCGAGACGTTCACGATTACGCCGCGCACGTTGCGGCTGATCATGCGCTCGGCTGCTTCACGTGCGCACAGGAACACGCCAGTGAGGTTAGTGTCGATGACCGCCTGCCACTGCGCGAGCGAGAGCTTGCCGACCACCTGTCCATTCTTCACCTTCACCAGCATCCCATCGCGAACGATACCTGCGTTGTTGATGAGCCCCTCGAGCGTGCCGAAATCAGCCATCACCTCATCCAGTGCGCCGACCACGCTGTCCTCGTTAGCCGCATCGGCGATGTAGCTGCGCGCGGTGACGCCGAGTTGCGTGCAGCGCTCGCGCGTTTCGTTCACGTCCTGCGCGTTCACATCGAGCAGCGCGAGATTGGCGCCCTTCGCGGCAAAATGCGTCGCGAGCGAGCGGCCGATACCCCGACCGGCACCGGTCACGAGAATCGTCTTGCCACGAACATCCACTGACTGAGTACTCCTGAGCGACTGAAGGAATTCGGTTGCAACGGCTGCGAGTCGGGTGGCCTCGTACGCTCAGCTGCGGCGCCGGGGAGAATCGGGCCGCGCAGGCTTCTCGGGTTTCTCCGGTTTCTCGGACCGCTCGCCCTTCTCCGCGGCTGCGCCGTGCGGTGAGAAGGCCGAGAGCATCGAGGCCTGCATCTTTGCCCACATCTCCATGTTCTGGCGGGCCATCTCGGCGATCGGCGCCATGGGTGTCTCCAGTGCCTTGGCCATCTCTGCCTGCAGCACGCTCTGCTGACGCAAGAGGCTGCCGATGCTCTGCTCGAGGTACGTGGTCAGCAGCTGTTGAATGGGATTGCCGTAGAAGCGGATGATCGCTTCCAGAAGCTGCGTGCTGAGCACCGGCGTGCCGAACTGCTCCTGGCTGGCGATGATCTGCAGCAGGATGCTGCGCGTGATGTCCTCGCCGCCCTTGTCTTCCACCACCTTGATGCGCGCGCCGCCGGCGATCAGCTTGCGCAAATCATCGAGTGTGACGTGACGGCTGTCGTGCGCGTCGTAGAGCCGACGGTTGGCGTATTTGCGTATGAGGCGTTCTTCGGCCATGTTAGTTCAGTCGTCCAGCACCCCCAGCGCGGGCGTAGCCTTGAGCTCAGCCGGCACTGAAATCGATACTAGCTCTTGTGTATGCAGCGCACAATGATCCCTTCCTGGAGTACAATGGGTGTCCCCTGCCCGCATGCAAGCGTTTTCCCGTACTTTTCGCGGGTTGATCGCGCGATGACCTGATCGACCACGCCCTCCATCCCGCAGCGCACAACACCATGCACACCCCTGGAACCGGTACATCGTTCAAGCCCGAGGAGGCGTACGCGGCCGCGGCCGAGCGCTTCTTCGAGCTCATGAAGACTTTCGGCATGACGGCTGGCATGACGACGGATTGGAAGGCGCTCGCTGCGCCACTTGCCGCGCAGTTCGAGCGTTGGCTGCAGATGTCGCAGGGCGCCGTACCGTGGTCCGGCGCTGCGGCGGGGGGAACACCGGGAAGCCTGTTCGGGCTCGGTATGCCGGGCGCCGCCGCCTTCGGCCCACTGCCAGTGGGCCCGGCCGCTGTGCAGGGTGCGGAGATGCCGCGCACTTTCGAGCTGCTCGGCCGGCTGGGCCAGCTGCAGGGAGAGCTCGCGAAGCACTGGAGCGAGATCGCGGCGACCGCCGCGCAGCGGTTCATCGCGAAGCTTGGCACTGCGCCCACGGCACCCGCCTCTCCGCAACAGGCGCTCAAGCTCTACGAGCTATGGGTGAGCTGTGCCGAGGAAGCCTACGCGCATACGGTGCACAGGCAGGACTTCGCACGCCTGCAGGCCGAGCTTGCCAATACCTGGGCAGCGCTCATTGCCGAGCAGCGGCAACAGGCGGAAACACTCGTCCGCTCGTTCGGTTTGCCGACACGCACTGAGGTCGACGCCCTCTACACGCAGCTGAAGGAGCTGCGTCGACAGCTCGGGGAGCTCGGCCGGGAACCGCGTGCTTCGCAAGCGGGTGCCACAGACATGGGGAGTCGCGACGCCGGGCAAGAAAGGCAACATGCGGCCGGCAAACGCAGCGCTGCGGGCATGCGCAGTGCAGTAAAGCGCGGCGCAGCCGGCAAGCGCAGCGTAGCTCCGAAGCGCAGCACAGCTCCGAAGCGCAGCACGGCAGGGAAGCGCAGCGCGCGCACTCGCGCAGGCAGGCCGCGCCGTTGACGGCGGCGGCCGCCGCATCGGGGGCGGCATTGGCCGATCTCACGCTGCAGATAGGTGAGACGCTAGCGCGCCTGCAGGCAGCGCGCGAAGTCAGTGTTGGCTGCTCGCCGAAAGAGCGCGTATGGAGTTACGGAAAGACGACGCTTTACCGCTATCTGCCTCTCACCGTCAGGCGGAACTCACTTCCACTCCTCATCTGCTTTGCACTCGTCAACCGGCCGTACGTGCTCGACCTGCAGCCGGATCGATCGCTCGTTCGGCGGCTGCTCGAGGCCGGCCTCGATATCTACCTGATCGACTGGGGCGACCCGGAGGATACCGACCGTCACACGGACCTCGAGGATTACATCGAGGAGCATCTCGGGGGAAGCGTGCGCTACGTTCGCACGCAGTGTGGCGGTGGGCCGATCAATCTTCTGGGTGTCTGCCAGGGCGGGGTGCTCAGCCTGTGCTACACCGCGCTGCATCAGGATGCGGTGGCGAATCTCGTCACGCTCACCACCCCCGTGGATTTTCATACACCCGAGAACCTGCTCTCGAAGTGGGTGCGAGAGATGGACACTGCGCTCATCGAACGCTGTGGCAACGTGCCGGGCGAGTTGCTCAATGGCCTGTTCCTGTCGCTCATGCCGCTGCGGCTCGCGCAGCAGAAGTACGTGCGTCTGCTCACCAGCCGCCCAGATCGGCGCGCGATCGAGGACTTCGTGCGCATGGAAAAATGGATCTTCGACAGCCCGCCGCAGAACGCTGCGGCGCTCGCGCAGTTCGTCCGCTGGTTCTATCAGGAGAATCGCCTGGTGCGAGACACGCTCAGCATCGCCGGCCGGCGTGCGAGCCTGGGTGAGATCCGCCAGCCGCTGCTCAATCTCTATGCGCTCGAGGACCACATCGTGCCGGCTTCCGCCTCGCTGGCGCTCGGGGAGTACATCGGCAGCCGCGACTACACCGGCTGCGGCGTCGCCACCGGGCACATCGGCATGTACGTGAGCCGAGCTTCGGGAGCACAGGTGCCGGACAGGATCGCTTCCTGGCTGGCGGAGCGCAGCTGAGGAGTCTCAGTAGCCCCGATCGATGTCCACGACCGAGAGCATCGGCTCACCGGCGGTGTAACGGCGCAGGTTCTCGATGAGCACCAGGTTGCGCTGTCCAGCCGACACTGGCGTATCCGCCGAGACGTGCGGCGTGATGATGACATTCGGCGCGTGCCACAGCGGGCTGTCGGCGGGAAGGGGCTCGGGGTCCACCACATCGAGGCCGGCGCCGGCGAGGCGACCGCTGCTCAGGGCGTCGATGAGATCGGCCGTTATGGTGCTGCGGCCACGGCCCACGCTGATGAAGTAAGCACCAGTTTTCAGCCCTGCAAAGAACTCGCGGTTGAAAATCCCGGTCGTTTCCGGCGTGAGCGGTGCGCAGTTGACGATGAAGTCCGCATCCTTAGCCAGCTTCGGCAGCTCATCCGGCAGTCCCACGTAGCTCACGAAGTCCGGCCCCGTGCGGCCGCTGGCGCGCGTCGCGATCACGCGCATTCCGATGGCGTGCGTACGACGCGCGACCTCCGTGCCGATGCCGCCGAGTCCCACGACCAGCACCGTCTTGCCATCGAGATCCGCAAGCTGCGGTGTCGTGGCCTCGCTCGACCAGTGGGCCTGCTGCTGTTGCCTGAGGAAATAATCGAAATGCCGGCTGAGCGCGAACATCATCCCGAGCACGTGTTCGGCCATGCTCGGCCCCATGGTGCGCTGCAGGTTGGTGAGCAGCAGGTGCCGTTCGTGCACCAGCGGCTGCTGCACGCAGCGGTCGACGCCAGCCGCGGGCCATTGGATCCACTGCAGCTGTTTCGCCTGCGCCAGCACCTCCGCCGAACACACCCCGATGGCGGCATCGGCGGCAGCAATCTCCTTGGGGGTCGCGGCCGAGACCTCGACCAGTTTCACCCCGGGAGCCGCCTGCTGCAGTCCCGGCCGCAGCTGGAGCATCTCCTCGTTGATGAGCACGATGCGCGGTGGACGCCAGCCGGCGCGCTCCCGCACTGGCCGCGCCGCTACGTGCAACCCGAGCTTGTCGATGAGGTCAGCGGCCGATGCGGAGCCTCCAGCAGGCGCCGCGGCAGCAACCGCTGCTGCGGCGGCAGCAGACAAACACAAAGCCACGGGCGCGAGGATCGTGCTGCGCCGGGTCATGAGGCTCTCCCATCGAGGCAGAGGCATGAAGTCTACGCCATGCCGCCGCTCACCGAGATGATTTGGGCGGTCAGGTAGGAGGCTTCCTCCGAAACGAGAAAGGCCACTACCGCGGCCACTTCCTCCGGGAGTCCGGCGCGGTTGAGCGGCACCAGCCGCTCGATGGCCGCGGCATCGAAAAGGTCGGCCGTCATCGGGGTGGCGATGATGCCGGGCGCTACCGCATTCACCGTGATACCGCGCGTCGCGACCTCGAGCGCCAATGCCTTCGTCGCGGAGTTGAGGGCTCCCTTCGCCGCTGCGTAGTTCACCTGGCCGCGATTGCCGATGATGGCCGCGATGGAGGAGAGGTTCACGATGCGTCCCCAGCGGGTGCGGATCATCGGCAAGAGCAGTGGTTGGGTGGCGTTGAAGAAACCATGCACCGAGACATCGATGACCCGGTGCCACTGCGCGGCAGTCATTCCGGGCAATACGGCATCATCATGTACTCCGGCGTTGTTCACCAGGATCTGAATCGGGCCGGTTTCGAGTATCGCTTCGAGCGCCACACGCGTTGCCTCCCCGTCAGTGACATCGAAGCGGACGAGGGCAGCCTCTCCGCCCGCACTCTGGATGTCGCGCACCACGCCTTCAGCTACCTCGAGACCGCGATGCGAATGCACGTACACGAAATGCCCTGCGCGCGCGAGCCGTCGGCACAACGCCGCACCGATGCCGCCGCTGCCGCCGGTGACCAGGGCGCGTCTTCCGAGGCTCATGCTCGCGGTCCGGCGCTCGCGGAGCTGGCTTCGAACACTATGCTGGCGCGGCCGCTGAGCAGCAGCTGCGGAGCACCCCACACCGAGAACTCATAGAGCACCGTGCGCCCATCGCCAGTGATGCGCTCTGCGGCAGCGATGAGATCTGCCTCGAGATCATCGAGCCGCGTCACATGCAACGCCACATTCCGCACGCTCGCGAGGTAGCCGACCGAGGCGCCGATGCTGCCGCGCAGGCTGAGCGAGACCGTGCTGGCAAGCGGCGCACTCGAGGCGATGAGCGCGCCGTGTACCGCCATGGCCTGCGCTGCGTATTCGATGCCACACGCTGCGCCGAGACGCCCGTGCGCACGCAATGGATTGTCGGTCGCGCGGTGACTCGAGCTGCGGCAACGGATGCGCGCGGCATCCCACGAGAGCACTTCATCGAGGAGGCACATGCGACCCTTGTGGGGGATGTGCTGCTCGATCCAGTCATGGTCCAGCGGCATGGCTCACCTTGAGCTCGATGCGTGCGCCATCGAGATAATCGAGGCGTACACGCCCGTCTGCGCCGTGCGCGAGCTGTGCGAGCAGGGGCAGGCTGCGAGCCGCGGGGACCGAGCTGCGCAGCTGCTCGAGAGCGTGATCCTCCATGCGATCGGCGCACGCGCTGCTCCAGCTGAGCTCGATGTGCGGCACAGAAGCCGCGTGGCGAGCGGGCGCGAGCAGCAGAGCGACGCCGAAGGTGTACGGAATGGGGCGTACGGTGCGCATCGGCTCTGGATAACTCGTGTCATAGGCGATCAGTAACACACGGGTGCGGTCCACCGCCACCTGACAGAGTGCCTCGAGCAGTCCGGCCCCAAAGCTCGCATCGTGCGCACAGAGCGAGTTGGCCGCGGCCCGGCAGCCGGTCGCTATCCCCCAGTAGCCGGCCGGCGCGTTGTGCACCGAATTGTGGAAGCGCGTGGGCGAAAGCTGCCGCTCGGTTGAGGCGAGCACCTCGCAGATCTCGTGGCAGTTCAGTGCATCCGAGCCCGAGGAAGAGAAAATGGCCGGCAGCGTTGCCGGGTCGGTGCCGGCCCTCGCGGTCGCTTCGAGCCCAACCGCGAGAGTGAGCCGCACGACATCTCCGGTGCGCCGTCGCTCCGCGCTCGGCAGCGAGGAGGGTGGCGGCAGCACGGGAGGCGCTGGCTGCCAACGGCTGACACCGGTCAACACACGTCTCGCCGCGGGCCAGTCCGGCAATCCGGGCCCGAGAACGCCAACGCTTTCAATGGAGGCATGCAGAGGACGCATGTTCATCCCGCCCGCGCCAGGATCAGCGTGCAATTCGCGCCGCCGAAGCCGAATGAGTTGCTCATGACCCGTGCGAGCCTCGCCGGGCGGTTATCGCACAAGTAGCTGACGGGCAGTGTTGCATCGACCCGTCTCGTGTTGATCCCCGCGGGCATCAGGCCCGCCTTCAGAGCCAGTGCGCACATCACCGCTTCCAGCGCGCCGGCGGCGCCAAGGGTGTGGCCCGTGGCGCCCTTGGTCGAGCTGCCGGGCACCTCCCTTCCAAGCACACTTGCCACCGCATGGGCCTCGGCGGCGTCGTTGCTCGGTGTACCGGTGCCGTGGAAGTTGATGTAGCCGATGTCGCCCGGCTCGAGCGACGCCGCGGCGAGCGCCTGCAGCATCGCCTCCCGTGCTCCACGCCCATCGGGTGGGGGCGCCGACATGTGGTAGGCGTCGCTCGACTCGCCGGTCCCGAGCAGCAGGATCCCATCGGCATCCAGGCTCTCATCTGGCCGCTCGAGAAGTACGAAGGCCGCGGCCTCGCCGATGGAGATGCCATCGCGCTCGGCATCGAATGGCCGGCAAGGCGTACGCGCGACCAGCTGCAGCGAGTGGAACCCGTAGAGCGTCGTGAGACACAGCGTATCCACGCCACCCACGACCGCCGCATCGATGAGACCCGCAGCGATCGCACGCTGCGCCGAGGCGAATACCTTGGCACTCGAGGAGCATGCACACGAGATGACCGCTGCCGGCCCGGCGAGCGCAAGCGCTCGCTGCACGAAGGCAGCCAGCGAGAAGGTGTTGTGCGCGCCGCGGTAGCGGAAATCCCGGGGCAGTGCGCCGCTTCGCGGGTCGCGGTGCCGGTAGGCGATCTCCGTCTCGAGGATGCCGGAGGTACTGGTGCCGAGAAATACCCCGATGCGCTGCGCTCCGTACCGGGCGGCACACTCCGCCACCGACGCCACGAAACCGTCCTCGTTCATCGCCAGCCACGCGAGGCGATTGTTGCGGCAATCGAACTCCCCGAGGTCCGCCGGCAGCTGCACCTGATCGATGCCCGGCACCTCGCCGATGCAGGTATCGAGGCGGACCGTCTCGAAGCTGCAGGGAGCGAGACCGGAGCGCTGTGCGCGCAGGCTGGTGAGAGTCGCATCGAGGCCGCGACCGATGGCGCTCGTGGCGGTGAAGCTCGTGAGCGCAAGCGGGCTCATGCGAGCTCGGCACGTAGCAGGACGTTGACGAACGGAGTGCCCTCGCTCATGGGCAGAGCGTGCGTGCGGAAGCCGCAACCGCTGAGAAGACGCTCCCAGGCGCCAAGCGGACGGCACTCGAGACGAATCCAGCGGCGGCGCCGAACCAGCGCCACGCTCTGGTCGACCGCTTTGCTGAGGGCAAACCGCATGCCTCCGGCGGCGTCCCCGACGCGCAGCAGCAGCAAGCCCTGCGGGCCGAGGGCGCGACGTACTCGCTGCAACACCTGTTCCTGTGCGTGTGGGTCGAGGTAATGCAGCACATCGAGAATCACCACTGCATCGGCGCTTCCGTAGTCCACTTCACGAATGTCCCCGTGCACGATCTGCACGGCGGCGCCCGTATCGAGTGCAAACGCGTGCCGTGCCCGGGCAACTTCGCGCAGACTGATCTCGATACCCGTGTATTCGCGCAGCGAGGGTGGCGGCGGCCACCCCTCTGGCCACGCATGCCGCGCATCGCTCGCATGCACGGCACGCGCAGCCAACAACCACGCCGCCAGCAACCCCTGGCCGCAACCGAGATCGACGATGCGGTCACGGCCCGTCAGCAGCCCGCGCGCGAGGATGGCGGCGAAGACCGGATCGACGCCGAGCTTGCCGCGCGCGAAGTGCCAGGCAAATCGTCCCGTTCCGCGGTAGTAGGCGCTTGCCGCGTCGATGAGCGGAGCGAGTGCCGTGCGGCGGCTCACCTGGGTGCACCGGAGGCAGCCGACAACGGAGCGCTTGCCGCCACCGACCGATCCAGTGCCGCACGGAGCGTGATCGGCGCCAGCCGCGCCTGCGTGAGCGCGCGCAGAAGCGCTGGCAATACCTCGAGGATCACCGGCGCGCCCGAGGGGGTGCGCGCGGCATGCCCATCGTGCAATAGCAGAATGTCGTCGCCCTGCAGCCCACGGGTCAGGCTGCCGAGGACGCGGCCCGCGCTCCCATATACGGTATCGAACCCGCGCCGGGTCCAACTCACCAGCCGCAGATTGGCCCGTGTCAGGGCTGGCTCGAGGAACGGGTTACGGAGACCTGCCGGTGCGCGAAAGAATCGCGGGACTTCTCCGGTCACCGCACCGATGGCCTCCTGCGCGCGGACGACTTCGCGTGCTACCCCGCGTGGACCGAGGAGCGAGAAACTCATTCGGTGCCGGTAGCTGTGGTTGCCGATCTCGTGACCTCGGGTGACGATCGACCGTGCGAGCGCCGGGTGACGCTCCACGCGCTCGCCGATGCAGAAAAAGGTCGCCCGGGCCCCGTGCTCATCGAGTACATCCAGCACGCGGCCGGTCACTTCGGGTTCCGGCCCATCGTCGATGGTGATCGCCACGGCCGCACTCATCGCCCCTTGCCCGTTGGTGTTCGCCGATGGAGGAAGGTGTGTCCAGTTGGGGCCGAGGAGGTGGCTGCGCGGCCACAGTCCCCCCGCCGCGAGGAGGAGATGATCCGCTACTACGGCTGAAATTGCCCATGGCCACCAGCGCGGCCGCAACAGGATTACCCCGGCGGCGGCAATATGCAGCGCTACGGATGCGCGAATGAGCGGTGATGGCCGCCGTCGATCCATGGGGGAAATTCTGCCGCGAGCGGGCTCATCCGGCGAGCATTCCTGCTTCTGCGGTCACGCTTCCTGCCAGGGCCCCCTTTAAGCGAGCCGCGCCTCCAGAAATCGATCCCACAGCCCCCGCCAGGTCGGCCAATCGTGGCCTCCCGGCACGATGTCCACACTGGAGGGTGGGAGCGCCGCCGCGAGCAGCCGCTGGCGGGGCCCGAAGCGGTCTTCGCGCCCGAGGCCAAGGTATATCGCCAGGGGTCGGGTGCGAAGTGTGCGGATGAACTCCCAGATGCGACGGTCCTCATCCTCGTGGTCGCGCTCGGCCGCTCGCCATCCTTCGACGCCCTGTGCGCGCTCGATCTCACCGGTGATGAGGTGACTGCCGAGATACGGTGCCAACAGGCACAGGCCCGCGAGTTCCTGCTCGAAGCGCCGCGCACAGCCGAGGGCGATATACGCACCGAGGGAGATGCCACCCAGCCACAACCTGCACCCGGGCGCCTGCGCAGGCGCGATGATCTCATCGCGCAATCGCTCGAAGACACTGCCGTCGAGGAGGTGCTCCTGCCGGAACCCGGCGAAGATCAGATCCACATCCAGTGCGCGCTCGGCCACGGCGCGTGCGAAGCCGTTCTGCACGAAGTCGGATGGCTCGGTGAAAGCGGCCGACAGCATCATCACCCGCGTCGGCGCGGCGTGGCCTGCGCGCGCTGGCTCGATGATCATCGGGCTCAGGCAGCGGATCCTTCCGCACCAGGTGCAGGCCATTGCGCCAGCAGCGCAGCAAAGAGGAGAGCCAGAAAGGTTCCCGGTGCCACCGTGGAGCCGAGGTCCGCGAGCACGGGTACGCTGGAGCTCGCGAGCACGCCAAAGGCGATCACGGTCGCGAGGTTGGCAGTGAGGAGCGACGCCAGGACGAGCGGCACCGATGTTTCCTGTGGCCGTGTCGCCGTGCGATCGAAGAACAGGGCGTAGTTCGAGCCCACTGCAACAATGAGCAGCATCCCGACGATGTGCAATATCGTAAGCGCGCGTCCCAGTGTGACCAGGACGGCAGCCACGGTGAGCACGGAGAGCATCAGCGGGGCCATGACTCGCAGTGCCCGTAGCGCCGAACGCAGCGCGATGCATAGCAGCGCCGCGATGGCGATGAGGCCTGCGAGTGCGAGCCGTACCGCATCGCGCAGGTAACCCGAATAGAGGCGATCGGCCTCGCCCTTGAGGTCCAGAAGTTCCGCTGGCACGGCAGCGCCAGCGACTGCCCTGCGCACCGCCTGGATGGAATCCTGCGGCAGGTCGCCAGAGCCGCGCGCCGCAAGCGGCAGGAGTACGGACCACCCTTGGGAACTCTCGACGAGAAGGGCATCGACCGCCGTGCCGAACGAGGTACCGGCAAGATCGGTCCGCGCGAGCAAGGGTGCGGTACGGGCACGCTCGATATCCTGCACGAAAGGCTCGAACCGCGTTGAGTTCAAGGGAAGTCCCTTTAGTGCCTCCGCGAGGCGAGCCCTCATTACCTCTGGTAATGGAAGGCTCGCGCGTCGCGCCTCCTGTGCAGGCAGGGGCGGCAGAAAGAGGGTTGGCGATTCGAAGCCGCCGAGCGTGCCGGCATCGACGAGGGATCTGAGCCGTGCGCTGAGTATGTCGGCGGCAGCGAGAGCCGACTCGCGGTCTGATGCCGAGCTCACGAGGACGTAGCGGAAATCGGGTGCCCCCGCGTCCGCCCGCAGCCGCTCGTCCAGTTGCATGTCGGCGGCGCGAATCGGGCTCAGAGCCGCGAGCTCGCGGCTCCAGAGTGCACTGCGGTGTACGTACAGCAGTATTGCGGAAAGGAGAGCAACGAGCAGCAGTGCTGCGCGCGCGCGGCGCAACTGGCCGATCAAACGCTCCAGAAAGCGCCCGGCCTCGGTCAGGTCTCGTACCGGTTGCAGGCGTGGCTGCCAGGCGGGGAGAACGTAGCGTGTCACCATTGCGGCCGCGCTGAGGCCGGCGATGGAATACAGCCCAAGCTGCGCGAGCCCGGTGAATGCGGAGGGCAGCAGCGCCGTGAAGCCGCAGATTGACGTTAAGACACCGAGACGGATCGTCGGCCAGACCGCCTGTCGAAATTCGCTCCCGCGCTGAAGGAACAGGTAAATGGCGTAGTCGACCGATTCGCCGATCAGCGTCACGCCGAAGCCGAGAGTGAGTCCGTGAACTGCCGGAAATCCAAGCGCGACCGCCGCGACGCCGGCGAGCGCGCCCGAGGCGACCGGGACGAGGGTGAGCGCCAGCACCGGCAGTGAGCGATACACGGCAAGGAGGAGCACCGCGATGCACACGGCGCTGATTGCCGAAAGCCGCCACACCTGGCTCTTGATCGTTGCGCGTGAGGCCACGGCGAACACGGGCGGACCGCTCATGCTGAAGCTCAGTGCTGCGCGCTGGGGCGGCGGGAGCGCCGCGATCGTGTTACGGAAGCTGCGTTCGAGGGCGATGCATGCGGCCTGCTGACCATCGATGTCGGCGCCGCTCGCACTGGTGTGCGCGAGGATGATCGCCCGGGCGCCATCGGGCGAGCTCCATACCCCGGCGACCGTGTAGGGGGCATGACTCGCGTCGAGCGATTCGATGATGGCGAGCATCTCGAGGGTCGGATCACGCAGGAAGAGCGGTTTCACAAATGGCCCGGCTGCGGAGGACAGCGCATCGAGCGCCTCCCCGATCGCATCGTGAAGCCCGCTCGCGGTGAAGCGCTGGGGCGTGACGCGCGAGCTCAGCAGGTAGCGGTGCTCGAAGAGGAAATCGCGGTCGCGTTGCAGCTGAGCCTCATCGCCGTTCTCGATGGCGAGGAATGAGCGATCGGTGCGCAGCTCGGCGGCCATCCGCCGGGAAACCCCGGCACGCGTCTCTGGGTCGCCGCCAGAGATGGCCGCGATGATGAGGTGTGCCGCGAGCCCCTCGCGCAGCTGCTCGACGAGCAGCTGCTGCGTTGCGGTCGCCCGTCGTGGCAGGAACGCCGACAGATCCGCGACGAACCGGGCGCGGGCGACGATGATGGCGGCAAGTAGTACGCACAACGCCCAGACCCACGTGCCCGTGAGGCCGGCACGGCTCATGGGGCGAGGTCGGCTCCGATAGTGAGCGTGGAGCTGTCGCCATCCCGCTGATCGATCTCTACGGTCCGTATGCGGTCACGCTCGCCGGCGATGAGGATGCGCTGCACGCTGCGCCGGACCGTGGCCTCGGCGGGCGTCAGCTCGAGCGTCCAGTGCTCGAGGTCCCCGGAGAAATGCACCGCGAAGTAACGCTCGAGTGCGGTACGGTCGCCGGCGAGCGTGGCGCGAAGGCTTTCGACGAAAGGCAACGCCTGTGGGAAATCCCGCAGCGCAACGCTATGCCGGCGATGGTTGCGGTCGACCGTGAGGACACCGTTCTCGAGCAGCAGATTCTCCGCGCGCGGCTCGAGGGTGCGCTTCTCGAGACGATCGGGTGCGTCGTAGAGGAGCTCGCCGGAAGAGTGCAGTGGCCGATCGAGGATCGAGAGCTGCTGCACCTCGGTGAAGGCTACACGCCCGTGGCGGTGCTCGGAGAGAAGCTTGAGCAGGTGCTCAAAGGTCGCAGGGTCACCGGCAGGTTCGGCGCCGCGGCAAATGAGTGCACCGCTGCCGACCGCCAGCAAGCAGCCGAGCACCATGCAGGCGAGGAGCGGTCGCCTCACGCATCCGCTCCCCAGAAGTCGTAGAAGTTGAACCAGTTGTACGGGTCCTCGCGGCAACATTGCTCGAGGAGCCTCACATAGCGCTCGATGGCCGCGCGTACCGCCTGGGTGCGCCCGAGTGGGGTCTGCTGTGAGAAGTCGGCGAGCGGCAGGAATACCACCCGGTAGCGGTTGCCGCCGCGGTACAGCCCCGCCATGAAGATCACCGGGCGTCTCAGTGCCGCCGCGGCCCGCATCGGACCTGTCGGAAAAAGCGCGGGCTCGCCCAGGAAGGTCACGGACTCGGCCGGTGCATCGCCGAAGCTGCGATCGGCCAACATGCCGACGAACTTGCCTTCTTCGAGGCACTCGCGGATGCGCAGCATGCTTTCGAGCTGGCCAAGCGGAACGATCTCGGTGGCGCTCGTGGCTGGCCCAAAGCCGACGCGGTCCGCAATGCGGCTCGAATACCCCGTGTACATGGCCAGCGCGACGCGCAGACCGGGCTGACGCCGGCCGACGGCACTCATCATCTCGAAGCTGCCAAGGTGCGCACCGAGCAGAAAAGCCCCGCGGCCGCGCTCGAGCGCGGCACGCATGAGCTCCTCACCTTCGATCGAGATCTCGAGCAGGTCGTAGCGCTCACGCGTCAGGTAGAGGCGGTCGAGGATAGTCGCGGCGAAGGTCGACACCTGCCGGTAACGCTCGACGGTCGTCGGCTCGCGCCCCAGCACCCGGCGCAGGTACTCGCGTCCATAGCGACGCGCTCGCGGCGCAAACAGGTAGAAGTACCCGGCGACGAGGTGAAGCAGGCGGCGGGCGAGCGGCCGGCCGAGCCGCAGCGCCAGGAACATCATCAGATCGATCAGCCATGCACTGCCGCGCTCGGGCCGGGTGGCCCAGCGTGCGGCACCGACGCGCGGCCCCGCGCCAGGAGGATGCACGCCAGTGCCGGCGGGCGGAGCGTTTGCGGAGTGCAGCGCGATGCCGGCGGGTTTGCGCATGCCATCACCCGGCGTGCGAGTCATCGGGAACGAGCACTGCGAACGCCACGGGCTCACCAGCGCGCAGCACGCTGAAGCGGATCGACCCATTGGGAAGCCGCTCGTGACCGAGGGTCAGGGTTTCCCCGGCGTGTACCGGCCGCACGAACTTCGCCGAGCCGATACGCCACTGACCGCCACCCGCCCCGTTTTCCACCGCGCGCACGATCTCATCGAGCAGCACCACGCCGGGAAGAATGGGCGCACCAGGAAAGTGCCCGGCGAGTGCCGGATGCTCCGCGGCAATCGTAAGTGTGGTCAGCTCCTCCATGACACGCCTCAGCCCGTGGCGGCGGACTTGGCTTGTGCAGCGAGCGAGCGGAGCCTGGACAGCGGGAGCTTCCCGGTGCCGTTGCGCGGCAGCTCGGCAACGAACACCAGCGGCCGCGGCAGGAACACCGCGTCGATTCGCTCGCGCAGCGCGGCGAGCAGCCGCTCGGCACCGAGCGAGGGCGCCACGACGCACGCCGCAACCCGGGCGACGCCGGTGGGCGAATCTGCGGTCTCCTCGACGTGAAAGAACGCACCGTCCTCGACACCCTGTATCGAGTTGAGCTGATGATTGAGGTAAGCGAGAGAGCTGCGCTTGCCGGCGATGTTGACCAGATCCGCCACGCGCCCATGGAGCAGGAACCGATCCACGCCCGTCAGCTCCACCAGGTCCGGGAGACGCGTCGGCTGCTCGATGTGTCCCCCGCGCGCCCAGGTCCCGTCGCTCTCGGCCTCGAGCGATACGCCCGGCCACAGCCGCCACTCGGCGGTCGAGGTCGGACGGCGGATGGCAATCTGACCCGTCTCGGTCGAACCGTAGATCTCCAGTAGTCGGCTATCGAAGCGGCGCTCCGTTTCCGCCGCGAGCTGCTGCGAGAGCGGGGCGGTCGAGGACAAAACCAGGTCGGCAGGTGGCAGCGCGATCCCTGAGCCGAGGAGCGCTCGCAGGTGCACCGGAGTCGTGAGGACTGCACGCGGACGCGGTAGCCGCTCGAGTGCCGCCGCGATGTCGGCTGGATAGAAAGGCCGTTCGGCGCACAGCGCATGGCCCGCAGCGAGCGGCAACAGCACGCTCGCTTCGAAGCCGTACATGTGTTGCGGGGGGACCGTAGCGAGCAGCGCCCAGCGGGCAGTGTGCAACTCCAGCCGCCGCGCCTGCTCGCGTACACAGGCGATAAGACGCCCGAAGGCCTTGCGGTGAGGAAGCGGGGTGCCCGTGGACCCGGAGGTGAACACGTAGGCCACGAGCTGCGCGGCGTCCACCTCCGGCGCCGGGTACAGGGCCACGGATGCCGCAGAGTGTGCGCCCGCGAGCCACTCCTCGCGCGGATAAGTCATGCAGGGCATACCGTTACTCGCCTCGGCCTCATCGCTCAGGCACACCACATCCGGTGCGAAGACACGGAGCTGGCGCAGCATCTCCGGCGCCTGACTGGAAGGCAGGAGGCTGACCCGTCCGGAGATGAGAGCCGCGGCGAAGCCGACGGTGAAATGGTAGCGGTCAACGCACGAGTTCAAGACATGCGTGCATGGTGGAAACGAGCGAGCAAGATGGTGTACGTCGCTCAGGAACTGCGCTGCGAGAACTGGTGAACCGGCGCGGTACGCGACTACCGCGTCGGGGGATTGGTGCGCGATCAGCGGTAGCGTGGCCAGGTCTCTACTTCGTGCGGTGCGCAGTGATGTAGTCGACCAGCTGGCGCAGCGAGCCGAAGATGCGCCCGTTCTCCTCGCTGTCGGCACGCAGCTGTACTCCGTACTGCTTCGAGACCACCAGGGCGATTTCGAGGATGTCGATGGAGTCGAGCCCCAATCCTTCCCCGTAGAGTGGCTGATCCGGTGCGATGTCCGTGGCCGCTACCTCGAGGTTCAACGCCTGGACAATAAGGCGAGCCACCTCGGCGGTCAGTGTATCGGCATCTGCCGCGGCGGAGGGCTGCCGTAAGGAAGCGACTTGATCGGACATGAGACCTTTGCAGGGCAAGGATGATGGACTGCATTATACAAGCGGCGGCCGCCCTGGCCGAAAGGCCGAATGGTGTCGGCGGCCGGTGACAGGGAGCGCACCAGCGGCTGACTGCCGAGCCGGGGCTGACAGCCGAGCCGGCAGGAGGCAACGGCTCGTGCGGCAGGGCTCGCCTCTGCTGCAAGTGCTGCTTGCCCGGGGTTCTGTGTGCCAGTCGATCCTTGCATGGTCACAGACTCAGATAATATATGCCGCACATGGAGCAGGAGCCGCAGATGTCGGTAAAGTCCACGATAACGGCGCAATTCCAACAGGTCGCCAGGGAGCAGGACAGGACGCTCGCGCCGCTGTCCGATGAGCTGAAGCTCGTACAATCCGGGCTCGACTCACTGAGCTTTGCGATCATCGTGGCGCGGCTCGAAGACTCACTCGGTGTCGACCCGTTCAACGCGACCGAGGCCGTGGAGTTTCCCGTGACCTTCGGCGACTTCGTCAGGCTGTACGAACGCTTTGCCAAGTGACGGGCGTTCTCTCTGGCAGTCGATAAACGCCGCCAGTTCTCCTGCCGGGCGGCTCTACGGCATCGCTCAGCGCATTGCGTTGGCCGACATTGCAAACGCCACGAGCCTCGGGGGTCGTCTCGAGGAGCTGCGCGATGAGAGCGTCGTGCTTCTCGCACGGGACCAGCTCACCGCCGCTGTCGCGCTGATCGAGCTCGACGGCATCGCCCGCCGCCTGGTGCTGTGCCCGCCGGATGTCAAGCCGGAGCATCTGCCCGCGGTAGTGGAGGACGCAGAGGCCGGCGCCTGCGTCATCGATCAGACGGACGCTTTCGGCACTCTCAATGTCCCAACCGTTGTCCGCACCGGGCCGGAGCTGACGCGCCGGGAGCTGCCGCTGCGGCGCTCGCGAGATACCGAGTGGGTGCTGCTCACCTCCGGAACGACAGGCGTGCCGAAACTCGTGGTGCACAGCCTCGCCAGTCTCACGAGCGCGTTACCATCGAGCGCGCACACGGCGGCCGAGCCGCTCACCTGGAGCACCTTCTACGATATCCGCCGGTACGGCGGCCTCCAGGTCTTCCTGCGTGGGGTGCACGCCGGCTCACTCGTGCTGTCGGATCCCGCCGAGGCGGTGAGCGATTTTCTCTCTCGCGCGGCCGCAGCAGGTGTCACGCATATCTCGGGAACCCCTTCGCACTGGAGACGAGTGCTCATGAGCGGTGCCGCCGCGGCCATCACGCCCCGTTACGTACGCCTCTCGGGTGAGATCGCCGATCAGTCCATTCTCGATGGCCTGCGCGCGGCCTACCCGAACGCCACCGTGGCACATGCCTTCGCTTCCACGGAAGCCGGGGTCGCCTTCGAGGTGCGGGACGGACAGGCTGGTTTTCCCTCTGCCTTCGTCGGTGTTTCTGGCCCGGTGGAACTGGCGGTCAGGGATGAGACGCTGCACATCCGCTCCCCAGGCGCGGCACAGCGCTATCTGGGCACTGGAGCCGAACCGCTACGCGCAGAGGACGGCTTCGTCGATACCGGCGACCGGGTGGAAGAACGCGCCGGGCGCTACTATTTCATGGGCCGCCGTGGCGGCGTCATCAACGTCGGTGGCCTCAAGGTGCATCCAGAAGAGGTCGAGGCCGTGATCAATGCCCATCCGTGGGTCCGCATGTCCCTGGTGCGGGCGCGCCGAAATCCCATCACCGGCGCGGTCGTGACGGCCGAGGTCGTGGTGAATGATCCGAGCGGGCTGCGCGGCACACCGCCGAACGTGGAGATCCTCACACGTGAGCTCACGGAACGCTGCCGCCGCTCGCTTGAACCACACAAGGTGCCGGCGATGATCCGCATCGTGCCGACACTCGAGGTTTCCCCGTCCGGAAAGCTGGTGCGTCCCAGTGCGTAACGTCATCGTCACCGGCGCGAGCCGCGGGCTCGGCCTCGCGATTGCCGAAGCGCTCGCGGCGAGCGGTTACCGGGTGCTGGCCATTGCACGCTCAGCGAGCCCGGAGCTCGAGGCCATTGCCGCCACGGCTGCGCAGGCGGGGGCCGGGGCAGTGCAGTTCCATCC
>DASYFL010000169.1:0-16326 GCA_036498445.1 Steroidobacteraceae bacterium
CTGGTGACGGCCGTCGGGCTGCGCGACCATGTCGTGGTCGAGACCAAGGACGCGGTGCTGGTTGCGTCGAAGAACCGGGTGCAGGACGTGAAGAAGCTCGTGCAGCTGCTGAAAGAGCGCGGCCGGTACGAGCATTCGCTGCATCGCGAGGTGTTCCGGCCCTGGGGCAGCTACGACAGCCTCGAGTCAGGCGGACGCTTCCAGGTGAAGCGCCTGAAGATCAAGCCCGGTGCCACGCTCTCGCTGCAGATGCACCACCATCGTGCCGAGCACTGGGTGGTGGTGGCCGGAACCGCGCGCATCACTCGCGGCGATGAGGTGTTTCTCCTCGAGGAGAATCAATCCACCTACATTCCCATCGGCGTCAAGCACCGCATCGAGAACCCCGGCATGATCCCGCTCGAGATCATCGAGGTGCAATCAGGCTCCTATCTCGGGGAGGACGACATCGTGCGCTTCGAGGACGCCTATGGCCGCAAGGGTACGAGCAGCTGAAGCACGCCGGCATGCGACTCGATTCCTTCAAGGCGTATGACGTCCGCGGCCGCATTCCCGATGAGATCAACGAGTCGCTCGCCTATGACATCGGACGCGCCTTCGCGGCGTTCGTGAAGCCGCGGCGCGTCGCGGTCGGCTACGACATCCGTCTCTCGAGCCCGGCGCTCGCCGCCGCGCTCCGCCGCGGTCTGCTTGAGTGCGGCAGCGACGTGCTCGACATCGGCCTGTGCGGCACCGAAGGCGCATATTTCGCGACCTTCGCGGAGAAGCTCGATGGCGGCATCATGGTGACCGCGAGCCACAACCCGCCCGACTACAACGGCATGAAGTTCGTGCGCGAGGACGCACGTCCCATCAGCGCCGACACCGGGCTGAAGGAGATGCGCGCACTCATCGAAGAGGGGAGACTTCCGCCGAAGGCGTCACGGGCAGGGAGCGAGCGCCAGCTCGAGATTCGCGCGAGCTATCTCGAGCACCTGCTCGGCTACCTGGACACCACGAGGCTCGAGCCCCTCAAGGTCGTGGTCAATGCCGGCAACGGCGGCGCGGGGCTCATCGTCGATGCACTCGCTCCTCACCTGCCGATCGAGTTCATCAAGGTGAACCACGAGCCCGATGGCACCTTTCCCCACGGTGTGCCGAATCCGATGCTGGAGGAAAACCGCGCCACAACCGCCGAGGCGGTGCGCGCCAGTGGCGCGGATCTCGGCCTCGCCTGGGACGGCGATTATGACCGCTGCTTCTTTTTCGATGAGAGCGGGCAGTTCATCGAGGGCTACTACCTGGTGGGACTTCTCGCCGAGAGCTTTCTCGAGCGGGAGCCGGGCGCGCGCATCGTGCACGACCCGCGCCTCACCTGGAACACGCTCGACATCGTACGCCGCGCGGGCGGCACGCCCGTGCTGTGCAAGTCGGGGCACGCCTTCATCAAGCAGAAGATGCGCGAGGCGGATGCCATCTACGGTGGAGAGATGAGTGCCCACCACTATTTCCGCCGCTTCTCGTACTGCGACAGCGGCATGATCCCGTGGCTGCTCGTGCTCGCGGTGCTCAGCGAGCGGCGTCAGCCGCTCTCGGCGTTGGTCGGGGAGCGCATGCGGCTCTTTCCAGCCAGCGGCGAGATCAATCGGCACCTCGCGAGCGATGCGCGCTCGATCCTCGAGCGCGTACGTGCGCACTTTGCGCGCGCGGCGCAGACCATCGACCACACCGACGGGCTCTCGATGGAATTCCCCGAGTGGCGTTTCAATCTGCGCGGTTCCAACACCGAGCCGCTGGTGCGCCTCAATGTGGAATCGCGCGGCAGCGAGCCGCTGATGCGCGAGAAGACCGCGGAGCTGCTGAAGCTCATCGACGGCTAGCCCGGCGCGCGCGAAAAGTGGCGGCTGCTGCGCCGGTTGCTGAGCATATTCGCGCGGGTCAGCGCGGGTGTGATTTCACCGAGCGGCGGGTGAGATCAGGCGGCGGAGACTCGCCGCAGCACGTTGTGCGGTGTGTCCATCCCAGAGCTCCGGCCGCCGGCCGTGCGGCCACCGACCGGCGAGTGCTGAGCGCGCGGCCGCGGCCAGCTCCGGCGGCTTGAGCAGCCGGTTGGTCCCTTCCGACACCGTGACCGGGCGCTCGGTGTTCTCCCGCAGCGTCGCGCAGGGGATCCCGAGATAGGTGGTCTCCTCCTGTACCCCGCCCGAATCGGTGATCGCGATGGTGCAGCCCGTCACGAGGCTCATGAATTCGATGTAGCTCAGGGGCTCGGTGAGGCGGATGGCGGGCACGGGGGCGAGACTTGCGAGCAGGCCGAACTCCTGCAGCCGGTGACGGGTGCGCGGATGCACCGCGAACACCACGGTCAACTCGCGTGAGAGCTCGATGAGCGAGCGCACGAGCGCGGCGAGCGGCTCGCGCGCGTCGACATTGGAGGGGCGGTGCAAGGTGACGATGGCATATGGACTCGCGACGCCGAGCCGCGAAGGCGCGTCCACCGCCTCGATGCGTGTGCGCAGCATCTCGAACGAATCGATCATGATGTTGCCGACGCACTCGATCCTCGCCGACGGGATGCCCTCGGCGAGGAGATTGGCGTCGGCATCCTTCGAGGGCGTCCACAGCAGGTCGCTGATCGCATCTGTCACCAGGCGGTTGATCTCCTCGGGCATGCGACGGTCGCGGCTGCGCAGCCCCGCCTCGAGATGCACGACCGGTATCCACAGTTTCGCTCCCACCAAGGCACAGGCGGCAGTGGCATTCACATCGCCCACCACCACGATGGCGGCCGGTGGCTCACGCTGACAGACCGCCTCATAGGCGATCATGGTCCGCCCGGTCTGTTCGGCATGCGAGCCGCTGCCGACCTCCAGGTGGTGCGCGGGTTCAGGCAGGCCCAGGTCCCGAAAGAAGGCATCGGACATGTTCGCGTCGTAGTGCTGCCCGGTGTGCACGATGCGGGCGGCACACCAGCCTTCCCGGGCGAGCTGGTGGTAGAGGGGCGCCACCTTCATGAAATTGGGGCGGGCGGCCGCAACCAGGTGAACGATCTTCGGGCTCACGCGCTCGGGGTCTCCATGATGCCGCGAAGGGTAGCCGATCGCGTGGAGTGAGAGGCCCGACATGCTCCGGGAGGCGGATATCGGACTACACTTGACCCGGCTCTTCGGTCGGGTCGCCGGAAATCTACCGTTCAGGATCGTTGTCGGCACACGGCGACACTGGCCCGATAGCGGACCGATAGGTACCTTCCACCGTTCAATTACTGCAGGGAAAACCCATGGCGCTTTGGAAAGACTCACCGACCGGAACCAGCCCCGCCGCGACCAATTCCCCCGGAATGGCTCCCGCGCCGCACCATCCACGGGAGCCGGAGAAGACCAACGTGGCTTCACTTACCCCCGAGAGTCCCCGACGGGCCGCGCCCGCGCCGGCGCCGGCACCTGCCCAGCGACAGGAACACCGGGAATCGCACATCGCCGCCGATCTCACCATCGAGGGAAAGATCGTAGGCTCCGGGCACATCCGCATTGCGGGTCGCTTCAAGGGCGACGTGCAGGTCGATGGCAACGTCAGCCTGGAAGCCGGCGCGCGCCTCGAAGGGCACGTGAAGGCGAACGTGGTGAGCGTGGGGGGCGAGCTCGTTGGCAACATCGAGAATGCCAAGCGGGTCGAGCTGCTCGAGACGGGCGTGATCAACGGCGATGTCAAAGCCGGCTCTCTCACGGTCGCGGCCGGCTCGCGCATGCGCGGCCAGGTCGAGTTCGGCTACGAGGGTGAAAGTCGCGCCAAAGGCGAGACCAAGGGCTTCGGCAGCGCATGAACGTCGCCACCCGGACAGTGATCGCGGGCAAGACGCGCACCTGTCCCCACTGCAAGGCGACGATTCTCGAAAGCCTGAGCATCTGCCCGGGCTGCCTCCACCACCTGCGCTTCGACCAGGAGGCGGCGAAGCGCCAGGTGGCCGCCAAGTCGGCATTGCGTGTCGAGGGAGTCATACGCCACCCGCCGGTCGAGGAGGCGTGGGAGTACTTCGTCGTCATCTCGATCCGTAACGACCGGGGCGAAGAAGTCACGAGGCAGGTGGTGAGCGTCGGTGCGCTCCAGGGAGCCGAAAAGCGCACGTTCAGCCTTTCGGTCGACACCATGCCGGCGCAAATTCCAGTCAGCGCCCAGGGGCGCGCGGCGGCCCCGCCGCCACCCCCCGCAACTCCCAAGCGCTGAGGCCGACGGCCGCGAGACTTCACGCCGCGCCCCGAGGAACAGCTGCGCTCATCTGATGCGCGGCCTCAGAAGCTGTGCTCGGTCTGCACGAGGAATTGAACCCGCTTGATCGTCGAGTCTCCGTTGAAGGGGAAGGCGAGGTCGACGTGGATCACGTTACCGAGCCCTGAGCGGGCGTTGCCGATGCGCAGGCCAAAGCCGGCGTCGGTCAGCAGCCCCAGGCTCGGCGCCGCGAGCGGCGCTTTGCCCCAGGTGCGCCCTGCGTCGAAAAATACCGCGCCGCCGACGCGGAACAGCCGGAACACGTACCAGTCGGTGAAATAGCGCTGCTCGATGGTGAAGAGCGCACGCTCGGTGCCGTCCTGGTACCGCAGTGGATAGCCGCGCAGACCATTATCGCCGCCGAGGGTGATCTGGTTATCGAGGTCGAGCCGCCAACCCTTGGTGCCCGAGAGCGCGGTGAAGAACAGCCAATTCTTGCTCTGCTCATTGTAATAGCGCGCCGAGGCGTCCATGAGGCCGTTGTCGAGCTTCCCCGCGGTGACGCGGCCGGAGAAAGACCAGAAGAGCAGGAGCGTCGAGGGGCCGTTGCCCCCGTAGCCGGTCGAAGCATAAGTTCGGAAGAGGAGGGCATCGGTGCTCGAGCCCAGACTCGCATCCGCATAACCCACACGTGCGCTGAAGGATGTGCCGAGATAGAAATCTTCGGTGCGCCCGATCTGATCGTGGTTCCACTTCCGCGCGAAATCGTCCTGGATGAGGTCGAACTGCACGAATGGATACAGGAAGCGCCGGTCCTGCGGAACGACGCTCGGGCCGGGCCAGGTGACCGGCTCGAAATTGTGCTCGTCGTAGGTGAAGCCGCCCGTCCAGCGGCGCACCCAGCCGTCGTGCACTCCGGAGGACCAGCCGCCGAAAATCTGTGCGCCCTGATGCAGGTCCTGGAACTTGTCGATGACAAGTCCGCGGTCGTACAACGAAGTGGTCTGGCGGTCGTCGATGCCGTAGGCCCCCGCAGAGAGGCGGGTGTTGAGCGCGTAGAACGGCTGCTGCACCGAGACCTCGCGCAGGTAGCCGTCGCTGTTGTTGGCGAAAGTGAGCGCTGCGGAGATCCAGGAGCCAAAGGTGTGATCGTCGGAGGCCTGCAAGCCGGTCGAGGTGCGATCGACGTCGACGGAATGAAACACCTTGAGCGAGGCACCGGAGCCGAGAAAGTTGCTGTCCTGCAGCTGTACACCCACGGAATTGGTGCCGCCCGAGCGGCTGAAGTTGAAGCCGGGGTTCAGCGTCCAGACATCGCGCGTCGTCACGCGCAGGTCGACGTGATTGTCCTCATAGTGCACCTCGCGAATCCACGCATCGTAGAAGTAGCCATCTGCCCGCAGGATGCGCTCGGACTCATCCACCACGTGGCGACTGTAGCGATCGCCCGGCTTGAAGAGCAGCTGGTGACGGATCACCTCGGCGCGCGTCCTCGGATGGAGGTCGTTGCCCAGACGGAACAGCCAGTTGTTGTCCTTGGGATCCTCGAGATTGAAGATGTTCTGGTTGTCGACCAGCACCTTGCCGATCACCGCGCCTGCAGACTCGAGCTCCGCGGGGGAGGGCACACCGGGTGCGGCCCCGGGCGGCCCGTAGCGACGGGCCTTTGCACTCGCGGCGGTGTCATGCCGAGAATCGGAGTGTTGCGCTGGATCCGCAGCCCCGGACTGTCCATCCGCCGCAGAGGCATCCTCCGGCGCATCCGCTGCGGATTCTCCCAAAGCCCACCCAGGCGTAGGGAGGACCAGCAGAGAAACCAGCGCCAGCGGGAGGAGGAAGGATGCACCTGCTCGTCGCGGGGACGCGAGGAAGCGCTTGATCAGCAAGGCGACTGCCATGCTCTATGTGAGCCTCGGGCAGTCAGTGGGCGAGCTTATACATCGTGCCATTGTGCGCGCGATCCTTGCGGGCACCGGTGCTCAGATAGCACATCCACCGCCCGGCCTCCGGGCCGTGATCGACTGCTACGCTTGTGACGGCCGTACTTGACAAGCAAACACTATCCTCATAGCGGAGGAGTGCACCGATGGCAAGACGTCTTTCGGCTCAATTGGCGCATTCCGCGCTATGGGCCGTAGTTTGAGGTGGATTGTCGCGGCGCTCGTCAGCGCAGGGCTCGATAGCCCGACAGCGCGCGCCGACAGCTCAGCCCCTACAGGGGCCCGGCAACGCGCTCGGGCTCATTGGCGCCGCGCGTCAGCGCGGTGCAACTTCGCATCGCGCCCGGCTTCAATCTCGCCGCTGCGCTCGGGGATGGCCGCACTCACCGCAGGTCCATCACGGTGAATGCAGCGCCGGGCGGAAAGGAGACGATCAGAACCTGCCGCGCTGAAAGTCCTCGAAGGCCTGTTGCAGCTCCTCGCGCGTGTTCATGACGAAGGGCCCGTACTTAACGACCGGCTCGCGCAGCGGCCGGCCCGCGACGAGAATCGCTCTGGCGACTTTGCCCCCGGCACCCGCCGTGACACCTTCGAGGCGGATCTCGTCCCCTTCCCCGAGCACTCCGAGCTCGTGAGCGTGTAGCAGGCTCGCCCCCGGCGGCGCACCGACCTGGAGAGAGCCTTCGAAGACATACAGGAACGCCGCATGGTCCGTCGACAGCGACTGCGTGAACGTGGCCCCGGGCTCGAGTGCAAGGTCGAGGTAAGTCGGATCGGTTGCCGGCTGAGCGATGGGCCCGGTCGTGCCATTTACCTTTCCGGCGATCACCTTCACCGTGACACCCCGGGCGGGCGTCGCGACCGGAATGCGCTCGGGGCCGAATTCCTGGTATTTGGGCGCAGTCATCTTCTCGCGCGCGGGTAAGTTGAGCCACAGCTGGAAGCCGCGCATGCGCCCTTCCTGTTGCTCGGGCATTTCCGAGTGCACGAGACCACGTCCCGCGGTCATCCATTGCACGCTACCCGGCACGAGGACGCCCTCGTTGCCATGGTTGTCCCGATGGCGCATACGGCCATCGAGCATGTAGGTCACGGTCTCGAAGCCCCGGTGCGGGTGGTCCGGAAAGCCCGCGATGTAGTCCTCGGCGCGGTCAGTGCCGAACTCATCGAGCATGAGGAAGGGGTCGAGGTCTGGCAGTTGCGGCTGGCCGATCACGCGGCGCAGCTTGACGCCCGCACCGTCGGAGGTCGGCATGCCCTTGACCACACGCCGCACCAGGCGGCTCGTCGCGTTGCTGTTGGCCATGGAATTCTCCGTCGATCTCTGATTTCTGGAGATGGGGGCGAACTTCGCCGTCTCAACGACGGTCGCCGCGCCGAGCGCCGCGGGAGGCGTGTTTGGCTGGATTGGTCTCGTTGCCTGAATCGGACTCAGGCGATCTGCCGCGCGCCGAACGCGCGCAGCGAGTGCTTGGCGCATCGCTCCTCAGCGAGCAACACACACTTGGTGAGTGCATCCGCGACGGCCGCGCTTGCGGCGACCACCGCCGCGTAGCGCCGAATCGGGCAGGGAGTCCCCGAGCGCACGTAGTACCCGCGGTGCTCAGCGGGGCGCTGGGCCACATCGACATCGAGGTCGCTCACTGCGAGCGCCTGATCGGTCAGGGTCACTGGCGCGCACGTGCCGTCGCTGTATCGAAGCATGACAGGCTCGCTTCGGCCGTAGACACGCAGATCGCCGCCCGCATTGACCAGGCCACTGCGGCAGCCGGCGATGCGGAGTGCCTCGATCGCAATGTCGATGGCGTAGCCCTTGGCAATTCCGCCCAGATCGAGTGCGAGCGGCACCTGGGACCGTACCCAAGGAGGAGAGGTACCCGGGGGCGACAGGGTGAGGTCGGAGAGCCGACCCGGGCGGCCGGGCACGCACGGATCGAAGATGCCATCGCTCAGCCTGTGTACCCGCCTCGCGAGCCGCAGCAGCTCCCAGGTGCGGACTCCAACGGGAACCCGGGTCCGCGGGGCTGCGCCACGGATGCGTGCGAGGTCGCTTCCAGCTCGCTCAGGGTGCAGTGTGCGGCCGAGCTCCAAGATCGCGAGGTAGGCTGCCTCGAGTCCCATGAGAGCCCCCTGATTCGTGGCCCCCGTCGCCTCGATCGCCACCCAGGTCCCCAATGCCGGACGGAGCCTTTGCACCCGGACCGCCGGCGCCTCAAATCGCGCTTCTAAACGACCTGTCGCCATCGCCTGGACCTTCCGCGCCAGAACAGGTTATTCTAAAGCAATTAAGAATCATTCGCATTTGTACAGAGAACCTGGGGCATGAGCTGGGATCAGTCGACAGCGGGGTGGTTGGGGGCGCTCGGGGCGCTGGCGGCAGGCGTCCCGGCGCAGATCGTCATCGCCACGGAATATCTCTCGGTCGAAGACGCCCAGAAGGCACTCTTTCCACAGGCCGATCGTTTCACCGAGGTCGTCCTCGCGCTCAGTGCCGCGCAGCGGGACCGCGTCGCGGCTCTTGCCGGGCCGCAGCCTCCGCACAGGAGCCTGCGGGCCTGGCGCGCCCTGCACGGACAGGAGCTGCTCGGATTTGTGTTTATCGATGAGGTGATCGGCAAGGAGGATTTCATTACGTATGCGGTGGCCATCGATGCGAGCGGACGGCTCAGCGCACCCGAGGTGCTCGCCTACCGCGAAAGCCACGGTGGCGAGATTCGCAGCGCTGCCTGGCGGCGGCAGTTCGCCGGGCGCCAGGGACTCGATCAGCTGCGCGTGCAGACGGACATCAAGAACATCGCGGGCGCGACGCTTTCCTCCGAACACGTGACCGAGGGCGTCCGCTGGCTTACCGCACTGTGGCAGGTGGCGCTCCAGCCTGCGACAGCGGCGCCGGGGTGAGGCCGTGGCGCGCGCTGTGTTACGCCGACCCGAGATGAACGGCTCGGGGCAGGGCCCGGGAGAGATCAGCACGCGCAGCGGCGCGCGCTCCACGCTGTCAGCTCCACTACGGCTCGCGACGTATGCCACAGGAGGGCTGCTGTGGCTCTCAGGCGTGATATGGCTCGTACTCCATCACGCTTTCCCGCAGCCGAGCGAATTCGGCCCGGTGCCGAATTCCTGGGAAGCGCCGTTGATGCGCCTTCATGGGCTCATCGCGGTGGGCGCAGTCTTCCTCATCGGATGGATGAGTGCGGCTCACGTCGCTACGCGCTGGGGAGGCGACCGCAACCGGCGCTCGGGACTTGCGCTCGGCGGGACGATGTTGCTGCTCGTCTTCAGTGGCTACGCGCTCTATTACACCACCGGCTCAGGGCACAATGCGGCCGGCTTCCTGCACGAACTGATCGGCGTTATATCCCCAGCGGCCGCACTTGCGCACTGGCTGCGCAACCGCTCGAAGGCCTGAACCCGCGTTCCCATCTCCTACGGGCACCCCCGGAGCGACGCCTGCGCTCCCGGCCACTACACTGTGAGAACACGCGCGTCAGCCTCGGCGGCAGCTCGAGCGTTGTGTGTAAGAGGTGAGCGAATGCAACCGATAGCACGGGGATGGCGTGTACGCGCAACGGAGCTGGCGCTCCTCGCGCTGTGCGCGGCGGCCGGTGTTGCGCATGCCCAGGACGCCGATCCGCCGGGCCGTGCCGCACGACTGAGCGATGCGGACGGTGCAGTCTCGCTGCAGCCCGCGGGCGTGCAGGAATGGACGGCCGCAACCCTCAACCGTCCGCTCACTACGGGCGACCGGCTGTGGAGCGATCAGAGCTCGCGAGCGGAGCTCGACCTCGGCACTGCCGCGGTGAGGCTCGGCAGCAACACGGGCTTTGCCTTCCTCAATCTCGATGACCGCAGCGTGCAGATGCAGCTCAGTGCGGGCGCGCTCATCGTCAGCCTGCGTGATATTCAGGACGGGGAGAGCTACGAGGTCGACACACCCAACATCGCGCTCGCTCTCCAGCAGCCGGGAGTGTACCGCGTCGAAGTCAACGACCAGGGGACCGCAACGGCCGTGGCCGTGAGTCAAGGTGCGGCACAAGCCGCCGGCGGTGGCCAGACCGTCGCTATCGGCTCGCAGCAAGTCGTTACTTTCAACGGCGTCGATACACTCGCCTGGCAGAGCAGCACACTCGGTGGGCCGGATGAGTTCGACGACTGGTCGGCGCAGCGCGACCGCGGAGCCGCGCAATCCACCTCGGCGGGATACGTCGCGAGCGATATCCCCGGGACCGCCGATCTCGACGATAACGGCCAGTGGCAGCAGGCGCCCGAGTATGGCCCCGTATGGGTGCCGACGGTCGTGGCGGTCGGCTGGGTGCCGTACCGCTACGGACACTGGGCATGGGTCACGCCCTGGGGGTGGACCTGGATCGACGATGCGCGCTGGGGTTATGCGCCCTTTCATTACGGGCGCTGGGTCACCTGGAAAAACAACTGGTGCTGGGTACCCGCGCCAAAGCATGGCCGATCGGGCCGCGCGGTCTATGCACCGGCGCTCGTCGGCTGGGTCGGCAACCCCGCACCGGGAACACCAACCGCCAGGGGTAATGTCGGCTGGTTCCCGCTGGGCCCGCGTGAGGTCTACGTGCCTCCCTATCGGACCAGCACGACCTACGGACGCAACATCAACATCACCAACACGACGATCACCAACAACACTTCCATCAGCAACGTCTACCAGAACGACAGCAAGCCTCAGCACTACGTAAACCAGACGGCGAACGCCGTGACCACCGTGCCGCGCGACACCTTCATTTCCGGACAGCGCGTCAATGGACACGTCACCCAGGTCCCGCCTGCCCTGCTCACCGCTTCAGCGGTGACGCCGGCGGCGCCGGCGATCGCGCCGATACGCCAAAGCGTCCTCGGACCGGCAGAAGGGCGCGGCGTCGTCCGGCCGCCCGGCGCGCTGATGCAACGGACCGTCATGGCGCGCGCACCGCCGCCAGCTGCGCCGGTGCCCTTCGAGAGACAGCTTCCCGCCATCGAGGCCAATGGCGGGCGGCCGCCAACGCGTGCGGAGCTCGCTGCGCTACAGCATGCCCCATCCCTCACGCCCGTCAGGGTGGTTCAAAGTCGGGGCGCGCCGGTTCGAGCTCCCATCGCGACTCAGGCACCCCCGAGCCAGAATCTCGCGGAGCGGGAGCGGGCACTCCAGCAGAGCGCGTTACCCTCCGGACCAAGGACGAGGCTGCCGCCGCCACCCTCACCCAACACCAGCGTCTACGTGCCTCCCGGTGAACCTCTGAATGGCTCGGGACAGGTGCTGCGCAGCGATCGGCCGCCATCTGCGCAGCCACGCCCGGGGCAAATCCAACAGCGTCTCTTCAGTTCGGACGAGCCCGCACACCCCGGCGATCCTGCGCCCGCCATTCCGACATATCCCTTCCCCTCTTCTCCGGCAGAGACGGCGTCACGTCCGACTGCGGGAGTGCGTCAGGGAGAAACGTACCGGCCCGTACCAACGCCCGTCTTACCGGCGCCGGCCGCCGTGCCAGCGCCGCGAGCCGTACCCGCGCCGCCAGCCGTACCCGCGCCACACATGGCTGCGCCGCTGCCACCTCCTCCTGTTGCCCATCCGCCGCCCTCAACGCCAGCACACGTGCAGTCGAGCAACGAACCGCGCGACTCGGCGCCCCATGGGGATCGGGATTCGAGGGACAGGGTGCTGCGTTAGTAGCGACCAGCAGGTAGCGCCGGTCTCCATGAGCCTGCCTACTCTCACTCTTCTTCGTACTGTAGTGCTTCGCGCTCGAGCTCCCTGACGAAATCGCGGACTTCCTCCCGCGTGCAGATTTTTCCCTCGAGGAGTGCTTGCAACAGCGCCTCGAGATGCACCCGTAGCGCCACCGCCAACGCGGTGGGCGAATAGCGCTGCAAACCCACGAGAAAGTCGTTGAGCTCGTCGAGACATTGCTCGACGGCGCAATCGTTCCGTTCAGTATCAATGAACGACATGTGCTTCGCTCCGCGCCGATCATGCCGCAGCGGAACTTACACAACTTTCTGCACTTGCGTGCATTCGTTGCCGATGGGTGGCCGTGTTTCTGCACAAACAGGCAACCAATCGCGATTCCATTCCGGCGCGGCGTGCATAGACTGCGCCCGGATCGCGCACCCTAGCGGATCCAGGAGCAAACACCATGAATAGTTTTACTTTGACGGCGGTGGGCAATCTAGCCCGCAATCCTGAATTCGTTGCGAAGAACGATATCAGTTACGCGCGCTTCTGCCTCGTCGGTAACGACTACGCGGGCAAGGCCGAAGGCGGTGCCGCGCGCGAAATAACCACCAGTGTCTGGTTCGTTGCCTTTGGCGCGATGGGCGAAGCGCTGGCGCGCAACGGACGCAAGGGTGATCAGCTGGTTGTCCAGGCGCGCGTGCGGGCCAACAACTGGACCGATAAGCAAGGAGAGAAACAGTACGACCATTCTTTCGTCGTCGAAGGTTTCCGTTTCGGCGCTCCCGGCAAAGTCAAGCGAGAAGAACTTGCTGGTCGGCGCGATGAGGACGCTACGCAAGCGGCGGAGCCCGCACTGCAGGATGTAGGCGAACCCTGAATGAGGAGCTCATAGATGCGTACCGGTACTGCTAGTTACCTCGACACCTCCAGCATGCCCGCGATAGTTCTGGTTTGGGTGGCTCCGATCTCGATCTCACAGGCACAGAGCTCGCCGTTCATGACAGGCGCAACCGCGTTGCAGACCAATCTGCTTATCCTGCGCTGCTCGGGAAGTGAGCACGGCGGTACCTCTCAATTCGCCTCGCGCCTCATCGGGGAACGTGAAGTGGTGCGGCGGCAGGTCGCTCGGGCGCACGATCGCGGAGGCTGGTTTGGGGCAGCCACTGCCCGTGGATCTACCACCTTCAGTCGACAGCAGACCACCGAGACCGCAGTGCTTGCGGCGGAAATCGAACAACTCCCGGACCTCAGCGGATTCCTCAAAACTGCCGCATCGCCGGCGTGGTTGCGAGTGACTGTGCGACGCAGAGGTTGAAGCGTGGCCATTTTTTACCTGCAGATCAGCTCCATCAGTCGTGGCACCGGCCGGCGTGCTACCGCAGCGGCCGCCTATCGCTCCGGAGAGCGGATTCGCGACGAGCGCACGGGTGAACTGTTCAATCATGTTCGGCGCCGCGACATCCTGCATACGGAGATCTTTTTGCCCTCGCAGTTTGATGGCGCGCCGGTGAGTTGGGCCAGGAACCGGGAGCGACTGTGGAACACCGCTGAGCACGCAGAAAAGCGTCATAACTCTTTAGTGGCGCGCGAGTTTCAGGTGAACCTGCCGTCCGAGCTCGACGCGACAAGGCGCGTCGCGCTTGCACGAACTTTCGCACGTGAGATCTCCGACCGTTATAAGGTGGCTGTGGATCTCGCCGTGCACGAGCCCCCGCGTGGCGGTGATCCCCGCAATTTCCATGCGCACCTGCTGGCAACCACGCGCGAGGTGACTCCGGCGGGGCTCGGCGCCAAATCAGGCCTGGACATGGACCGGCGCGAACGGCGGCGTCGGAACCTGCCCGACCACCGTCAGGAGTACACCAACATTCGCGAGCGCTGGGCAACGCTCACGAACGAAGCGCTGCGGGATGCGAATATCGATGCGCGGGTCGATCATCGCAGTCTCGCGGCGCAGGGTATCGATCGCGAGCCACTGCCCGCAATTCCGTTGATGCACCTGAAGATGGAGCAGCGAGGGATGCAGAGCGACCTCGCGGAGCACCTGCGCGCGGAATATCGCGAGCGAGTGGCTCGTCGGCTGGAAAGCACCGCGGCCCGTGACCCCGCCCCCGGTCCCGGCGAAAAGCACTCAGTCGAATTGCGTCCGAGCGCGACTGCTCCCAGTGCCGACGTCGAGGAGATCCGGCGACGCGCTCGGGAAGCGTGGCTTCAGCTCCGTGCGACGGAGCAGCAGGCTGCCGGCCGTCAATCCATCGATAACAGACACGAAAGCGAGCTTGGCGCAGCCGAACGTGAGGAAGGCAGGCCTTCCAGATTGCCGCACGACGATTTTACATTGTGACAGTTGATCTTGAAGCCTGTGACTGCAGCAGATACGTCAAAGCCGTCACTTTCGAGCGTCACATTTGCCTCCTTCTACGTTTACTCACCGCGTGCGGTGGGATGGGTGGCTGAGAGCTCGCGCGCGATGTGTGAACGAGTGAAGTCGAGTCATCCACTTTGGCTGCCCCGCTACGCGGGAACCGTGTACCGCAGTAGTCTGCAGGATCAGCGGTTTTCCAGCCTGTTCGCTCGCGGCGCTGCGCTCGTGCCGGTTCCCGGCAGCGCGCGCACGAGTGATGCGAGTTGGCCGGCGTTGGAGCTCGCGGTCGTACTGAGTGAGGTTGGGTTTTCCCTACCGGTATGGACCGGCTTGCGGCGTCGGTACGCAGTCACTAAATCAGCTACTGCGGCCAGCGCAGCCCGACCAAGTGTGCAGCAGCATTTCGACTCATTCGTAGCAACGCCGGCGATAACGCCCGGGCAGCGCATTGTGTTGATCGATGATGTCATTACCAAGGGCCGGACCTTGCTCGCCGCGGCGGCTCGGCTTCGCAACGTATTGCCGGACGCAGATATCCGCGCATTTGCACTGATCCGTACTCAGGGGTACGCGCACCATATGGAGCATCTCCAAGAGCCATGTCAGGGTGTGATCCGCTGGGCAGGGGGCGACGCGCGTCGGGAGCCATGAGCCTGGCATGCCGGGGGAACCTTGTTGTGCGGTACAATGTAGGAATGCGCAACGAGTTTACAGCGATCATTGAGCGTGACGGAAAATGGTATGTCGCTTATTGCGCTGAAGTCCCAGGCGCGAATGGACAGGGTCGGACAAAAGCTGCAGCGCGACGAAACCTGGCGGAAGCCATCGCTTTGATACTTGAAGACCGACGTGCTGATGCGCTGCGCGGCCTGCCAAAGGGCGCCACACACGAGACGGTGACGGTTGAGTGAAACGCAGTGCCCTCCTGCGGCATCTGCGCTACCACGGCTGTTATCTAAAGCGAGAGGGAGGTTCCCATTCGCTCTGGTGCAACCCTCTCACAGGTCAGGTGCAAGCGATTCCGAGACATTCAGAAGTCGCAAATGGTCTTGCTGCAAAGATCTGCCATGCTCTCTCTGTGCCCCGAATTGGCGGCTGATTTCCCCGGTAGCGCTACGGCAACTCCATCCGGTAAGTGAGCATTGCTCCTCCCTGCACCGGTATCAGGGCAAAGGGTGAATTCCTATCCCGGTACGTGTGGTTGAGAGCGAACTGAGCGCTGGCGATGCCAAGTGCTCCACCCGCGACGGTATCCGACAGCCAATGAGCGTTGTGTTTGAGGCGCAGGTAACTGGTACCGATGCCGAGCCCATAGCCGAGCACCCGGCGGAGCCAGCGGTAGTCATCTCCGCCTGCCTCCGCGAGCACCGTGCCGATGGCGAATGAGGCCGTGGCATGCTCGGAGGGAAACGAGTGGCCACCGCTCTTGAACCACTCATTCGGATTGCTCGTCTTATCGGGACCTTCGCGCCGCACGATGAACTTCGTGCCATAGGCCGTGAGGCTGCTGAGAACCCCTGCCTCGAACATCGACCAGACTTCACTGCGGCCATTCGGGTCATCAGCCCAGGCCGCATATGCCCACGTTCCAAAAAACGCGACCGCCGCAGGAAGCGCATCCTGCAGATCATTGCTGTTGATGTTGGATATCTCGGTGGGGGTGAGATTCCTGGTGAAGTGCGTCCGGACGTCGGTGTCGTAATGATGGGAGGCTCCGATCGCCACCAGTGCACCGCCGAACCACGCCCAATCGGTCGCGTTCCAGTGGAGCGGTGAGGTGAAGTAGAGTGCGAAATCGTGTCCGAAGCCCTCCCGCGTCGACATTTCCGGCGGTGGCGGTGTGACAGAGGTAGGTGGCGGTTCAGGAACCGTTGAAATGCCCGGATCGGTGCCGGGTGATGGGGTCGTCTGCGCCCACGCGACTCCAGCAGCGACTGAAGTCAACAAAGCAAGGACGAGCGTCGGGAACTTGCGCTTTTGCAAGATCCTACCCCTGCCCAGCGCCCGGGGAAGAGAGGAGCTCATCCACGCGGAATACGGGGTAGAGGTTCAGCTGCGAATCCCATGAGCTGTGCCTGCGCAGGAAGAACTCCAACCGGGCACGCGCGGAGGCGGCAAACGCGGCGTCGTCTTGCAGCCTGCGGTTGAATTCATCCTTC
>DASYFL010000170.1:0-102752 GCA_036498445.1 Steroidobacteraceae bacterium
GTCGCCAGCTTCTCCCAAGCCAATCGCTTCATCCAGGCGCTCAAGGAGTTGGGTTGCAAGTTCGCGCTCGATGACTTCGGCACGGGGCTCTCGTCCTTCGGCTACCTCAAGCACTTCCCGGTCGATTACCTCAAGATCGACGGCAGCTTCGTGCGCGAGATCCTGCGCGACCCGATCGACCGCGAGATGGTCCGCTCGATCAATGAGATAGGGCACCTCACCGGCAAGCAAACCATCGCGGAATTCGCCGAGAACGCCGAGATCATCCAGATGCTCACCAGCCTCGGTGTCGACTACGCGCAGGGCTACGGCGTCGCGCAGCCGCAGCGCGTGGTGAAATCCGCGGTCGCCTGAAGCCTTGCGCGTTCCCGCAGCCTCGCTGTTAACCGGCTAGCGCCAGGTCCACAGTCTCTGTGGCCCGCGCTCTATCAGCGCGAGATCCGAATTTTCCTGCGTACGCTCCAATAGGATCTCGGAGCCATCGGCTGCAACGTCGAAGTCGCGGACTACGAAGTCCGGGGGCAGCTCGGCCAACACACGCTCGGTCCCGGTCTGGAGGTCGAAGAGCGCGAGGTCCTTGTGGCCAATGCCCCCGCGCAGCAACACCAGCGCCTGCGGCCCGCCAAGAAAAGCGACCCGCCGCGCCCCGCGCGTCAGCATCAAGCTTGGCAAGGGATACGGCCGACCGTCGGCGGCGGCGGCGCGCAACGGGAAGGTGGTTCCGACGTCGGCACCCGAATAGATCAGAAAACGGCCATCGGGGGACCACACCGGATCGACGGAGTAGTCCTGCACCAGTGGAAGCGGCGCTTCGCCGTTGAGGAAAAAGCGTGTCAGACGGGGCTCACCGTCGCGCACGACCGCAGCCAGAACCGATCGCCCGTCAGGTGCCCACGCCGGACTGCCGCGCAGCACCAGGCCTGCCGCCAGCACTCTTGCGCCGGAACCATCAGGGTTGACGACATAGAGGTCGGTCCGATCCTTTTCCGCGATGCTGAAAGCGATGTGCTTGCCTTCAGGAGAGATCGCCGGCGCACCGAGCACGCTGGTGGGCGTACCGGCCCAGATCTCGCGGCTGGTGCCGTTCGTCAAGGTCCACAGGCCAGGTTTGCCGCCGAGTGATGACACGTACAGGAGAAAGCCCGAACCGAACCGCGGCGCGGCGCCCTCGGCGGCGACCGCCTTCGGCGCGGCTGCGCTGCTTCCGGTCGCGCGCGTGGCACCGATGGATATGCGCCACAGGCTGGTGTGAGCGTTGGCGACGGTCGTCACCAGACGCGTGCCGTTGGCGCTGGCCGCAAGCGATGTATAGCCCTCCAGGCCGTAGCTGACGCGATGCGATATGCGCCGTTCGACATCGAGAGCGTAAACCCGTGGCCCGGAGGCGTCCGCATCGGTCGCCAGATACAACAGAGTACGGCGGTCGAGCAGTACCGGGTACGACACGCGCGAGTTGTGGTTGGTAAGCTGCTCGAGCCCGCTGCCGGACGGTCGAACGCGCCAGAGATCCCAGTGATCGGGCGGCACACCCCGCACGAAGTAAACGAAAGCATCGTCGGGAGACCACAGCGGAAAGTGACAATGCACCCCGGCTGGTGCGACGTAGATTCTGCGATCCGCCGCAGACCCCGGATCGCGCACGAACATCGGATCGCCCGGCGCGGTGGTGTGGTAGACGAGACGACTGCCATCCCGCGACCAATCGTACTCCGCGATCTCGGGTAGATAGAGCCGCAGCGCCCCGCCGGCAACTGGCGCTGCGAAAATATTCACATCGCCCGGTTGCGAGCCGTCCGGGCGCCGCACCCAGAGAGAGACCACGGTGGAGTCGGGCGAGAAACCGAGCGTGCGGAGCGCGGGATTGTCGGCGAGGTCGGGCAGAGCGCCGTTCGTCAGGTTGCGGTAGGTACTGCCACCGATCTCGCCGAGCCAGGCATCGATGCGCCCTTCCCGGGCCGCGAGGAAAGCGACCCGCTTCCCGTCGCGCGAGATCGCCGCGGCCTGCTCGGTACCGGCGAACCCGGACAGCCGCGTAAAGCGTGCTTCGGCCAGAGGGTTCCGCCAGGCATCGAGGCGCTCCGCCACAAGCCAGACCGCCAGCGCCCCGAAGAGCAGGACGATGGCCGCTGCCGCCCACCAGCCCATGGTCCGAGATTTGAGCCAGCGCACTGGCGTACGCGGGGCCCCGCCGGCGAGCGGCGCACCGGGCTCCCCCCGGGCCGGGCCGCCGGCGACCTGCGGCTCGAGGCGCACGCGGCGGCTCTCCCACCAGACATCGAGCTCAGAGCGATAGGCGAACACCGAGCCGAGCTTGTCGTGCACGTGACGATGGACCGGCATTCCCTCGCGCCGTTCCCAGCGCTGCACAGTACTGACTTCACGCTTGAGGTAGGAGGCGATCTTCTTCCAGGAGTCGAGGCGGTCTTGGGGCTGAGGTTGAGTGAGCCCCGTGTTTGATCCGCTTCCAGGTTCGTCCAAAGCGCGCCTCCGCCCGCCGCAGAGGGCGTGGGAATTTTTGCACGCCGTCGCAGGGGCGGCAAAGCACAGCATTGTGCGTCATGGCACGCGATTTCGTGCGATGCCGTGCTTTACCGCTTGTCGCCGGTGCCTCTGCCGTCCAACTGTGCGCTTGCCGCTGCGCAGCGGCTGACCGCAAGGCTAATTCAGTCCCAAACACACTTGAGGAGCATGCACATGATGAACAAGAACTCAGTGACGAGCGTTGGCACGCTGGCAGGTCTCGCCATCGCGGCACTGGCCGCCGGTGCCGTAAACGCCACTCCACCCAATGCAGGCTGGGTCACCGACAAACCTCCGGCGGAGGCCTTTTTCGAGTCCATACGCGTCCGGGGCGTGACCGATGGCGAGGGGGAGGACCCGAAGGTGAAGCTTACCGTTGCCGTGCCGACCGATGTCTATGTCGTGCATAACACCGTCGCCCCCGGGGGCAACAGCGGCTGGCATACGCACCCAGGTCCGAGCGTGGTCGTGATCAAGACCGGAACGGCGACGGTCTATGACAGCGACGGTTCGAGCTGTACGGCCACCATCTACCAGGCCGGTACCGGGTTCGTCGACGCAGGCGGCGGGCACGTGCACCTGGTGGCCAATCTGGGTTCGGCGACTCTCGAGACGTACGCATTCCAGATCATTCCTCACGGTGAGCTGCGGGTCATCAGTGAGCCGAGACCCGTCAATTGCCCACCGCTCTAGGCTGGTGACGCAACCCGCTGGCGCGCCGCGTCGCGGTGCGCCAGCGGGGCTCGCGAAGCGGCAGGCGCGGCCGTTGCCCGCCGCTTCCCGAGATCAGCGCCGCGGACGCGCGGCGGCCGCCTCGCCCGGCAATCGGAGTAAGATTGCGCCGCCGCGGATGCAGCGAGGTACACCATGATCTTTCTCCTGGTCCTCCTGCCGGCGACTGGCCTCACGATCGCCGGCTATTTCGTCCTCTATCTTTCCTCGCGTACGGACGGGACGCTGCGCACCTTCGGCCGTTACCTCGGCTTCTGGGCATTCACGCTCGCCGGCCTGCTGATACTCGCTGCGCTGTTCGCGGCGGCGCACTATGGACATCACGGCATGGGGCACGGCAGCTATTGCCCATGGCATGGCGCACGGGAAGAGGGCTTCGAGGCGCGCCCGGGGGAGGGGCCGCAGGGGCCTGCCCCATCCGCGCCGCCGGCAACCCCCGGGGCGGAGTCAGAAACCCCCACACCGCCCACTCGCCAGTAAGCGCCGCCCGCGGGCTGCCGCGATGTTGGTGGCCCTGGAATTCATTGCCACTTTCACCGCCGCGCTGTTCGCAGGGGCGGCCCTGTACATCAACCTGGCGGAGCAGCCCGCCCGCATGAGGCTCGACACCCGGGCCGCAGCGCTGCAGTGGGCCCCGAGCTACGCGCGCGCCACCTGGATGCAGGCGCCGCTTGCGCTCTCGAGCCTCGTCGCGGGGCTCGGAGCGTGGCGGCTCGGTGGCGGTGCCGGGTGGGCGCTCGCCGCCGTGCTGATCGGCGCCGTGGTGCCGTATACGTTCCTCGGGGTCATGCCCACCAATCGCGCGCTGCTCGCACCGGGCCGCGACCTGGCGGGCGCGGAAACGCGCTTCCTGCTCGAGCGATGGGCGCGGCTGCACGCGGTGCGGACCGTGCTCAGCCTTGCCGCCAGCGTGCTGTACCTGGCGCTCGCGCTGCGCGTTTGACACCGCGCAGCCGCCGTCAGCCTCCGCGGCTACCTGTTTGCCGAGTGACGAACGATGTTGGCATCCCGCGCTGCCGGCATCGCCGCATCAGGAAAAACCCCCTCAGCTCCATGCCCCGGCGCCGACAGAGGTAAGCCGTGCGATGATGTTGCGCTTATGGCGCTCCCCTTCGCCGACCAGCGTAATGCCACCGAGATCGCGTATTGGAACGGTGCCGGCGGGCAGCGCTGGCTGGCGCGAGAGAGGACGAACGATCGGCTGCTCGGCCCGGTCGGTGAGCGGCTCATGGAGCGCCTCAGTCCGCGCCCCGGCGAATTCGTACTCGACATCGGATGCGGCTGCGGCGCCTCGAGCATCGCGCTTGCCCGGCAGGTCGCGCCGAATGGCCACGTGCTGGGCGTGGACGTCTCCGCACTACTCCTCGAGCGCGCACGGGAGCTCGTTCCCGCCGGGTTGGCGGTCGAGTTCGTGCTCGGCGACGCGTCGATTTATCCCTTCGAGGCTGGCCACGCGGATCTGCTCTTCTCGCGTTTCGGCGTGATGTTCTTCGCCGACCCGGCACGAGCGTTCGCCAACATCCGTGCGGGTCTGCGCCCCGGCGCTCGTGTGGGTTTTGCCTGTTGGCGTGAGCCGCGCGAGAACCCCTGGTTCATGCTGCCCTTGCAGGCGGCTTACCGGCACGTGCCGCGCTTGCCCGAACCAGGGCCGGAAGACCCCGGGCCTTTCTCGTTCGCCTCCGAGCGCCGCGTGCGGGACATCCTGGAGAGGGCCGGATTCGGCGCGATCCAATGCGAGCCGGTCGAGCTGGTATTCGATCTCGCCGAGGGTCGCGGGCTCGACGTCGCCGTCGAGACCTCCCTCGGCATCGGACCTGCCGGACGGGCGCTCGAGGGACAGCCGCCGGCGCTGCGCACCGCGGCGGCGGAGTCGATCCGTGCTGCGCTCGCGCCGTACCAGGATGGCGGCCGCCTGCCGCTGCGCGGCGCGATCTGGGTCGTCAGCTGCACCAACTTCTGAGGGGTGTCATGTTTCGCTGCAGCGCATTCATTCCCCTCGGACCCCTGGCTGCGGTGGTGCTCGTCACCTGCCTGAGCGGATGCAACGGTGACAATAGCTCTTATCAGCTCGGCGGGAAGGTCTCCGGGCTCGTCACCGGCCATGAAGTGACGTTGCTCAACAACGGAGGCGATGCAACCACTGTCTCGGCCAATGGCTCCTTCATGTTTCCTGCCGGGGTCTCCGCTTACACTCGTTACAACGTCACGATCGGCACGCAGCCGTCCGATCAGATCTGTGTGGTTGCCCCGGCCACAGCATCGGGGACAGCCACGGCCGACGTGACCGGGATCGCGGTCAGCTGCGATTACTGGGTGCGGACCGATGCACCGGCCGTCAACCCGAGTGCGATTGCCATCTCCGGCGATGCGAGCCACATGGCCGTCACCGAACATGGCGGTGGGATATTGACCTCGGCTGACCACGGAGCGACCTGGACACGGACCCCTGCTATAGCAGGTGCGTGGGTCGCCATCACTTCCTCGGCCGATGGCGCGCGTCTGGCGGCCGCCATGAGTCCGGGCAGCATCTACGTCTCGAGTGATGCGGGCGCGAGCTGGAAGGCAAGCAACGCCCCCACCGCGAGCTGGACTTCGCTCGCCTTTTCCGGGGATGGCACGCACGTGGTGGCTGCGAGCGCCGACCACGTGGTCAGCGGCGGCCAGGCGATCAACTACGTCGGCACGATCTATCTATCGGTGGACGCTGGCTTCACCTGGAGCCAGAGTAACGGACCCTGCTGCAACTGGGCGCAGATCGCCGCCTCGAGCGACGGCACCCACCTCGCCGCCGTGAGTACCGGCGGCTCTCCTGCGGGTGTTTCCCCTCCGGTATTCAGCCCGAATGGCGTTTACACCTCCATCAATGCCGGCGTGACCTGGGTGCTGCAGACCGGTGCGGAGAGTCCGCCGGTCACGGCTCCCGCGAGCGCTTGCACCGGCCTGTGCGTGTGGAACTCGATCGCGAGCTCCACGGATGGCCTGACGCTCGTAGCGTCGCGAAATAACCAGCTGAATGGCTCGGCTGTCTTCGGCAGCATCACCGTCACACATGATGGGGGCACGAGCTGGGTGCTCGCCGGCGCTCCCACTAACTTCAACTGGCGCGCGGTGACATCGTCCGGGGACGGCAAGCGCCTCGCGGCCGCGGGGGCCGATGGCGTCTATGTCTCCACCGACGGCGGCACGACCTGGAACAAGACCAGCGCTCCGCAGACGATTTCCACGGTCGTTTTCACTTCCGATGGAACGCATCTCGTTGCCATCGACAATGGCCAGGCCATCTGGATCGCAGCCAGCTTCTAACCGCCGCCGAAATCGAGCCGCATCGACAGATCAATCGCCTGCACGTTCTTGGTGATCGCACCCACCGAGATGAAGTCGACCCCGGTCTCGGCAATGGCGCGCACCGCATCGAGCGAAACGCTGCCGGAGACTTCAAGCTTCGCCACCGCGCCCTGCGCACGATTGAGCGCCACGGCGGCGCGCATGTCCTCGAGCGCGAACTCATCGAGCATGACGATGTCGGCACGGGCGCTGAGAGCCTCCTGCAGCTCTCCGAGTGTCTCGACCTCGACCTCCACTGTGACGCCCGCAGCGCTGTGTCGTGCCGCCTCGATCGCGCCAGTGAGCGAGCCGGCTGCCGCGATGTGGTTTTCCTTGATGAGGACCTGATCGTAGAGGCCCATGCGGTGGTTGCGCGCTCCGCCGCAGCGCACCGCGTACTTCTGCGCCGTGCGCAGCCCGGGGAGCGTCTTGCGTGTGTCGAGAATCTGGCAGCCGGTACCGGCCACGGCATCGACGAAGCGCCGCGCGGCGGTGGCGGTCGCCGAGAGCAGCTGCAGGAAGTTGAGTGCGGTGCGCTCGCCGGTCAGCACCGGCCGCGCTGGACCTGCGATGGAGAAAATGACCTGCTGAGGCGCCACGCGGTCACCATCGGCGGCGTGCCAGGTGAGCTGCACTTTACTGTCGAGCTGCCGGAAGGTCTCATCCGCCCAGGCCCGCCCGCACACCACCGCCTGCTCGCGACTGACGACGCTGCCGCGCACGCGCTGCGCGGCAGGCACCAGGCTTGCTGTGACATCACCGCTGCCGAGGTCCTCGCGCAGCGCGGCCTCCACCTGCGCGCCGAGATCGGCCGGGAGCTCGGGCACGCTACTTGAGGAACGGCAAGCCGTGCGTCTGTCCCACCATGCACATCAGCATCGGAATCGAGAGAATGAAATTGATGCGCGAGGCCATGCCGGCGGTCTTGCGCGCCTGGGCCTTCTGCTCGTCTGTCGCGGCAACGATGCCGAGGATCTTCTTCTGGTTCGGCCAGATCACGCCCCAGACATTGACGAGCATGATGGTCCCGAGCCAGGCGCCGACGCCGATGACTTGCGCACCCGAATGCAGCGTGAAGGCATTGACGAACCCCACGGAGAGGCTAAGCAGCCATGCGCCCATAAGCCAGGTAGCCAGCGCCGACCAGCGGAACCAGAACAGCGCCCGCGGCGCGACGTACTTCGTGATGCCGGCACCGCCTGGGCCACCCTTGTCCGCCGCGGCATCGGCGAGCGCCGGAGTCTGCGCGACGTTGAAGTAGTACAGCAGGCCAATCCAGAAAACCCCCGCCACCACGTGGATCCAGCGAGCCAGGCCCGCCTCGTTAAAGGGACCGACATGGAAGCCGCTCAGTGCGAGCCAGACGACGATTGCCAGCACGATGCCCGTGATCAGGGCGTACCGGTGATTATTCAGAAGACTCATGACTGTATGCCTCCAAGTTATTGTTTCTTTAGGCCAAGCCAGGCGAATGGGGTTTGAAGAATAGGCGAGGCACCCCCATAATTCAACGCAGTGCATGCCGATTGAACCCACGCCGACGCCGGCGGAGCCCGCGGAGCGCCCGCCGTCCCCGTGCATCAATGTCTGCTCCCTGGACGCGCGTGGCTACTGTGTCGGCTGCCGGCGCACCGGGGACGAGATCGGCAAATGGATGTCGATGAGTGCGGCGGAGCAGTGGCGGCTGCTCGCAGTGCTCGCCGAGCGACGCAAACTTACGAGGTGATCGAGATGGATGTGGTGGAGCGAATCAAGTCGGAACTGTCCTCGAGCCCCGTGGTGCTGTTCATGAAGGGCACGCCGGATTTTCCGCAGTGCGGTTTCTCGGCGCAGACGGTAGCGGCGCTGCGTGCGGTGGGCGCCGAGTTCAAGCACGTCAACATTTTCGAAGAGCCCGAGCTGCGCGATGCGCTCAAGCGCTATTCCAACTGGCCGACTTATCCGCAGCTGTACATCAAGGGCGAGCTCGTCGGCGGCTGCGACATCGCGCTCGAGATGTACCGCAACGGTGAGCTGCGGAAGCTCCTCACCGAGGTGGGCGCCGCGAAATAACCCGCGGCTTCCCTCAGGGTAGCTCCGCATCGAGCGCCGCGTCGTCGGCCGCGGCATCCGTTGCGGTGTCCGCCGCATCACTGAGCCAGCCGAGGGCCCGCGCCCGTTCCTCCGCGCCGCGATGGCTGTCGCGCAGGCGGTTGCAGACCAGGCAGAAGATATCCGCACTCCGCTCCGCGTCGTAGCGTGCGCTGTGCGCGCTGTCGGCATCCCATTCGAGCCCCGCCACGGCAATGGCCTTGGCGAGCACCGTTTGCCCGAGCGCAGCGCCCGCGAGTGTCGCGGTGTCGAAACATGAGAAGGGGTGAAAGGGATTGCGCTTCACATCTGCACGCGCCACGGCGGCGTTGATGCAGGCGAGGTCGAAGGCGGCGTTGTGCCCCACCAGAATCGCGCGGCGGCAGCCGTAGGCGCGCACCGCGTGGCGCACTTCACGGAACACGCGCTGCAGCGCATCGCGCTCGGGCAGAGCCGGGCGCAGCGGATGCCAGGGATCGATACCGGTGACCGCGAGCGATGCCGGATCGAGCCGCGCGCCCTCGAAGGGCTTTACGTGGAAGTCGTGGGTCGCGCCGCGCCTGAGTGTGCCATCGCCGTCCATGCCGATGAGCACCACCGCGATCTCCAGCAACGCATCGGTCGTGACATTGAAGCCGCCCGTCTCCACATCGACTGCGACCGGCAGGTAGCCGCGAAAACGTCGCGACATGAGAGCCGCCCCGGCAGCATCGGTGGTGGGGAGCGAGGTGGGCAGCGGATCACTCATGCGCCGATTGTGACGCAAAGACCTCACACGCCGCGAGCCGCCATGCGATGCGCTCACCTGCGCGCAATGGCACGAGCTCGCCGGTGCCGAAAGGATAATGCGCAGGCACTTCCCAGGGCTCCGGCAGGAGCGTGATGGTGCCGGTGTTTCGCGGCAGGCGGTAGAAGTCCGCACCATGACCGGACGCGAACGGCTCGAGCTTATCGAGCGCCCCCGCCGCGGCGAAGGCTTCCGCGTACAGCTCGATACCGGCGTGCGCGGAGAAGATGCCCGCGCAACCGCAGGCGGCTTCCTTCGCCGCGCGCGCGTGCGGCGCACTGTCGGTGCCGAGAAAGAAGCGCGGGCTGCCGCGCACGACCGCGGCCAGCAGCGCCGCCCGATCCTCTTCCGCTTTCAGCACCGGCAGGCAGTAATGATGAGGCCGCAGGCCGCCGGCGAAGAGTGCGTTGCGATTCATCAGCAGGTGCTGCGGGGTGACGGTGGCGGCGATACCTGCACGCCCATTCAGCACGAACTCGATCGCCGCGCGCGTGGTGATGTGCTCGAACACGATGCGCAGCCGTGGGTAACGCGCGGCAAGCGGTGCGAGCACTGCATCGATGAAGCGCGATTCGCGCTCGAACACATCCACCGCCGGATCGGTGACCTCGCCGTGCACCTGCAGCACGAGGTCGAGCTCCTCCATGCGCTCGAGCACCGCATCGAGGCGGCGCACGTCGGTGACGCCCGAGGCGGAGTGCGTGGTGGCACCCGCCGGGTAGAGCTTGCAGCCGAGCACGCAGCCTGCTGCCTTGGCGCGGGCGATCTCCTCTGCCGGCGTGCGATCGGTGAGGTAGAGCGTCATCAGCGGCTCGAACCGCGCATCCGCGGGCACTGCGCCGAGTATGCGCCCGCGATAGGCGAGGGCGGCCGCAGTGGTGGTGACCGGCGGATCGAGGTTCGGCATCACGATGGCGCGCGCGAAGCGTGCCGCAGTGAAGGGCAGGACCGCCGCGAGCGCCGCACCATCGCGCAGGTGCAGGTGCCAGTCATCGGGTCGCCGTATGACGAGCGCGCTCAATCCTCTCCCTTCAGCTTCTGCAGCTTCTGCGTCACGTTCTGCTTGAGCAGCACCTCGAGCGCGAGCCTCACACCGAATCCGGTGACGTCGGTCGGGACATGCGCGAGCCCTCCGCCGCGCGTGGCCGAGGAGAGATCGATGTGGATCCAGGGCGTGCCCGCTGGCACGAAGCGCGAAAGGAAACGTGTCGCGAGGATGTGATCGCCTTTGCCGTCCACCGCGCACTGCACCACGTCGGCGACCTTGCTCTCGAGCTCGGCGTCATAGTCGGCTTCGAAGGGAAAGCTCCAGACGCGCTCGCCGCTCACGCGGCCGGCCTCGACGAGCGCTGCCGCGAGCTCGGGGCGATTGCTGAAGGCGCCACTCATGCGCTCGGTGAGTGCGTGGACGCAGGCGCCGGTGAGTGTTGCGAAATCGATCATCAATCGCGGCCGGGTGCGGCCGGCGAGCGCCAGCGTGTCGGCGAGCACCATGCGTCCTTCGGCGTCCGTGTGGATCACCTGGATGGTCACGCCGTTCGCGGCACGCACTACTTCCTGCGGGCGATAGGCCTGCGGGCCGATCTGGTTCTCGGTGATCGCGAGCCATGCATCCGCCGCGAGCGGCGCGCGCAGCTCGGCGAGCGCCATGAGCGTCGCGAGCGCGACCGCGCTCCCCGCCATGTCGGTGTGCATGTCGAGCATGGAGCGATGCGGCTTGAGATTGACGCCGCCCGTATCGAAGAGGATTCCCTTGCCGATGAGCGCGACTTCGGGCCGCAAGGCGCGGCGGCTGCGCCTGGGCCGGTACTTCAGGTGCGCGATGCCGGCGCCGCTCGCCGCATTCCCCGCCGCGACCGCGAGGAAGGCATTCGCGCCCGCGCGCCGTAGCGCGCGCTCATCGAGCCAGCGCAGTGTGAGGCCGTGGGCGCCGGCGAGCGCCGCGATGGCGCTGCGGTAGCCCCGGGCGTCGAGCATGTTGGGAGGGAGCGAGGTGAGCCAGCGTGCGAGGTTCGTGCCGCGCGCCGCCGCAGCCGTGTAACGCGTGTCGAGGCCAACATCGTTGAGCAGCACCAGGCGGCGCACGCTGCGCGGCTCCTGGCGCGCCGCCTTCCAGCTTGGCAACGCGAACGCATGCGCGAGAGCGGCGGCGAGCAACGCCTCGAGCGCTGCGCGCGCGGCCCCCGCGGGGCCGGTGGCGAGGAGGCCAATGCTCTCGGGTGCGCGCGCCGCCGCCTCCTTCAGCATGCGTCCGGCGAGTGACAACCGCTCGAAGGCGCTCGCATCGTTCGCGAGGTAGCCGAGCACCGCGAGCGTGTGCCGGCGGTTGGCGAGTACCGTGCTGCGCACCGCGCCCGCGCTCGCCGGGGCGCGCTGGTGGAGCTCGGCCCAGCGCGCACTTTCGGGAAGCCGTCGCAACGCCGCGGCTGAGGGTGGGTGCGGCACGATGGCGAGCAGCGCATCGAGCGCGCCGGCGTCGAGGCGCGTAGCGCTGACGATGTCTGGAGCGTGCGTCGGGGGCAGCAGGCGGCGCTCGCGAGCGCGGCCGCCTGCGCGCGCGCGGACGCTGGCGGACCTCACTTGCTTTACCTGTCGCCGCTCGCCATCATTACTCATTCTAACGCGACAGGGCACATCACGCGCGCGACCGCGGTCGCGACCGCGCCGGCAAGCCGCCCGACCGCGCCGCTCGCGAGCCATCCGCAATGACCGAACCACCGAAGCTTGAGGACCTCGATCCCGTCGAAACGCGGGAGTGGCTGGAATCGATCGATTCCGTGCTGAAGATCCACGGTCCGGAGCGCGCGCATTTCCTGCTCGAGCGATTGATCGACTACACGCGCCGCCACGGCGCCTATCTGCCGTTCAAGCCCAACACCGCCTATGTCAACAGCATTCCGGTCGGCCGCGAGGCGGAGTACCCGGGCAATCGCGCACTCGAGCGCCGCATCGAGGCCTACATACGCTGGAACGCTCTGGTCATGGTGCTGCTCGCCAACAAGAAATCCACCGAGTTGGGCGGTCACCTCTCGAGCTACGCCTCATCGGCGACGCTGTACGAGGTCGGCTTCAATCACATCTGGCGCGCGCCCTCGGAGCAGCATCCCGGCGACCTGCTGTTCATCCAGGGTCATTCGGCTCCGGGCATCTACGGGCGTGCGTTCCTCGAGGGACGCCTGAGCGAGGAGCAGCTGCGGCATTTCCGCCAGGAGACCGGTGGCCCGGGCGTCGGTCTCTCGTCCTATCCGCATCCGTGGCTGATGCCCGACTTCTGGCAGTTCCCCACGGTGTCGATGGGCTTGGGTCCCATGATGGCGATCTTCCAGGCGCGCTTCATCCGCTACCTCGAGCATCGCGGACTCGTCAAACCTTCTGACCGCAAGGTGTGGGCGTTCCTCGGCGATGGCGAGATGGACGAACCGGAATCGATGGGCGCGCTCACCATGCCGGTGCGCGAGGGACTCGACAACCTGATCTTCGTCATCAACTGCAACCTGCAGCGCCTCGATGGGCCGGTGCGTGGCAACGGCAAGATCATCCAGGAGCTCGAGGCGGCCTTTCTCGGTGCCGGCTGGAATGTCATCAAGGTGCTGTGGGGCTCGCGCTGGGATCCGCTACTCGCGCGCGACAACCTCGGCCTTCTGCGCCGGGTGATGGAGGAGTGCGTCGACGGCGAGTACCAGAACTTCAAGGCCAAGGGCGGGGCGTACACGCGCGAGCATTTCTTCGGAAAGTACCCGGAGCTCAAGGCGATGGTCGCCAACATGTCCGATGACGAGATCTGGCGGCTTAATCGCGGCGGGCACGATCCGTTGAAGGTTTATGCCGCCTACGCCGCGGCCATGAATCACAAGGGCCAGCCCACCGTCATCCTCGCCAAGACCGTCAAGGGCTACGGTCTCGGCAAGGGCGGCGAAGGCCAGATGGTGGCGCACCAGCAGAAGAAACTGTCGGACGAAGACCTGCGCACCTTCCGTGACCGCTTCAACATCCCGGTCGGCGATGAGGGGCCCGCGGGGCTCACGTTCCGCCGTTTCGAGGAAGGCTCCGAGGAAGCGCGCTATCTGCAGGGTAGGCGTGCCGCGCTCGGCGGTTGCCTCCCGGTGCGGCGGCACAGCGCGCCAGCGCTCGCGATACCTGCGCTCGAGGCCTTCTCGGCTCTGCTCGAAGGAACCGGGGAGCGCGAGATCTCCACCACCATGGCGTTCGTGCGCATCCTCACCATCCTGCTGAAGGACAAGACCATCGGCCGCCACGTCGTGCCGATCGTGCCCGATGAGGCGCGCACCTTCGGCATGGAGGGGCTGTTCCGCCAGATCGGGATCTACTCCTCTGTGGGGCAGCTCTACACGCCGCAGGACGCGGAGACCCTCATGTCCTACCGCGAGGACAAGAAGGGACAGATGCTCGAGGAGGGGATCAACGAGGCGGGATCGCTCTGCTCGTGGATGGCGGCCGGCACCGCCTACAGCAATCACGGCGTGAACATGGTGCCGTTCTTCATCTTCTACTCGATGTTCGGCTTCCAGCGGGTCGGGGATTTCATCTGGGCAGCGGGCGACATCCAGGCGCGCGGATTTCTGCTCGGCGCGACTTCCGGAAGGACCACTCTCGCCGGCGAGGGCCTGCAGCATCAGGACGGCCACAGTCCACTCGTTGCGACGACGGTACCCAACTGCATCGCCTACGACCCGGCGTTCGCCTACGAGCTGGCGGTCATCATTCAGGATGGCATGCGCCGCATGTTTGCCGAGCAGCAGAACGTCTTCTATTACATCACCGTGATGAACGAGAACTACGCGCAGCCGCCGCTCCCGAAGGGCGCTGAGGCGGGGATTCTGAGCGGTGGCTACCTGGTGCAGGCGGGCGGTCGCGGCAAGGTGCGCGCGACGCTGCTCGGTTCCGGCACCATCCTGCGCGAGTGTCTCGCCGCGGCGAAGATTCTCGAGAACGATTACGGGGTTCCCGCCGATGTGCTCTCGATCACGAGCTTCAGTGAGCTGCGCCGCGAGGCGCTCGAGTGCGAGCGCTGGAACCTGCTGCATCCCTCCGAGAAGCCGCACGTGCCGTACGTGCGGACGCTGTTCGAGAAGCTCGAGGGACCCACGGTCGCCGCTACCGACTACCTGCGCACCGTCCCCGACCAGATCCGTCAGTGGGTGCCGGGACGGTACGTGACGCTCGGCACCGATGGCTTCGGCCGCTCCGACACGCGCGCGGCACTGCGCCGGCACTTCGAGGTCGACCGGAACTACATCGCGGTGGCGGCGCTCAAGGCGCTCGCCGACGATGGACGGGTGGATGCCACGACCGTCACCCGTGCGATCACGGCGCTCGGTGTCGATCCGGGCAAGCCCGTGCCCTGGAAAGTCTGAAAGGCCACGCCATGAGCGCACCGGCCGGGGTGGTGGAAGTGCGCGTGCCCGATATGGGCAACTTCAAGGACGTGGCGGTGATCGACGTGCTCGTGAAGCCGGGCGACACCATCGCGATCGACACGCCGCTCGTCACGCTCGAGTCGGACAAGGCGACGATGGACGTCCCCTCGACCGCCGTCGGCGTGATCGAGAAGATTCACACCAGCAAAGGCGGCACGGTCAACACCGGTGATCTCATCGCCACGGTGCGCGCGGACGGCGCGCAGCGCGGGGCGGAGAGTACCGCTGCGCCGGGGCGGGAAGCGTCTGCGCCCATCGCGCGCGCGCCGGCATCCGCCCCTGCTGCGGCATCCGCCCCTGCTGCGGCACCCGCGCGAGCGCCCGCACCGGAGAAGTCACCCGCATCTGCGGAGCGCGGCGCCGTGCTCACGCCGCGCTCACTCCTGGGCGTCCCCACCTCGTACCGCAGCGATCTTGCGCCGATCGATGAGCCGGGCTTCACGCGCGCGCACGCGAGTCCGTCGGTGCGCCGCTTCGCGCGCGAGCTCGGAGTGAACCTGGCACAGGTGCCCGGCCACGGCTTCAAGGAGCGCATCACGCATGAGGACGTCAAGGCGTTCGTGAAGGGGACCCTGGCAACGCCGGCAGCGAATACGTCCGCGGCGGCAGCCACTTCTGCCGGCGCGGGTTCCTCCGCGGCCGCTTCCCCGGCTGCGCAGGCGAGGCCTGGCACATCTGCGGGCGGGGCACCCGCGAGTGCGCGGGCACCGGCGCCAGCGTCAACCCCTGCACCTGCCCCCTCGGTGCCGGCCGTCGACTATGCGCAGTTCGGGCCGACCGCGCTCGAGCCGCTCTCGCGCATCCAGCGCATCTCGGGGCCTCGGCTGCAGGCGAGCTGGAGCACGATCCCGCACGTCACCCAGTTCGATGAAGCGGATATCACCGAGCTCGAGCAGCTGCGTGCGAGTCTCAAGGACCGCGCGCAGGCCGCGGGCGTGAAGCTCACACCGCTCGCTTTCATCATGCGCGCCTGTGTCAGGGCACTGCAGGAGTTTCCGCGCTTCAACTCCGCCCTGGCGCCGGACGGTGCGAACCTCATCGTGCGCAAGTACGTGCACATGGGCTTCGCCGCCGACACACCGAACGGACTCGTGGTACCGGTGGTGCGCGATGCGGATCGCAAGGACGTGTACGAGCTCGCCCGCCACCTCGGGCAGCTCTCCGAGAAGGCCAGGTCGGGGAAGCTCCCGCCGACGGACATGCAGGGTGGCTGCTTCACCATCTCGAGTCTCGGCGGCATCGGTGGCACGGCGTTCACGCCGATCATCAACGCCCCCGAAGTGGCCATATTGGGAGTATCCCGGGCCGCGATGCGCCCCGTGTACCGCGATCTCACCTTCGTGCCACGGCTGATGTTGCCGCTGTCACTCTCCTACGATCATCGCGTGATCGACGGAGCCATGGCCGCGCGCTTCACCACCTGGCTGGCTCACGCGCTCGCTGATCCGCGCAGCCTCCTGGAGGCCGTGCTGTGAGCGTCGAGCTCACGGTTCCCGATATTGGTAATTTCACCGACGTCGATGTAGTCGACGTGCTGGTGAAGCCGGGGGACGTCATCGAGGTCGATACTCCGCTCATCACACTCGAGACCGACAAGGCCTCGATGGATGTGCCTTCGACCGCGGCCGGACGCATCAGCGAAGTGCTGCTCAAGCGCGGCGACAAGGTGTCCAAGGGCTCGCTCATTGCGCGCGTCGAGGCGGGTGCATCCGCCAGCGCCGCTGCGCCCGTCAACACGCCCGCCGCGCCACCTGCCAACACGCCCACCAACACACCCGCCGCTGCGCCCGCCAACACGGCTTCCGCAACCTCATCGGGCGGCCCGGCCCGGGCGGCCTCCACCGGTTCGTCCGCCGCAGCCGCGGCCACTGCACCCCAGGCGGACAGCGGCGCGCGCTCACCGCGCTCCCCGGTGCGCGCGGACGCGGGCGACACGGTGCGCATGCCTTCACCGCAGGCTCGGCCGCCGGGGGAAACGGGTGACGATGCAGCACGCAGCACGGAGCTGCTCGTGCTCGGGTCAGGCCCGGGCGGCTATACCGCGGCATTCCGCGCTGCGGACCTCGGACTGAAGGTCACGCTCGTCGAGCGTTACGCCGATTTGGGCGGCGTGTGCCTCAATGTCGGCTGCATCCCCTCGAAGGCGCTGTTGCATGCGGCCAAGGTCATCGAGGAGGCGCAAGAGATGTCCGCGCGCGGGATCGCCTTCGGCGCGCCGCGGATCGATCGCGCGAAGCTGCGCACCTGGAAGGCGTCCGTCGTCACGAAGCTCACCGGCGGACTCAAGGTGCTTGCGCGGCAGCGCAAGGTCGAGGTGGTTCGCGGGACAGGCCGCTTCGCCGGCCCGAATGTACTCGAGGTGCGCGGCAGTACTGGCGTCGAGCGCATCCGCTTCGAGCAATGCATCATCGCCGCGGGCTCCGAAGCGATACGCCTGCCCGGGTTGCCGGAGGATCCGCGCATCATCGACTCGACGGACGCGCTCGAAGTGCCGGCGTTCCCCGGCCCGGTACTGGTGATCGGCGGCGGCATCATCGGCCTCGAGATGGCTTGCGTGTTCGATGCGCTCGGCAACCGCGTGAGTGTCGTCGAGCTTACCCGGCAGTTGATGCCGGGGACCGATGCCGATCTGCTGCGTCCGCTCGAGCGGCGCATCCGCTCGCGTTACCAGCAGATACTTCTTGGCACCCGGGTGACGGCCGTTGCGCCCGAGACGGCAGGGCTGCGCGTGAGCTTTGCGGGGGAGCAGGCGCCGGCGACACCGCAGCTTTTCGAGCGTGTGCTGGTCGCGGTCGGCCGCTCGCCGAATGGACGTGCGGTCGGTGCGGAGGCAGCCGGTGTGAGAGTCTCCGACCGCGGCTTCATCCCCGTCGACCGCCAGATGCGCACCAACGTTCCACACATCTTCGCCATCGGTGACGTCGCCGCCCCGCCGCTGCTCGCGCACAAGGCGATGCACGAGGGCAAGGTCGCCGCCGAGGTCGCCGCGGGGGAGAAGCGTGCGGCGGACTGGCGAGCGATCCCATCGGTGGCCTATACCGATCCCGAGATCGCCTGGGTGGGTCTCACTGAGACCGAGGCCCGCGAGCGCGGCACCCCGATCGGCAAGGGCTCGTTCCCCTGGGTGGCCAACGGGCGCTCGCTCTCGCTCGGACGGGAAGACGGTTTCACCAAGCTGCTGTTCGATCCTGAGACACATCGGCTGCTCGGCGGCGGCATCGTCGGCACGAATGCGGGCGAGCTCATCAGCGAGATCGCACTCGCGATCGAGACAGGCTGCGACGCGGCCGACATCGGACTGACCATCCACCCGCACCCGACGCTCACCGAAACAGTCGCGGGAGCGGCCGAGGCGTTCGAGGGCACGCTGACCGACCTTTATCTGCCGAAGAAGAAATGATCGCCGCCGGCCGTTCTCACGGCAGGCGTTGCACGATCTTCACGAACTCCGGATCTTTCCGGTAACCCTCGAACTCGGGATAGCCGCGCAGCGTCGGCAGGTTGTGATCGTGGGTCGTCTCCGCCCGCGCGAGCCACTTCAGCATGCCATCGCGGTCGTTCGCGAGCGCCCGATATCCAGCCACCACGACCGGGGAACCGGTGCCACGGTCGCAGTTCGCGGCCTCGCTCGCGGAGAGCTGGTCGAGCATCGCCGGTCGGCCGCCGCCCCGGAAGCGCAGCTCGACGAGCCGCAGCACCTGGATGGCGTCCGCCTGTCCGCGCAGCTGCGCGGCAAGCTTCGCCTCGCGGAGGAAATCCGCGTCACGACTGATGATGAGATACACCTGTGCCAGGTAGTAATGCGAGGCTTCGAAACCCGGATCGTGCTGCACCTGACGCTCGAGAGTCGTGAGCGCCACCGTACGTTCTCCGCTCCCGAAGCGCAGCCACGCCTCGTCGGCGACGATTGCACGGTTGTTAGGATCGAGCTCGCGCGCGCGGCCAATGGTTTGCAGCGCCTGGTTGTAGTCGCCGTGCGCATAGAGCGCGGTCGCATACCAGTGCAGCGCCTTGGCCGAGCGCGGCTCGAGCTGCAACGCGGTGTTGAATCCGCGGAAGGCGGACGCGGGGTCGCCGTGCCACCACCACTGGATGAATGCCTGGTCGAGCCAGGCATCGGCCGACTTCGGATCGAGCGCGAGCGCCGTGCGCGCCGCGCGCTCCGCCTGGGTATACGCAGCCTCATCGCGTTCCGAGCCGAATTCGCGGAGCAGGAGATAGGTGTCGGCGAGCCCGGACCAGCCGGCGGCGCGGTCGGGGTAGCTCCGCGTGAGATCGTGAAACGCCTGTTCCGCCGCGAGGAGGCTTCCAGCGGAGCGTGTCGCAAGCTCGAAGCGTGCCGTCATGTAGGTCTCGCGCGCTTCGGGACTGTCATCGTAGGGTCCGCGCACGACGCCGGCCGCAGGGGTGCGTGTATGCCGCGCGGAATTCCACAGCAGCGACACTGCGGCGATGAGCACGACGAGGAGAAATGCCGCGGCGGCGGACAGCATGCGACGCCGCGCCTTACCGGTGCCCGTTGGCAGGGCAGACCCCGTCGCAACCGGCGTATCCGTGGCGCCATGCGTGGCGGCATCCGTACCGGCCTCCGTGCTCGCCTCGGCACGCAGCGTCGCCTGCACATCGCTCGGTAGCGCCTGCAGCCAGCCGCTCAGTTCATCGGGCGTGGCCCACACCGAGCTGCGGCCGCCACCAGGGATGCGGTGCACCGGCATCCCGCGATAGGCCTCCCAGCGCCGCGCGGTGCGCTCGGTGCAGCGCAGGAACTGTCCGATCGCCTTCCAGCCGATGAGCCGACGGCTTCCCGTGCCTTCGCCACCGGCCCCCGGGCGGCCCGTTCCCCTCTCGACCAAAGTCCCGCCTCGCCGATGAGCGAACGTGGACCCCCTTTTTGTTCTTTGCCGGGCCGCAGACTTCTCTGCCAGGCCGCCGTGGCGCTCTCCTGGTCACTCACGAGTCAGCTGGCGCGGCGCTGAGATTCTAGCAGTGTGCGAGAGACGACGGCGCTCGGTGAGGCTCAGCGGCGCGGCCGCCTGCGTTGGCGCACCCTTGAGGGAAGCGGCAGGCGCCGCGCGGCTTTCCGGGGAACTGGCGCGGGTGTCTTGCGTGGGTACTCGCACAGGTCGCGGATGATGCAGGTCGGGCACTTCGGCAGGCGGGCGATGCACACGTAGCGGCCGTGCAGGATCAGCCAGTGGTGCGCGTTCTTGCGGAACTCGGCAGGCGTGTTGGCGATCAGCGCCTGCTCCACCTCGCGCGGGGTTCGCCCCGGGGCGAGCCCGGTGCGGTTTGCGACACGGAAGATGTGAGTGTCGACCGCGATCTCCATCTCGCCGAACACCATATTGAGAATGATGTTGGCGGTCTTGCGGCCCACCCCCGGCAGCGCTTCGAGCTCGGCGCGCGTGGCCGGGACCTCGCCGCCGTGCCGCTCGATGAGCTGCTGGGCAAGGCCGATGAGGTTCTTCGCCTTCGTGTTGTAGAGCCCCACGGGCTTGATATAAGGCTTCACTCCCTCGACACCGAGGGCCGCGATGGCGGCGGGTGTATTCGCGACCGGGAAGAGATTGCGCGTCGCGGCATTGACACTGCGGTCGGTGGTGTGTGCGGAGAGCATGACCGCGACCAGCAGCTCGAAAGGCGTGGTGTGCAGGAGCTCCGTCGTCGGTGCAGGGTTCGCAGCCTGCAGCCGGCGGAAAATCGCTCTGCGCGTCGCCGCATGCATGCGCTAGCGCTCCGCGGCGTGCTTGCGCCCGCTGAGCAGCGCCGACCGCTCCGCCGCGCGGCTCGTGAGACGCGCACCGTGCGCGGCGTAGCGCGCCCGGTTCTCCGCCGCGCTCGGCTCGCGCGGAGCTTCGGGCACGGTGGCGCGCGGCACCATCGAGATGCAATCGACGGGGCAGGGTGCGATGCACAGCTCGCAACCGTTGCACATCGACAGCACCACGGTGTGCATCTGCCGGCGAGCGCCGATGATCGCATCGACCGGGCAGGGCGGCAGACACCTGGCGCAGCCGATGCAGGCCTCCTCATCGATCAGCGCAACGAGCGGCGGTCCCTCGATGCCGTTGGCTGGATTGAGGGGAAGCGGCGTGCGGCCGAGCAACCGGGCGAGTGCCTCGATGGTAGCGGCACCGCCGGGTGGGCACTGGTTGATGGGCGCTTCTCCCGCGGCGATCGCCTGCGCATAGGGTCGACAGCCCTCATAACCGCAGCGCGTACACTGGGTCTGTGGCAGCAGAGCGTCGATGTCCTCCGCGGTAGGCATACGCGTGGCTTCGCGCGGTGAGCCTCAGGTGATCTTCATGCCCGCTGTCGCGCCCGTATCGGGCGCGAGCAGGTAAAGGCCCGGACCCTCGCCACTTGCCGCGAGCACCATGCCCTCGGACACGCCGAATTTCATCTTGCGCGGAGCGAGATTGGCGACCATCACCGTGAGACGCCCTTTGAGCGAAGCCGGATCGTAGGCCGACTTGATGCCTGCAAACACCGTGCGCCGCTCCGAGCCGAGATCGAGCGTGAGCTTCAGCAGCTTGTCCGCTCCGGTCACCAACTCGGCCTCGACGATGCGCGCGACGCGCAGATCGAGCCGCTTGAACTCATCGATCGATATCGTCGCGACGCCAGGTGTCCCGGCACCGCCGCCCGCAGGGGCGCTTCCCGTCGTCGCAGGGCTCGCAGCTCTCGCCGCCGTGGCAGCGCTCGCTGCCCCCGCAGCGCTCGCCGCCGGCGCAGCGCTTACCGCTGCAACGGCGCGGGCCGGCGCGCGCCCGCCATCATCCCCGAAGAGCGCATCGAGCTGCTTCGGGTCAACGCGCGTCATCAGGTGCTGGTACGGGTTGATCCGCTCCGGCGCGATCCCAGCATCGCTCCAAAGGAACGGCCGATCCATACCGAACAACTCGCGCGCGACGCGCTCGGCGACGGCGGGCAGAACCGGCGCGAGGAGCACCGAGAGCACCTTGAACCCATACAGGGCGCGCGAGCAGACGTCCTGGAGCTGCGCAGCCTTGCCCGGATCCTTGGCAAGAACCCACGGGCGCTCGCCATCGAAGTACTGATTGAGCCAGTCGGCGAAGTCCATGCATTCGCGCATGACCTTGCCGAACTCACGTGCCTCGTAGCCCTCGTGCGCGCCCGCCGCAGCGCTGCGCGCCGCGTCGGTCAATCCCGAGAGATCACCGCGGTAACGCAGGGCACCATCGAAGTGCCGGGTGATGAAGTTAGCGGCCCGGCTCGCGATGTTGACGTACTTGCCGATGAGATCGCTGTTGACGCGCGCCGTGAAATCATCGGGGTTGAAGTCGAAGTCCTCGACGTTGGCGTTGAGCTTTGCCGCGATGTAATAGCGCAGCCACTCCGGGTTCATGCCGATATCGAGGTAGCGCAGCGGACTGATGCCCGTGCCGCGCGACTTCGCCATCTTCTCGCCCGACAACCTGATGAAGCCGTGGACGTACACGTGGTCCGGCACCCGGTAGGGTGGTCCGGCAAATTTCAGCATTGCCGGCCAGAAGAGCGTATGAAAGTAGATGATGTCCTTGCCGATGAAGTGAATCTGCTCGGTGTCAGGCGCCGCGAGGAATTCCGTGAAGCTGCGCGGCTCGCCGTGCGCGCGCGCCTTGCCGGTGTCGAAGTAGTTCTTGAGTGCGGCAAGGTAACCGATCGGAGCGTCCAGCCAGACATAGAAGAACTTGCCCGGCGCATCCGGGATGGGTATGCCGAAGTAGGGCGCATCGCGCGAGATGTCCCAGTCGCCGAGGGTGCGCTCGCCGCGGCCCGAGAGCCATTCGCGCGCCTTGTTGATGACCTGCGGCTGGAGCCTCCCGGGGGCAGCCAACCATTCCTCGAGAAAGGCGACGCACTTCGGGTCCGACAGGCGAAAGAAGAAGTGCTCGGATGTCTTCAGCACCGGTCGCGCGCCGGTGATCGTCGAGTACGGGTTGATGAGGTCGGTGGGCGAGTACACCGTGCTGCAAACTTCGCAGGCGTCCCCGTACTGATCCGCTGAATGGCAGTTCGGGCACTCGCCCTTGATGTAGCGGTCAGCCAGGAACATGCCCTTCACCGGGTCGTAGAACTGCTCGACTTCCTTGCGGTAGACGAGGCCCGCCTGCTTGAGCCGCGCGTAGATGTCCTGCGAGAGCTGCGTATTCTCGGGGGAGTCGGTCGAGTACCAATGATCGAAGCTGAGGTGAAAGCCCTGCAGGTAGCGCGCGCGGCCGGCGGCGATGCGCGCTACCAGCTCCTGCGGCGTGATCCCTTCGGCTTCCGCCTTCAGCATGATGGGCGCGCCGTGGGCGTCGTCGGCACCGACGAAGAGCAGCTCGTGCCGCTGCATTCTCTGGAAACGCACCCAGATGTCGGCCTGGATGTACTCCATGATGTGGCCGACGTGTAAGGGGCCGTTAGCGTAGGGGAGCGCCGTGGTGACGAAGATCTTCCGGGTCATCAGCCTAGTCTACAGGCCGGGGGCGGCAACCTGCAGTTGCCGCCCCCCGAACCCGGCCATCCCGAGCGCGCGGACCTACTTCGGCAGCAGCGTCACCGGTACCTCGGTGATGGAATCGACCGGCAGCTTGTTGGCTGCGGCCGCATTGCGCACCGCTGCTTCATCCGGCCCCTCGTAGATGCAGTAGGTCTTGGTCTTCGCGGCGTTGGCATAGGACATCAGCCAGTGCACACCGAACTTGGCGTTGTTGGCATTGACCTTGGCTTTCAAGGCTGCGTCGAGACCGTCCAGGGCGCCTGCCGGAAAGGAGCGTTCGACCAGATAACGGTGCACGGGGGCGTCGGCCGCCGCCGCCGTTGCCGATTGCGTGACAGCCGCCAGCGTCGCTACGAGGAGCACGGGTATCAACGTGACAGTGACTCTCTTCATCGCGGGTCTCCTGAGTGGCTCGAGCCGGCCGGACAGCGGGGCGGTGTCACTCTCACCCGGGCTGGTGCGCACAGGTCACGTGCGTATTCCAGTCAGCATATGAGCCCATGGGGTTGCGCTCCCACGCCCAGACGTGGATCTCGTAGAACGCGGGCAGCCCGTAGCGGTTGGGTGCGTCGACATAGTTGAGCAGATTGCCGTCGAGCGCCGGAGGAGGACCGGCGGGATGCGCCTTGGTCCAGGCGTCCGCCAGCACGATGAACTCGACCCCGACGAGGCGCATCCGGCCATCCTCCATCGGCTCATAGATGAGCAGCTGCGGGTCGGCGGGATTGAGAGCGGGAACCAGGCGGGACGGCAGCAGCAGGTGCACGCCCATCGCTCCGGTATTCGGCCCGCTGACACAGGGAGTGGCAGTCACCCAGCCCTCGTGAAAGGCTGCGTTGATATCGCGGTACTGCGATGTCGCCGCCCGCACTTTATCGATCAGCGGTGTGGCGCCGTCCTCGGCCGTAGCGGGCGCCGCGAGGGGCAGCAGGAGCAGCGCGCCCAGCGCCGCGAGTGGTGTATTCCTTGCAGAACTGATCATGGTGATCTCCCCCGAATACTCGTGTTAATTGAAGAAATAGGGATCGAGAACCCTGACCTCGGTGATGCGCGCGACCGGCAGCTTGTTGCGAGCGGCGCTGCGGCGCACCGCCTCGGGCGAGGGCGCGTCGTACACACAGAAGGTTTTGCGTTTGTCCGCACTCACATAGGAGTGCACCCAGGTCACCTGGTCGGCGAGGTTGCCTTCGATCACGGCGAGGCACGTGCGGACGCCGGTCTGATCGATCGAGATCTGTAAACCGTCTGGAAACTCTCTCTCGACGACGTAGCGGGGCATGGGGCGAATTCCAGGGTGGTGATGACATCCGTTGCTCTGGAAACTTAGGCGTACGGATGAGCTCGCAACACGAGGGATCTACCCATCTTGGAGCCGGGATACCCCCAGATTGGCCGGTGATTGGGCCGGTGATTGGGCCGGTGGTTGGCCGGTAGCCCGGTGCGCGTCCGCGTTGCAGGGGCGCTGACGAAGCGCCCCTTCGGGGCGGCACTCCCGCGCCTCAGGTCCGCTTCGCCGCCCGGTTGCGCAGTAGCAAGACAGCCTCGGCCCGCGATGAAACCCCGAGCTTGGCCAGTACGGCCGAGATGTGATGCTCGACGGTCTTGCTGGACAGAAACAGCCGCTTGGCGATGGTCGCGTTGCGTAAGCCTTCCGCCAGCAACTCGAGTATCTGTGCTTCGCGCCGCGTCAGGCCAAATGCGTTGTCGCTGGTCGAAGAACGGGCTCCCCGCGGAATGCGCCGCACACCCTGCAGCCGCATCTGCCGCCGCAGTGCCTGGGCCGCGGGCTTGGCGCCGAGTTGCTCGAACGTTGCGAGCGCCTGACGCTGCTCGGCCTCATCGCCGTGCCAGCCGAAGAGGCAGGCGTGCTCGTATGCGCAGCCGAGCGCCTGCCACGCGCTCGCCGCGCCGCGCCAGTTGCCACACATCTCCATCGCGAAGGGTTCGGGGAGGTCCGCTGGCTGCTCCTCGAGCGCGCTCACCCGCCACAGCCAGGCCGCCAGCTCGCCGTTCATGCGCGGATCGCGACGGCTGCGCGCTCGCGCGTACACCGCCTGGACCTCGCGGATCACGCCGTCGCGGTCGCCGGCGAGCCATTGAGCTTCCGCGCACACCAGGGCGAGCATGCCTGCCTGCTGCAGTTCCTGGTTCCTGCCGGCGAGAGCACGGACTTCGTCCACGGCGGCCTGGACTCCCGGGTCCCCGCGCCGCACCCGCAGATGCGCAAGCGTGCGCAGCGCTGGGATTCGCGCGGGCGGGGTGGTGCGCGGATGGCGCAGCACGGCCTCGATATCCTGGCTGGCTCCATTCCAGTCGCCCTGCTCGAAGCGCAGGCGCGCGCGGTAGGCGAGCATGTAGGGCAGGCAGTAGTCGAGATCGTGCTCCTCGCTGTACTGCAGGCCCGCGCTCAGGTAGCTCGCGGCCTCGCGATAATCGCGGCGCGAGACCGCCATGGCGGCCAGTGAGTTGTAAGCGCCGGCCACCTCTTCCTGCAGGGCTCCCTCAAGCGCGAGCTGCAGGCTGCGCTCGAGGTCCGCCCATCCGGCCACCTCGCCGCCGATCAAGCGTGCGAGGCCGAGAATATTGAGCGCGTCAGTAAGAATCCCGGTGTTTTGCCAGGGCTCGGCGAGCGCGATGGCACGTTGTGCCCACGCGATCGACGAGTCGAGCTCGTGGGCCTCCATGTCGAGGCCCGCCTGGTCCACGTACGCCGCCGCAAGCTCCGGGCCGGGCGTCAGCTGGGAGAGTGTCTCGATCGCGGCGGCAATCCAACGGCGGGCCTCGGCGCCGTGGCCGAGATACCAGCTGATTCTCCCCAGCCAGCGCATGGCCTCGCCCTCTCTGGCGGGGCGCTCGAGCTCACGCCAGATCTCGAGCGCGGCGCGCGCGGCGTCGAGCGCGCGTTGTTGCTGGCCGGTCAGATAGCACTCGTGCATCAGCTTTTCGAGCAGCTGCGCACGATCCTCGGCCGCCCGGCTCGCGGAGTAAGCAAGGGCCAGTTGATAATGAGCCGCGGCCTCGCGATGCGCGCCCACCGCGGCCGCCTGCGCTGCCGCCGCACAGCAATAGCACAGCACCTTCTCGCTGGCGTGGGCGCCGTCAGCGTGGTGCGCCAGGCGCGCGGCGGAGATGTTGCCGCGCTGCTCCAGCGCCGTGAGCACCCGCGCATGCAGCTCCTGTCGTCGCGCTTGCGACAGCGTGCCCTCGAGCGCGCGGCGCGCCAGCTCATGGCGGAAGCCGAGCGATGCGTCTGTCCCGCGCACCATACCGATACGCAGACAGCCCTCGAGCGCCGCTTCATCCGCATGCGTCGTCTCCTCCAGCAGCCATGCCTCGGTCTTCCCCGGGACCACGCAGGCGAGCTCGGCGACTGCACGCGCCGCCGGAGAGAGCCGCGCGGCGCGCGCGAGGACAGCATCGCGCACGGTCACGGGGATGCTGTCGGCGGGGGACGCGAGGGCTTCAGTGACGAACAGCGGGTTGCCGCCGGTGATGCCGTGCAGACCCTCCGGCGCCCGGCCCGCCCGCCGTGCAAGTTGCGCCACTGCAGCTTCCGAAAGTGGCGCGAGCAGTAAGCGGTGTGTGCAGGCGTGCGGCAGCTCGCCGATCACGATTCGCAGCGGATGTGCCCGGTCGAGCTCATCGTCGCGGTAGCTTGCTACGAGCAGCGCGCGGGTGCGGTGGATGCGGCGGCCCAGGAACTTGAACAGATCGAAGGTGGCCTCGTCCGCCCAGTGCATGTCCTCGAACACCACCAGCGCGTGCTCGGCGGCCAGCTCGTTGTACGCCGCGGCGAATATCGCAGCGGCGTCGGCCCCCGATGCGATCGCCGCCGCGAGTGCGCCCCGGGTCTGGCGGGCTATGTCGTGCAACGGGGCGAGCGGCCGTGGCGTGAACAGCGCATCGCACGCACCCCACAGTACCCGCACCCCGGTTTGCTGCCGGGCGAATTCCTGCAGCACAGTGGTCTTGCCGATGCCGGCCTCGCCCGCGAGCAACGCAATGCAGCCCCCCTGCTGGCCGGCGCTCCGCAGCCAGTCGGTGAGATCGGCGAGACTTCGTTCGCGCTCGAGGAGGTCCATCGATCGTGGCACTTGCCGCGAGAGGGCAGTGCCATTCTAACGTCGGGCATCGCCCCGCGTCGTCACGGCGGCCCCAGCCGCACGCTCTCAGCTCGTGCCGCGGAACTCCTCGAAGCGGCTCTTGTTGATGGCTTTCTTGTAAGCCTCGGCGCCGGTGATCTGCCGCTGCTGGAGCAGTTGCTCGATCGCGGAATCCATGGTGCGCATGCCGAATGCACCCCCCGCCTGCATGGTGTTCTCCAGCTGATCGAGCTTGCCCTGGCGGATGAGGTTCGCGGCCGCGGGCGTGTTGACCAGGATCTCGAGCGCCACTACGCGCCCCTGCTTGTCGGAGCGCTGCAGCAGCTGCTGCGAGATGACCCCGCGCAGCGAGGTCGACAGCATGGTGCGCACGTGCGACTGCTTGTCCGAGGGGAACACGTTCACCATGCGGTCCACGGTCTGCGCCGCGCCGTTGGTGTGCAGCGTGCCCATGACGAGAATGCCCATTTCCGCCGCGGTGACCGCGATGCTCATGGTCTCCAGATCGCGCAACTCGCCGACCAGGATCACGTCCGGATCTTCGCGCAGCGCGGAGTGCACCGCGGACGCGAAGCTCGGGCTGTGCACGCCGATCTCGCGCTGACTGATGAGGCAGCTCTTGCGCATGTGCACAAACTCGATGGGATCTTCGACGGTGAGAATGTGCCCCTGCACGCGGCGGTTGATGTCATCGATCATCGCCGCGAGCGTCGTCGACTTGCCCGAGCCGGTCTTGCCGGTCACCAGGATCAGACCACTGACGACCCGGCACATCTGCCGTACCGCTTCGGGCATCTTCAGCTCATCGAGCGTCAGTGCCGTGGAGGGTATCGCGCGGAACACGGCGCCCATGCCGTTGATCTGCCGCATGACATTGACGCGGAAGCGTCCGCGCTCGGCGAGCGTATAGGCGAAATCGGCACCGTCCTTGGACTCGAAGCGCTCGAGCGCCTTCTTCGGCATGATCTCGTAGAGCGCCTGCTTGACCGTCTCGGCCGGAAGCCTCTCGGGCTTGAGGGGCGAAAGATCCCCGTGCAGGCGGATGCGCGGCGGGTCGCCGGCAATGAAGTGCAGGTCCGAGCCGCGCTTCTCCAGCACCTCAATCAGCAGCGGATCGACGAAGGCCACGGTGGGATGCCGCGATCAGCCGGAATTCGCCGCCGCCGCGGCGGGCGCGGGGCCGGAGCCGGTCACCTCGGCCTTCGGCAGCATGCTGGTGTCGGTGACGAATTTCTGGAACGGGCGCTTGTCCGTCGCATACGCGTAGGCATCGTCCGGGTCGATGCTGCGCGCATTGATCGCCGCGAGCAGCGCCTGATCGAGGAGCTGCATGCCGAGGTCGCGCCCCGTCTGCAGCTGGCTCGGAATCTGGTGAGTCTGGTCGCTCTGGATGAGCTTGGCGATGGCCTTGGTCATCATGAGGATCTCGCAGATCGCCTTGCGGCCGTGCCCGTCGGCAGTCTTCACCAGTATCTGCGTGACGACTGCCAGGAGGTTCCCCGCGAGGAAGCTCTTGGTCTGCTCGCGCTCCTCCACGGGGAGCGCGTCGATCACCCGGTCGATGGTCTTCACGGCGCCCGTGGTGTGCAGCGTGCCGAGCACCAGGTGCCCGGTCTCCGCTGCCGTCATCGCCATGGAAATGGTCTCGGCGTCGCGCAGCTCGCCGACCAGGATGACATCCGGGTCCTCGCGCATCGCTGCCCGCACGCCTTCCGCGAAGCTCGGGATGTGCGTGCCGAGCTCGCGCTGGATGACCTGACTCTGCTTGCTCGGATGCACGAACTCGATCGGATCCTCGAGGCTGATGATGTTGAGCCGGCGCGTGGAATTGAGGTGATCGATCATCGCGGCGAGCGTGGTCGATTTGCCCGTGCCGGTCGAGCCGGTGACGAGCACCATGCCCTGGTGGAAGTCGCACAGCTTGGTGACCACCGGGGGGAGCGCGAGCTTCTCGAGCGTAGGCACGGTGGAGGGAATCGCGCGGAAGGTGGCGCCGATCCCGGTCTCCTTGCGGTACACGTTGACGCGAAAGCGCCCGCCTTCGGCCGAGACGTAGGAGAAATCGAGGTCGTTGCCCTTCGCGAAGTGCTCGTTCTGCGAGCGGGTCAATATCTCCGCGATATAGCCCTCGAGCTCAGCTTCGCGCACGTCGCGGAACTTGATGGGCAGCAGATCCCCATGCATGCGCAGCATCGGCGGTACGCCGACCGCCAGGTGCACATCCGAGCACCCCTGCTGGGTGCCGAGCTTCAGGAACGCATCGATACGCGCCAAGCCACCCTCCCTGAATGGGGCCTCGGTAGGCTGTGTAGCCGTTTTCCGGCTTTGGGATCAACGACTTGAGCTACGAAATTTGACGTAACGCACGGTCTTTCGCAAGCAAGGCGCAAAAAGGCGGTTGCGGGCTCAGGGCGCGCCCGCACGCCGGGCCGCGGTCGGCTCAGGCGCGGAAGGGCTCGAGCGCGAGGCGCAGCTCGTCCATGGTCTGGAAGCGCTTGGTCTTGTCGACCGCCATGGCGCGCATCACCAGCTCCGAGAGTCCAGGCGGGAGGTTCGGATTCACATCCCTCGCAGCCTTCGCCTTGCCCTGGACATGCTGGTACATGACCGACATATGGTCGCCGCGAGAATAAGGCGGCACGCCGGTCACCATTTCGTACAGGATGACTCCGAGCGCGTAGATATCGGCACGCTCATCGACCTTCTTGCCGAGGATCTGCTCGGGCGCCATGTATTTCGGCGAGCCGATCACGTAGCCGGTCTTGGTGAGCTGCGTATCGCCCTCGCGCTGCGCGGCCGCCACGCCGAAGTCGACGACCTTGAGGAATCCCTCCTGGTTGATCAGCACGTTGGCGGGCTTCAGGTCGCGGTGCACGATGCCGAGCTGGTGCGCCACTGTCATGCCGGTGCAGATATCGATGCCGAACTGCATGGCGCGCTTGAGCTCGACGGGCTTCTCGTTCACGACCTCACTGCCGAGGGTGTGCGAGGGGAAATACTCCATGGAGATGGCGTAGTTGCCCTGGATGTACAGGAAGTCGTAGATGCGGATGACGTTCTTGTGCGTGATCTTGCGCGAGTAGCGCAGCTCGTGGACGAAGCGCTTCATCACCTCTTCGTCCTGGGAGACATTCGGGTTGAGGAACTTGAGGATCAGCCGCTCATCGACGACCGTGTCCTCCATCAGCAGCACCGTGCCGAAGGCGCCACGGCCAATACGGTCGATGTACTTGTAGCGGCCCTCGATGACATCGCCCGGCTTGAGTGTCTGAATGTCGAGGCGCTGCGGGCCCTCGGGCTGAGCCCGGGCGATGCGCGAGGCATCGGAGATGACCTGGGTCTTCGCAGCTTCCGTGGGTAGCGGCTGCGGCGGGCGCAGGCCGGTGGGTGTGCCGGTGACGCTTCCCTGGGCGCCTGCGGCACTGCCCGAGCCCAGCATGCTGATTCCGGCGATGCGGTTATCGAGCTCGCTCACTGCGGCAGCGGCCATGCGTGAGATGGTTTGATCGGGGGAGCTCACCTGAGCCTGCAGCTCGTTACGCACCTGCTCGGCGCGCGCCTCGTCGGCGACCTTTGCGAGCGCCTGGATGGCTTCGATCCGTACCTCACGCTCGGGACGTGCGACGAGTGGCAGGAAGGCATCCACCAGGCGGCTGTCGCCGAGTTTGCCGAGTGCCCGCACCACGATGGCGGTGGCCTTGGCCTCGGGGCTGTTCAGCATTTCCATGAGCCGCGGCACCGCGCGCTTGCTGCCGATCTCCGCGAGTGCATCCACGGCGCGCTCACTCACCCACCAGTCGGTGTCGCGGGTGGCCTGGATGAGCGAATCGACGGCGCGCTCGTCCTTGGTCTGATTGAGGATCTCGATGGCCGCGCGGCGGATGTCCTCGTCCTTGTCGCGCACCAGCTGCAGCACGGCATCGATCACCTTCGGGCCGCCGATCTTTCCGAGCGCGTCCGCCGCACGGCTGCGCACCCACCAGTCGCTGTCCTTCAACGACTCGAGCAGGTACTTCACGGATTTGGCGTTGCCGATCTCGTTCAGCACCTCGACCGCGGCGCGGCGCGCGTTCTCGTTCTCATCTTTCAGTACCTCGATGAGGTACTGCATGGTCTCGGGATGATCGGCCTTGATGACGACATCGATGGCGCGATTCATGACCTCGAGCTCCGGATCGCGCAGCAACGCGCACACCCGCTCGATGTCGATCGGGCCGTCCATGCGCTGCATCGCCGCGAGCGCCGCGCTGCGGATGAGCTTGTTCGGGTCCTTGAGCAGCCCGTGCAGCGCCGTCTGCACTTCCGGGGTATTGAAACGCGCCAGCGTGTTGATGATGTGCACGCGCGCGATCGGATCCTTGCCCTGTACGCGGCCGAGCAGATCGGGGAGCGATTGCTTATCGGCGATCTCGCCGATCACGCGAAAGAGCGCCGCCTTCTCGTTGGGCTCCTGGGTGTAGGCCGCGTTCAGGAGCTCCCGCACCCCGAAGCGCGCCTTCTGCGCGGCGATCACTTCCAGGAGCGCCGACTTGGACACTCCCGGTGTCGCGAGCGCATCTATCAGCAGGTGGGCTGGATAGGCGTGGCTTGCGGTGAGCGCCCAGGTGATGCCCGAGATGACCCGCGGACTGCCCTCGACGAGTCCACGGATGTAGAGCGGGAAGGTCTTGTGGTTGACGAGGCTGCCGAGCACATCGACGAACGCCATGGTGGCGCCCTTGTCGGCCTCGGGCAGGGCGCCGAAGATGGACTCGATCGCGCCCGGACCCACGTCCTTCAGCCGCGCGACGGCTTTCTGCGTGTCGGAGCTGGTGGGGTCGGGCGAAGACCGGATCTCGGTGATGAGCCGGTCGGCACGCAAGTTCGTGAAAAAGCTCATTCAGCCTTTCCGCCGCAGCAGCTCCCTGCACGCATCCAGCAGGCCTGCCGCGACGGAGCAAAACGCCTGGGCTCAAGTCCGGGGCTTGGGCTGGTATACATGGCCTATCGTCTACTATAAGGAGCATGCGCACCGGACTTCTGTGAATTATGCCATAGCCTTGAGCCCGGCCAGGCCGGCTTTGTGCGCGCGGTCCCGCTGGCCTCTACAATTCACTTCACATTTTGGGCTTCGGGCTTGCGCTGGCGATTTTCAAACATGACCACCGATGAAAAGACCTTGCCGGCTGTACGTGCTGCGCTGGAGGCGTACGTCGACCCCTACCTCGGCGAGACTCTGGGCGCCGCCCAGGCAGTGCGCGACGTCCGGGCGGCGGGCAGCGGCTTGCTCGCGCAAGTCGTACTCGGCTTTCCGACCGGGGGCTACGAGCGGGAGCTCGCGGCGGCGCTCAACGGACAGCTCGCCGCGGCGGGTATCGCTGCGCCATTGACCCTGGAGCTGCAGCCCGATATCCGTGCGCATGCCGTACAACGCAATCTCAAGCCCCTCGGTGACATCCGCAACGTGGTGGCGGTCGCCTCGGGAAAGGGGGGTGTCGGCAAATCGACGGTGGCGGTGAATCTCGCACTCGCCTGGGCGGCCCAGGGCGCGCGGGTTGGGATCCTCGATGCCGACATCTACGGCCCGAGCCAGCCACTCATGCTGGGCCTCCTCGGGCAGCGGCCCACATCACCCGATGGCAAGCAGCTGCGGCCGCTCGAGAGTCACGGCGTCCGCGCCATGTCGATCGGGTTCCTCGTGGATGCGGAGCAGCCGATGGTGTGGCGCGGACCGATGGTGACGCAGGCGCTCACGCAGCTGCTGAGTGAGACACAGTGGGGAGAGCTCGATTACCTGGTCGTCGACATGCCTCCGGGCACCGGCGACATCCAGCTGACACTCGCTCAGCGCGTCCCGGTCGCGGGCGCCGTCATCGTGACGACGCCGCAGGACATCGCGCTCGCGGATGCACGCAAGGGACTCAAGATGTTCGAGAAGGTGTCGGTGCCGGTGCTCGGCATCGTCGAGAACATGAGTGTGCACGTCTGCTCGAACTGCGGGCACACCGAGCACATCTTCGGTGCGGGCGGCGGCGAGCGCATGGCGCAGGAGTATGGTGTGCGGCTGCTCGGGGAGCTGCCGCTCGATGTCCACATCCGCGAGGAGGCCGACGGCGGCCGGCCGACCGTGGTTGCTGCTCCCGAGACACCACGCGCACGCCCGTATTTCGAGATGGCACGCCGCACGGGGGCGGCGCTCGCACTGCGGGCGCGCGATCGCAGTGCACTCTTCCCGAAGATCGTCGTCGAAGAGACCTGATCGCCGGTCTCGGTCCAATCCAAACGATGGGAGAACCACTGTGCGCTGCTCTCGCCTTACCATCTGCTGCGGTGTTCTCGCGCTCTCGAGCTGTGCCAACCAGACCCCGAAGACCACGGGGGGTCTCGGCAACCTTCCGCTGGAACCGAGCCAGTATCCCGGGACACTCGTTTACCGCGCGCCGGATCTGCAGGCCGGCAAGTACAAGTCCATATGGGTGGATAACGCCGATATCTACCGCGCCACGGATGCCGACTTCGGCGGTGCGAGCGAGGAAGACAAGACGCGGCTCGCCGAGAAACTCGCCAATGACTTCAAGGGCGCGCTCACCAAGCACAAGTACCCAATCACCGGTCAATCCGCTCAGGGCGTCGTCCGCCTGCACCTGATTCTCGCCGGCATCAAGGAGAGCAAGCCGGTCGCGGCCACGGCGCTGCGACTGACTCCGCTCGGGTTAGGCATGAGCGCCGCCAAGTCCGTCAGCGGCCACAACTCCGCGCTCGTGGGATCGGTGACCGTCTCCGGCGAATTGATCGATGCCGAAACGGGGGAGGCCATCGCGGGCTTCGTGGCCACCGAGAGCCCGATCGCCCTCGACCTCACCTCGGGGCTCGGCAAACTACGGGCCGCCGAGCTCGGCATCGAGCGCGGGTCGGAAGAGTTCGCCGAGGCCCTCGATCGCTTCCTGCACCGCACGCCGGGATGATGCGCAGCAACGCTCGCGCCGGCGAAGGCACAGTCTACTGCGGGGCGGCCGTCATGAGCGCCGAGCGGCACGCCGGTGTCAGCTCGGATGCGTGTTGACGCAGGCACGCCGCGGCGCGACCACCGCCGAGCTGCACTCCGGAACAGAGCTTGTGGAAGTCACCACTGCACTTGGATCGCAGCGCCATCGCCTCTTCCCGCGGTGAAAGCGCGTGACCCGTCGCGGCGCCGGCCGCGGGCGCCGCAGCTGCCGCGGATGCACTGCCCGCGGACGGCGCAGTGGCTGCCGCCGCTCCACCCTCAGGGCTCGTCGCGCTGACCGGCGCAGCAGCCGCGCTCGAGCCTGCCGCCGCCGGGGCGAGCGCGTCGCGACAGCCTGAAGAGACCTCGCCACTGTGTTGTACCAGGCACTGGAGCGAATCCTTCGTTCCCGGCGGTACGCTCGCGCATACGCGCTGGTAATCGCCGCGACACGCACTCTTGATGGCCGAGCGCTGGGCATCGGTGAGTTGCTGCGCAGCAAGCGGTGCGCAGGCTCCGGCCAGCACCAGCACTGCAATCAGAAGCCTGGCGAACGATTTCAAGAACTCAAGCGCCTGCAGCGATGCGGTGCGCCGCAGGCTGAAATTCCTCCAGCGCCGCTGCTAGTGGACTGAACCGCCCGTGCCTTCCAACACCCAGCGAATCGGCTCCTTCGAGATCGTGACGGCACCGGTATAGGGCCGATCGAGGGCGATCACCACGAGGACTGCCGAGAGGATGATCGCCGCGAGGACCCCGGTCATGAGTGACTGCGCGATCAGGCTCTCGGTACCGAAGAAGAACGTGAAGGAGATCGTGAGTGCCGCGCCGAGGAAAAGCACGAACCAGATCACCTTCGGCACCGTGCCCTCGCCCATGACGAGCCGCTCGCGGCGCGCGCGGGTCATCTGATCGAGCTGGCTCAAGAGGTCGCCCTGCAGAGTGGCGTCGTGCAGGTCCGCGGTGGGGTGGTGGATCACCTTATCGTAGAGGTCACTCAGCACCTGCGTGGTCACACCGCTCGAGCGTCCCCGGACCATGGCCGGCCAGTCATCCGCCAACACCGAATTGAGGTACGCCGACAAGTTGCCGCGAAACGCCGCCGCGGAGGACTCGTTCAGACCGCCGGCCAGGCGGTAGAGGGTCGCCGCGGCTCCCGCTTCCGTTGCGAGTGCCCGCTCCGCATCGTAGAAACGCTCCCAGGAAATGATGACGACGAAGGCGAGCAGCACCGCATACAGCACGCCGATCACCGCGAATTTGAATCCGGCTACCTCGTTGTTGCCGCGCAGGTGGGCGAGGCGGACACGGCGGCGCACCAGGTAAGGGCCCACCATGGCGAGCCCGGTGAAAATAAATAGAAACAGGACGAGGACCCATCCCGGGCGGCTGGTGAGCCAAAACACCATGCGCTGCGGCTCCCTGAAATCTTCTTGTGTGCGAGCGTAGGCGCGGAACACGGTCGGTGCAATCGCACCTGCCGGCCGTGGACCCTTGGTGTCCCGCGGGCTATCCTTGCGCGCTTTGCTTTCGCGGCGATCTGCGCGCCGAGCACGACGGGAGGCCTTGCATGAGCATCAAGTCCGACAACTGGATCCGCCGCATGGCGCTTGACGCGCGCATGATCGAGCCCTTCGAGGCGGGGCAGGTGCGGGTCGCGGCGGACGGCCACAAGATCGTCTCCTACGGCACCTCCAGTTACGGCTACGACGTCCGCTGCGCCGATGAGTTCAAGATCTTCACCAACATCAACAGCACCATCGTTGACCCGAAGGCGTTCGATGAGAAGAGCTTCGTCGACTTCCGCGGGGATGTTTGCATCATTCCGCCCAACTCATTTGCGTTAGCACGTACGGTGGAGTTTTTCCGCATTCCGCGTAACGTGCTGTGTTTGACGGCCGGCAAGAGCACCTACGCACGCTGCTTTCGCGGCGACACGCGCGTGGCGCTGGTCGATGGCACCTCCGCATCGTTGGAAGAAATGGCGCGTGGTCACGAGACTGGTGAGCTCTATTGGGGCTACAGCGTAGGGACGGGCGGCGCAGTGATGGTCACGCTGCTCGATGCGCCGCGCTTCATCGGACGGGATGCGCTGCTGGAAATTACACTGGATGGGGGCGAACGCATCCACGCGACGCCGGACCACTACTTCATGAGGCGTAACGGGCGGCTCGCCGAGGCGCATACGCTACGACCCGGCGATGCACTAATGCCTCTCTATCGCGATCTCGTGCGCGGCTATGAGGTGGTTTACCAACCAGTCGACGGGCATCTGTATCCCACGCATCGACTTGCGGACGCGTGGAACCTGCGACACGAAATCTATCAGGCCACACCTGGCACGCATCGCCACCACCGCGATTTCAACCGTCGCAACAACCATCCAACTAACATCGAGCGCATGCAGGCGGCCGAACACATCCGTCTGCACAACGCCGAGAGCTACGGTGAGGACTTCGACCCGCAGGCACACGGGGAGGCGATTGCGGCCTCGCTCAGACGCCGGGCTGAGGATCCGCGCTGGCGCGAGGATTACGCTCGCCTTCAGTCGAATCGCGCGCGTGATTTCTGGGGCGAGAAACGGTACGCCGAGATCCGTCGCCGCCTGATTCAGGCTCGGGGAAATCCAAGCGACGCGACCCGCGACGCGCACCGACGGGCGATGTTCAGACGATTTGCTGACCCATCAGAGCGCGCCCGTCATGCTCGGGCGATGGTGCGGGCCTGGGCGGACGATGATGGGTCGAGGCGCCTGCATCAGGCGGAGGTCGCGCGTCAGATCAATCTGCGCCCGGATCTCACTCTGGAGCGGGTACGACGAGCGTTGCACGTCACCGGTTCTATCCGAGGTGCCGCCGACCTGCTGGAGTGCGATCGATCCGTCTTCCGGCGTTACCAGGACGTTCTGAGCGAGTTTCGCGGGAACGCGCGCTATCGCAACCATAAGGTCACGGCTGTGCGGGAGCTTCCCGGTGATCATGACGTCTACTGTCTCACCGTTCCGGAAGCCGGGAACTTCGCCCTCGAGGCGGGCATCTTCGTGCGCAACTGCGGCATCATCGTCAACGTAACGCCTTTGGAACCCGAGTGGGAAGGCCACGTCACGCTCGAGTTCTCCAACACGACGCCGCTTCCCGCCAGGATCTACGCCAATGAGGGCGTCGCGCAGATGCTGTTCTTCGAGTCGGACGAGGTGTGCGCCACCTCGTACAAGGATCGTGGCGGCAAGTATCAGGGACAGCGGGGCGTCACGTTGCCGAAGGCCTGAGGACCCGGATCGGTCGAGTCCTCAACCGTCCTCCTCAGCCCGTCCACCAGGCAACGAATTCCTTGAACCCGATGTAGCCGTCGCCCTCCGTATCGGCGACATCGAAGTCGAGCAGGCATTCTTCCCGCGAGACATCGCCGTCCAGCTTGATCAGCAGAGCGTGGAACTCTTCCGGGCCGATGAAGCCATCGCCGTTGAGGTCGCAGGCATCGAATGTCTTGCGCAGCTCGGCGAGCTCCTTGTCGTTTAGTCCTGCCATCAGGCCTCCCCAAATCCGGGCTACAGCTGCCCGGCAACCTCAGTCACGGGTGAGTTTCTGGATCTCCAGGGTCCACTGCACGTCGTCGCCTTTTGTCTGCTGGACCTTCATCGGGATATAACCGCGGTCAGGCGCACACCAGAAGCGCGTGATGCGCGGCGAATACTTTTTCTGTGCCTTGAAGACTATGGTGTGTACGTCACCGATCGCGGTCTTGATGGTCGCCTCACCGTCGCGAGTGAACTCGTACTCGCGCACGCTGTTCTTGTCGATGAGTTGCACGGTCGGTGGGGTGCGTCCTGCAAGCAGCGCGACCATGAGGCCGAGCTGCACCGAGCCATCGTCCTGCACTTGTGGGGTAAGCGGCAGTCGGACTTCAGTCCCCTCATATACGCCCGTGACACTGTGCAACTGCCAGTCGTAGTTGAGCACGACCATCTTGTCGGGATCGCCGCCGCTTGACTTGAAGCTCTGAGGCATGACGCCCTGGTCCGTGACACGGACCACGCTCACTTGCAGCGGCGGAAAGACGCCGGACGCTACCTTGCCGACGCCGCGCGCCTCGCTGCGGGAGCTGGAGGTCCATGTGTCGCCGGTGTGCTCGAGCTTCAGGCTGGAGACCGCGACCGTCATCCCGTGCCAGATGCCGTTGTAGGTGGCCGTGTAGGGCCTCAGCTCATCCGGGGCGCCAGCGCCCGTCGTTCCCAACAGCACCGCGGCGATCAGCGCGACGAGCCAGCGAGCGTACCCGGCCTCATCAGATAACAAACGCACGAAAATCCTCCACGATTGGCGAATCGAGCCGTTGTCCATCGAGCCAGGGGGCCCCGGTGCGCCAGGTCAGCCGCCGCTCGCCCAGCCAGCCGATGACGCGCGGGTAGATGATGTGCTCGCTCGCGAGCACCCGCGCGGCGAGTGCGGCCTCGGTATCCCCGGGAAGCACCGCAACTCTCGACTGCAGCACGATCGGACCCGCGTCGAGCTCGGGCGTCACGAAGTGTACGCTCGCCCCGTGCGCGGTGTCGCCCGCGGCCAGCACGCGGCGGTGGGTGTGCAGCCCGCGGTAAGCGGGTAGGAGCGAAGGGTGGATGTTGAGCATGCAGCCGAGGTAACGCTCGACCACCGCCGGCGAAAGAATGCGCATGAAACCGGCGAGCGCGATCACATCCGGCTGCACCGTCTCGAGTGTTGCCAGCAGCATCCGCTCGAAAGATCCCTCCTGCCGTTCTCCCTTCCAGGCGGCGGTCGCGACCCCGAGTTCGCGCGCGCTGCTCAACCCCGCGGCGTCCGCGCGGTCGGAGATCACTATGCATGGCTCGGCGGCGATCTTGCCAGCGAGCGCCGCGTGCAGGAGCGCGGTCATGTTGGAGCCGCGCCCGGAGATGAGGAGAGCGAGCTTGAGCGGCGCGTGTGCGCTCATTCCCGGATGACTACGCCGCGGTCACCGCTGCGGACCTCACCGATGACCGAGGCGATCTCCCCCTGTGCGGTGAGCAGCTCCACCGCCGCGGCAGCATCTTGTGCGCCCACGATGACGACCATACCAATGCCGCAGTTGAAGGTACGGTACATCTCCGCCGCATCGATGCGCGCGGTACGCTGCAGCCATCCGAACACCGGCTCGAGCGGCCAGCGCCGCCGCTCGAGCACCGCCTCGAGCCCCGCAGGCAACACGCGTGGAATGTTGTCGGTGATGCCACCGCCGGTGATGTGCGCAAGTCCATGCACCGCCAGCGCACGCAGCAGCGCGAGCAGCGGCTTCACGTAGATGCGGGTCGGCGCGAGCAACCGCTCGAAGAGCGGACGGCCCTCGAGCATCGTGGCAGGTGTCGCACCGCTCACCTCGATGAGCTTGCGGATGAGCGAATAGCCATTCGAATGCGGCCCGGAGGAGGCGAGCCCGATGAGGAGGTCTCCCGCCGCGACCGCGCTGCCATCGATGATCGCCTGCTTTTCCACCACCCCGACACAGAAACCGGCGAGATCGTAGTCCGCGCCGTGATACATGCCGGGCATCTCGGCGGTCTCGCCGCCGACCAGCGCGGCGCCCGCCTGCACACAGCCTTCGACGATGCCGCGCACCCCCGCCTCGGCGACCGCCACCTGTAACTTGCCGGTCGCGTAGTAATCGAGAAAGAACAGCGGCTCGGCGCCCTGGACCACGACGTCGTTCGCACACATCGCGACCAGGTCGATGCCGATGCTGTCGTGGCGCCCGGTGTCGATCGCAAGGCGTAGCTTGGTCCCGACACCGTCGGTGCCGGCAACCAGCACCGGCTGGCGGAAGCCCGCGGGCAACTCGATGAGTGCGCCGAAACCGCCGATGCCCGCGAGCACCTCGCGCCGCAGTGCGCGGCGCACCAGGGGCTTGATGCGCTCGACGAGCTCATCGCCCGCATCGATGTCAACGCCGGCATCGCGGTAAGTAATGGCGGGACCTTGTGTCATGTGCGGCCTGGGTGAGGTCCGGTCGCGGCCGTAGGAGGTGGGCGCGTATGGTATTGTACCTGCCGCTTCGCGCCGTTGCGCGTGCGCGGAAGACGCATGTTCTCACCGGCCTCGACACCAAATCCCGCCGCGATGGCCCTGCGCGTATTGCTCGCGCTGGCCTGCCTGTCGTGCTGCGCGCTGCCATGCGAGGCCGGCCGGCCGGTGCGCGCTTACGAAGTCGACATCGAAGGACAAACTCCCGCGGCGCTGCAGGACGCCATGCGCCAGGCGCTGGTGCGCGCCACCGGCAGGCGCGAGTCCGCGGAAGATCCGGCACTCGCGAGCCTGATCAGCGACGCGCAGCGCTACGTGAAGACTTACGGCACCGGCCCGCGCGGTGAGCCGCAGGTAGTGTTCGACGGTGCGGCGGTCGAGCGTGCCATCGGCGCCGCCGGCCGGAGCGTGTGGGAGCACGAGCGGCCTTTCACGCTGGTCGTGCTCGATCCGCCGCGCACCCGCGGTGCCGAGGACGCGGCGCGCACCGAGCTCGAGCGCGTGGCCGCGGAGCGCGGGCTGCCGATCAGTCTCATTCCGCTGCCGCTCGCCGATAGCGCGGGCAACGCACTCAACGCGGATGCTCTGCTGCAGGCCGCGCAGCGCTATGGCGGTGACCAGATCCTCATCGGCCACGGCGCTGATGCCGGTCCCGAGAGCGCGCTCCAGTGGACGCTCTACACGCACGCACTCTCCAAGAGCTGGAGCGGCCCGCTCGCGGCGGGCATCGACCACACGGTGGACCTGCTCGTGCCACAGCCGGCGACCTCGCTCGCCGAGGCAGATGCGCTCGCGCGGGTGCAGATCGAGGGGGTGAACTCGCTCCTCGCGTACGCGACCGTCGAGCGGTTGCTGCAGAGCACCCCGGGAGTGCGGCGCGCCAACATCGCCGGGGCGGACGGCGGAAGCATCACCTTCGATGTCACCTGCCGCGGTGGCGCCGCCGGGCTCGGCCAGGCGCTCGCCGGTTCCAGCCGCCTGGTACGCGTGAGCGGCACAGGCGAGGCCGTGGTGTACCGCTACCAACCCCAGGGCTGAAGCGGGGGCAGGTTTCGAGATCGTGCGCCACCTGCCCAACATCATCTGCCTGATCCGCCTGGCGCTGATCTGGCCGATCCTCACGGCACTGCATGCGGGAGATTACCCCAGGGCCCTCGTGTTCTTCATCGTCGCCGCCGCCTCTGACGGGGTCGACGGCTATCTCGCCAAGCGCTTCAACTGGACCTCCGAGCTCGGCAAGTTCCTCGATCCGCTCGCGGACAAGCTACTGATCATGAGCGTGTTCATCGAGGCCGCGTGGCTTGCTGTCATACCGTGGTGGATCACCGCGGCGGTGGTGGCACGCGATGTCATGATCGGCCTTGGCGCGTTGATCTACCGGCTGTGGTTCGGCCCGCTGCACGGGCGGCCGACGCGCTTCAGCAAGGTCAACACCGCGGCGCAGCTGCTCTATATCAGCTTCGTCCTGCTGAATGCCGCCTTCGGTGTGCCGCCCGGGGATGTGCTCGCGGCGATGGCGCTGCTCACTTTGCTCACGACCGTGCTGTCCGGCGTGCACTACGTGCAGATCTTCACCCGGCGCGCGTGGGCGCAGCCGCCGCGCACCGCCTGAGCGCTTCCCCGTGCAGCAGATTCCCCTCGGCGTGCGCTTGACGGACCGTGCGGTCTTTGGAAGCTTTCTCGCCGCGCACAACACCGAGGTGCTGCAGCACCTGCAGCGCCTCTCGAGCGGCGCCGCCGGCGGACTCAGCTGGTTGTGCGGCCCACGAGGCTCGGGCAAGACCCACCTGCTGCAGGCCGCCTGCGCCGCGGCCAGTGAGCGCATGCGGGCCGGCTACGTGCCGCTCGCCGATGTCGCAGCGCTCGGAGTCGGTGTGCTCGATGGCTTGCCGGAGATGCAGTGCCTCTGTCTCGATGATATCGATCGGGTGGCCGGGCAACTCGACTGGGAGCGCGGCATCTTCGGTCTGCTGCGCGAGATGGAGGAGAGCGGGGCGCGGCTCGTTCTCGGCGCGCAGGTGCCACCCTCGATGCTTCATTGGGCGCTCGCCGACCTCGGCTCGCGCTGTGCAGCAGGCGCCGTATTTCAGCTGCGGCTCCTCGAGGAGGAGGAGCAGCATGCCGCGCTGCAGCTGCGTGCGCGCCTGCGGGGACTCGAGCTGCCCGATGAGACCTGGCACTGGCTGCGCAAGCGTTTTCCGCGGGACATGCGCACGCTCTATCAGCTGCTCGATACGCTCGATGAAGCCGCGCTCACCGCGCAGCGACGGTTGACGGTGCCCTTCATCCGCGAAGTCCTGCGCGCGGCGCGGCTGCGTGCCGACTGACCCGCCGCGGCGCCGGGCGTGCCGATCTCAGCCGGAGAGGCGCACGGCGAGCGCTGCGACGCGCCGGCCGAGCGCCTGTGCCAGGAATTTCTCCTCTTCGGTGAGCACCGCCACGCCCGCGCCGGAACCAACATGCGAGGCGCCGTAAGGCGTGCCGCCGCTGCGCGTCTCATTGAGCGCACGCTCGGTGTAGGGCAGACCCACCAGGTACATGCCATGATGCAGCAGCGGCAGCATCATCGAGATGAGCGTGGTCTCCTGGCCGCCATGCAGGGTCTGCGTCGAAGTGAAGACGCCCGCCGGCTTTCCCGCGAGCGCGCCCGAGAGCCACAGCGTTCCCGTGCCATCGAGAAAGTGTTTGAGCGGTGCCGCCATGTTGCCAAAACGCGTGGGGCTGCCGAGCACGAGCCCCTGTGTCTCGAGCAGGTCATCGAGCGTCGCGTAGGGCGGTCCGCTGGCCGGCACTGGCTTCGCCGTTGATTCGCTCTCCGCACTGACGGGCGGCACGGTTCGCAGCCGTGCGCGCGCGGAGCCAACGCTCTCCACCCCGCGGCATACTTGGCGCGCGAGCTCCGCCGTGGCGCCGCTGCGCGAGTAATACAGCACCAGGATCTCGGTCATGACGGTGTAACCTGCCACAAAACCGGCATGCCATCATCTGCGCCTGGGGCACCGCCCCGCTCAACTCTAGTACTATCGCCCTTTGCCGGCATCGAGCACGAAGACCCGAGCATGGTGTGCAAGAAGTGTCTGGTGGGCGGCCGGGTACAGGGGGTTTTTTACCGTGCGACAGCGGCGAGCCGTGCGCGCGAGCTCGGAATTCACGGCTACGCGCGCAACCTGCCGGACGGCCGCGTAGAGGTGCTGGCCTGCGGCGATGAGGCTGCCGTGCAGGCCTTCGTGGAGTGGCTGTGGACCGGCTCTTCGGCTTCCAGGGTTACCTCGGTCGAGGTGACCGAGGCCGATGCGCGCAAGGTGCGCCCGGGGTTTCGGACCGCTTGATGTGCAACAGATGTTGAATCGCTTTCGTTCGCTCGCACTGCTCCTGCTGCTGTCGGTCCCGGCGGCGGCGGGCTTCGCGCTGCAGGCGACCCCGGCCCAGACGGACACCGCGCCGGTACCCGAGGCGACGACGCCACCCGCCCCCACGCCGCAGCCGGCGCCTCAATCGGCGCTGCCGTCGGCGCCTCAGGCAGAACCCGCGCCATCCCCGGCACCGCCCCCCGCGACGCTGCCGAGCAAGGGCGAGACACCGCCGCCGGCCGTCCACGAGACGCAGCCTCCCGCGGCGGCCACGCCAGCCCCGAAGCACTCGTGGTTTCGCCTTCACCGGCACCGCGGTCAGCAGCCGTGGGTCGCGGCCGCGAATCCGCTCGCGGTCGATGCGGGACTCGAGATTCTCAGCCGTGGCGGCAAAGCGGTGGATGCGGCTGTCGCCGTTCAGACGATGCTCGGCCTCGTCGAGCCGCAGAGCTCGGGAGTGGCCGGAGGCTCCTTCCTCATGTACTACGACGCCCATACCGGCAAGCTGACCGCGTTCGATGGGAGAGAGAAGGCGCCCGCCGGGGCCCATGCGGACATGTTCCTCGATGAGCACGGCAAGCCCATGTCGTACGTCGAGGCGGTCCGCAGCGGCCGCTCGACCGGAGTGCCCGGCGTCATGGCCATGCTGTGGAGCGCTCAGCACAGGTTCGGCGCCTTGCACTGGAAAGATCTCTTCGAGCCCGCGATCCGCAGCGCCTCGCAGGGCTTCCGCGTGCCGGCGCGGCTCGCGATGTTCCTGAGTGAGGGTTCGCCTTTTCCGCCGACCAACGAGGTGCGGAACCTCTTCTCGCGCCCCGACGGCGATGTCATCGAGGAGGGCGATCTTTTCCAGAACCCGCAGTACGCGCACACGCTCGAGGCGATCGCGAGCGAGGGCCCACGCGCGCTGTATGAGGGTGAGATTGCAGACGCCATCGTTCACGCGACGCACCAGGGGCCGCTGCCCGGCACGATGACACCCAACGATCTCGCCTCCTACCATGCGGATGCCTCGCCGCCACTCTGCCGCGGCTATCGCGGTTACACCGTGTGCGTGCCGCCGCCGCCCTCGAGCGGGGTCTCCCTCCTCGAGATGCTCGCCATTCTCGATCAGACCGATATCGCCACGAGGCGCCCGTCGGATCCGCAGGCCTGGTTCCTGTTCGCGCAGGCAAGCCGCCTCATTTATGCCGATCGCGACCGCTACGTTGCGGATCCGCACTTCGTGCCGGTGCCTGTCGATCGCATGCTGGATCCGGCATACGTTCGCCTGCGGGAGCAGTTGATCGGCGAGCACGCAGGCTCTGCTCCGCCTCCGGGGGACATTCCGCTCCCGCGCGGCCACGATGCGACCACGGAAGCTGCGGGCACGAGCCACTTCGTGGTGGTGGATGCCGATGGCGATGTCGTATCGATGACCACGACCGTCGAGTCGATATTCGGCTCGGGCCGCACGGTCGGCGGATTCGTGCTCAACAATCAGCTCACCGACTTCTCCTTCGTGCCCACCGAGGGCGGACAGCCGGTAGCCAATGCCGTGCAGGGTGGCAAGCGGCCACGCTCCTCGATGGCGCCGGTGATCGTTGTCGATCGCGGCGGGGATTTCGTCGCCGCGCTCGGCTCCCCGGGAGGCTCGGCGATTCTCGAGTACAACGCGAAGACGCTGGTTGCGCTTCTCGCCTGGAAAATGCCGCTCAAGCAGGCGATCGAGCTGCCGAATCTGATCGCGCACGGTGATACCTTCACCGGGGAAGTGACCCGGTTTTCTCCCGCGGTGCTCGCTGGCTTGCGCGAGCGTGGCATCGATCTCAAAAGCGGCCACGCCGAGAATTCCGGCCTCCATGGGGTCGTGCGGCGGGCGGATGGCAGTTACGTCGGTGCCGCCGATTCCCGCCGCGAGGGCGTGGCGAAGACGCTCGCCCCCGCGCCCGCCAAGCAGAAACAGGCCGCCGTGCATTGAGGCACGACAAATCAGGGATGTAAGGCGGGAAACCCCAGGTCGTCAGCCCCGCGCCAACGCGTCCACTGAGTGATCACGAGATCGGGGTAGTTGCGCTTGCCGATACTGCCGTTGTAGCGCGCGAGCGCCTTGCGCACGTCGTTGTGCTCGTAGCTCAGGTAGTAGCGCAAGATGGCGCAGCCCATGCGGATGTTAGGTGCGACGTGCACCAGCTCGTACCGGCGCATGCCGAGCTTCTCGGGCCAGAAGGGCATGACCTGCATGAGGCCCACGGCTCCCGCAGAGGACACCGCCCAGCGGTCGAAGCGGCTCTCGACCGCGATCAATGCCATGACCAGCCCCGGCGGCAGCCGCGACTCACCCGGCCGATGCGTCTCGCAGTACACCTGCTCGAGAATGTCGATCCGCTCGTTTTTCTCCTTCACGAGCGGACGCAGGCGCGGCTCCATGAGCGTGTACCACACCGCGGAGTCGTAGTGATCGGTGAAGCACTGCGCCTGGGCGATAGCTCGGGCCACGACTTCCCCGAGCTCGGGATCTCGCTGCTGGTCGGCGCCGGCTGGACGGCCTGCGGTGAGTGTTGCCGCGAGGAGCAGCAGGGCGAGCGGGCGCAGCCGTCTCGGCGATGGGCGCGGAGTCTTATCCGGCGAGACGCGCGCGCAGGAATGGGAGCGCTTCATCGGCGGGAAATTCGGTGCTGCTGGTATCACGGCGGTGACGATACTCGAGCCGTCCGGCCTCGAGCCCACGCTCGGAGACCACCAGGCGGTGCGGGATGCCGAGCAGCTCCGCGTCCGCGAACTTGACTCCGGGGCGTGCATCGCGGTCATCGTAGAGCACTTCGATGCCGGCGGCGCTGAGCTCGGCATACAGCCGGTCGCTCAGCTCGCGGACGCGCGCGGACTTCTGCAGGTTGAGCGGCACCAGCACCAGCTGGAAGGGCGCGATCGGGTCGGGCCAGATGATGCCGCGCTCATCGTGGTTCTGCTCGATAGCGGCTGCGACGATGCGCGTGACACCGATGCCATAACAGCCCATGTGCAGGGTCACTTCGCGTCCCGCCTCATCGAGCACCATCGCCTTCATCGGCGTGCTGTATTTGCAGCCGAGCTGAAAGATATGGCCGACTTCGATGCCGCGCGCGATCTTCAGGCGCCCGCGGCCCGAGGGGCTCGGATCACCGTCCACCACGTTACGCAGGTCCGCGGCGCGCACGCCGCGAACGTCCCGTTCCCAGTTCACGCCGGTGAGGTGCATGTCTTTCTCGTTCGCACCGCACACGAAATCGGCGAGCGCGAGCGCGCTGTGATCGGCATATACGGGGCACTCGAGGCCGATGAGCCCGACGTAGCCGGGCTCGGTGCCGGTGGCGGCGAGTACGCGCTCGGGGCTCGCCAGCGCCAACGGATTCGCGACCCCTTCGAGCTTCTGCGCCTTCACCGCATTCAGCTCGTGATCGCCGCGTACCACGAGCGCTACCACACCTTCCTCGCTCCCCTCCACCACGAGCGTCTTCACGCAGCGCGCGGGCTCGACCTTGAGGAGCCGCGCGACAGCTGCGATCGTGCGTGCGCCCGGAGTGCTCACCTTCCGCAGCGGTTCGCTCGGTGCGGGGCGCGGTGATTGCGGTGGCATTGCGATTGCCGCCTCGAGATTCGCCGCATACTCATCGCCGTCCGAGAACACGATGACATCCTCGCCCGAGGCGGCGAGCACGTGGAACTCCTGGGAGACATCGCCACCGATAGCACCGGAATCGGCGCGCACGGCGCGAAAAGTGAGGCCGGTGCGGGTGAAGATGCGCGTGTAGGCGTCGTACATGGTGCGATAGCCGGCCTGCAGCGATGCCTCATCGAGATGAAACGAGTACGCATCCTTCATGATGAACTCGCGTGCCCTCATCACCCCGAAGCGCGGCCGCACCTCGTCGCGGAACTTGGTCTGGATCTGGTAGAAGTTGACCGGCAGCTGCCGATAGCTCTGCAGCTCACGCCGCACGATGTCGGTGATCACTTCCTCGTGGGTCGGTCCGAGCACGAAATCCCGCTCGTGCCGATCCTTGAAGCGCAGCAGCTCGGGGCCATACTCGCTCCAGCGGCCCGACTCCTGCCACAGCTCTCCCGGCTGTACCACCGGCATCACGAGCTCGAGCGCGCCCGCACGATCCATCTCCTCGCGCACGATGCGCTCGACCTTGTGCAGCGAGCGCAGCCCCATGGGCAGCCAGCTGTACAGCCCCGCCGCGAGGCGGCGGATGAGCCCCGCGCGCAGCATCAGCTGATGGCTGAGGACCTCCGCTTCCGCGGGGGTTTCCTTCATGGTGTTGATCGGGTACTGGGAGAGCCTCATCGTCCAGGTCAAAGCTTCAAGGGGTTGGGACGTTCCATCTTAGCGGATAAGATTGCTCCGGTAAGAGTTCTGCCATGGCCACCGAAACCGAGGACTACCCGCGACAGCGCAGCAAGGGCATCTACCTGCTGCCGAACCTGCTCACCACCTGCTGCCTGTTCTCAGGCTTCTATGCGGTGGTCGCAGCTATCGACAAGCACTTCGATCATGCCGGCATGGCGGTGTTCGCCGCGATGATCTTCGATACGCTCGATGGCCGCATCGCGCGCCTGACGCGCACCGAGACCTTCTTCGGCAAGGAATACGACAGCCTCGCCGACATGGTCTCCTTTGGCGTGGCTCCAGCGATCGTCGCCTACCAGTGGGGTGTGGTGCGCATCGCCGAGTACGGCCACTACTGGGGCCGCTTCGGCTGGCTCGCCTGCTTTTTCTACGCGGCGGCAGCGGCGATGCGGCTCGCGCGCTTCAACGCACGCGCCGCTGTGGCGGATAAGCGCTATTTCGAAGGATTGCCGAGCCCGTCCGCGGCTGCGAACGTGGCGGCATTCGTGTGGTTCTTCAGCGAGTGGCACGAGCCGCGGCTCGTCGGGCTGTTTGCGGCGTTTGCAGTCACCGCCTGCGCGGGTGCGCTGATGGTGAGCCGCTTCGGTTATCCGAGCTTCAAGCAATTCCATCTCGACCGGCGCATCAAGTTCGTTTACCTGCTGCTCGTGCCGTTGTTCCTCATTCTCGTCTTCATCGATCCGCCGACCATGCTCTTGTCGATGTTCGGCACGTACGCCCTTTCGGCGCCACTGCTGTGGGTGGGCCGTCGGCTGCGCCGCCTCGGGCGCCGCGCGCCGGCCGCGGGCGGCTGATCCATGCTTTCCCTCCGTCGCAGACAGTACCTCGAAGCAATCGGGATCGATCTCTGGGTGGCCCGTGCTCCCGCAACAGAGCCTGCAGCGCTGCCGCCACCGGCGAGCGGCACGGCGGAGGCGGCAAACGTCACGGCGGACGCCGATACCTCGTGGCAGCGTCTCTTCGATGAGGTGCGCGCCTGCCGTCTGTGCCCGCTGCATGCCACGCGCACGCAGGGCGTGCTCGGGGTTGGTCCGAAACGGGCCGACTGGCTGGTGATCGGGGAAGCTCCGGGAGCGGAGGAGGATCGGCGCGGTGAGCCCTTCGTCGGAGCGGCCGGTCAGCTGCTCGATGCCATGCTGCGCGCCATCGGACTCGATCGCCGCAGCAACGTCTACATCGCCAACGTGTTGAAGAGCCGTCCACCGAATAACCGCGACCCGAAACCCGAAGAGGTCGAGGCGTGCCTGCCATACCTCATTCGACAGATTGGACTGCTGCAGCCCAAGATTATGCTCGCGGTCGGCCGCATAGCGGCCCAGAACCTGCTCGCCACCGATGCACCCCTCGGCCGGCTACGGGGGCGGGTGCATCATTTCGGGGAATTCCAGACTCCGCTGGTAGTCACGTATCATCCCGCGTATCTGCTGCGCACGCCGGCCGATAAGCGCAAGGCGTGGGAAGACTTGAAATATGCCCGCAGCGTGTACCAGCAACTGACGCAAGGCACCGCAGATGGCCACCGCTCCTGAGCTGTTAGCACCGGAACTCGTGATCCGTGCAATGCGTGGCAACGACATTCCCGATGTGGTGGCGATCGAGCGCGGCTCGTACCAGTTTCCCTGGAGCGAAGGGATTTTTCGCGACTGCCTGCGAGTCGGCTACGTGTGCCGCGTGGTCACGGTGAGCCGCCAAGTGATGGCTTACGGTGTCATGAGTTTCGGTGCCGGTGAGGCGCACATCCTCAATCTCTGTGTCGGTGAGGCATACCGCTGCCGCGGAATAGGCCGGCAGCTCCTCAATTCACTCATCGAGCGTGCCGGCGCCGCTGGCATGGCGGATGCCTATCTCGAGGTGCGTCCCTCCAACACCACCGCGATCCGGCTGTACCTGGCGCTCGGCTTCGAGCAGGTGGGCATGCGACGCGGCTACTACCAGGCCGCCAACGGGCGCGAGGATGCCGCCGTCCTGAGGCGGGCGCTGCGCACCGACGCCACTTCCTGATTCGCCCCGCAAGCCATGCCTGATCTGAATGCCGAAATCCATCGGCGACGGACTTTCGCGATCATCTCGCACCCCGACGCCGGCAAGACGACCCTGACCGAGAAGCTGCTGCTGTTCGGGGGCGCCATCACCATGGCCGGCACCGTGAAGGGCCGCAAGGCGGCGCGCCATGCCACCTCCGACTGGATGCGCCTCGAGCAGCAGCGCGGGATCTCGGTAACTTCCTCGGTGATGCAGTTCCCGTACGGCGATTGCGTCGTGAACCTGCTCGATACCCCGGGCCACGAGGACTTCTCCGAGGATACCTATCGCACGCTCACCGCCGTGGATTCCGCGCTCATGGTGATCGACTGCGCCAAGGGCGTCGAAGAGCGCACCATCAAGCTGATGGAGGTCTGCCGCCTGCGCGACACCCCGATCATGACCTTCATCAACAAGCTCGACCGGGACGGACGCCCACCCATCGAGCTGCTCGATGAGATCGAGAGCGTGCTGCGCATCGGCACCGCGCCCGTCACCTGGCCGATCGGCATGGGTCGGGAGCTGCGCGGCATATACCATCTCAACGAGGACCGCATCTATGTCTACAGCCCCGGGGAGCGCGGCCGGGTCGGTGAGAACCGCACCATCGAGCGCCTGGCAAGCGCGCAGGCGCAGGAGTTTCTCGGCGAGCAGGCGCGGACCTTCGCCGAGGAAATCGAGCTCGTCAAAGGCGCGACCCACACGTTCGACCGCGAGGCCTACCGGGCCGGTCGGCAGACTCCGGTGTTCTTCGGCTCCGCCATCAACAACTTCGGTGTCGAGGAGCTGCTGAGCTCCTTCACCACGCACGCGCCGGGGCCGCTGCCGCGCGCAGCCCGTGAGCGCAGCGTGCAGCCGGAGGAGGAAGCGCTCGCAGGGTTCGTGTTCAAGATCCAGGCGAACATGGATCCCGGCCACCGCGACCGCATTGCGTTCCTGCGCTTGTCCGCCGGCCGCTACAGCCGCGGCATGCGCCTCTTCCACGTGCGCCTCGACAAGGAGGTGCGCGTCGCCGACGCGCTCACCTTCATGGCGGCCGACCGGGTACAGGCCGAGGAGGCGTACGCGGGCGACATCATCGGGTTGCACAACCACGGCACCATCAACATCGGCGACACCTTTACCCAGGGCGAGCGGCTCACCTTCACCGGGGTGCCGGATTTCGCGCCGGAAATCTTCCGCCGCGCGGTGCTCAAGGATCCGCTGCGCATGAAAGCGCTGCATAAAGGTCTGTCACAACTGTGCGAAGAGGGCGCCACGCAGCTCTTCCGGCCGCTGCGTAACAACGATCTCGTGCTCGGCGCGGTCGGGCAGCTGCAGTTCGAGGTGGTGGCGTTCCGCCTGCAGGATGAGTACGGGGTGCAGTGCGTGTTCGAGCCAGTCGCGGTGCACACCGCGCGCTGGGTCGACGCAGCCGATCCGCGCAAGCTGGAGGAGTTCACCGTACGGGCGCACGACCACCTGGCGCGCGATCACAAGGGTGCGCTCGTCTACCTCGCTCCATCGCGCATCAATCTGCAGCTCACCCTCGAGCGCTGGCCGGACATCATCTTCCGCGAGACGCGCGAGCACGCCGTGTGAGGCCGAAGAATGAGGGCTCGGCCAGACAACAGCACTAACGAAGATGCGCGGTGGAAGAGCAATGTCACCGCGACGAGTCGCGCGACTTTATGCCGTGAGCTTCAGCCGATATTGCTGCCGCGCCAGCGAACCCGTCCCAGGAGATAGCCGAGAGCTCCGGCGATGATGATCGCGACTACGGGCCGCTGCATCGCACGTCCGAGCGAGCGGGCTGCATGTCGCATTCGCTCGCTCGAAAGTCGAGTGCTGCCCAGATCCTCGCTCTCCGGGTCGTATCTCGCGCGCGAGCGTCCTCGCGCCTCGGCCCGCTCGAGTTCCCGGGCCTCGCTGCGATCTCGCGGAGCCGCGTCCCGTGCCGCCTTCTCAACATCGGCATGCTGGAGGAACTGCTGCACGTCCTCCCGATACTCGCGCGCCGAGCGATAGTCGCCTTCGCCCTGGATGGGATCTACACCCGGCGCGTCCGGGCTCGTACTGCTCTGGCGCTCGTTTCCTTCCATGTCTGTGACTCTCCGTTTCCTGATTTGCGCGCGTGCTTTCCGCGTCTGTGAGGGCTGACCTCCGGCCGGCCGGAGGCGCCTGCACCGGGCAGCGCTGGGGTTGGCTCCTGCGCGCCGTCGCCGTATTTCCCATCATCGGTTGGCCGATCGCGATAGCGGGCACCCTCATAGCGGGCACCCTCCGATCCACGCGGGGATCGCCGGGTTTTAGCGGGAGTTTTCTGCCTCATGGCCGCATCATGCACACACTCGAAGCGGTGAACCAAGCGAGGCAGCACACCAAATGGGGAGTAGCGTGGCCACAGGATTTGTGCGACATAGGCCTCACCCGCCTGTAGCTGCAGGGAGACCCATCGCATGAACGACGCCGCCGCAACGAGCCCGTTCCTGCAGCGCGAGATCCTGGTCAATGCGCTGTACGAAGCGGCCGAGCTCGAGCACAACCTGATGTGCACTTACCTCTATGCCGCCGCGAGTCTCAAGGAGGGCGAGGCGGAGGGACTCACCGCTGCCGAGGCAGAGGCGGTGAAACGCTGGCGCCGCGTGCTGATGGACGTCGCCATCCAGGAGATGGGCCATTTGGTGGCCGTCTGGAACATCACCTCCGCGCTCGGCGCGAGTCCACGCATCGGCCGCGCCAACTTCCCGCTCGATCCCGGTTACCTGCCGGCTGGCATTACGGTGAAGCTCGCGCCCTTCGGCCCCGAGACGCTGCAGCACTTCATCTTCCTCGAGCGTCCGCACGGCTCGACCGAAGCGGAGGGTCCGGGCTTTGCCTGCGAACGGCCCTACGCGCGCGGCACGGCTCGGCCGCACCTGACACCGATGGGGCGCGACTACGACACGGTCGGCGTCTTCTACGAAAGAATCGGTGAGGGACTGCGTACATTCGTGGGGCGCTACGGCGAGGCGATTGCTTTCGGCGGAGATCCGGCGCTGCAGCTTTCACCGCAGGAGGTCAACCTTCCCGGTGCGCGTCAGGTACGTTGTCTCAAGACAGCTCTTGCCGCGTTTACCGCGATCGTCGAGCAGGGCGAGGGTGCGCCCCGGGACTCCGTGGACTCTCACTTCCAGAAGTTCCTCGGCATCCGTGCCGAGCTCGCCTCATTGAAGCAGAGGAATCCCTCCTTTGCGCCCGCATTCCCCGCGGCGACCAACCCGGTGTTGCGCCGTCCGCCGCGCCCGGAAGGGCGCGTGTGGATCGAGGACGCGGATGCCTTCGCCACCGTGGATCTCGCCAACGCGAGCTACGCGCTCATGCTGCGGCTTACCGGCTATGCGTACGCACTTCGCGGGCCCGGCAGGGAGAAATCGCTCGCCGTCGATCTCGCGATCGGACTCATGCAGGCGATGATGCCGCTTGCGCAGCGGGCCGCGCGCTTGCCTGCCGGTCCTTCGAACCCGCATTGCAATGCCGGCGTGTCGTTCATCACGCTGCGCGACCCGAGTCCGCTTCCTCCCGGGCCTGCGGCGCGGCGGCTGCTGCTCGAGCGCTTCACGCAGCTCGCGGATGCGGGTGCGGCGCTGCGCACATCGGGCGATGTCCGCGCGCTTGCGGCGGCCGAGCAGCTCGCGCGGCTCGCCACGCGTGCCGCACGCGAATTCGATCTGTCGGCGCCTGCTGCCGCGGCGTCTGCGGCCGCGGCACCTCCCGTCACCACTTCGCCTGCCGCGGTTTCACCGGCGGTCGCCGCATCCTCATCGTCACTCGCCGGCTCGGCCATGCCGGGACCCGCTGCGGCTGCGGTACCCGATGGAGTCGAGCGTGTGCGCGGCGCGAGGCTCGAGCTCGACTTCGAGGGGCGGCGTTGCATCCACTCGCGCTTTTGCGTCACCTGGACGCCCAGCGTCTTTCTCGCCAACGTGAAAGGACCTTGGATCCATCCCGATGCCATGCCGGTCGAGCGCGTGGTCGAGGTCGCGCACGCGTGTCCGTCGGGCGCCATTCGCTACCGCCGCATCGATGGCGGAGCGCAAGAAGCCGCGCCTCCGGTCAACCTCGCCACGGTGCGCGAGGCGGGGCCGTATGCGTTTCGGGCCGAGCTTCAGATCGATGGCGCACCGGCGGGATTTCGCGCCACCTTATGCCGCTGTGGCGCCTCGAAGAACAAGCCTTACTGCGATGGCTCGCATCATGAGATCGGCTTCACGGCGAGCGGCGAGCCCGCGACGGGCAGGACCGAGATGCTCGCGGCGCGTGATGGCGTGCTCGCGATCGACCCGCAGCTGAACGGACCGCTGTGCGTGCGCGGGAACCTCGAGATCGTGAGTGGCACCGGGCGCGCCGTGGCGCGCACGACAACGACGTACCTCTGTCGCTGCGGCGGCAGCGCCAACAAGCCCTTCTGCGACGGCACGCACACCAAGATCGGCTTCAAGTCCGGCTGAGCGCCACGGCGCCGCGCGGCAGCGACAGCCGTGCCACGGACTGACGGAAAGCACGGATGTCCTGCGCGCGTAGGGTCTGCGCAGAGGGCGGCCCGTAGCGCAGCTCGGCGTAGCGCGTGAAGAGCGGCAACACGGTGGGCTGCAGATCGGGGCGGCGCGCGATGAGTGCCGCCGCGAAGTCGAGCGGTCCCTGGTGCGGAGCGCGCGGCGCAATGCGTGCGAGCTTGCGGCACAGGCGCTCGTAGCTGCGTACCAACGCGTCCTTGCGTCCTGGGCGGATACTGCGGCCGACGTGCCAGGCGATGAACGCGAGCCACAGGCACAGCACCAGCATGAAGGCCCAGCCGAGATAGCGCGCATCGGGCGAGCGGATGCCAAGACGCGCGAGTACATCGAGCTGCGCCTCGTAGTCGAACTTCACCACGTGATTGGTCCACCACGCATTGGCCGCGTCCCAACGCTGCAGCCACTCGGTGAGCCAGGGGGAGGCGTGCAGCAGCCGCTCGCGGAGGGATAACTCTTGTGGCAGGAGATAGAGGATGCCACGTTGCAGCCGCTCGGGTTCCACGACCGCAGTCGGATCGACGCGGGTCCAGCCGCGGCCCTCGAGCCAGACCTCCGCCCAGGCGTGCGCGTCCGCCTGGCGCAGCAGCAAATAACCACCGAATGGGATCCATTCGCCGCCGAGGTAACCCGTCACGACGTGCGAGGGGACGCCGGCGGCGCGCATCAGCACGACGAAGGCCGAAGCATAATGGCCACAGAAACCGACGCGGGTCCTGAAGAGAAAATCATCGACCGCATCGACGCCGAGACGCTCGGGCTCGAGCGAGTACACGAACCCACCGGTGCGCAGGTAATCGAGTGCCGCCTGCACGAGCGCGGCGTCCGACCCCGCGCGTGCGCGCAGTGACTCGGCGAGTGCGCGCGTGCGCGGATTTGCACCAGGCGGCAGGTCCGTGTCCTGGTGTTGCGCAGCCATCTCCAGCGGCCTCCCTGCACGCGCATGGGTATAGGACACCGCTGCGAAGCTCAACGCGTCGTTGACCGGCTCGGCGCCGACGATCAGATCGTCGTAGGTCAGCAGCGCGCGGCTGTCGGGGAGCTCCACCGGCGTGTCGAGGGCGAACCACCAGCGCTGATGACTCGGCTCGAGCTGCACGCGGTAGTGGTAGGCCGTGCCGAGATATTCACGCGGCACGCGTGTGCGCAGCTCCGATGGCATGGCCCGCCACGTCTGGCCATCGAAGTCGTGCAGCACCGGGCCGCGCCAGTAGCGCTCCTCCGGCGGTGGCGTGGGACCTGAGAACTGTACCCGGAAGGCCGGGTCGTAGTTCGTCGCGAGGAGGCCGATGCCTCCAGGTGTCATGGTGTCGGAGAGCCCGGTCAATGCGAGATCGCCACGCGGGATGGCCCAGAACGCCCCGGGCAGGCGCGGGAAGAACACGAAAAGCAGCAGCGCGAGTGGAACGGCGAGCAGCAGCGCGCGCCCCGCCAGTGACAGCGCTGCGCGCGCGGAGGTCATGGGCGCTGCCACCACGGCGAGCGCCGCACAGCACAACCAGGCCTGCAGGCCATAGAGCGGCGCACGGGCGAGCTCCTGGCGGTCGAGACAGGCCGCGAGCAGCAGGAAGAGCCCCGCCGCGACCATGACGAACTGATCGCGCGCCGCATGCGTCTCGAGGAGCTTCATCCCGGCCATCAGGAGAAGCAGCGTGGTGCCGGCGGCGAGACCATTGAGCGTATGAAATCTCACCAGCACGATCGCGACGAGCAGCAGTGCGAGCAGCACGCGTGCCGCGGTGCCGGGATCGCCGCCGCCGCGATGCGCATTCAACAGGCGCCACGCGATGAGCAGCAGCGCGATCCCCGCCGCCCAGGGCGGCACGCGGTCAGCGTGCAACAGCACACCGCCCGCGAATGCGGCACAGGTCCACAGCAGTGGACGCAGCGATCCGGCGGAGGCGGCGGGGGGGGCCACCGACGATCTCACGCCACACCGTCCTCGCGCCCGAAGAGTGCGAGCGCGGCGAGACAACGATGACGGTGCTCCGGTCCCCGGTCGGGCGCGAGCTGCACGCCTGGAATAGTCAGCCCGTAACGCTCACCGCTCGCCTCGGCATCGACCACCCAACGGGCGAGCTGCGAGAGCCGCGCCTCCTCATCGAAATGCGCGAGCTGCGCGTATTCGAACATCCGCAGCTCGGAAGTGCCCTGCACGTACTCCTTGACGAGAAGCGGCGCTTCGCGCGCGTAGGCCTTCCAGTCGACCTGACGCGGGGAGTCGCCCGGGCGAAACGGCCGCAGCCCGAACCACTCATCAGCCCCGGCCCCCGAATGACTGCGCGCCCCGGCCGTGCGCGCACTGTCCGCCGGCATCGGCAGGCGGCCGTGCGGGTACGGATACACCAACATCGCCACCTCCGTGTGCAGCCAGGTCCAGGCGCGGAAAAGCCCGAACGGGTGCGCGGTCGAAAGCCGCACCCGCTCGATGCGCACCACCCCGCGGAGCGGTGCGGGGACGGGGAGCTCGAGGCCCTGCTCGAGATGCGCGGGCACATCGGCCGTTTGCAGCACTCCTTTAACGAGCGCGGTTTCGAGGCGTATCCGCGCTGTGGCGCCACGATTGGCGAGCGTGAGGACGAGTGTGCCGGTGCTGCGTGCGAATACCGCCGGCGCGATGGCCGCCACCACCTCGGTGCCGAGGAGATTGCGGTGGCACTGTTGCATCACGACGAGTGCGAAGCCGCTCAGCAGGAAGGTGAGAAAGAGCGCCAGGCTGTTGGCGTAGTTCAATCCCGCGAGCAGCATGAGGAAGAGCAGGGCGGTGAACGCGAGTCCCGCGCGCGTCGGCAGGATGTACAGCCGCCGCCGCTCGAGCGTCACCGGCAGATGGTCCATGCCCTGGCGCCGGCGTATCCACGCTGCCATGCGTGCATTCGCCGCCGCGGCGAGCGTCGCGAACGGATGCCACCGCGCGCGCTCGCCGGCTACCGCCTCGGGCATGGTGCTCTCAGGGTACGGGGACCGCGCGGATGATCTCGGCAGCGACATCCGCGCCGCCGGCCGCCGCAGGATCGCGCCGCTCGAGCCGGTGTGCCACCACCGAAGGCAACACCGCCTGCAGGTCTTCGGGGAGTACCGCGCTGCGCCCGGCGAGATAACTCCAGGCCTGCGCGGCACGGATCAGGGCCTGGCCGGCCCGGGGTGAGAGCCCGAGCTTCAGTTCCGCCGCCGCACGCGTGCGCACGATGAGCGCCTGCGCATAGTCGAGGAGCGCATCCGCCACGTACACCGCGCGCACCGCCCGCTGCACCGCGAGCACACCGGCGGTCGAGAGCACGGGCGCAATCCCCGCGAGGAGCTCACGCCGGTCGCCGCCGCGCAGCAGCTCGCGCTCGTGCGCCGCATCGGGATAGCCGAGGACGACGCGCATGAGGAAGCGGTCGAGCTGGGATTCGGGGAGCCCGAAGGTGCCGAGCTGCTCGTGCGGGTTCTGCGTGGCGACGACGAAGAACGGCTCGGGCAGCGCATAGGTCGTGCCATCCGCACTCACCTGTCGCTCCTCCATCGCCTCGAGCAGCGCGCTCTGCGTGCGCGGGCTCGCACGATTCACCTCATCCGCCAGCAGCAGTTGCGTGAAGATCGGTCCGCGGCGGAAGTGAAACTGCTGGCTCGCGCGGTCGAACACCGACACCCCGATGATGTCCGCGGGCAGAAGATCGCTCGTGAACTGCACGCGCTGCCAGGCAAGCCCGAGCACGTGGGCGAGCGCATGCGCGAGGGTGGTCTTGCCGACCCCGGGAACGTCCTCGATCAGCAGGTGCCCGCGGGCGAGGAGGCACGCGAGGCACAGGCGGATCTGCGTCGGCTTGCCGAGGATCACGGTCTCGAGTGTCGCCAACACCCGGGCGAGCGCCGCCGCATCCAGGTCGGCGCCGGTGGCGAGGGCAATGCCCGGCGTGCTCACGATTTCAGTCCGCGCACGCGCTCGAGCTGCGCAGCGAGTCCGCTCGCGGTGCGCTCGAGTTCCGCGGCCCGCTCGCGCTCTTGCGCGACCACCTGCTCGGGCGCGTTGCGCACGAAGCGCTCGTTCGCGAGCTGCCCGCGGGCTTTCTCGAGGTCCGTCTGCGCCCGCGCCAGGAGTCTCCCCAACCGCTCGGCTTCGGCGTCAGGATCGATGAGCCCCGCCATCGGCACGAGCATGGTGAGGGTGCCGGCGAGCGCCATGGCGGACTGCGGCGCGTGCGCGCCTGGCGGAAGTAGCGTGATGCTCTCGAGTCCTGCGAGCCGCCCAAGCCAGGTGCGATGGCGCGCAAGATGTGCCTCATCCTGGGCATTCGCATCTTTCAGCAGCAGCGGGATGCGCTTGGCCGGGCTGATGTTCATCTCGCCACGGATCTGCCGCACGCCGAGGATTACTCTCTGGATCCAGGCGATCTCGCGCTCGGCTCCTTCGTCCACGGGAAATTCGCTGGCGTGCGGGTAGGGCTGCAGCATCACGCTCTCTCCCGCGACATCGGCGAGCGGTGCGACCCGCAGCCAGATCTCCTCGGTGATGAAGGGCATGAGTGGATGCAATGCGCGCTGCAGCGCTTCCAGGACCTGCGCGAGGGTGTGTTGCGCAGCAGCGCGCGCGGAAGTGGAAGCGGCATCGCCCTGCAGCACCGGCTTCGTGAGCTCGACGTACCAGTCGCAGAAGTGTGACCAGGTGAATTCGTACAACGCGCTCACCGCGTAGTCGAAGCGGTACTCAGCGAAGGCGCTCTCGACTGCACCGAGCGTGCGCCCGAAGCAGGAGCGGATCCAGCGATCCGCAACCGAGAGCGCCTCCTGCGGCGGCGTGCCGGCGGCAAGGCGCGCTGCGGAGACTGCCGCGGCGTCCGCGGACTCGCCTGCGCCGAGCGCGAGTGTCACGAAGCGCGCCGCGTTCCACAGCTTGTTACAGAAATTGCGCGACCCGCCCACGCGCGCAAGCTCGAAACGGATCTCGCGGCTCGGGTAGGCGAGCGCCGCGAAGGTGAGACGCAGCGCATCGGTCCCATGGGGCGCAATACCCTGTGGGTACTGCCGGCGCGTCGCCTTCTCGATGGCAGGCGCGAGCTGCGGCTGCATCAGTCCGCCGGTTCGCTTAACGATGAGCTCTTCCAGCGGGATGCCATCGACGATGTCGAGCGGATCGATCACGTTGCCGCGCACCTTGGACATCTTGTCGCCGTGCTCATCGAGAATGAGCCCGGTGATGTACACCTCGCGGAACGGCACATCGTGCATGAACTTCAGTCCCATCATCATCATGCGGGCGACCCAGAAGAAGATGATGTCGAAGCCGGTGACAAGGACACTCGTCGGGTAGAAGGTCGCGAGCGCCGGCGTCTTTTCGGGCCAGCCGAGCGTCGAGAAGGGCCACAGCGCAGAGGAGAACCAGGTGTCGAGCACGTCCTCGTCCTGGCGCAGCGCGACATCGGCACTGAGCCCGTGTTGCGCGCGGACTTCCCTCTCGCTGCGGCCGACATAGACATTGCCCTGCGCGTCGTACCAGGCCGGAATGCGGTGCCCCCACCACAGCTGCCGGCTGACACACCAGTCACGGATGTTGCGCATCCATTCGAAATAGGTGCGCGCCCAGTTCTCGGGCACGAAGCGCGTGCGTCCCTCGCTCACCGCGGCGATCGCGGCCTGCGCGAGGGGCGCGACCTTCACGTACCACTGGTCGGTGAGGTACGGCTCGAGCACCGCGCCGCTGCGGTCGCCACGCGGGATGGCGTGTCGATGCTTCTCGATACGCTCGATGAGGCCGGCGGCCGTTAGCTCGGCCACGACGCGCTTGCGCGCCTCGAACCGATCGAGGCCTCGGAAACGCTCGGGCACCGTGTCGGCGAGTGTCGCCCTGGGCGTGAAGATGTTGATGAGTGGCAGCCCATGCCGCAGGCTGAGCTCGTAATCGTCGAAATCGTGCGCGGGGGTGATCTTGACCACTCCCGAGCCGAACTCCGGGTCCACGAACTTCTCATCGGCGATCACGGGAATGTCGCGCTCGGCGAGCGGCAAGTGCACCTTCCGGCCGATGAGGGCTCGGTAGCGCGCATCCTTCGGATGCACCGCGACCGCGGTGTCTCCCAGCATGGTCTCCGGGCGCGTGGTCGCCACCGTCACGTGTCCGCTGCCCTTCGCGAGCGGATAGCGCAGATGCCACAGCTGGCCCTCCTCATCGTGCGACTGCACCTCGAGGTCCGAGAGCGCAGTCAGCAGCACCGGGTCCCAGTTGACCAGGCGCTTGCCGCGATAGATGAGTCCCTCGGCATGCAGCCGCACGAACACTTCGGTGACCGCGCGCGACATGTCGGGATCCATGGTGAAGCGATCGCGGGACCAGTCCACCGAGTCGCCAAGCCGGCGCATCTGCGCCGTGATGGTGCCGCCCGACTGCTCCTTCCACCTCCACACGCGCTCGACGAATGCCTCGCGCGTGAGATCGGTGCGCTTGATGCCCTGCGCATTCAGCTGCCGCTCGACGACCATCTGCGTCGCGATGCCCGCGTGGTCGGTGCCGGGCTGCCACAGCACCTGCCGTCCGCGCATGCGCTGATAGCGGCTGAGGGCGTCCATGAGCGTGTGCTGGAACGCATGCCCCATGTGGAGCGTTCCGGTCACATTCGGCGGCGGAATCATGATGCAGTAAGGCTCGCCACTACCGCGGGGCGCGAACCAGCCGTGAGATTCCCAGCGCTCGTAGATACGCCGCTCGATGTCGTGCGGCGCGTACACCTTGTCCATGTCAGTGAGATAGGTCTGCAGGAGTGCGAGCCGATTATAGCGGCGGAAATGCACTGCGCCCGAAGCACCGCGCCGCTGTGGCGGCAGCGCCCTCCGTGGCAGGTGGCCGCGGTGCCGGCGCGCGGCGGGCGGCGCCGGTCAGCGCGCTGCGCGGTGGAGCAGGAAGTCCGCGAGCAGCGGGGTCGGCCGAGCGGTGCTTCCCTTGGCCGCGCCACTCTGATAGGCGGTGCCGGCGATATCGAGGTGCGCCCAACGCAGCCCCTGGGTGAACTTGCCGAGGAAGGTCGCCGCGGTTATCGCACCGCCATCGCGCCCGCCCACGTTGGCGAAGTCGGCGAAGTTGCTCTTGAGCTGCTCGCCGTACTCCTCGGTGAGCGGCAACTGCCAGCAACGGTCGTCGGCGCGCTGTCCAGCCTCCAGCAGATCGCGCACCAGCGCCTGATCGTTGCCCATGACACCTGAATGATGATGACCGAGCGCGACCACGCACGCACCGGTGAGGGTTGCGATGTCGATGACCACGGCGGGATGAAAGCGGCGCGCGTAGTGCAGCGCATCGCTCAGGATCAGCCTTCCTTCCGCATCGGTGTTGAGGATCTCCACCGTCTGCCCCGAAGCGCTGGTGACGATGTCCCCGGGCTTCACCGCGCGGCCGCCCGGCATGTTCTCCACCGCGGCGATGAGGCCGACCACGTGCAGCGGCAGGCGCAGCTGCGCGGCGAGCGTGAGTGCCGCGATCACCGCGGCGGCACCGCTCATGTCGAATTTCATCTCGTCCATGCCGGGTGGGTCCTTGAGCGAGATGCCGCCACTGTCGAAGGTCACGCCCTTGCCGACCAGCACGACAGGCGGCGGCAGTTTCTTCCCAGCGCCCTGGTGCTCGAGCACGATGAAACGCGGCGGCTGATGGCTCCCCTGCGACACCGCGAGCAGGCAGCCCATTTTCTCCCGGCGGATCGCAGCCTCATCGAGTACGCGCACGCGCAGGCTCGCATGGCGCTTCGCGAGCGCACGTGCCTGCTCGGCGAGATAGGTGGGAGTGCAGACGTTGGCCGGGAGATTGGCGAGATCGCGCTGCACGCTCTGCGCGGCGGCAACTGCCTCCCCGTGGGCCAGTCCGCGCTGGCCGGCCGCCGCACGGCGCACCGGCCCGGCGAGCACCTTCTTCAGCGCATGCGGTGGCGGCTTGCGCGCAGTCTTGAGGTCGTTGATGCGATAGAGCGCATTGCCGGTAAGCTCCGCCACGGCGCGCCCGAGATAGTAATCGTCGAGCTCCTTGACCTCCGGTCGGTCGAGCGCGACCGCACAGCTCGCGATGCGGGTGCGAAGGAGCGCGCCCGCAGCCCCCGACCACGCCTTGCGCCAGCTCCGGCGGTGCAGCTGCTTGGCCGGGCCCATGCCGGTGAGCAGCACATGCGAGGCACTGATGCCGGGGAGGTCCGCCACCAACAGGGTCTCCCCGGGACGGCCGGAGAAGTCGCCGCGTGTGAGAAGCTTGCGCAGCCGCCCGCCCGTCGCGGCGTCCACGCTGCCACCCTGCGCACCGAGCTGCGCGTCCTCGAACACGCCAAGGACCAGGCAGTCCACCGCGAGTGTCGCCAACCCCTTCGTCCAGACCCCGAATTCCATGCCATGTCCTCTAAGTTCTGCCGTTGAGGCCCGCGGCCGTCTGCTTTACCTTATTTGCCGCGATTCAAGCATCGCGCGCTCCTGTCCTTTTTATTGAGCGCGTACTGCGCCGCTACAGGTGCGAGTGATGACAAGTGTAACTCAAGAGCCCACGGCGGGTTCCGGCACGCGGGAAGGATGAGGATGGGAACCATCCTCGGCCGCTATGTCCTGCGCGAGGTGGTGGTCGCCTGGCTGGTCGTGACGGGCGTGCTGCTCATCATCCTGCTCGCCAATGAAGTGGTGGGGGTGATGGAGCGGGCCGCCGCGAATCAGTACCCCCAGAGCATGGTGCTCGAGCTGATCGGGCTCTCGTCGCTCCAGTATCTCTCGATCGTCGTGCCGGTAGGGCTCCTCCTCGGGGTGGTCCTCGCCTATGGGCGCCTCTACGCCGACAGCGAGATGGCGGCGGCGCTCGCCTGCGGGGCAAGCCGGGTGCAGCTGTATGCGCCGGTGGCGCTGCTCGCTCTGGCGGTGGCAGCGTGGCTCGCATGGCTGTCGCTGGTGATGGCGCCCGAGGCCACGGCGCAGGCCCTGAGTCTGCGTAACACCGCGCTGCGCGCGGGTCAGCTGGCGCCCATCGCCTCGGGGAAGTTCCGCAGCTTCGGCGCGGGCACGCGTGCGGTGCTGTATGCGCAGAGCGTGGCGAAGGATGGCACGTTGGGTGAGGTTTTCCTCGAGCGCAACGATGGACCTCAGGTGGAAGTGGCGCTCGCAGAGCGCGCCACGCATTCGGTCACTGCCGATGGCATGACACACATTCTTACACTCTACGAGGGGGAGCGCCTGGAAGGGGTGCCGGGAAGCGCCGAATTCCGCATCGTGCGCTTCGCCGAGCACGTCGTGACCGTGCAGCTGCCGCCGTTGATCGATGCCGTGCGGGATCTCGAGGCGCGCTCGACCTCGAGCCTGCGCCATACGAGCGACCGGGCCGAGCGCGCCGAGCTCCACTGGCGCGTCAGCATGCCGATCATGTGCCTGGTGCTCGCGCTGCTCGCCGTGCCGCTCTCCAAGCTCAGGCCGCGGCAAGGGCGTTATGCGCGCGTTTGGGTGGCGGTGCTCATCTTCTTCGTCTATTACAACCTCGCCACCACCGGAAAGACCTGGATCGCGCGCGGCACCGTGCCGGAAGTGGTGGGCCTCTGGTGGACGCACGTGGTGGTGGCGCTGCTCGCACTCGGGGTGATCCTGGCGCCCGGGCTCATCAACCGCCTGCGTTACCGGATGCGCGGCCTATGAGCGTGCTCGATCGCTACATCGTTCGCGCCATACTCGGCACGGTGCTGATGGTCATGGCGGTGTTCCTGGTCCTCGGCGCGCTGTTCGTGTTCATCGATCAGCAGAAAGATGTCGGCACGGGCAACTACACCGCGCTCGGCGCGCTGTGGTATTCCCTGCTCAACCTTCCGCAGCAGGCGTACGAGCTGCTGCCGATCACCGCGCTGCTCGGCGCGCTGCTCGGGCTTGGCACGCTGGCGCGCGGCAGCGAACTGACGGTGATGCGCACCACCGGTATGTCGGTCGCGCGCCTGGCGAGCATCGCCATGCTCGCGGGGCTGCTGCTCGTGCTGTTCGAGGTGCTGCTCGGCGAGTTCCTCGCCCCGCCTCTGCAGGCGACCGCGCGCGCGCAGAAAGCCTTCAGCAAGCTGAGCAATGTCAGCTTCGGTGGCGGCGGGGGTGCCTGGGTGCGCGATGGGGATCTCATACTCAACGTCGCGGGGCAGTCGAGCCAGCGTCAGTTCGGCAGCATGCAGATCTTCGAGCTCTCACCGCAGCATCGGCTCATTGCGCTCGGGCACGCGGCGCATGCCGCTGCGGGGGTGCGCGGCACATGGCTGTTGAGCGAATACCGCGAGTCGCGCTTCGAAGCGGACAACGTCACGACGCAGGCCCCGGGGCAGCGCGTGCTGGAGTCAAACGTGTCCGCGGGATTCCTTGGCCTTGCGGTCGAGGACCCGAAGCAGCTCACCGGGCGCTCGCTTTGGCATCTCATCCACTATTTCCAGAGCAATTCCCTCGATGCGCGCGAATACGTGTTCGCCTTCTGGTCGCGCATCGCGCGCACCGTCGGGGTGCTGTTCGCCGTGCTGCTCGCCATACCGTTCGTGCTCGGCTCCCTGCGCTCGGCAGGCACGGGCACGCGCATGATGCTCGGCCTCATGATCGGCATTGGCTTCTTCCTGCTGCAGCGGTTGATCGAGAGCGGCAGCGTCGTGTTCAACCTCAACCCCGTGCTGCTGGCCTGGCTGCCAACCACCCTGCTGGCGCTCGCGACCTTGATGCTGCTCATGCGGACGCGCTAAGGCGGTCGCGAACCCGCTCCCGTAAACCCCCCGGGCCCCGTACGCGCTGTCGCCGATTTCCGGGAACGCCGCGGCGCGCTAAATTAGGGCGCAATATGCTTCGGCACCGCCGTGCTACGCCCGAGGGACTCGAGATCCTGGAACGCCACGCGGCGGGGAGCTCGGGCATCGTCGCGGCTCTCAAACGGCTGCATTACCGTGCTCGCTGCCGCATCGATCGGGCGCTCACGCGGCTCCGGGGCCGACGGCAGTGCCAGGCGAGCATTCACCCGGCCGAGGTCTCCAGCGTCCTGGTCTGCCGCATCAACGGACGCCTCGGCAACACCTTGCTGCTCACTCCGATGCTACGTCGGCTGCACGAGCTGCTGCCGCAGGCAACCATCGATGTTGCGATTGCCTACGCGGATGCCCGCGAGCTGCTGGCCGACATGCCGGGGGTCAGAAGGGTCGTGCTGTTTCCGCACCGCGGGCCACGCCTCATCCGCCGCTATCTGCGGGCGCTGCACAGCCTGCGCAGCTGCCACTACGATCTCGTCATCGACCCGATACCTGCATCGACGAGCAACCGCATCGCCTTGACGCTATGCCGGGCGCGCGCGCGGGCCGGGTTCGCGGGCGAGTCCCAATGGGCGCCGCTGACCCACGCGGTCGCCGTGCCGCACGAGATCGTGCATCACGCCATGCAGCCCGTCTTCATGGTCTCGCGCGTGCTCAACGGGTCTCACGATCTGTGCGGCGTGCGCTTATGGCTGCCGCTCTCCGCCGAACAGAAGAGCGCCGGCCGGGCGGCCATCGCCCAGGCTTTCGGTGCGAGGAGCGGCGACCTGAGCAACGCTTGCGGGTTCTTTGCGCACGCTTCGGGGGGCAAGGCGCTCGGCGCGTCCTGGTGGCGCGCGTTCTGGCGAGCCTTCCTCGCCCTCGAACCGGATGCCATGCCGGTCGAGTTCCTGCCGCCAGGAGGCTGCGCCCCCGTCGATGCGAACTTCGCGCACGTGCAGTTCTCATCCCTGCGGGCGATGGCCGGGGCGATCTCGGCAACACGCATGTTCATATCGGCCGATAGCGGGCCGATGCACCTCGCCTGCTGCACGCCGGTTCCCACCGTGGGATTGTTCCGCGCTTCGCGGCTCGACCTTTACCGCCCGTTGAAGCCGGGCGACCTCGCGATCGAAGTCGCGCACCGCTCGCCGCAGGAGGTGGCGCAGTGCGTCGCGACTCTCTGGCGTCGGGTACCCGCTGCGGAACAGGTGCCGGGTACGGATCAGGTACCGGCTACGGATCAGGTACCGGCCGCAGGACTATAGCCGGCCGGGAACTGCGGCAGACCGTCCTCGATCCTCACCCATGGAAGCTTGTCGGCGACCCACACGTGCAGGGTCGGAGCGAGACTCGCCACCTGCTCCAGCGTCGCCAGTGTCACATCGATGTCGCCGGGGCGCCCTTCGTGTGAGTACGTGAGGCAGGAGCCGCAGTCGGCGCAGAACCCGCGCGTGACCCTGGGCGAGGAGTTGAATTCCCTCATCCGGCCACGCGTCACGCGAAATCCGCTGCGCTCGAAGGTGCCCCAGGCTACCGCGGGCGAGCCCGCCGCACGGCGGCAGCTCTCGCAGTGGCAGTAACACAGGAAACGCGGCGCTCCCGACGCCTCGTAACGCACCGCGCCGCAGAAGCAGCCGCCGGTGTAGCTCTTTTCGTCCTCGCCCATGTGCGCAAATTAGCATTGGCCGCCGCCCCGCGACCATGCGGGGGCTTGTGCTGAGCTATGAAGGCGTCTGGGGTTGGAGTTTCCGTTGGGTGGCCTCTGCCGCTCCGCCACAAGACGGGCGCGCTCGTCAGGCATACACTCGCGCGCCTGCGGCCGCACACAGTGCGGTTCCGCGCAAGAAAGGGAATCAACGAGAGGGGTGACGTCATGAGAACCTTAATCGCAGCGCTGCTGCTTTTGCCGGGCGCGGCACTCGCGGGCAGCGCCTTCGACGGCACGTGGAAATTGCGCCCGGACTCGGCAAAAGTGACCGGCAAGGCTGATCAGTTCCAGGTGCTGGATGGGATGTACACCTGCTCGAGCTGCGTGCCCGAGATCAAGGTGAAGGCCGACGGCAGCGATCAGAAGGTGGAGGGACACGCCTACTACGACACGGTCGCCGTAACGGTCGTCAGCCCTTCCGCAATCCACATCGTCCGCAAGAAAGCCGGGAAGCTCGCGGCCAGCATCAACTATGACGTATCGACCGACGGCAACACGCTCACCGCCAAGTTCCAGGACTACACCGGCGGCCAGGCGGCCAGCGGGACGTTCAACGAAACGCGTCGCGCCGCGGGACCGCCGGGTTCCCACCGGGTATCAGGCTCCTGGCAGCCGGGGGAGTTGCAAGAGGTCAACGAAGCCGCGCGGACGTACGCGTATCAGATGACGAACGATCAGTTCAGCATGCAATGGAACGGCCAGAGCTATAACGCGAAGTTCGACGGCAAGCAGTACCCGGTTCATGGTGACCCGGGAGGCACCACGGTGACGGTAAAGCGGCTAAACGACCGGACGATCGATGAGACCGACCATCGCCAGGGGAAGGTGACCGATGAGATTCGTCTCGCCGCCGCGAGCGATGGCAATACCATCGAAGTCACCGACAACGACGTCATTCGCCATCAGATCACGACCTTCACGCTCGAGAAGCAGCAGCATTGAGGATTGCCGGGCGCGCCGGGAGCCGCACTTCGCTGCGGCTCCCGGCCTGAGAATCGCTCAATGCTCGTGCTTGTGAGCAGGGAATAGCCGGCAGTAGATGCAGTCGGCCCCCGTGGGGTTGTCCAGCATGAAGTGCCGCACCCAGTAGCCGTCGCTTCGCGATGCGGCGTGCTCGAAGGACTGGTTCTGGAGATCGTGGCCCACGAGCTCGACTGCGCCCGCATCCTGGAGAATTTCAGCGGCGCGGGCGGTCTCGATGGCGCCGCGCGGATGCACGGCGATGGTCGCCGCACCGCCGCCCTCGACTCGCTCCGCGAGCGCATCGGCGAATGGGCGCTCATCTTCCTCACTGAGGAGCGTACGGAAATACTGCACGAACCTGGCCCGCCTCGAGTCTGCCGGGTGCACCCCGGCGCGCCCCGGCTCGGTTGCGGAGGTAAGCTCGACCCTGTCGGTAGGGAAACCGTCGCGCACGAGCTGAGTGCGCACGCGCTCCGCGTCCCCGTACTGGCCGAATACCGCGAGTAACACTGCGCTCATGTGCATCTCCTGGCCATGGCTGCCAAGTGAGTGGCTGTCTCGCCCGCAAAAAATTCTACGCCCGGAGGAAGCGACCGGGCATTCCGTGTTCCCCCCAGAGGGGGTCAGCTGAAGCCCGACGCCGTCGGGGCGGGGAGGGATTATGGCACTGCAGCAACGGTAGACCTACTTCGCCGGCATCGCGCTCGGGGGCGTCGCGCTCTCCTCGGGGTTGACGCTCTTCTCGGGGTTGGCGCCCTTCCCGGGCTTCGCTGTGGCTGCCGCCTTTTTGGCCGGCTGCGGGGGCTTTTTCAGCAGATCCTCGAGCGGCGAGAACATCGCGGTGTACTTGTAGTCCGGAATCTCGAACTCCCAGCCGCTGAGCCGCGCGTTGAGCCGATCGGCTTCGGCGGCGCTGTCTTTCCCGGTCGAGCGTGGGCTCGCCGCAATCAGTGCGTGGTTGCCATCCTTGCGCCCGGAGACCTCGAGCTCGAGGCCATCGAAGGTGCGATAGAGCGCGTGCGCGGCCGGTGGATCGGTCTTCGGGTCCCCCTTGCGCACATCATCGAGCGAGAGCGACGCGAGCGATGTGGTGATCGGCTCGGCCGCCGCGGCGCTCGTCAGCTCGCGCCCCTTGGGCAGCGGGCTGACGGTGAAATCGTTCTGCTCCTTCTTCTCGCGCGCGACGGTATAGGAAGGCCCCTGCGCAGGGTGCTCCTCGACCTGGCGGACGCGCGCCACCGGCACATCGAGGAGCGCATGGTCGAGCCAGGACTTCGGATCCGAATCCACCGTGAGGAGCGGCGCGGCAAGGAGCGTCTGCGGCATGTTGGCCACACGCACGTAACCGGACTTGGCGCCCGAGGACTTGCCGATGATGACCGACCAGTTGTGCGCCGGTGATGTGACTTCGATGAGTGTTCCGGTCGCCTTCGGCGAGGCGACGTCCGCGACGCCGAGCTGCGGGTAATTGGCGGGCAGGCGGGTCTTCTCCTCGACGATGTTGAGAGCGCGGAGATCGAGCAGGAGCTTGCGCACCTTGGCGACATCCGCGGGCCAGCCGCGCTCCTCGACACGCCAGGTATCGCCTTCCCGCTTGAGCGTTGCGTGGGTGCCATCCCCCTTGCGCAAGGTGATTTTCGTCACCGTGTTGACGGTGTGCTCGAGGTCGGGCAGCACGAGCGCACCCGCCGCCATGTCGCGCTCGAGGTGACGGCGCGAGGAGAGCCAAATGGCGAAGGCGATCACCGCCACCCCGGCGATGAGGAGCCACGCCACACGGCGCGCGCTCACGTGCGCGCCTCCGCGGTGACTCCGGCACCCGCCGGCGCGGCGGGGCGCCGCTGGCGGCGCATCAGCCACACGAGCAGCGCTAGCGCCGCAAAGGCGAGCGGCACGACGACGATATTGAGGATCTTGAGCGTGGTACCGAGCCGCTCGATGTCCTCGTTCAGCCCGGCGCGTACCGCACGCAGCTCCTTGCGAATGCGCAGCTTCTCGGTCTGGAAATGCTCGATCTCCTGCTCCTGCTCGGGAGTGAGAATGAGCGCCGAGCCATTGTCCTTCTTCGACTGGAGCGAGGTGAGCTTGGTCTCGGTGTCGCGCAGCTGCGCTTCGAGCTCCTGCTCCTTGGCGTGCAGGCGCTCATCCGCCGCGCGCCGCAGCCGGTCGACGCGATCGAACGGGCGCTGGAAGGTGGCGCGGCCGCGCACGCTGATGAGATCTGCGCTGCCGGCGAGGTTATCGAGTGCGTTGTCGACGAGATCGCCGTTGCTCGCCCACGCCTGGGTCATGCGCTGGCCGAAGAAATTCTGTTCGCGCACCCACATGAAGTCCGTGAGCATGTCGGTATCGGCAAACACCACGAGGTTGAGCGGCTTCGCCGACTGCTTGAGCGCGGTCTGGCCCGCAGGCAACGTCACGCCCGCCGGCGCACCGCCCGGGAAGGCACTGTGGACGTTGCCGCTCACCCGGGCTCCAATCACGTAGCGGCGGCCGGTGGGCTTGAAGCCATCGAGCAGTGTCGCCGGGTCGAACAACATGCGGAAACGTGCGACGGGGAGCGGCTGCGCATCGGTGCTCGACTGCAGCAGCGGCTCGAAGCAGGGGTGTCCGCCCTTCACCGGCTGACAGGCCTGCGCGCCGGTGACCGGCTCGAGGTAGCCGGCGGTCGCGACGTTGACGCTCGAGAGTCCCGCCGTGACCACATCGCCCGTGGTAAAGCTCCCCTTGTCGAGCCCGAGGATGCCGAGGTGCTCGACCGGCTGCTCGCCCTGGCGCAGCGTCACGGAGAGTGCATGCCCACGGTCCGCGACCACCTCATCGGGATTGAATTTCACGCCCCACGCGGTGAGCAGCGGCGTCAGGTGCGAGGATTTGTCGGCGCCCATCGATGCCATGGGATTTCCGGGCTCGGCACCGGCGGTGTCGGCTTCGGCGAGCGGGTCCACGAAAGCGAGGATGTGCCCGCCGCGCAGCGCGTACTGATCGATGGCGAACTGTGCGGCGGGTGAGAGCTCCTTCGGGTGCACCAGCACCAGCACGTTCACCTCGGGGTCGATGCGGCTCGCGTTCTGATCGAGCGGCCGCAGGTCGAAGAGCTGCTGCGCATCGCTATAGACCATCCATGGCTCGCGCATCTGCCCGGTGTGCGGATCGAAGCCGCCAGTCATCGGGAGCGAGGACAGCCACGCCACCACCGGCTTTTTCGGGTTGGCGAGCTGGTAGACGAGCTTTACCACGTCGTACTCGAGGAATTGCTCCTTCTTCGGATCGAAGAACTCGATGGCGGCGCGCCCGTCGGTGGAGTTGGTGCCGGCGAGCCCGAAGTAGAACTGCCCGCCCGCGCCGCCGAGCGGTACGCCGCGCACACCGAGCTCGGAAGCGCGGTCCTCCTCTTCCGAGAACGGCTGCGGGTCGATCACGTACAGGTGCAGCTTGCCATTGGAGCGCGACACCAGCTCCTGCAGGAACTCGCGCACGCGCACGCCGTAGGTGTTCAGGTCCGGTATGGCCGTGGCGGCTTTCTCGGAGAAGAAGAAATACAGGTTGATCGGCTCCTTGATGTTCGCGAGCACGCGATCGGTTCCAGGTGCGGTCGTGTACAGGCGGTTCTGCGTCAGATCGAGACGCCAGCCGCGCAGCGCGTAGTTGAAGAGCACCGTGAGTCCGATGAAGAGCAGCGCGAGCGCGAGGAGCGTTCCGCCGCCGAGTGTCGAGCGCTTGTTCATGAGTAGCGAGGGCTCCGGCTAATCCGCTTTGCGCAGTTCGAGGGCGATGGCGGTGGCGAGCAGGAAGAGACTGATCAACATGGCGAAATAGAGCAGATCGCGCACGTCGATGACGCCCTTCCGGATGGAGTCGAAATGCGCGAGGAAGGAGAGCGAGGCGATCGCATCCACGATCGGCTGCGGCGCCCAGCCGCGGAACACATCGAGCACCCCGGGGAAACCGGCGAGCAGCAGGATGAGGCAGGCGAACACCCCGAGGATGAAGGCGATGACCTGGCTGCGGGTGAGCGCCGACATGCACGAGCCGATGGCGAGGAAGCCGCCAGCGAGCAGCAGACTGCCGAGATAGGCCGCGAGGATCGCGCCGTTGTCCGGGCGGCCCAGGTAGTTGACGGTGATCCACAACGGGAAGGTCAGTGCGAGCGCGAAAGCGGTAAAGATCCAGGCCGCCAGGAACTTGCCGAGCACCGCCTCGGGCAGGGTGACCGGCTGGGTCATCAGCAGCTCGATGCTGCCGGAGTTGCGCTCCTCGGCCCAGAGCTTCATCGACAGCGCCGGAATCAGAAACAGGTACAGCCAGGGAACGAACGCGAACAGCGAATCGAGATCCGCCTGGCCGCGCTCGTACAAGGCGCCGAGGTAGAAGGTGAACCAGTTGGCGAGCAACAGGAAGATGACGATGAACACGTACGCGAGCGGGGTGGCGAAGTAACTCGCCAGCTCGCGGCGCATGATGATGCCCACGTTGCGCATGGTGTCTCTTCGCCCTTCAGGAAGTAATGGTGCGGAACACTTCGTCGAGGCGGCCCGACTCGAGGTGCAGCTCCTTGAGCTTAAGTCCCGTACGCGCGGCGAGCTCGGAGAGCGCCGGGAGTATCGGGGTGCCCCCCTGCGGCAGCGCGGTGAGGCGCGCATCGCGCTCGCTCACTTCCACCTGCGCGACGGCCGGCAGTGCTTCGACCGCCGCGCGTGCCGCCGGCAACTGCGCAGCCTCCTCGAGCTGCATGGAGACCGCGTTGTGATAGCGCGAGCGGGCGGCGAGGCCCGCCGGAGTGTCATCGGCGACGATGCGTCCCTGCGAGATGATGATCGCGCGCGTGCACACTGCATCGACCTCTTCGAGGATGTGCGTGGAGATCACGATGATCTTGTCGCGCGCCATGTCGTTGATGAGCGTGCGCACCTCGTGCTTCTGGTTCGGATCGAGCCCGTCGGTGGGCTCATCGAGGATCAGTACCGGCGGATCGTGCATGATCGCCTGCGCAAGTCCCACGCGCCGGCGGAAGCCTTTGGAGAGAGTCTCGATGCTCTGCTCGAGGACACCCTCGAGCTGCAGGTGGTCGATGACGTGCTTCAGCCGCGCCTCGCGCCGCGCCCCTTCTAGTCCCCGCAGGTCGGCGATGAACGCCAGAAAACGGCGCACGGTCATCTCGCCGTAGCTCGGCGCGCCTTCCGGGAGGTAGCCGAGGGCGGCCTTCGCGGCGAGAGGGTCGCTCTCGACGTCGTGGCCACAGATGCTCGCCCGGCCTGAGGTCGGGGTGACGAACCCCGCGAGCATGCGCATGGTGGTGGTCTTGCCGGCGCCGTTCGGGCCGAGGAACCCGAGCACTTCGCCGGGCCCCACCTGGAAGCTCACGTCTTCAACTGCCGTGAGCGCGCCGTAATGTTTGGTGAGGTGTTCGGTCTTGATCATGAGCTTTTGGTGTCTTTAGTTGCGCCTTGGGCGGAAAGTTCCCGCCTGGCTCAAAGCGCGCGATTGTGAACGTGAGGCGCGGGCCTTTTCAACTTCGCCGGCCGCAGCGAGCGTGCGGGCGCACTCAGCGCGTGAGGGGAGCCCGCGACGCGAGTGACCTGCGCGGAAATGGCCTGTGAGATCACGCCATTTAGCGAGCGAGATCAGCCATTTAGGACCTTTCAGGATCGAACCGGTGACGCGCGCGCCAGTAGAGGATGCAAAGCGCCCCGCCCAGCAGCCCGCCCAGATGTGCAAAGTGCGCGACGCTCTGCTCGCGGCCGGTGACTCCGAAGAACAGCTCGATGAGCGCGTAGCCCGTTACGAACAGCCAGGCGGGTATCGGGATGGGAATGGGGATGACGAACAGGCGCTGCCGCGGGAAATACCAGGCAAAGGCGAGCAGCACGCCGAATATGCCCCCCGAGGCGCCGATCGTTTCCTCCTGTACCCCGCCGGAGCTCTGCACCGCGAGCTGCGTGAGTCCCGCCGCGACCACGCACACGAGGTAATAGATCACGAAGCGCCGCGCGCCCCAGTACTGCTCGAGCGCGCGGCCGAACATGAACAGCGCGAACATGTTGAAAAAGATATGCGCCAGGTTCCTGGGGTCGTGCAGGAAGCCGTACGTGATCAGCTGCCAGGGCCGGAACAACGGAGTATGCAGCGGCCAAAGCGCAAAGAGGTCGAGCATCTTTCTGGGATCCAGTTGCTCCAGCAGGAACACCCCGACATTGATGAGGATCAGGGTCCGGGTGGCGCGCGGCATGCCAAACATGCCGCCATCTTACCGGTGTTAAATCGGCCGCTGCAGGAAAACCAGATCGAGCCAGCGCTCGAACTTGTAGCCGACCTCGCGCAACCGCCCCGCCTGCGTAAAGCCGAGCCGCTCGTGAAAGCGGATGGAGGCGGCGTTGTCGGCGTCGACGCCCGCGATCATCACGTGTTTGCCGAGTGAGTGGGCACGCTCGATGAGCACGCGCAGCAATTGCGTGCCGATGCCCCGGCCGCGGGCATCGGCGCGCACGTGGAGCGTGTGCTCGACGGTGAAGCGATAGCCCGGCCAGGCGCGAAAATCGCCGAAGGTGCCGAAGGCGGCGACGCCGTGCTCATCGCGCGCGATGAGCACCGGATAGCCCTGGGCGGTGCGTGTCTGCCACCAGCGCCGCCGCTCATCCAACGTGACCGCGGTGCTGGTGAAGACGGCCGTCGAGCTCGCAATCACTTCGTTGTAGATCGTCATGAGGCCTTCGAGGTCGGCCTCACCCGCATCCTGCACCGCGAGGGTGCCGCGCTCGCCTCTCAAGGCGGGAGATCTCCCGCCACGGGACGCTCCATCACGTAGCGGTTCACTTTCTGCTCGAAGCAGATGGGTCCCGGGGTGGTGCGATAGCGCTCGCGCCAACGGAATCCCGCCTTGGTGAGCACCCGGTTCGGCGCTGGATTGTGCGCGTAGGGCTCGCAGTACAGCCGCTGCAAAGCGAAGCGCCGGAAGAAGGTCTCGACCGAAAGCCGCAAGAGCTGCGTGCCGAGCCCCGCACGGCGAGCGCCGGCATCCCACAGATGGAGGTGCACGTGTGCCTCAGCGCCGTAGCGGATCGGGTTCAGGTTGCAGTGTCCGATGCGGCTCCCCGCGTAATCCCAGCCGAGGTAGAAGGTCTGCTTCAGCGAGTCCGGTCGCGTCAGATCGGGCAGCAGCCGCTCGAGCCACGCGTCGCGGTGCGGAAGCCTCTTCGGGTCGACTCCCATCGCTTGCAGCGAGCGCTCATCGGCGCCTAAAAAGTAATCGACCATGCGCAGGTAATCGGAGGCGCAGATGAAGGGTGTCACCGCCAGGCGGCCCTCGAGCGTGCCGGACACGCGGGCATCGTGGGGGCCAGACACCCGGGCGTCAGAAACCCGGGCGTCGAGCGAGCCGGACACCGGCGCGCTCTCTCCCTGGTGCGCGCTCACCCTCACGCCGCCTGGAGCGATGCGCGCAGGAACTGCACGAGCGGCGCGCTCGTGCTGTGGGCGACGTTGAAGCGCAGCCATTGCGTGCAGCCGCCATCGGCCGAGAACAGGCTTCCGCGCGCGAGCAGGATCGAGCGTTCGCGTGCGCGGCGCACGAGCTCATCGACCGGCGCCGCGTCGGGCACGCGTCCCCACAGGAACATGCCTTCACCGGGATCGGCGGAGAACTGCACGCCGGCGGATTCGAGCGCGATGCGCGCATCGCGGCGCATGCGAGCGAGGCGGGTGCGCACCTGCTCCACGTGGCGCTTGTAGCGCCCGCCGGCGAGCACCTCGGACACGAAGCACTCGAGCAGCGTGGAGCCCGAGAGCACCGAGAGCACCTTGCGCTCGATGAGGCGCCTGACGAGCGCAAGATCTGCGGCGACGAAGCCGACGCGCAGCGCCGGACCGATGAGCTTCGTGTAGCTGCCGACGTAGATGACATGACGCAGGCCATCGATCTGCGCGAGCCGCACGGCCGGTCCTTCGTACAGATCGCCGTAGACATCGTCTTCCACCACTGCGAAACCGTACTGCTCGGCGAGCGAGAGAATGCGATGACAGTGGGCCGGATCGGCGCTCGAGCCGGTCGGGTTGTGCACCAGAGTCTGCATGAAGAAAGCGCGCGGGCGGTGCGCACGGCACGCAGCTTCCAGTGCCTCGAGGTCGGGGCCATCGGCATGGCGTGGTACGCCTACGAGCCGTACGTGATGCGAGCGCAGCTGCTCGAAAAGGACGAAGTAGCCCGGATCCTCGACCAGCACGGTGTCTCCGGGAGAGAGCAGCATGCGTGCCAGCAGGTCGAAGGCATGGCTTGCGCCGTAGGTGGTCACGATGTTGGCGGCGCTCGCGGCGATGCCATGCTGCAGCAGGCGCGTCGCCACCTGCTCGCGCAGCTCGGTCAGCCCCTGCGGTGGGCAGGGGAGCCAGGCCTGCGCTCGCCGACCGCGAGCGAGGCGGGTCAGGACCGCGGCGGGGGTCGCTTCCATCAGCCAGTTTTCGGGCAGGAAGCCGGAGCCCGCCGCCACGATGTCCGCCGAGTTCGCAAGACACAGCCGCGCGAGCGCCATCGCGTCGGAGCCCGGGTCCTCGAGCGCCTCGATGGCGACGAGTGGCGCCGAGAGCCTTCGCGGGGTGACGAAGAACCCGCGCCCGGCGCGCGACTCGATCACGCCGCGAGCCACCAGGCGATCGTAGGCATCCACCACCGTGAACGGGCTCGCGCTCACCTGGCGGGCGAGCTTGCGGATCGAAGGCAGCCGCGTGCCCGGGGTCAGCTGGCCATGACGCACGAGCTGCGTGACGCGCTCGCAGATCTGATCGACGAGCGGCACCTCGGAATTGCGGCTGAGCTCGAACATCGGCGCCTCGCGTGCTCCCCGTGCTCCGGGCTGGGCGAGCGGCTTATCGCACCATCATGACGGCGGTGACGCCGAGCGCAAGCGCCATGCAGACGTTGAATGCCCGCCGCCCGGCGGGTGCCTCCATGAAGCGCTTGAGCGAGGTACCGAAGAGCGCCCACACCATCATGCAGGGCACCCCGATGGCTTCCATGACCCCGGCCATGTAGGCCCCGCTCAGGAGCGGGCCGAGCTCGTGCGGCAGGAAGAGCGTCGCCGCGGTGACCGTCATTACCCAGGCCTTCGGGTTCAGAAACTGGAAGAGCGCAGCCTGCAGAAAACTCACCGGATGGTGGGCATCGCGCGACTCGGAGTTCCCGGACCCGAGCATCTGCCAACCGAGGAAGATGAGGTAGGCCGCGCCCACCCAGGCGAGCGCGCTCTGGAGCGATGGCCAGCGGGTGAAGAGTGCGGATAGGCCGGCGCACACCGCGAGCAGCTGCACGATGAAGCCGCAGCCAATGCCGAGTATGTGTGGCACGCTGCGGCGAAACCCGAACCTCGCACCCGAGGCCGTCAGCATGACGTTGTTGGGCCCGGGCGTGATCGACATCACGAACGTGTAGGTGATGAAGGGCACTGGGTCGATCATGGCAACTTCCCACACGGGTCCGGAGGGATGCAGGTTGCGCGCCGCACCGCGCGCGCGGCAGATACACCGATCGCGCGCGCACGCGGACTGTACGGGGCGGCAACCGGTACAGGGGCGGAGCGGGTCCCCCGGGGCCGGCCGAGGGTCGTGGATGAGAGCCACACCCAGGCACGCGGGCGGTCGCGGCGGCCAAGGTGAGGGTCCTCGTGGCCGGTCCGGGGAGCCGCGCGGTACCATAATTGGCATGACTTCAACCTCCGATATCTCTCCCGAGGCCTTCATCTGCGAGGCAGTCCGTACACCGATCGGGCGCTACGGCGGATCGCTCGCCGCAGTGCGCGCCGATGACCTCGCCGCGATCCCGATCGCAGCGCTCCTCGCGCGCCATGGATCGCTCGATCCCGCGGCGATCGAGGACGTATTTCTCGGCTGCGCGAACCAGGCGGGCGAAGACAACCGCAACGTGGCGCGCATGGCTTCGCTCCTCGCCGGATTGCCGACATCGGTGCCGGGGGCGACGATCAATCGCCTGTGCGGCTCCGGGCTCGATGCGGTGGCGAGCGCTGCCCGCGCGATCCGCGCGGGAGAACTGCAGCTGGCGATCGCAGGTGGCGTCGAGTCGATGTCGCGCGCCCCCTTCGTGATGCCGAAGGCCGACAGCGCCTTCAGCCGCACCGCCGAGATATTCGACACCACCATCGGATGGCGCTTCATCAACCCGCGTCTCAAGGAACGGTATGGCGTCGACTCCATGCCCGAGACGGGTGAGAACGTCGCCGCACAATTCAAAGTCTCGCGCGAGGATCAGGATCGCTTCGCCCTGCGCAGCCAGCAGCGCGCGGCGCAGGCCGCGGCGCGCGGTTTCTTCGCGCGGGAGCTCGTGCCGGTGGAGATTCCGCAGCGCAAGGGAAAGCCGCCGCTCGTCATCTCCCGCGACGAGCATCCACGGCCCGAGACGACGCTCGAGCAGCTCGCTTCGCTTGCGACGCCCTTCCGCGCCAATGGCACCGTGACCGCGGGGAATGCCTCGGGAGTCAACGATGGCGCCTGCGCGCTGCTCATCGCTTCAGCGGCCGCGGCGAAACGCTGGAACCTCACACCGCGCGCACGCATCGTCGCTGCGGCGACCGCGGGCGTCGAGCCGCGAATCATGGGGATGGGACCGGCTCCTGCGACGCGCAAGGTGCTCTCCCTGGCAAAGCTCTCGCTGGAGCAGCTCGACGTGATCGAGCTCAACGAAGCCTTCGCTTCGCAGGCACTCGCCGTGTTGCGTGAGCTCGGACTTCCCGACGATGCCGCGCACGTGAATCCGAACGGCGGTGCGATCGCACTCGGTCACCCGCTTGGAATGTCGGGCGCACGGCTTGCGACCACGGCAACCTCGCAGCTGCACGCGAGCGGTGGCCGCTATGCGCTCTGCACCATGTGCATCGGGGTTGGACAGGGCATCGCGCTCATCCTCGAGCGCGTGTGAGGGGTGGTCACGAGCAAGAGGCTCAGGCCGGCTCGCTCCAGGGCAGATGATCGAGATCGAGATTGCCGCCGCTCACGATGACGCCGATCCGCCGGGCGCGCAGCGCGGCGGGCGCTTCCAGCAAGGCTGCGTAGGGCACGGCTGCCGAGGGCTCGACCACGATCTTCAGCACCTCCCACATCTGACGCATCGCGCGCACGATTGCCGCGTCCGACACGGTGATGATGTCATCGACCAGCCGGCGAATCTCGGCGAAGGGGCGCTCGCCGACCGTCGCGCGCAGGCCGTCGGCGATGGTGTTGGGATGCTCGACCGGCACGATCCTGCCGGCGCGTAGTGAGCGCGCAGCATCGTCGGCGCCTGCCGGCTCGACACCGATCACCCTGATCGCGGGCTTGATGGTCTTCGCCGCCACGGCGCTGCCGGAGAGCAGCCCGCCGCCGCCGACCGGGGCGAGCAGCACATCGATCGTCGGGACCGCCGCGAGCAATTCCACCGCCGCAGTCGCCTGACCCGCCATCACCAGCAGGTCATCGTACGGATGAATGAGTGTCGCGCCCGTCGCCGCGATCACCTTCTGGACCGTGCTCTCGCGCGCCGCGAGCGTCGGCGCGCACCAGGTGATCTCGGCGCCATAGCGGCTCACCGCCGCACGCTTGGCGTGCGCGGTGTTGTCGGGCATCACGACGTAGGCGCGTATGCCACGCAGCGCTGCGGCGCGGGCGACGGCAGCTCCATGGTTGCCGGAGGAATGCGTCGCAACGCCGCGCCGTGCCTCGGTTTCCGGGAGGGCGAACACCGCGTTGTTGGCGCCGCGCGCCTTGAATGCACCGCCCTTCTGGAAGTTCTCGCACTTGAAGGAGAGCCGCGCCCCGGTCAGCCCATCGAGCGTGCTGCTGCTCATGACCGGCGTGAGGTTCACCTTGCCGGCGATGCGCTCGCGTGCCTGCTCGATGAGCTCCCAGGTGAGGCCGCCCGACATGCCCGACACCGTGCCCGAGGGCGTATTCGAGATCGCGCTCGACATAGGCGCCGGAGCATGGGGAGGCCAGGGGATGTGGTCAAGCCGCATCGCGTGCGGTCAAGCCGCGCTGCGGAGAGGGTGCTGGAAGGTGCGGCTAGCGGGGCGCGGCGCTTGCCGTGACGGCGCCCCCGCCCCGGAGGGCATCGAGCCGCTCGAGTGCCGCATTCACATCGACGGGGAGTGGGCTGCCCGCGCGAACTGGCGTTGGGCCAGTAAGGAGCGAGAGGAGTGTCGCGCTGGATAGCCTGGTCGGCGAAGCCGACATCAGGAGCGCCAGGACACTCGTGATCTCGGCCGCCGCGATCGATGAGCCCGATTCGAAGTCGTACTCACCCGCCGGGCGCAGCGTCATGACGTGCTGTGAGGGCGCCGCGAGCGCACCGGGCGGCGGCGTTTGCTCCGTGCCCGCCGCAGTGATCACCCCGGGTATGGCGGTCGGAAAGGGTGCATCGGGCCCGGCCGCAGCCCCTACGAAAGTCACTCCGCGCTTCAACCCGACCTGCACGAGCGCGGCGAGCAGCGGGTCAGCGGGACCTGCCACGCTGAGGTTCACCAGCTGCACATCGGAGGCAAGGGCGGCCGCGAGCGCACGCGCGAGGGTGAAGGTGTTGCACGCGGCGGCATCGCTGGCGGGGGAGAGCTGCCAACAGGCCTCCAACACCTCGACATGGGCCCCGGGTGCGAGCCCTACGATACCGACATGGTTGTTGGCCACGGCGGCGATCAACCCGACCATCGCCGTGCCGTGACGGAGCGAAGCAGCGGCGGCGGATTTGTCGAGAAACGAACGGCTCCGCAGACTCGCGCCATGCAGGTCGGGGTGAGCGAGGTCGACGCCGGTGTCGATCACCGCGATGCGCACGCCAGCTCCCTGGGCGCGCTTTTGAGCGCGCGCGATGCCGAGCGTGGCCATGTTGGTCTGCATATCATAGAGCGGATCGTTGTAGGCGGCGCCCGCCGGGGGCGCTGCGCCCGCCGCCGGGGCCGCTCCGGTAAGGGTGTGGAACTCCTGCAGAGGTTGCGCGAGGAGGACACGCGAGTCTTTCGAAAGCGCGGCAATCACTTCCTCGGGCGGCCGGCCGTTGGTGATCTCGTACACCACGCAGTGCATCGACAACACCGGAATCGGCCAGCTGCGCACCTCGTGCAGTGAATAGTCGGCGGCGACGCTGTGCGCCTGACGCTGCGCGCTCTGGCCGAGACGATAGCCCGTGCCGCCGTAGCGGGCACCGGTCGTCCCGGCAGGGCCCGGAGCCGCGAGCGGCTCGTTGGCAAATGCCACGACGATCTTCGGCAGCGGCGCGGCGGACTCCTGCGGCGCTCCGGCAAACGCCGGACCCGCCACCAGCATCAGCAGACCAAGGCACGCATGTGTGAGCGAGCGAATCAAGGCGGCGGTGGCCCGTGCTGCGGCGCATCCGCCGGCGCAGCACCTGCAATGGGTTCGATCCAGCGCACGCGTGTGTCCGCACGCAACCGCGCGGCAAGCGCACGCAGCTCGGCGGTCCCACCCTTGGAGTCGGTGGAAGCCGCTAGCGGGACGACACCGACGATACCCGTGGCGTCTGGCCCCTCCACCACACGCGCGCCAGCCCCGTGCAGGGCGTCCCCGACCTCGCTGATGGAGAGGGAAGGAACGAATGCAATGTGCAGCATCGCGCTTGGAGCGGGTTCCGAGGTGTGCGTCACGTAGCGGGGCTGCGACCACCGATAGGTCGTGACGCTGAGTCCGGCAAATCCTACGACGAGCAGGAAGCTCGCCGCCCAGGCAAGCCCCGGCGGCCGCCACGCCGCACTCCCGCGAGCCGCCAGGGCGCGCACCCGTGGGGGGCGCGGAAGAGGCGCCACCGGCATCGGCGGCGCGAGCACCGCCGGCTCGCGGCCATCGATGCGATCCATGAGCTTGCGGAAGGAGGGGCCCGGCGCATAGGTCACCCGCTCGGGCTCGGTCAGCACCTCGCAGAGCCTGCGTTGCAACGCGACTTCCCGCGTGCACTGCGCACAGTCGCGTACGTGCTCCTCGATGCGCGCGCGCTCGGGCCCCGACAGGCGCCCGTTCGCGAGCCACGGGAGCATCAACCAGGCGTCGGAGTGAGAGCAGGTTTGAGTCATCACGGCTTCTGCCCCGGAATGGCGCTGCTGCGCGCGCTCGCATCAGCGAGCGCGGGAATCGGGGTGGCGAGCTGCGGCAGCAACCGCTGCAGCTTGGCACGCGCATGAAAGAGGCGCGTCTTCACTGTGTTGACCGGGCAATCCATCATGGTCGCGATCTCCTCACACGAGTGACCGAGCTCGTAGCAGAGCTCCACCGCGAGCCGCTGTTCGAGAGGGAGCTCCGCGAGTGCCCGTCCGAGCCAGTCGCGCAGCTCCTCGATATCCGCTGGCTGCTCGTCCGTAGGTGGCAGCTGCTCGATCTCCAGGTTCTTCTCGGCAAGGCGTGCCGAGGTGCGGAACGCGTTTCGCGCCTTGCGGTACGCGATCCCGAGTATCCAGGTCGAGGGCTGCGAGTCGCCGCGGAACGTGCGCGCCTTGCGCCACACCACCCAGAAGGTGTCGTTGACGACTTCCTCGGCAAGGTCGTAGCGGCGCGTCAGGCGTGTCAGGAAGCGCGCCAGCCGCCGGTGATATAGGTAATAGAGCTCCTCGAAGGCCTTGCGGTCGCCGTCCGCAATCCTTGCGATGAGATCCTTTTCACGCGCGGCATTCGCTGCGCCGCGATAAGTCGGCTCTGCCATGCCCGTGTCGCTGTAACTGTTTGCCTTCACTTAGCCGCTCCTCTGAGCGGTAAGTGTCACCCGCACGCTCGCGGGTTTAATCCTCACGTACTATGCGTCGCCGCCCGGGGAGGGTCAAAAGCGCCACGCAATGCTCCCCGCTACCCGCTCATCCGCGCTCGGGTAGGGCATCAGAACCTGTGCCTTGTCTCCCGTGAGGTAATAGCCGACGTCGATGCGCCAGCGGCGGTGCTCCCAGGCGATCCCGAGATTGCCGTATGGGTAGCCATACGCCGCCTCGATGCCGGGGCCCGTGCCGGTCACGTGGTAGTAGCCCACCCCGCCGGTGAGAAAAAATCCGCGGTAAAGGAGCCATTGGGCAGTGGTCTCAATGACGAAAGCCGGGGCGCGGCTGAGGCGCTCGTAGCGCCAGTAGCGCACCGCGTTCGGGATGCCGGTGACCGAGAACGTCCAGACATCGAGCCAAGTGAGCGCAGCGCTGATCTCCTGGTAGTCGTCCGAGATCTCCTGCGTACCACCGACGAGGTAATGCGCACGGCCGCTGAGTATGGCGCTCCAGTCGTTGCTCAAGTCGAAGCGGTGACCGAGATAGGCCTCGATTTCGTAGTTGGCGTTGGGATCGAGCTGGCTGCTGCGGCTCGAGCCCCACACCCCGAGGAAAGTGCCGCCGGCGTTGGTGATGTGCAGGTCGGCCTGGAGCGCCGGATCGTGGTTGCTCGAGGAGACCCCTCGATAGATGTAGTCGCTCGTGAGGACGAGATTGCCGCCGAAGGTGAGTCCGCTCGTCAGCCCTTCGGCGCGCGCGCGGTGCGAGCCGAGCAGGCAGCACGAAATCAGCCAGGGCAAGAGCCACGCCGCCCGGCTCAGCGTTGAGACGTGCAAGATCGACCTCGATTCCCCTGTGCGCATCGCGCGCGCCGCCAGCAGTGCCGGCCGCCCGGCACGTCGGCGAGACATAAGTCCGGCGGTATCCCCAGCATTCCGCCAGCCATATACCCGCCTCGCAATGTCTGCCCGACGTATACTTCCTCTGTTATGGAGAGTTTACCGTCGGAGCAGAGCGCCGCCGTGCGGCGCATCGTCGCGCAGCACAGGGAGAGACCGGGTCCGCTGCTCGAAGTGTTGCACGCCATCCAAGCGAGTTTTGGGTACGTTCCCGAAGGCGCCGTTCCCGTCGTCGCCGAGGAGATGAACCTTTCGCGTGCCGAAGTCCACGGAGTCGTCACGTTCTATCACTTCTTCCGGCGCGCCCGTCCCGGGGCCCACACCGTGAGCTTATGCCAGGCAGAGTCCTGCCAGTCGATGGGAGCCAAGGCCCTGGCCGAGCACGCCCGCAAGCGCCTGGGGATCGAGTTTCATCAGACCACGGCGGACGGCCGATACTCGCTCGAGCCGATCTATTGCCTGGGTAACTGCGCCTGTTCGCCGGCGGCGATGATCGACGGGCGTCTCTATGGCCGAGTCACCCCTGAGGCCTTCGATGCGCTGATCGCACAGCGCTCTCCTGCAGCATGAGTACGACGGTCTACGTTCCGGGAGACGCGGGCGCGCTCTCCGTCGGTGCGGGCGAAGTGGCGGCCGCGGTTGCTGCGGAAGCCAAGCGGCGCGGCATCAAGCTGAATCTCGTCCGCAACGGATCCCGCGGGGCGTATTGGCTCGAGCCGCTCATCGAGGTGCAGACCGAGCGCGAGCGCTGTGCCTACGGACCGGTACGGGCTACGGACGTGCCTGCGCTCTTTGCGGCTGATTTTCTCGCGGGCGGCACCCATCCCCTCTCTCTCGGGCCCACCGACTCGATTCCCTGGCTGCACAGCCAGCAGCGGCTCACATTCGAGCGGGTCGGCATGATCGACCCCGCGAGTGTCGCGGATTATGTGAAGCACGGTGGCTACCGGGGACTCGAGCGCGCGCTGCAGCTCTCCGGCGCCGAGATCGTGCAGGCGGTGACCGCCTCGGGTCTGCGTGGGCGAGGTGGCGCGGCTTTTCCCACCGGGATCAAGTGGAAGACCGTGCTCGAGCAGAGCGCGGCGCAGAAGTACGTCACCTGCAATGCCGATGAGGGAGATTCGGGCACCTTCTCCGACCGGATGTTGATGGAGGGCGATCCCTTCTCGCTCATCGAGGGGATGACGATCGCTGGAGTCGCGGTCGGGGCGACGCAGGGCTACATCTACCTGCGCGCCGAGTACCCCCACGCGCATGCTGCGCTCAAGACCGCGATCGCGGCGGCGTACCAGGCAGAGTATCTCGGTGCGGATGTTGCCGGGAGCGGCCGCCACTTCGACCTGGAGGTGAGGCTCGGCGCCGGCGCCTACATCTGCGGTGAGGAGACCTCGATGCTCGAGAGCCTCGAGGGTAAGCGCGGCGAGGTACGCGTGCGTCCGCCGCTGCCGGCGATCAAGGGCCTGTTCGGCTGTCCGACGATCGTCAACAACGTGGTGACGCTGACCTCCGTGCCGTGGATTCTCGCGCACGGCGCCGAGGCCTACGCGAACTTCGGCATGGGAAAATCCCGCGGCACGCTGCCGATTCAGCTGGCCGGAAATATCCGCCGTGCGGGCCTGGTGGAACGCGCGTTCGGCCTCACCTTACGCGAGCTGCTGTACGATATCGGTGGCGGCACGGCGAGCGGCCGGCCGATCCGCGCCGTGCAGATCGGGGGACCGCTCGGCGCATTCGTGCCGCCGGCGCACTTCGATACCGCAGTCGACTACGAGGCCCTCGCCGCGGTAGGAGCGATGCTCGGGCACGGCGGCATCGTCGTGTTCGATGACACAGTCGATATGGCACAGATGGCGCGTTACGCCATGGAGTTCTGCGCCATCGAGTCGTGCGGCAAGTGCACCCCGTGCCGGATCGGCTCCACAAGGGGCGTCGAGGTGATCGACCGCATACTCGCCGGGATCGACGGCGAGCGAAACGTGCGGCTGCTGGAAGAGCTGTGCGAGACCATGGTGCAGGGATCCCTGTGCGGGCTGGGTGGCATGGCGCCCTTCCCGGTACAGAGTGCCTTGAAACACTTCAGGGAAGACTTCCGCGCGCGAGTCTGACAGCGCGCGAGTGAGGCTCGAGCAATGTATGCGATAGATTACGAAGACTTCGGTACACCGGCCCCGGTCAACGGGCAGGCAGGCACGGCCGCCGAGGTGACCGTCGAGATCGACGGCCACGCGGTGACGGTACCGGATGGTACTTCCGTGATGCGCGCCGCGGCGCTCGCCGGCGTGCGCGTGCCGAAGCTCTGCGCCACCGACACACTGAAGGCATTCGGCTCCTGCCGCTTGTGCCTCGTCGAGATCGATGGGCGCAAGGGCTATCCCGCCTCCTGCACGACCACCGTCGCCCAGGGAATGAAGATCCGCACTCAATCCGCCAAGCTCATGCAGCTGCGCCGCAGCGTGATGGAGCTCTATCTTTCCGACTATCCGATCGAACGCCAGCCGACCGCGGTGGAGGCTCGCACGGAGCTGTGCTCGATGGCGGAGACGCTCGGGGTCCACTCGAGCCCGTACGCCAACGGCAGGCGGCACGTGGGCCAGGCGAAAGACGAGAGCAACCCATACTTCACGTTCGATCCGAATCTGTGCATCGTCTGTTCGCGCTGCGTGCGGGCCTGCGACGAGACCCAGGGCACGTTTGCCCTCACCATTCAGGGACGCGGCTTCGAATCAAAGGTTGCCGCCAGCCAGGATGAGCCTTTCCTCGAGTCGGAGTGCGTCTCCTGCGGGGCCTGCGTCGAAGCATGCCCGACGGCAGCGCTGACGGAGAAATCGCTCGTTGCACTCGGCGCGCCCGAGCGTGCCGTGACCACGACGTGCGCGTATTGCGGGGTCGGCTGTGGCTTCAAGGCCGAGGTGCAGGGCGAGGGCGCTGACACGGAAGTGGTGCGCATGGTGCCCGATCGGGAGGGCAAGGCGAATCACGGTCATGCCTGCGTCAAAGGGCGCTTCGCCTGGGGCTACGCGACCCACACCGACCGCGTCCTGAAGCCGATGATCCGCAAGAGCATCCATGATGACTGGCGCGAGGTGTCGTGGCAGGAGGCCATCTCCTACGCCGCGAGCGAGATCAAGCGCATCCAGGCGAAATACGGCCGCGACTCGGTCGGCGGGATCACCTCCTCGCGCTGCACGAACGAAGAGACGTTCCTGGTGCAGAAGCTGGTGCGCGCCGCCTTCGGTAACAACAACGTCGATACCTGCGCGCGGGTGTGTCACTCGCCCACCGGCTACGGGCTGAAGAACACGCTCGGCGAATCCGCCGGCACGCAGGCCTTCGACTCGGTCATGAAGGCTGACGCGATCATGATCATCGGCGCGAATCCCACCGACGGTCACCCGGTGTTCGCCTCCCAGCTCAAGCGCCGCCTGCGTCAGGGGGCGAAGCTGATCATCGCCGACCCGCGTCAGACCGCACTCGTGCGCACGCCTCACATCGAGGCCGATGAGCACCTGCAGTTGAAGCCCGGCACCAACGTCGCGCTGCTGAACGCGCTCGCGCACGTGGTCGTGACCGAAGGCCTCACCAAGGATGACTACATCGCCGAGCGCTGCGAAGCGGATTCCTACGCCAGGTGGAAGGCGTTCGTCGCCGAGCCGCGCAACTCTCCGGAAGCGTCCGAGAGCATCACCGGTGTACCCGCTGAGCGCGTGCGCCATGCGGCGCGCCTGTACGCGCAGGCCGGCAACGCCGCCATCTACTACGGGCTCGGTGTGACCGAGCACAGCCAGGGCACGACGGCCGTCATGGGCATCGCGAACCTCGCCATGGCGACCGGCAACCTCGGCCGCGAAGGTGTGGGCGTCAATCCGCTGCGGGGTCAGAACAACGTGCAGGGCTCCTGCGACATGGGTTCCTTCCCACACGAGTTCAGTGCCTACCGCCACGTGTCCGATCCCGCGGTGCGCAAGTCGTTCGAGCAGGTGTGGGGGGTGCCACTGCAGTCCGAGCCGGGCCTGCGCATTCCCAACATGTTCGAGGCGGCGCTCGATGGCACTTTCAAGGCCATGTACGTGCAGGGCGAGGACTTCGTGCAGTCGGACCCCAACACTCATCACGTGAACGCCGCGATGGCGTCTCTCGAGTGCTGCATCGTGCAGGACCTGTTCCTGAACGAGACGGCGAAGTTCGCGCACGTGTTCCTGCCGGGCTCCTCGTTCCTCGAGAAGGACGGCACCTTCACCAACGCCGAGCGGCGCACCTCGCTGGTGAACAAGGTCATCGAGCCGCTCGCGGGTTATCAGGACTGGGAGATCACCTGCCTCCTCTCCAACGCGCTCGGCTACCCGATGAACTACCAGAACGCGAGCGAGATCATGGAGGAGATCGCGCGGCTCACGCCGACCTTCGCCGGCATGACGCACGCGAGGATCACGCAGCTCGGAAGCATCCAGTGGCCGGTCAACGACGCGGCTCCCGAGGGCACACCCACCATGCACGTCGGGCAATTCGTGCGCGGCAAGGGCAAGTTCTGGGCGACCGAATACGTGCCGACCAGCGAGAAGGTCAACACGCGCTTCCCGCTGATCCTCACCACCGGGCGCATCCTCACGCAGTACAACGTCGGTGCGCAGACGCGCCGCACCGGCAACGTGGTGTGGCACAAGGAGGACGTGCTGGAGATTCACCCGCACGATGCCGAGGTGCGTGGCATCGCCGATGGTGACTGGGTGGGGCTCACGAGCCGCGCCGGTGACACGGTGCTGCGCGCCAAGGTGTCCGAGAAGATCGCCCCGGGCGTCGTGTACACCACGTTCCACTTCCCGGAGACGAACGCGAATGTCGTCACCACCGAGAACTCCGACTGGGCGACCAACTGCCCCGAGTACAAGGTGACGGCCGTGGAAGTGGTGCTGGTGAACCAGAAGGAAGCCTGGGAGAAGCGCGCCGAGGCCGAGCGCGCGCTGCCGCGACGCACACCGAAGCGCCGGCGGCAGGATCCGACTCCTGCCTGAGGCGATGAGCGCACAGCCGGGGGCGAAGGGGCAGGCCACCGCGGCGGTGAGTGCGGAAGTCGCTGTCGAGCGCTGGACGAGCGGCACGCTCGCGCGGACCACCGATCTCGTTGCCGAAGAGATGCCCATCGCGCTCGTCTACCACGACGTGCCGCACGTCGTGATGCTCGCGACGCCGGCCGATCTCGAGGACTACGCCGTCGGCTTCACGCTGAGTGAGGGGCTCGTGGCGCGCGCGGAGGAGATTCGCGGCGTAGAGGTGGTGCAGGGCGAGGCTTCCGTGGATGTGAAGATCAGCGTTGCCTGGGAGCGATTCACGCAGCTCCTGCAACGCCGGCGCAATCTCGCCGGGCGCACGGGCTGCGGCTTATGCGGAGCTGAGACCGCCGCGGATGCGATCCGGGAGTGCGCGCCGGTCGGAGCGGGAGTCAGCATCACGGCCGCGGAACTGCACGAATCCATGGCGCAGCTCGCCGCGCGGCAACCGATCAACTCGCGCACCGGCAGTGTGCACGCGGCGGCCTGGGTGGTTCCGGGTGAGGGCATCAAGGTGGTGCGCGAGGATGTCGGGCGGCACAATGCGCTCGATAAGACGATCGGCGCGCTGGCGCGCGCGCAGGCGGATTTCGCTTCCGGCTACATGTTGATTACGAGCCGCGCCAGCTACGAGATGGTGCAGAAGTGCGCCACCGTAGGGATTGCGCTCCTGGTGGCGCTCTCGGCACCGACTGCTTTTGCGGTGCGGCTCGCCGAGCGCTCGGGCCTCACGCTCGTCGCCTTCGCGCGCGCTGAGCAGCACGTGGTCTACGCACATCCCCACCGGCTGAAGAATTGAGAATCGAGACACCATGAACATCGACCTGCTCATCAAGATGACCAACGAGATCGGCGATTTCTTCAAGGGTGCCGAGGTGAACGACTCGAAGGCGGCGGCGCAGGATGTCGCCAACCACCTGCGCCGCTACTGGGACCCGCGCATGCGGGCGCAGATGCTGAAGTACTACGAGGAGCGGCAGGGCGCGGGGCTGAGCGACCTGGCCCGAAACGCCGTGGCGCTGCTCTACGCCGCGAGTAAGGCGCCAGCCGCGCCAGGCGGCTCTGCCTCCACGCCGGCCAAGGGCGCAGGCACATGACCGCTGCGTCCGGGAAGGGACGTGCGCTCATCTGCGGCTCACTCGCCTTCGACACCATCATGGTGTTCGCGGATCGCTTCGCCAATCACATCCTGCCCGACAAGATCCATATCCTAAACGTATCGTTCCTCGTTCCGCAGATGCGCCGCGAGTACGGCGGTTGTGCCGGCAACATTGCCTACAACCTCGCGCTCCTCGGGGACGCCGGGGTCCCGATGGCGACCGTCGGATCGGACTTCGGGCCCTACCGCGAGTGGCTCGCCCGCGCCGGAGTCCCCACCGAGCACGTGCGGGTGATCGAGAGCGAGCTCACCGCGCAGGCCTTCATCACCACCGACCTCGATGACAACCAGATCACCGCGTTCCACCCCGGCGCGATGCAGCACAGCCACGCGAACCGCGTGAGCGAGGCGCGCGACATCGCAATCGGCATCGTGTCGCCCGATGGGCGGGACGGCATGATCGAGCACGCGGCACAGTTCGCTGCCGCCGGCATCCCCTTTGTCTTCGACCCTGGCCAGCAACTTCCCATGTTCGGGCCCGAGGAACTGCAGCGTTTCCTGACACAGGCGCGCTGGGTGACGGTGAACGACTACGAGTGGCAGCTGCTGCAGCAGAAAAGCCGCTGGGGCGTGAGCGAGATCACTTCCCGCATCGAGGCGCTGATCGTGACGCGCGGCGCCGCAGGCGCCGTGATCCATACACGCGGTGAGCAGATCACGATTCCGGCGGTGCCGGCGCGGCAGGTGGTGGACCCGACCGGGTGCGGCGATGCGTTCCGCGCCGGGCTCATCCATGGGCTACTGCACGGGCTCGACTGGCGCACGAGCGGACATATTGCATCGCTCATGGGTGCGATCAAGGTCGAGGCCCGCGGGACGCAGAATCATCGCTTTACGCGCGGCGAATTCGATGAGCGCCTCGCCCGAGCTTTCCGGTAGCCAAAGCGCCACCCGTCTTGGGTTAAACTGCACCCCTTTTCAGCGGCAACCCCGTACACGAAGCAGGCAGGCGGACCGAGCTCATGGCGAATGATTACCTCTTTACCTCCGAGTCGGTCTCCGAAGGCCATCCGGACAAAGTCGCGGACCAGATCTCCGATGCGGTGCTCGATGCGATCCTGAGGGAAGATGCGCGCGGCCGCGTCGCGTGCGAGACGCTCGTCAAGACCGGCGTCGTCATCGTCGCCGGCGAAGTGACGACCTCCGGCTGGGTCGATGTCGAAGCGCTGGTGCGCAAGACGGTGCTCGACATCGGCTACAACTCCTCCGAGATGGGGTTCGATGGCGCGAGCTGCGGCGTGATCAATATCATCGGCAAACAGTCCCCCGACATCGCGCAGGGCGTCGACCGCAAGGATGAGCGCAAGCAGGGCGCCGGCGATCAGGGAATGATGTTCGGCTACGCGACCAACGAGACGGACGTGCTGATGCCGGCGCCGATCACGATCGCCCACCGCCTGGTGAAGCGCCAGGCGCAGGTGCGAAAGTCCGGCAAGCTCCCCTGGCTGCGCCCGGACGCGAAGAGTCAGGTGACACTGCGCTACGAGGACCAGGAGCCGGTCGGCATCGAGGCGGTGGTGCTCTCGACGCAGCACAGCCCGGAGGTCTCGACCAAGGTGCTGCGCGAGGCGGTGATGGAGGAGATCCTCAAGCCCGTGCTGCCCGGAAAGTGGCTCGACAAGCGCACCAAATACCACATCAACCCGACGGGACGTTTCGTGATCGGGGGACCGGTGGGCGACTGCGGGCTCACCGGGCGCAAGATCATCGTCGACACCTACGGCGGCTACGCCCGCCACGGGGGCGGTGCGTTCTCCGGCAAGGATCCCTCCAAGGTGGACCGCTCCGCAGCCTACGCCGCGCGCTACGTGGCGAAGAACATCGTCGCCGCGGGCCTCGCCGAGCGCTGCGAGGTGCAGGTGTCCTACGCGATCGGCGTCGCCGAACCGACTTCGATCATGGTGGAGACCTTCGGCACCAGCCGTTTCTCGCGCGAGCACCTCACCCGCATGGTCCGCAAGCACTTCGACCTCACGCCCTACGGGCTGCGCGAGATGCTGGACCTGGTCCGCCCGATCTATCAGAAGACCGCAAGCTACGGGCATTTCGGCCGCACCGAGCCCGAATTCAGCTGGGAGCGCACCGATCGCGCCGCAACACTGGCCGATGAGGCGAAGGGGATGCGCGCAGCTTAAAATCTCACTAAGCGCAGCCAGGTCGGCTGCAGCCACGCCGGCTGAGGAGCGTTGCGACGGGCAGGGCGCCGATAGGGCGCGGGGCTCGCCAGGCTCAGCCGGACGAGGAACATCCATACGGCGCTCACTCAGATCCTGGAGCATTGAGTATGAACGCCACACTGAAACCCTCCGCGACCCCGACGAGCGATTTCAAGGTCGCCGATCTCTCACTCGCCGACTTCGGCCGCAAGGAAATCGCCATCGCCGAGACCGAGATGCCCGGTCTCATGGCGATTCGCGAGGAGTTCGCGCCGACGCAGCCCTTGCGCGGCGCGCGCATCTCCGGATCGCTCCACATGACGATCCAGACCGCGGTGCTGATCGAGACGCTGCAGGCGCTCGGGGCCACGGTGCGCTGGGCCTCGTGCAACATCTTCTCCACCCAGGATCATGCCGCCGCGGCGATCGCCGCCCGCGGCACGGCGGTCTTCGCCTGGAAGGGGGAGTCGCTGGAAGACTACTGGGACTACACGCACCGCATCTTCGACTGGCCGGATGGCGGCTACTCCAACCTGATCCTGGATGATGGCGGCGATGCGACGCTGCTGCTGCATCTCGGCGCCCGTGCCGAGGGCGATGCGAGCGCCATCGCGAAGCCCTCGAGCGATGAGGAGCGCGCACTCTTCGCGTCGATCCGCGCGCGCCTGAAGGCCGACCCGCGCTGGTATTCGACACGTCTCCGCCAGATCCGTGGCGTCACCGAGGAGACCACGACCGGCGTCAAGCGGCTCTACCAGATGGCGAAGGAAGGACGGCTCGCCTTCCCCGCGATCAACGTGAACGACTCGGTCACCAAGAGCAAGTTCGACAATCTCTACGGCTGCCGCGAGTCACTGGTGGATGCCATCAAGCGCGCCACCGACGTCATGGTCGCGGGCAAGATCGCCGTCGTTTGCGGCTACGGCGATGTCGGCAAGGGCTGCTGCCAGGCGCTGCGCGCGCTCTCGGCACAGGTGTGGGTCACCGAGGTCGATCCGATCTGTGCGCTGCAGGCCGCCATGGAGGGCTACCGTGTCGTGACCATGGATCACGCCGCCGACAAGGCCGACATCTTCGTCACGGCGACCGGCAACTACCACGTGATCACGCACGAGCACCTCGTGCGCATGAAGCACAACGCCATCGTGTGCAACATCGGTCACTTCGACAACGAGATCGATGTCGCGAGTCTCAAGCAGTACGCCTGGGAGAACATCAAGCCGCAGGTCGATCACATCATCCTGCCCGATGGACGGCGGCTGATCCTCCTCGCGGAAGGCCGGCTGGTGAATCTCGGCTGCGGCACGGGGCACCCGAGTTACGTCATGAGCTCGAGCTTCGCCAATCAGGTGATCGCGCAGGTCGAGCTCTTCACCAACACAGCGAAGTATCCGCTCGGCGTGTACGTACTGCCGAAACACCTCGATGAGAAGGTGGCGCGGCTGCAGCTGAAGAAGCTCAACGTCGAGCTCACCGAGCTCACCGACACCCAGGCGCGCTACATCGGCGTCGACCGCTCGGGACCGTACAAGTCCGATCACTACCGCTACTGATGAGCGCCTCACCGAAGCCACCGGGCGAGAGCCCGGCTGTGGATGCACCGCCGGCGCGCCACGCCGGCGGTGCGATCCTGCTCGATGGCAAGGCGGTCGCCGCCAAGGTGCGCGCCGAGGTGGCGCAGCGGTCCGCGGAGTTCATGGCGCGCCATGGGCGCCGCCCGGGCCTCGCGGTGGTACAGGTCGGCGAGGATCCAGCCTCCAGCGTCTACGTGCGCAACAAGCGCCGCTCCTCGATCGAGGCGGGTATCGAGTCCTTCGCGCACGACCTGCCGGCAAGCACGAGCGAGGCGCAGATCCTCGCGCTCGTCGAGTCACTCAACCTCGACCCGCGGGTCGATGGCATTCTCGTGCAGCTGCCGCTGCCGAAGGGAGTGAATGCCGATCGCGTGATGGACGCGGTCGATCCGCTCAAGGACGTCGATGGATTTCACCCGGTGAACACCGGGCTCCTGGCGCAGAAGCGGCCGCGGCTGCGCCCGTGCACGCCCTATGGCGTCATTCGCCTGGCAAAGGAGTATGGCATCGACCTGACGGGGCTGCGCGCCACGGTGGTCGGAGCTTCCAACATCGTCGGCCGGCCCATGGCGCTGGAACTGCTGCTCGCGCGCGCGACCGTCACGGTGTGTCATACCGGCACACGCGATCTGCGCAGCGAGGTCGAGCGCGCCGAGGTGGTGGTGGCCGCGGTCGGCAAGGCGGGGTTCATCCCGGGGGAGTGGATCCGCCCGGGCGCCGCGGTGTTCGATGTCGGCATCAACCGTACCCCGGCGGGTAATCTCGTCGGGGATGTGGTGTTCGAGAGTGCGGCGGAGCGCGCACGCTGGATTACGCCCGTCCCGGGCGGGCTCGGCCCCATGACGATCGCCATGCTGCTCTCGAGCGCGGTCGATGCGGCCAACTACCGGGCGGCCGCCATCGCGAGCTGAGCGGTCTGCTGCGCGCGGCCCGTTTGCACCGTTCCTGGCATGACCTCGCCACGGGAATAGAATCGAGCCCCGGTCGGTCTTCTCCACAGGAGTGGCTCCACAGGAGCCGCGCTCGAGGCGGCCGGGTTGACGCGAGGCGTATCCGATTTCATCCCTGCAGGACAAGCGGGCTCGCTTCGAGGCGCTGGTGTTACCGCACCTGGACGCGGCGTATCGCTTCGCTCGCTGGCTTTGCCGCTCCCCGAGCGATGCAGACGATATCGTGCAGGAGGCGTTCCTGCGCGCCTATCGCGGATTCGACGGGCTGCGGGACGGAGACGTGAAGGCCTGGCTGCTGACCATCGTGCGCAATTGCCACGCCTCAGCCATACAGCAGCAGCAACGCCGCGCGACGGTGCCGCTTGGCGGTGATCACGAGGCAGCCCTGAGGTCCACGGCGGACGAGGCGACCCCCGATCCGGAAAGCGCATCGGCGGCGGATGAGGAGCGGCGCACGCTCGGGCGCCTCATCGACACCTTGCCGGATGAGCATCGAGAGGTGCTGCTGCTGCGGGAGATGGAGGACATGAGTTACCGGGAAATCGCCAAGGTGGCGCAGGTGCCGATCGGGACGGTGATGTCGCGCCTCGCCCGGGCGCGCGCCGCACTGCGCGGCAAATGGCTGACGGAAGCCGGAGGTGCGCCCCGTGCAGTGCGCTGAGGTGTTGCGCGTGCAGGCCTACTTCGATGGCGAAGTGGACGCGGTATCCGCGCTCGAGGTCGAGCGGCACGCCGAGCACTGCGCGGAATGCCGTGCGCTGCTGGGGCACCTGGCGGAGACGCGTGCGCGCATACGCGAGGAACTGGAGTATCCGGCTGCACCTGCTGCGCTGCGCGCATCGATCGAGCGGCTCCTCGATCGGGAGGTGCGCAACGCTCCCGCCCCCGCGCGCACTTACCGCGTGCGTCCGTGGCGGCTGTCGCCGCTGTGGCTTGGAGCTTCGGGCGGATTCGCTGCGGCGGCGGCCGCAGCTCTCGCGATCTTTTTCCTGTCCCCATTGCTCACGCGTCCCGTCCTCGATGATCTCGTGAGTGCCCACGTGCGCTCGCTCATGCCGATGCACCTCACGGATGTGGTCTCCACGGACCGTCATACGGTGAAGCCGTGGTTCGCAGGTCACGCCGATGTCTCCCCGGTCGTCGCCGACTTCGCGGACCAGGGCTATCGGCTTCTCGGCGGGCGTGCGGACTATTTCGATCAGCAGCACGTCGCGGCGGTGGTTTACCAACACGGCGCGCACCTCATCAACGTGTTCACCTGGGTTGCAGGTTCCCGGCCGTTGCCGGAGTACGCGACCCGCAGCGGCTACCGCATCGCCTGCTGGAAGCTCGGGAATCTCCAGTACTGCGCGGTCTCGGACACCGGCTGGGACGAATTGCAGGGCCTCACGAGGCTGTTGCGCGCCGCGGGCGCCGCCGATACGCCGCACTAGGCGCGAGCGCAGAGGCCTCCGCGCCGGGAATAAGACTCGAGAGCCCGAGGTCTTCTCCTTCACCCACCACGAAGGAGACGGACCATGTCGGAAGAACGCACCCTGACCTCGCGCCGCGGCGCGCTCAAATGCCTCGCGTATGGGGGTGCCGGAACGCTCTTCGCCCTGGCCGGGGGCGTCTTTACCCCGATCGACCTCGCGATGGCCGCGAGCGACCGCACCGGCGCAGCGAAGCTCGGCAAGCCGCTCTTCGTGCAGATCAGCGATACGCACATCGGCTTCAACAAGGAGGCGAATCCCGATGTCGCTGCGACGTGCAACCGCTCGATCGATCTCATCAACGCTCTGCCTGAGCAGCCCGCGCTCCTCATTCACACCGGCGACATCACTCACCTGTCGAAACCCGCGGAGTTCGACCTGGCACAGCAGCTCTTCTCGCGGCTGCGCACCACGGAGATGCACACCGTGCCCGGTGAGCACGACACCACCGATCCGACGGTGACGGAATACTTCAACCGTTTCGGCAAGGCCTCGGGCAACAAAGGCTATTACAGCTTCGATCACGCCGGCGTGCACTTTCTGGCGCTGATCAACGTGTTGCAATTCAAGCCGGGCGGCCTCGGCACTCTCGGCCCCGAGCAGCTCGCCTGGGTGGCCAATGACCTCAAGGGACGCTCATCGAGCACGCCGCTCGTCGTGTTTGCCCACATGCCGCTGTGGACCATCTACGAGCCCTGGGGCTGGGGAACGGGAGATGCGCCGCAGCTCATGGAGCAGCTCCGCCGCTTCGGCTCGGTGACCGTGCTGAATGGCCACATCCACCAGATCGTGCAGAAAGTGGAGGGCAACGTCACGTTTCACACCGCACGCTCGACGGCTTATCCCCAGCCGGTCGCGGGCGAGGCGGCGGGACCCGGGCCGCTGAAGGTGCCCACCGAGCAGCTGCCGACCATGCTGGGCCTCACCAGCGCGTCGGTCGTGAGTCACCCCCGAGCCATGCGGCTCAACGATACGACGTTTGCCTGAGAGAGGTTGACATGACTCTGCGTCAATTGCTGCCGCCCTACATCTGCGCGTTGCTGTTAGCCGCTCTCGGGCCATGCACATTGCATGCCGACACGGCGTCCGCGGCCTCCACCATCGTGATGGCGAAGGACTTCATGTTCGCGCCGACTTCCATCAACGTGGCCGCCGGCTCGACCGTTACCTGGACAAATAGAGACGACGAGCCGCACACGGTGGTGAGCGAGAACGGGGTGTTTCGCTCTGGAGCTCTCGATACCAACGAGACCTTCTCCTACCGCTTCGAGAAGCCCGGAACGTATCGCTACACCTGTTCCATCCACCCACGCATGGTCGGCACCATCATCGTGCAGTGAAAATACCCGGCAAATTTCGCTTGCCACGCTCGATGAGCTTCCAATGAGCGGCGCGGGCCGGAATTTGCCGGGGCAGGCGGGTGTTGGTGTCGCAGGGTGGTGCCTCGGGATCAACACTAGCGGACAGTTACACGCGGGCTGCGTGTCGGAAAATGCCGACGTCAATGTCTCGAGCGCCTGTTTCGAGGGGCACAACCGCTGGCTTTGCGCCGCATCGCGTAGCGAGGAGCCCTCACGTCGAAGCGCTTGCGGCAGCGCCACAAGGGCGCTAGTTACAAGTTGTGTCATGTGGGCGCCGAGCGAGGCGCTAGCGTGGCGCGTTGGCCCACGCAGCGGGCGGTCGATGCCCGGGCGGGGCCGTTGGCGATTTCCAACATGTAACGGTGACCTACAACCCGCGCGCGCAGCGCGCGATTCAGTGTATGATCTGTAGTCCGGCCCTTCGTTGGGTGTTTTGCGGAGAAGACTAATGGCACGACGTCCACCGAATGACGGCGCGTCCTGGAGCGCCCGTGAACTGGCGGCGCTCAAGGCGCTCGCGAGGTCAGGAACTCCGACGAGTCATGTCGCCAGGAAGCTTGGGCGTACTGCGGCCGCGGTACAGCAGAAGGCGATGCGTGCGGGTATCTCCTTCCGTGCCGCCAAACGGTCCGGAGCACGCCGCAAGAAGTAAGTCCGGCTTTCCGTTCCGCGCGAAACTGCCGGCGTCGCATCAGGGAAGGCAGCGTCGTAGCCGGGCCGCGCCCGCGAGGCGCTGCCGGCTCGCGCATCCGACAACATCACGGTTCCCGGGGGCGATCGGCCAATGCGCAGACTCGTACGGCTGATGTGGCTCGGTGCCGTGCTGTGGGTCTCTGCCTGCGACGTTCAGCTGCGCGACACGACGCCGGCCGAATACACGGCCAACCATGATCTCGGCTTGTACCAAGTGTCGGCCGCGGTCTCGCGGGATGCGCTCGTGACGCCAGGATCGGTGTACGTGTCGGCGCAGAGCGACAGGCTGAAGTTCGCCCTGAGCCCTAACGCCGACGGCTCCGAATGGCACGGGTTCTATTCGGTCCGTTGCCGCAGCAGTTTCCCGCTGCAGTTCGTGGTGGACTGGAAGCTGCCGCTCGATGTGAAGCGCAAGCTGATCCCCCCGCAACCTCGGCAGGTGCGGCTGCGGGAGCCCCCGCTCACGCGTACAGCGAGCTTCGACTCTTCGGGCAAGGCACCGAAGGGCGGCTGGCAGGGCGCGGTGCAGTACCGCTTCGTCACGGTGCCGAGTGTCCAGATCACCGCTGCGCACATCGAGCCGCAGAGCGCATCGTCCGAGGACAGCGCTGCTGCCAAGCCCCTGTCGGTGATCTCGCCCTTCCCGGTGGTGGGCGGTTGCGGTGACATTCTGGACGTTCGCATTGCCTCGAGCGCCCCGCGCGCTCGTGGCACACTCATCATCGATACGAATGATCGCGCGGACCCTCACTGGCAGACGCGGGTGGAGTTCTCACCGAAATGAGCAGCATTCCGACATCGACGCAGGTGTCGCTCCCGGCCGCGGTGCTGGTGGCGACGATGGCTCTCGTGCTCGGCGCGGTGCCGGGGGCGCGCGCGGCGGCCGCTGACGCGTCAACGCAGCCCGGCGCCCCGATCAAGATCGGCATCATCGGCACCGGGCACATCGGCGGCACGCTCGCCACGCTCTGGGTCGGCGCAGGCCACGAGGTCCTGATGTCTTCACGCCACCCGCAGGAGCTCCAGGCGCTTGCGCATTCACTGGGGCCGAAGGCGCACGTCGGCACCCCGCTCGAGGCCGCCAAGTTCGGCGACGTGGTCGTGGTCTCGGTGCCGTACGGGGCGCTGCCGCAGGTCGGCCGCGACCTCAAGAGCGAGCTCGCCGGCAAGATCGTTCTCGACACGGGGAACCCCTATCCCGAGCGCGATGGCCAGATGGCTGTCGAAGCGCGGCGCAAGGGAACCGGGGTGGCCTCCGCGGAATACCTCCCCGGTGTGCGCCTGGTGCGGGCGTTCAACGCGATCAACTCGGGTGACCTGCGCAGCGAGGCGCATCGCAAGGGCGCACCGGTCGCGATACCGCTCGCGGGCGATGACGCACAGGCACTGCAGGTCGCAGAGCGGCTCGTGCGGGATGCGGGCTTTGCGCCCGTCGTGGTGGGGCCGCTCTCGAAAGCGCGCGAGTTCGATGTCGGTACGCCGGTTTACACGCGGCTCATGACCGAGCCGCAGCTGAAGGCGGCGCTCGGGCTGAAGTAGCGGGCTCGCCGACGGCAAAAGCCGTACCAGCAGCCGTTGCGCGCCTCAAGCGGCGGGCGGCGGTTGCCGCTCGACTCGCGGGATGCGCTCATCGAAGCACGCCCAACTCGGCGCACTCGAAGTCCAGATGTTCATGGCCGGCCGGGCCAACTCCGGGTCATCGAGCGTACCGGCGCGCACGAACACCAGGTGCGGCCGCGCCGAAGTTCCGGTGAAGAGGTGCGTACCACAGATTGGGCAGAACCGCCGCTGCACCGGGTTGCCGCTGTCCGCCACCAGGTGGTACTCGCGCAGCTCACCGCTCACGCTCATTGCTGCGGCCGGGAAGCAGACATTCACCGTGCCACTGCCGGCGCCGATGTATTGACACACGCGGCACCAGCAAACCCGGGTGACGATGGGCGAGGCAGCGAAAGTGTACCGGACCGCCCTGCAGAGGCAGCCGCCGGTAACGCCAGGGGACTCTGAATCAGTGTTTTGCGTCATGGCACACCCTTGCATGATACGTGCCGCTGGGTGCACGGTGTTTTCGTTTGTAATACATACAAATCAGCGTTAGCCTATGGACAGAGCGTTTTCGCTTACCGTAGGGTGCGGGCTCGTTTTGATCGAGGGTCATCGCGGTGCGCGGAGCCGTTCCGCACCGCGCCTGGGGCCGGTTGGTCTTAGCCGGCCCTTTCTTCACAGCCACGGGAAAACCAACACGAGACCGGTCGCTGCAACGCAGCAGGCGCAGGCGTATCGCCAGGCGCGGGAGCAATAGTGGGAGGGGAAGCGCACCGGACTGAATCGAACTCAAATCGGAGCGTGCTGAAAAATGGTGCCCGCGTCTTAGAAATGTGGGCCGCTCTGGAGCACGTTCATCCGGTGCGAGGATGAGTATGGTGGCGCTGCGCTGAACGTTTGGTGAATGACCGTGAGGATGGAGCGTCCCATCGCACGTGCGAGCGAGGCGCGCATTGCACCAACGAGCGTGGCCGCCTCTGCAGAAAGCGTGGCGCAGGACGTTCCCGGCACTTGGCAGCAGCTTTAGTCCCGCAACCGCGCTCGCAGGCGCGCGATCTCCGGCGGTGAAACCCCGATCTGTGCGAGATAGCCGCGCACGCCACCCGCGCGCTCGAGGAAGGCGAGCATGTTGTAAGCACCTTCCTCGGGGCAGCGCAGCGCTTCGAGGATGCGGGCGCGATCGGTGTCCGGATAGCGCCGCAGGTAGCCGTCACGCAGGTTCTCCGAGCTGAGCGCGTAGTCCCTGGCGATGGCCTCCGGCGTCGCATCGGCGAGCGCGAGGAGCAGTGCCGCGATCAAACCGGTGCGGTCCTTGCCGGCGACACAGTGAAAGAGCAGCGCTTCCGGCGGGGCTGCAGCGATGAAGGCGAGCACCGTGCGCAGCTCCGCACGCACGTGCTCGAGCACCACGCACTTCCACAGCTCCTTGGCCGCATCGCGGCTGCGCAGCCGCCACTCATCCTCGGTGTGGGTGAGGAGCGAGATGCGCGCATAGCGCAGCTGCGGGAGTCGATCCGGCACCGGGCTCGGGTGGAGGATGGCCTCTTCGGGCCAGCGCAGATCGAGTATGGTGCGCACGCCATAGTCGGCGAGTGCCTGAACTCCGAGCTCACTCAACTGCGCGAGATCGTCCGCCCGCAGCAAGGAGCGCCAGCGCGTCTCGCCGCCGTCGGTCGTCGGATAGCCGCCGAGGTCGCGGGCGTTCAGCAGGTCCGGAAAATCGAGCGACCCTCCGGGAACCGCCGCGAGTTTCGCTTCGGTCCTCAGGATTTGGCCTCGCGCTTCGTGTCGCGCTGCTGGCTGAGCCCGACGCCGGCAAGGATCAAGGCGCCCGCGAGCACCATGCTGAGCGTCACGCCCTCACCGAGCAGCAGCCACGCCCAGATCACACCAAATAGCGGTATCAGGTAAGTGACCGTCGAGGTACGCGCCGCACCGATGCGGGCCACCAGGCGGTAATAAAGCACGAACGCGAAGCCCGTGCACAGCACGCCGAGAAGCAGCGCGCTGACCCAGGACACCGGCGGGATCGGATGATGGGGCCAGTTCCAAAGGGCAAGCGGCGCGATCAGCAGCGCACCGCTCGTGAGCGCCGCGGCAGCCACCGCAGCGGGAGGATAAGGTGTCAGGTAGCGGCGCACCAGGTTGATGCCGATGCCGTAGCACAGAGAGGCCGCAGTGCCGGCGAGCGCGGCCGGTGCAACGCTCACCCCTGCGGTTTTGCCGCTGGCAAGGATGGTGACGCCGACGAACCCAATGATGAGTCCCATCAGGCGCCGCGCGCCGATGCGCTCCCCAAAGAACACGAAGGCGACGAGCGCCGTGAACATCACAGTCATGCCGTTGGAGATGGCGCCGATACCGGCGGGCGCTCGCTCCGCCGCCCAGGCGAACAGCGTGAGCGGGACGGTGGCATTCATCATTGCGATGCCGGCGATGCGCAGGTACAGCATCCCCGAGAACTGAGCGCGAGCGCGCCACAGGAAGGGTGTCAGCACCAATGCCCCGAACGCCAGCCGCATCTCAACGAGCGGGAACGGCCCGAAGTCGGCTGCAGCAACCCGCATGAACATGAACGAGGCGCCCCAGATGGCACCGAGCAACGTGAGTTCGAGCGGAGTGCGCCAGGGTGCAACCTCCGCCGCCGGTCTGCGTGTGGAGAGCGGCTGGGGCGCGTTCGCGGCGGTGAGATCGGAAGCAGACATGAGCGTTCAGTTCCTTGGGACGTAACACTTACCGTGACAGGGCCCTACGTTGACAGGCCTTCGGCCCGACGGCCACCCGATGCTTGCTGCCGCCGCCTCAGGTAGGTCAGCTCAGCGCCTGGCGGAAATCATCGAGCAAATCGTCGGTCGCCTCGATGCCGACCGAAAGGCGCAACAGGCCATCGTTGATGCCAAGGCGCACCCGCTCTTCGCGTGAAAGTCCCGCGTGCGAGGTGGTGGCCGGCCGCGTGAGGAGCGTCTGCACTCCGCCCAGGCTCGGTGCTACGGCCGGGATGCGCACGCGATGCGCGAAGTCCTCTGCGCGGCGCTCCCCGCCTTCGAGCTCGAAACTCAGCACG
>DASYFL010000171.1:0-15770 GCA_036498445.1 Steroidobacteraceae bacterium
GGGAGGCGCGCGGCGCCGCGCTCCATCAGCTCGGGAAAATCCACCGTGACCAGGTACAGGTGGGACAGTGTAACCATGGGCAGGTATTCACCGACCATCGCCGCGATCTCTGCGCTCCGGTAACCCGCTGCGTTGATGACGTACTCCGCGTCGATCGATCCCGCCGTCGTCTCGATGCGCCAGCCGCCCGATGCGTGCTCGCGCAGTGCTGTCACCCGTGTGTGACGGTAGACCTCTGCCCCCAGATCACGCGCACCTTTGGCAAGCGCCTGGGTGAGCTGCGCCGGATCGATATCGCCATCACCGGGGTCCCATAGACCCAAGCGGATGTCATCGAGCTCGAGGAATGGATGGCGCGACTTGATCTCTGCCGGGGAGAGCAGCTCGAAGTCCGTGTCCTGTGCGCGTGCCTGGGCCAGGACATGGCGAAACTCATCGGCCCGATCCGCCGTGTGTGCGAGGCGGATGCTGCCCGTCACGTGGTAGTTGATGTCGTAGCCGACTTCCTGCGCGAGCCGCCGGTACAGCTCGGTCGAATGGCGCTGCAGCTTGAGAATGCTCCAGGAGGTCGAAAAGTTGGGGCAGTTGCCGGCCGCGTGCCAGGTCGAGCCCGCGGTGAGCTCATCGCGCTCGAGGAGTACCACATCGGTCCAACCAAGCCGCGCGAGGTGGTAAAGCGCGCTGCAGCCCACGGCGCCCCCACCGATGATCGCAACTCGCGTCTGCCTCTTCATCCAGGCCTCAGCCGGCGTGCCCGGGTACGCCAGCGTGGAGGCCCGACATACGTTCCAGGCGCGGGCGGGTCACTGCTTCACCCGCTCGCTCGCGGGATCGTAGAAGGGCCGCAGCGACACACGCGCGGGGATACGCTCATCCGCCACCTCCACCTCGTAGCGGCCCGCCGCAATCCATTCCGCGTCTACCCGCGCACCGCCGCCGGCGAGATAGCCGAGACCGAGCGGAGCGCCAACAGTGTGCCCATACATCGCCGAGGAGATCCGCCCGACGAGCTCGCCATTCCGCCAGATCGGCTCATTGTGGTAGAGCATGCGGTCGGTGCGCGCGAGCGCTAGTGCAACGAGCCGGCGGCGCAGACCCTCCTTGCGTTGCCGCTCGAGCGCCTCGAGTCCGACGAAGCCCCCGGGCTTGTTCCACGCGACGGCGAACTGCAATCCCGCCTCGAGCGGCGTGTCCTCATCCGAGATGTCGTGACCCCAGTGGCGGTAGGCTTTCTCCATGCGCAGGCTGTTGAGCGCATGGTAGCCGGCGAGGCGCAGCCCGAAAGGGCGGCCCGCGTCAACGATCGCATCGTACACACCTTGCGCAAACTCGGTCGGAATGTACAACTCGTAGCCGAGTTCTCCCACGTAGGTGATCCGGCTCGCGCGCACGCGCGCGTAGCCCAGATCGATGATCTGCGATGAGGCAAAGGGAAACGCCGCGGTCGTCAGGTCAGCGTCGGTGAGCGTTGCCAGGAGCTCGCGGCTGCGGGGCCCCATGAGGCCGAGCACCGCATAAGCGGAGGAGACATCCACGGGGATGGCGCGCGCTGTAGTGGGGATGTTGCGAGACAGCCAGTTGAAATCGCGCGTCTGGGTCGCGCAGGAGGTGACGATGAGATAAGCGTCTTCGGCCTCGCGCGTGACCGTGAGATCGGCCTCGATGCCACCACGCTCGTTGAGCCACTGCGTATAAACGATCCTGCCGATGGGCACGTCGACCTCGTTGGCGCACTGCCGCCCGAGCACCGCCGCGGCATCGGCGCCCTTCAGCACGAACTTGGCGAACGAGGACTGATCGAAGAGTCCCACTGCTTGCCGGACGGCGCGGTGCTCGGCGGCCGAGTGCTCGAACCAGTTCTGGCGCCCATAGCTGTACTCGTACCGCGCTTCGGTGCCTGCCGGGGCGAACCAGTTGGCGCGCTCGAAACCCGACACTTCGCCAAAGCACGCCCCCGCGGCAGTGAGGCGGTCGTGCAGCGCAGACTTGCGTACGCCCCGAGCCGTCTCCGGCTGGCGAAAAGGCCAGTGCATGGCGTAGAGCAGGCCGAGCGTCTCCACGGTGCGGTCACGCAGGTAGCGCTTGTTGCGCTGGAAGGGTGCGCAGCGGCGGATATCGACATCCCACAGGTCGAAGGGCGGGTGGCCGTCGACGATCCAGTCCGCCAGGACCTTGCCGGCACCGCCTGCCGACTGGATACCGATCGAGTTGAAACCGGCCGCGAGATACAGGCCACGCAGCTCCGGGACCTCACCGAGCAGGTAGCGGTCATCGGGGGTGAAGCTCTCCGGCCCGTTGAAGAACACCTGCACACCGGCGGATTCCAGCACCGGCACGCGGTGCATCGCCTGCGCGAAGAGCGGCTCGATGTGGGTGAGATTTGCGGGGAGCTGATCGAAAGCGAAACTCTCGGGGATACCGCCTTCGCCCCAGGGTTTTGCGCGCGGCTCGAACCATCCGACGAGCAGTTTCCCGGCGTCCTCCTTGAAATAGGAGCATGCGTCGGCATCCCGCAGCACCGGAAGCCCCGAGGTGAGCCCGCGGATCGGCTGCGTGACGATATAGAAGTGCTCGGCCCCATGAAGCGGTACGCTGGCATCGGCCCAGCCGCCGACCTCGCGCGCCCACATGCCGGCGCAGTTCACGACGGCACCGGCGCGGATCTCGCCCGCCTCCGTGGTGACCCCGGTGACCCGGCCGCGCTCACTCCGGATACCGCTGACGCGGACCTCTTCGAGGATGCGCACGCCGCCGCGGCGTGCGCCACGGGCAAGGGCCTGCGTCGTGTCCACGGGATTCGTCTGCCCATCCTTCGGCAGAAATACCGCTCCGACCAGATCCTCCGTGGAAAGCAGCGGCCAGCGCTCATGCGCGGCCCCGGGCGAGAGCACCTGCACCTCGAGTCCGAAGCAGCGGGCCATCGATGCGCCGCGTTTGAGCTCTTCAAACCGCGCCTCGCTCGCCGCCACCGCGATCGAGCCCACCTGCCTGAAGCCCGTGGCTTGCCCGGTCTCGCGCTCGAGCGACTCGTACAGCTGCGTCGTGTACTGCGCAAGCCGGGTGAGATTTTGCGTGGCGCGCAGCTGGCCGACGAGACCCGCCGCATGCCAGGTCGTGCCGCACGTGAGCCGTTTGCGCTCGAGCAGCAGCACATCGCCGCAGCCCCGCTTCGCAAGGTGGTAGGCAACGCTGCAGCCGACGATGCCACCGCCGATGATCACGACGCTGGCGTGCGACGGGATGGCTGGCACGATGGTCTCTGTCTCAGCCCGCCGGTGCGCGCATGTGCTCGCGGGGAAGTCTCACGGGGAACTGCGCGCGGATGCGCTCATCGAGCGCCTCGGGAACGTGCGCGGGGAAGTGAGTTGCGAGGATCTCGCTGACTTTTTTCGCAGCGCGCTCGGCCGCATCGAGCGCGCCCTGTTCCGTCCACTCATTCGGGCTCTTGCGATCGCCGATGACCGGATAGAGATACGCGGACTGCATTAACTGCAATGTCTGCTCGGAGCCGAGGTAATGACCCGGGCCCTCGAGACACACCTGGCGGATCGTGTCGAACGACAGGCTGGCATCATCGACCTCGATACCGCGGATGGTTCGCTGTGTCGCCCCGATGATGTCATTGTCGATGACCAGACTTTCGAGCGAGAAGCCGAGCAGACTCGCGTGCATGCCCGCGGACTCGTAGATGAGGTTGGCACCGGCATTGCCGACGAGCGCATGGCTGTAAGCCTTCTCGGCACCGGACTGTGCATCGGGCAGCTTCGAATCGGTCATTCCGGAGGCGGTGCCGCCGGTCAGGTCGTAGTAATGGGCCATCTGTGCGGCAGCGGCTGAGAGCAGTGCCTGCTCCGGACTTCCGCCCGACATGGCACCGGTGCGCAGGTCCGAAACGAAGCACCACGTGCCGAAAATCGCCGGTGCTCCGGGCTTGACGGCGTTCACGTACACGAGTCCGGCCAGCACTTCCGCGACTTCCTGGGCGAGCGCGCCGGCGAGTGCTGCCGGGGCTGTCGCACCTGCCTGACCCGCGGAGAGCAGCAGTACCGGCATGCCGCCAAGGGCTGCGACCTCGAGACACCGGCAGGCGTCGGTCGCGAATTTCATCGGCGGAACCACGAAACAGTTCGACTGGCTGACGAACGGTCGCGCGCGCCACTTGTCCTCACCGCCCGCCAGTTGATGCAGCATCTCGAGCGAGCGTGTCACGTGGAGCGGCTGAACCCAGCTCGTGCCCACGTGCTTGGTCGTCGCCGACACCGAGGCGTAGCAGGTGTTGAAGTCCATTTCATAGGGGTCTGGAATGTCGCGCGGGACCACCGTGCGCTGGAAGAAATGGATGTGCTCCATGGCGTCCACGATGCGCCCGCAGTCGTACAGATCCCGAATCCGCGACTCGCGATAACTGCCGGTCCGCGAGTCGACCATGTTGACGGCAGCGCCGGCGGTGCCGAAGTAGACTTTCTGTCCCCAGGGCTCCATGTCGTGCCGCGGATCCTGCGCGTGCAGCACGAAATGTCGCGTGGCCTTCGCCACCGTGTCCTCGACCAGCGCGGCGGGAAACACCAGCCGTCCACGATCGGTCAGGGTGCAGCCCGCTCGGGTGAGGTACTCGACGCCCGAGGGGGGTGCATCGGCGAGTCCGACTTCGGCAAGCAGCCGCAGCGCCGTCCGGTGGATCTTCCCGACATCAGCCTCACTCAGCGGGCGGTATCGGCCACTCGCCATTCCCGGGTGCACGGGCTTGAGATTGTCGGGCAAGGGTGCGGCGCGCATCGCGCGGCGGCTATCGCGACTCGGTCCTGGGCGTCGGCAGGCTCGGCTCGGTTCCGTCATGCAATCGATCCGGAGTGTTGCCAGGCGACGGTCCATCGCCGGTCGCCTGCGGCTGGCGGTACCGAGCAGTATTGCAGCGGCGGTGCAACGGCACCAGTGGCCGCCGATGACAACGATGACGCAGCCGAGACGCTCCGCCTGCTGATGAAGTCACTCGGCAGCGGGATCGATGGCTATGAGCTCGCGCGGCGCATGCGCGCCGAATCCTGGGCAAAGGAAGCGCTGTTGGGGGACAGTTGCTGAGCCCTCGCAGCCCTACTGTACGGTGTAGCCGCGCTGCTGCAGGCAGGCAGTCCGTACCCGGTCGTAGGCGGACTCCTGCTCGCTCGCCTGCGCCGTCGGCAGGCCACCCTTTGGATGCAGCGGATCGTAACCGCTCTGGCTGAGGGCCCAGCGGTAGCAGTCGTAGCGATCACGCGCCTGCTGCTCGGGCGTCTGCCCGTTGTTGGGAGTCAGCGAGACCATCTGTGCCGGGCGTGACGGGAACTGTCCAGCCGTCGCTGCGCCCGCGAACGCGCCCGTAGCTGCGGCGCCCATGGGCGCGGAAGCTGGCGCAGCGAGTGCCCCGGGAGCGGCTGCCATCGATGCGGATGCAGCCACCGGCGCCGCCATCATCGCGGCTCCGGCAACGGGTGCGCCGTATGCAGCGGGTGCGCCGTATCCCGGCGGCGCCGCTCCCGCCGCCGCCGGCGCTGTCGCCATAGCCGGGACGGGCACGAGCCCCGATGAGGGGCTCGCCGGTGCTGAATCCACCGGGTCGTTCACCACTTCATAGCCGCCGAGATCCGGACGCGGCCGATAGTAGGTGTCGTTGGCATAGAAATAGAGTCCTGCGCTTCCCACCACTGCCGTCGCGAAGGAGGGCAGAGCGGCCACGACCACACCGATCGGTGGCTCGATGACCGTGTAGGCCGCACCCCGCGGCTCGAACCAGACTCCCTCGGAAAACCAGTACGACTGACCGCCGTAGTTCACCACGCTCGCCCCGGCCGGGAGGGTCTGCACGACGGTGCCACGATCCGGATAGACGTGATTGTGGCTGTGGCGCGCGTCCTGATGCTTACCCGCGTTCGGAGACTGGGCGTACCCGGCGGGCTGCTGCGTGGTGAGCGGCTGCTGATAGCCCGCCGGTGCACCCTGTGCCGGGGGATATGTCGAACCCGGGGCCGCATAACCCGCCGCTGCGGGAGCCTGCTGGTAGTTGGCCGGAGGCGGGTAAGGCGCCGGCGACTGCGTTCCGCCGGCAGGGGCCTGCGGGGAATAGCTTCCCGGCTGTGCTGGACCTGACTGAGGTGGCCGATAGCCGCCGGCCGGTTGCTGCTGGTAGCCGGCGGGCGTTGGCTGCTGGTAGGCGGGCTGCTGGTAATTGGTCGGTGGCTGCTGGTAGGTGGGCGCCGCCGACTGCGGAGCGGTCGATTGCGGAGCCTGGTAGCTCACCGAGGGTTGTTGCGCCGGCTGTGGCGCCTGGTAATTGCCAGCCGGAGCCTGTTGATAGCCCGGCGCCTGCGTGGGTGCCTGGTAGCTGCCCGATGGCGGCGACTGCGGGTAACTCGTCTGCGGCGGTGCCTGGTACCCGGCCGGTGCCTGGTACCCGGCCGGTGCCTGCTGTGGGTAGCTCGTGGGTGGTTGCTGATACTGCGGCTGATAGCTGGCAGGAGGCTGGTACGCCGGCTGCTGCTGCTGCGAGAACACGGATGTGGAGACTGCCAGAGGCGCCAGCGTGAGCGCCCAGAATCCTTTTGTAGTCATACCTCGCCCCCGACTCGGTGGAGCACCGCCATGGCACTCCCTTTGTCGCCGGACGCTGCCGTGCCAAGGCACTGCAGCCCCCTGCGGTAACAAAATTTAACGCAGCACGATGATTGATGCTTACGCACGCGAGAGAGTTCCTGTTCCATGGGGCCCCGCGCGGAAAATTCCGCTGCGCAATGGTGGAGACCAAGCCACTGCTCGGCTATTTCAGGGCTGAGCCACTGCGATTTCACGGCCCGGCCTCGCCCACTTCGGCCCAGGTGGGTGCATGGTCGCTCGCCTTCTCCCAGCCGCGCACGTCGCGATCGACGCCAGCCTGCAGCAGTCGGCGGGCGAGCGCAGGGTTCAGCAGCAGATGATCGATGCGCAGCCCGGCATCGCGCTGGTAGGCATTACGGAAGTAGTCCCAGAAGGTGTAGATCTGCTCTTCGGCGTGCAAGGTGCGAATCGCATCCGTCCAGCCCTGCTGCAGGAGCCGTGCGAAGGCTTCGCGGGTCTCGATGCGGAAGAGTGCATCATCGACCCAGCGCTCGGGCTTGTAGACGTCCCGCTCGGTCGGGATCACGTTGAAATCTCCCGCCAGTACGACGGGCGATGCGCTGCCGATGAGGTCGGCGGCGTGCCGGGTAAGACGCTCGAGCCAGCGCAGCTTGTAGTCAAATCTCGGACCGGGCGCCGGGTTGCCGTTCGGCAGGTAAAGGCAACCGACGATGATCTCCCCGACCTTCGCTTCGATGTAGCGGCTATGGGCATCCTCGGGATCGCCGGGGAGCACGCGGCGGATCTCGGTGAGCTCGTGCCCGCGGGCGAGTATCGCAACGCCATTCCAGCTCTTCTGGCCATGCCAGATCACTCCATAACCGGCGGCGCGGATGGCGAGCTCGGGGAATTTCTCCTGCGGGGCTTTCAATTCCTGCAGGCAGACGACATCGGGCGCGCGTTCATCGAGCCAGCGCAGAAGATTCGGCAGCCGTGCGCCAATGCCGTTGACGTTGTAGGTGACGATGCGCATTCCCGGCATATGGTAGCGAAGCGACCATGAGCCGGGCGATTGCGGCCGTCCTCCTCAGGAGCCCGAGGCCGGACAGGAAAACTCTTTCGATCCAGTCTCCTTCGTTTTCGGCTCGACCTTCTTCCAGCCGGAGGGGATCTCGAACTTGTTCGGCGGCACCGTCGAGGCGTCGATGGAGGTCGTTTCGATGCTGATCTGCGCCGCCTGGATCATACCGGGCGCCGGAGCGGTGGCGGAGGTGCCGGAGGGTGCGGGGGGCGGCGTGTCGGCCTTCTTCTTATTGAAGAGTCCGCTCGCCAGCTTGCTGCCGAAGGCGTTCGCCGCGGAGCTGAAGACCGAACTGCCGACCGAGTTCTTGGCCATATTCCCCGCTGCGGCTCCCGCTGCTGAACCTGCCGCGCCCGCCGCGGAGGCGGCCGCGGCATCGCCTGCAGCCTGGCTGGCATCCCCCACGACGTTACCGCCGCCGCCCGCCGGCTGGTTCTTGACGGCAGCGCAATGCTCACCGCCGTAGGCAATGCGCAGCACCGTCTTCAGCGGATAACCCTTGAGCTCGTCCGACTTGGCCGAGACCTGCTTCAGCAGATCGGCGTAGGGTGCCAGGAACTGACGCATCTGCTTCTGCGTCGCGGGATCGCTCGGATCGAGTCCGAGTTTCGCCTGATACGCACGCATGAAGGCTTTCTGATCGTCGAGACCCGCGATCTGGTCCTGAGTGAGCCAGCTGTCGAGCGTGAAGGCGAACTCGCAGACATCGCCGGTCGTCTTGTTGGCGCAGCTGTTGATGAGGGCAATCTGCGTCAGTTGCGTATCGTGTCCGGCGAATGTCGCGTGGGTGCCAGGCTGCTTCACCTCGACGCGCGGCGGCGACATCTCGCACTTCGAGGTGTCCGGCGCCGTCTGCTGCGTCATGGCGGGGCATTGCTTCACCTTTTCCATCATCGCCTGCGCTTCCTGACGCGCGGCGAGCACCTGCGCTGCGGTCGGCAACGGCGTCTCCCGATATTCCATCTTCTTCGGCTCCAACGCCCATTCGACGTTGCGGTCGAGACGGATGATCTCGCCGCTCTGGGTGTTGCCGCAGAACATCGACATCATCCCTTCGCAATGCATCTCCGAATCGCTGCGCCGCTTGTCGAGGGTGGTGGCCTCGGTCCGGGTCCCGTGTGACTTGATGATGGCGAAGTCGTACTGAGTCTGCTGTTGGATGGTCACATCCGCGAGGCCCGGGCGCGGCAGCATGAGCGCCAGCACGGCGAGACTTGCGGATGCGGTGGCGGGGAGTGTGCAGGTGACGCGCATGGTTTTGGTTCTCCTCTCCCGGGAGCTCGATTTTGTTGCACGCAGGGCGGCACCCTCGCCGCGCCTCTCGCGTCATTCTATGCTTCCGCGCGCATCCTGGGGAGACTCGTGGCGCCGGCATGAGGTCCGCGCTTGCGTGCTCCGCCCGGTGGGGCCAACATCGCGCGCTCAGCCGCCGCACGGCGCGGGGCGTATCGGAGGGCAGAGCCCATGTGCGACAGCCACACCAATGAGGACACCATCGAGTACCAGCTGCGGTCCGGGCTCTCGCGGCGGGACTTTGGTGCGCTGACACTCGGCGCGGGACTCACCTCCATGCTGATTCCCGTAGCGCGCGGCGATGAGCTCCCGGTCAGCGAGTCCGACGTCGACATAAAGACCTCCGATGGCACCGCCGATGCCTATTTCGTGCATCCATCGAAGGGCGTACATCCGGCCGTGCTCATGTGGCCCGATATCTTCGGGCTGCGTCCGGCGTTCCGGCAGATGGCCAAACGCCTGGCCGGAGCGGGCTATGCGGTGTTGGTTGTCAATCCCTACTACCGCAAGCAGCGTGCCCCTGTCGCGCCCGAGCACGCGGACTTCGACGACCCGGCGACCCGGGACGCGCTGATGAGCCTGCGGAACAGCCTGACGCCCGCCACGACGCAAACCGATGCGGTGGCCTTCGTGCAATGGCTGGAGGGTCAGGCGCCGGTCGATCGCCACAAGCGCATGGGGACCAGCGGCTACTGCATGACCGGGCCCTTCACCCTGCGGACGGCGGCGGCACTGCCCGAGCGCATTGGAGCGGGAGCCTCGTTCCACGGTGGCGGGTTGGTGACCGACACCCCTGACAGTCCGCACCTGCTGATTCCGAAGATGAAGGCACGGTATCTCATCGCCATCGCCGAGAGCGACGACAAGCGTGAGCCCGCGACTAAGGACGTGCTGCGCGAAGCGTTTGCCAAGGCGAAACTTAAGGCCGAGATCGAGGTGTATGCGGGCACCATCCACGGCTGGTGCCCCCTCGATTCGAAGGTCTACAACCAGACCGAAGCCGAAAAGGCCTGGAGCCGCATGCTGGTGCTCTTCAAGAGCGCGCTGGTGTAGAGGCCGAGTCAGGTGCGAGGCGCAGCAGGCTGAGTCCCGCGCCGGCCGCGGCGAGCAGCGCGCCCAGCATCAGCGCGTAGTTGGATCCCTCATCACCGTAAGCGCGAAACAGTATCGCGACCGCGGCAGCACCGATCGATTGCCCGATGAGCCGCGCGGCGGCGAGCATGCCGCCTGCCGCACCGCTGCGCTGGCGCGGAACCGAGCCCATGATGGTGCGATTGTTGGGAGCCTGAAAAAGCCCAAAGCCGGCGCCGCAGAGCGCCATGCGCCACAGCAGGCCCGCCGCATCACCATCCATCGGGTAGAGCGCGAGCAGACACAAACCACTCGCCAGGGTGAGCAGCCCCGCACCCCCTAAGAGTCCGGCCGGATAACGATCGGCGAGACGTCCGGCGAGCGGCGCGACGAAAGCGAGTGCGAGCGGCCAGGGAGTGATGTAGAGGCCGGTCTCGACCGCGCTGTGACCGAGCCGCTGGATCTCGAAAGGCAGCGCGACGAGCGCCGCCATCTGCGCAGTGAAGCTGCAAACGGATGTCGCGAGTGACAGCCTGAAGATGCGAATGCCCAGCAGGTCGAACGGAATGATCGGCGCTTCCCGCGGGCGCTCGTGGCGGGTCAGGAGCCAGGCGAAGAGTGCGCCGCTTCCGATCTCGAGCAGCGCGAGCCAGGCCGCTGCGCGGTGCGCGAGGGTCTGCAGTCCGCTCAGCACGAGCCCCACCGTGCCGGCATAGAGCGCCGCCCCCACGAAGTTCAGTCTGCGCGGGGTGCGCTCGCTGTCGGGCAGCGCGCACAGCGCAATGGCGAACGCCGCGACCCCGAGCGGGACATTGATGCCAAAGAGCCAGCGCCAGTGCGCCACGGCCAGCACCGCCGAGGCGATGGTCGGACCGATGGCAGCGGCGCTTGCGACCACGAAGGCGTTGATGCCGACCGCACGCCCGAGGTAGCGGTAGGGGTAAGTGTGGCGCACCAGCGCACCGTTGACGCTCATGATTCCCGCGGCTCCGATGCCCTGGATCACCCGCGCAAGGCTGAGCGCAAGGAGGTTCGGCGCAAACGCACAGCCGAGCGAGGCGAGCGTAAAGACGGCGAGTCCCGCCTGTGATACGCGCCGGTAACCTACGATCTCCCCGAGCGAGGCGAAAGGCAGCAGTACCAGGAGGATCGCGAGCTGGTAGGCATTGATGACCCAGATCGAGGCGGCCGATGTCGCCCGGAAGTCGCGCGCGATGGTGGGGAGCGCCACGTTCACGATGGTGCTGTCGAGAACCGACATGGTGATCGCGAGCGCGATCGCGGCGATGGCCCAGTAGCGCCGCGGGACGGGTAATCCATCGGGATAGGCCGTAGTGGCGGCGGCGGCGCTCGAGGCGGACATCATCCCATCATAAAGGCAAGGTCGCCCCGCACGCTGTCATAACGTGGCAGCAACCGCCGGGGGCCGCGTCAGGCCTGCCCAGCGTGGCCACCTCTCTCTTACTCGAAGCGGCTAGCGTGAGCGCCGTCACACTCGGCACCGTACCGGCGTCCGCTACAATAGGTTGAGCGGTTGCGCTTGAAAGCAAACAACAACACCCCAATGCAGTTGAACGAGCGGCAGGTAGTGGAGGACACGCAGCGCCGCGGTGTCGATCGACGCAAGCGCGTGCTGTGGTCGCTCGTGTATGGCAATTTCAATCCGCGCCGCCGCGGCCCGCGCCGTGGTGGCGAAAATCAACTGACCGCGGTCGACTGGCATCACCCGCAGTGGCTCGCCATCGGCATGCTGATCGTCGCCTTCTCCGGCGGCGATGCACTTCTGACCCTGATACTGATGTCGAACGGCGCCTACGAGCTCAATCCCTTCATGGCTTCTCTCATCGGCGGCTCCGCCACGCGCTTTGCCCTGGTGAAGATCGGGCTGACCGCCTCCGGCGTCGTGCTCCTCACGCAGCTTGCGCGGCTGCGCACCTTCGGACGGGTGCCGGTCGGGCTGATCCTCTACAGCGTGCTGCTGCTCTACGGAACATTGATTTTGTACGAGTTCCGGATGCTCAATCTCCTGTAGCGCGATCGGGTTCCCGGCAGCTTTTCGCGCGACTCGACCTTTCCGCTAAACTACTGGTCTGCCGGTAGTTTCTTCCATGCTCGAACCGACACCACTCTACGGCGGCAACGCCGAGTTTCTCGACGCGCTCTACGAGCAATATCTGCTCGACCCGGGCCGCGTAGCGGAGGGCTGGCGGAGCTATTTCGAGCAGCTTGGCGGACCCCCCCGGGAGCGCGCACATGGGCCGTTGCGCGAGGCCATCGCCGCGCGCGCCGCAGGTAACGTTGCGACCGCACGCGCGCAGACGGCCGGCAATGCGCGCCAGGCGGCGGTGTCGCGGCTCATCCAGGTGTGGCTCAACCGCGGGCATCTCATCGCCAACATCGATCCGCTCGAACTCATGCCGCGGCCACGCCCGCGCGCGCTCGACCCGGAGTACTTCGGCCTGACCCGCGCCGATCTCGATGCGGAGTTTTTCACCGGCAGCCGTATCGAGGCGGTCCCCAAGCGCCTCCCGCTGCGCGAGATCCTCGGGGAACTCCAGCAGATCTATGCCGGGACGGTCGGCGCCGAGTTCGCGCACATCTCCAATTCCGAGGAACGGCTGTGGCTGCACGATGAGTTCCAACAGGGACGCCTGCGGCACCGCTTTACCACCGGCGAGCAGCGCAACCTGCTGTGGCAGCTGACCGCAGCCGAAGGCCTCGAGCGCTACCTGCACACCCGCTATGTCGGTCAGAAACGCTTCTCGCTGGAAGGTACCGATGCGCTCATACCGCTCCTCGATGACCTGGTGCAGCGTGCCGGGGACGCGGGAGTCGAGGAGGTGGTCATCGGCATGGCCCATCGCGGGCGGCTGAACGTGCTGGTGAATCTCCTCGGCAAGTCCCCGAAGGAGCTGTTCTCGGAGTTCGAGGGTTCTTACGACACGAGCCGCCTCAAAGGCTCGGGCGATGTCAAATACCACAAGGGCTTCTCCTCCGACCTGCGTACCGCAGCGGGCAACGTGCACACGGTGCTGGCCTTCAACCCCTCGCACCTCGAGGTCGTTGACCCCGTGGTCGAGGGCTCGGTACGCGCCCGCCAGGAACGCCGCGGCGATGAGCGCGCCGAGCGGGTGCTGCCGCTCCTGATCCACGGCGATGCGGCGTTCGCGGGCCAGGGGGTCGTCATGGAGACGCTGCAACTGTCGCAGGCGCGCGGCTTCTTCACCGGCGGCACCGTGCACGTCATCGTCAACAACCAGGTCGGCTTCACCACCTCCGAAGTCTGCGACGCGCGCTCGACCACCTATTGCAGCGATGTGGCGAAGATGGTGGAGGCGCCGATCTTTCACGTGAATGCCGATGACCCGGAGGCGGTGGTGTTCGTCACGCGCCTCGCGCTCAACTACCGGCTGCGCTTCCGTAAAGACGTGGTGATCGATCTCGTCGGCTATCGCCGCCATGGCCACAACGAGGCCGACGAGCCGGCCGCGACCCAGCCGGACATGTACCGCGTGATCCGCCAGCGTGCGACCGCGCGGCGCTTGTACGCCGATCGGCTCATCGCAGCGGGCGTGCTCACCGAGGCGGAAGTCGAGTCGATGTACGAGCAGTACCGTGCCGGGCTCGATGAGGGGCGTCCCCAGGCACGCGCATCGCTCGGGATGATCGGCAACAAGTACACGGTCGACTGGAGCGCCTACGCGCAGGTGGACTGGACCGAGCGCGTCGCGACCGGCGTCGAACCGGCGCGGCTGCGCGCGGTCGGTGAGCGCATTACCGAAGTGCCGCCAGACTTCAAGCTCCATCCGCGCGTCGCACAGCTCATGACGACCCGTCGCCGCATGATCGAGGGAGCGCAGCCGCTCGATTGGGGCTGCGCGGAAACGCTCGCTTACGCGACGCTGCTCGAGGACGGCTTCAGCGTGCGCCTGAGCGGGCAGGACAGCGGCCGCGGCACCTTCTTCCACCGTCACGCCGTGCTGCACGATCAGAACACCGGTGCAACGTGGATTCCGCTGCAGCACATCGCCGAGCGCCAGCCACGCGTTCAGATGATCGACTCGGTGCTCTCGGAAGAGGCTGTGATGGGGTTCGAGTATGGCTACGCCACGACCGAGCCCGCCGCGCTCGTGATCTGGGAGGCGCAGTACGGCGACTTCGCCAACGGCGCGCAGGTCATCATCGATCAGTTCATCAGCTCAGGCGAAGCCAAGTGGGAGCGTTTCTGCGCGCTGACCCTCATGCTCCCACACGGTTACGAGGGCGCGGGCCCCGAGCATTCCTCGGCGCGCCTCGAGCGCTTCCTGCAGCTGTGCGCCGAGAACAACATGCAGGTGTGCGTACCCTCCACCCCTGCGCAGATGTTCCACATGCTGCGGCGGCAGATGCACCAGTCGTTCCGCAAGCCGCTCATCATCATGACGCCGAAGAGCCTGCTGCGGCATGAACTGTCGGTGTCGGCACTTGCGGACCTGAGCCGCGGTGCCTTCGCGCGCGTCATCGGCGAGATCGATGAGCTGCCCAGGGAGGAGATCCGCCGCGTCGTGTTCTGCAGCGGAAAGGTGTACTTCGATCTGCTGCGGGCGCGGCGCAAGGAAGGCTTGCGCGATGTGGCGCTCGTACGCCTCGAGCAGCTTTATCCCTTCCCCGGCGAGGAGTACCAGGCGATCCTCAACCGCTACGCCAACCTGCGAGAGGTGGTGTGGTGCCAGGAGGAGCCGCAGAACCAGGGCGCGTGGTATCAGATCCGGCACCGGCTGCAGGAGTTCGTGCGTTACCCGGTGCTCTATGCCGGCCGCGCCTCCGCCGCGGCTCCGGCCACGGGCATCGGAAAGATCCACGAGCTCGAGCAACAGGCGCTGGTGTCGGCCGCGCTGCACTCGAGCGCCACCGAGGAGTCGGCGCGCGAGACGACGCGGCTCACGCCGGTCACTCCCGGCAGCGCGCCGACACCGCCCGCGGGTACGGGGGCGGCGGCGGTGCCACCCCCTGCAACGCCGATGAGAAAGCGCTCATGAGCACCGAAATCCGCGTACCCCAGCTGCCGGAGTCCGTCGCGGACGCCACACTCGTCACCTGGCACAAGCAGCCCGGAGATCCGATCCGGCGCGATGAGAATCTTGCCGACCTCGAGACCGACAAGGTGGTGCTGGAAGTACCGGCACCGTCCAACGGAGTCATGCAGGAGATCCGTGTGCCGAGTGGTACGGTGGTGACGAGCGGCCAGGTGCTCGCCGTCATCGAAGAAGCGAGCGGAGCGGGTGCCGCCGCGACCGCAGCGCGTGCCGCAGCAGCGCCGCCCCCGGCCCGCGAGCCAAACGCCGCCGCCCGCGAGCCGCCGCCCTCCGTATCGGCGCGGCCGAGCGCGCCCGCAAAGGCTTCGCCAGCGCCTGAACCCGTCGGCGTTGCCAGCGGCGCCGCCGGCAGCGAGGCGCTACGCGAGGGGGGCCGTTTGAGTCCCTCGGTGCGCCGCCTGGTCGAGGAAAATCACCTCGATCCCGCCGCAATCCGCGGATCCGGCCGTGACGGTCGCCTGACCAAAGCCGACGTGGTCGACTACCTGGGGAGAACCCCTTCCCAGGCACCACCCGCCGCCGCGACAGGCGCGACCGCGCCGATTCCCATCACTGCCGCGAGCGCGCTCGCTCGCGCGCCGGCGGCACGGCCTCCTGCGCCTGCACAATCCGGGCGCCTGGAGCAGCGCGTGCCCATGACGCGCCTGCGCGCGCGCATCGCGCAGCGCCTCATCGAGGCACAG
>DASYFL010000172.1:0-4937 GCA_036498445.1 Steroidobacteraceae bacterium
CGCAACTACTTCGTATGGAAGACCGATCGACTGGTGGCGCTCGCCGCGGTGTTGGGGGTGATAGTCCTCGGAGTGCTCGATGGACTGCTGGGTGCAATCGCACTGAGCATCGTGCTGCTGCTGCGCCCGCTGGCGCAGCCACGCCTCTCGGTGCTCGGCCGCCTCGGCGCACACGACTATCTCGACACTACGCTCTTTCCGGCTGCCGCAACGGTGCCGGACATACTGGTGCTGCGACTGGAAGAGCCGCTGTTGTTTTTCAATGCCGACCCGCTCATGGCCGCGGTGCGCGGCCGGGTGCGCGCGGCGCCCGCTGCCAGGATCCTGGTCCTCAGCCTCGAGGAGTCCCCCGACCTCGACAGCACTTCACTCGAGGCGCTCGGGGAGCTGTGCAGCTGGCTCGCGGCACGGGGCGTGGAGCTGCGCTTCGCGCGATTGAAGGCGGCGGCCCGCGCGGGGCTGCGGCGCGCCAACCTGAAGCACGCTTCGCCCCGAGCGCTGGACTACGCGAGCGTTGACGACGCCGTTCGCGGTGAATGCATGAGCAGCTGAAGTGAATCAACTACTTACGCGTTGGAAGTTATCTGTTTGTCGGCGCCCGCCGCTGGCAGCGCCGGCGCTTCATGCTACTCTTCCAACTCATGTCAGGCAGACGCGGAGTGATCTGCCGCGGCATCACGTACCGCGGGTACAGAACGAAGACGGTGCGTGAGCGCCGTGCCGCGCCGCGTTGTCGAGAGACACGGAGGACACCATGGCAGATGAGAAGAACCCGGCAGCCGACAACCCCTACACCCAGACTCACCTGGTGCAATCGGGCGACACATTGTCGAAGATTGCCGAAAAGTATTACGGCGACGCCTCGCTGTACACCAAGATTTTCCAGGCGAATCGCGATGTGCTGAGCGATCCGAACAAGATCAGACCCGGCCAGAAGCTGCGCATTCCCTGATCGTTGCCACCACCGTCAAGAGGAACTCAACAATGAAGAAATCATCGCTTTGGGTGCTGGCCGCTCTGGCGGCCGTCCTCGTCGCCGGCTGTCAGAACCAGCGGGCACCGGCCGAGCAGGCGATCGCCTCGGCGGAGTCCACACTCACCGGCATACGTGACGCTGCGATGCACTACGCCCCGGAACAGTTGCAGGCGGTCGACGCCCAGCTGAGCGGCGTGAAGGACAGCCTCTCCAAGGGCGACTACAAGGCCGTGCTCGCCGCCATGCCGGCGATCAACACGGCGATCAACAACCTGCGCGATACCACTACCGCGAAGCAGCAGGAGGTCTCAGCGGCCAACGACAAGGCGAAGGACGCATGGGGGCCCATGAGCGCGGACGTGCCGAAGATGGTCGACGCCATCCAGAGCCGTGTCGACATCCTTTCGAAGTCGCATCATCTGCCGAAGGGCGTGACCAAGGACACACTCGCCGCCGCGAAGTCCGGCGTCGACAGCATGAAGACCGCCTGGGGCGCTGCCTCCAAGGCGGCCACAGACGGCGACTACAGCACCGCAGTGAGCCAAGGTCAGGCCATCCGGGACCAGGCATCCCAGGTCATGCAGTCCCTGGGAATGACCTCGAGTTGAGTTTTCTTCCGCTGCCGGCCGCCTCGCCGCGAGTGGCGGTGAGGCGGCCAGCGAGATCGTACGAATCGGCGGATACGATCTCGACATCGGCCCAGTCCCCGGCGCGCAAGCGCACGCCGCTTCCGGGCAGCGCTATCCGCACGACCCCATCGATCTGCGGCGCATCGGCGGCACTGCGTGCAATCGCAGCATCTCCCGAGAGCTCATCCACCAGTACGCGCATATGTGTGCCGACCCGCTGGGCCAGGCGCCGCGCGCTGATGAGCGCGGCACGCTCCATGAAGCGGGCATAACGCTCGTCCTGCACCGCTGTGGGGACGTGGCCCGGCAGGGCGTTAGCGGCGGCACCCTCGACCGGCGAGTACCTGAAGCAGCCGACACGGTCGAGCTGCGCCTCGTCCAGCCAGTCGAGCAGCTCGGCGAATTCCCCTTCGGTCTCGCCTGGAAACCCGACGATGAAGGTGCTGCGCAGCGTGAGCTCCGGGCAGTCGCGGCGCCAGGCACGGATGCGCGCAAGCGTGTCCTCGGCATGCGCCGGACGGCGCATGCGCTTCAATACCGCAGGGCTTCCGTGCTGGAACGGAACGTCCAGGTACGGCAGCACCGATTGCTCGGCCATCAACGGAATCACGGCATCGACATGCGGGTACGGATAGACATAGTGGAGGCGCACCCACACTCCGAGCTGGCCCAGCGCGCGCGCAAGGTCGATGAAGCGCGTCTCATACTCCGCACCACGCCAGCTGCGCCGGGGGTAGCGCAGGTCCGCACCGTAGGCGCTCGTGTCCTGGGAGATGACGAGCAGCTCCTTGACCCCCGCCGCCGTGAGCCGCTCGGCTTCCCGCAGCACCTCATCGATCGGGCGGCTGACGAGCCGCCCACGCAGCGCAGGAATGATGCAGAAGCTGCAACGGTTGTTGCATCCTTCGGAAATCTTCAGATACGCGTAGTGGGGTGGGGTGAGGCGCACACCCCGCAACGGCATCAGGTCGAGAAACGGGTCGTGTCGCGGCGGCAGCTGCTCGTGCACCGCGCTTAGCACCTCCTGGTAAGCGTGCGGCCCGGTCACCTTGAGCACCCGCGGGTGACGCTCGAGGATGCGCTCGGGTCGCGCGCCGAGACATCCGGTGACGATGACTCGGCCGTTTTCCTCGAGCGCTTCACCGATCGCTTCGAGTGACTCATCGACCGCTGCGTCGATGAACCCACAGGTGTTGACGACGACGAGGTCGGCCGCCTCGTAAGTCGGTGCGACTTCGTAACCTTCCGCACGTAATTGCGTGAGTATGCGTTCCGAGTCCACGAGTGCCTTGGGGCAGCCGAGGCTCACGAACCCCACCTTCGGAGCACGCTCCGCTGCGCGGCGGGCCGTGCGGCCGCGCGGCTGCGGTCGGTTTCGCGTGGAGGCGCTGGGGTGAGCGGGCATGCGGGGACCGGCGCTGCCGGCGGGTGAAAAAAGGGCGGCTATGCTAAAGCACCCGGTGAAATTTCGCTAACCGCGCCCGGCTTAGCGCAACTCGACGTCAAGAAGCGAAATTGACTACTGAGGAGTGCTCGCCGCGGCGCTTCCAGCGGCGCCCGCGGGCACTGCGGCACTGGCTGCCGGATGTTGCACCCGGTGCAGGGCGTAGAAGACCAGCAGCACGATGAGCGGCATAACCAGCCACGGCCAGACCGCCGGACGGCGGTCGCTAGCGGCCATACATCCCGGTGAGCTGCGCCTCACCCAGTGCCTGGGCGCGCACGTTGAACGCGATCAGTGCGGCGCTCGCGCCCTCCGGTACCTCCAGCTTCGGCACCTTGAGTGCGTACAGCCTGAAATTATAGTGATGCGGCTTGCCGGGCGGCGGGCAGGGGCCGCCGTAGCCGACGCTGCCGTAGTCGGTGCGTCCCTGCACTGCACCCTTCGGCATGAGTCCTTTCTTCGCGTCCCCGGCACCCGCGGGCAGCGAGCCGGTTGCCGCTGGAATGTTGTACACGACCCAATGCCACCAGCCGCTGCCGGTCGGCGCATCCGGATCGTGCATCAGCAATGCGAAGCTCTGGGTCCCTGCCGGGGCGCCGCTCCAGGCCAGTGCTGGAGAGACGTTTCCCCCCTTGCAGCCGAACTCGTTGAAGACCTGGGTGTTGGCGAGCGTATCGCCTTCGGTAAAGTCGGTGCTGGTGAGAGTGAATTTTGCCATGACGCCAGTCTCCTGTGCGGCGGGCGCCGCCGCGAGCAGTGTCGTCGCAGCGAGAGCCAGCGCGGCGAGTGACGCACGCGTGCTCCACTCGAGCGGTCTCATGGCTGTCGCTCCCCCCAGTTCGAGCCGGCAAAAAAAACCGACGCACTGCAGTGTGCAGCGCGCCGGCAGGCAGTGCAAATCAGCGTATGTTGGTTACGCTCAGGCCGGGATCGCGCTAGCCGCGCCTCCAGTGACCGGCTTCCATGCGCCAGCCGTTACCAGCTGGGTGCCAGCTGTGCGCAACCCAGCGGTAGCCGGGCCGCGGAGCCTGCCAGTAGCCGGGATGCCAGGCGTAGCGGCTGCTCTCCCAGAACCACGCACCGTGCACCCAGAAATAACCTGGGGCGGGCGCCACGCCCACCACTTCGAAGCGCGCCGGTGGCGGCGCTTCATAGGCGAGCACGCCGTCATAGCCCGCAGCGGGTGCCACGACGCACGCAGACACGGCGAGCGCGAGTAGCACGGCCGCAATCGTCAACCTCGCGGAGATGGGTTTCATCGAGCTGCCTCCTCTCTCGGTTCGCACTCGGGTGCAGGACCCTATGATCCAGGCAACGCACCACCGTGCTTCGAGCATACGAGGCGAGATCTGCCCATGAGCCGCACGACCGCGGAAAGGTCAAATCAGTCCCCCGGGGTCGCCCGCTACCAGCGGTTCAGCAGTCATTCAGCGCTGCTGGCTGCGGTCGTTCGCGCCTTGGGCCTCGTCATGCAACGCGTGCTGGAGCTGTGAGCATGGCGCCGGCCTCGGAGCACAAAGGCGTGCACTTCGACCGCGCTTATTACCAGCGCTATTACTTCGACCCACGCACCGCGGTCGCGAGCCGCGGCGAGATGCGCGCACGTGCCAGGCTCATCGCCGCGTTCGCGGCACACGCGGGACTGCCGGTTCGCCGTATCCTCGAGGCGGGGTGCGGCACGGGCTTGCTGCGCGCGGAGCTGCTGCGGCGGCTGCCGCATGCGCACTATGTGGCGCTCGAGAGCAGTGCTTATCTCTGCCAACGCTATGGCTGGCGCAAGGGGCGGATCGAGGAGTACCGCTCACGCACGCCGTTCGACCTGGTCATCTGCTATGACGTGCTGCAGTACCTTTCCGCCAGCGCCGCGCAGCGTGCGCTCGCAAACTTC
>DASYFL010000173.1:0-20297 GCA_036498445.1 Steroidobacteraceae bacterium
CGCTCAACCTCCGCTTTCGGTAGCAGTGGTTAGTGTTAAGACCATCGTTCCGGCAAAATGCTAAACATACTCCCGGCGGAAACTTCGGCCAAACCCGTGGAGCACTTCAGTACGGCCAGCTACGCAACGGCACGAAAGCAACACTTCGAGCACGCCTGTGGTGGTCTCGGGGCTCACCGCTTACGCGCGCAGTAGCTACTCGCCACCGCAAGGTGACGGCAGAGCAAATTCTGACGAGGGTTGGCTGGTGAGGTTACCGCTGGCGGGTGTCCGCTATGCGGAAACTTGTGACCTGACCGCGGAGTTCCGCTCCTGGCCGAAACCTTGGGGTTCCTGTCTACGCAGAGAGCCTCAATTTGGGCCGCAACAGTTTCCGTACGGTTTCCGTACGGCGCATCTGCGCCGAGTTGTTGGAAGCGGCATGAGGCCACTTAATCTGCTGATTCTGGCGGAGAGAGAGGGATTCGAACCCTCGAAGGGCTTTTGACCCTTACACCCTTAGCAGGGGTGCGCCTTCGACCACTCGGCCATCTCTCCGCGCCGAAAGAAACCTGGCTGCTTCAGGACCTGGTGCGCCGCTCGCGGGGCGGCAATCATACTCAAACGCACACGGGCGCGGCAAAGCGCGCGTAGCCGGCGCCTTCAGGCCGTCAGCCGCGCGCGTACGAACTCCTGCACCGACTCGAGCGCTGCATCGAGCGCCTCGGGTTTGCTGCCGCCCGCCTGCGCGAAATCTGCACGCCCGCCGCCGCGGCCACCGACCAGCGCCGCGACGGCGCCGGCCAGCTCTCCGGCCTGGATACGGGAGGTCTGATCGGGGGTCACACCGGCGACCAGCAGCACCTTCGCAGCGTCCTGCACGGTCGCCAGCACCACCACCGCCGACTTGAGACGCTGCTTGAGCTGGTCCACGGCGTTGCGCAGTGCCCCGGCATCGGCGCCATCGACCTTGGTGGCCACTACCTTCACGCCCTGTACATCGACCGCACTGGCCGCGAGATCCCTGCCCTTGCCGGATGCGAGGCGGTCTTGCAGCGTGCGGATCTCGCGCTCCATCTGCCGCGTGCGCTCGAGCTGCTCGCGCACCTTGTCGGCGATGTCCTCGCGCGATCCGCGCAGCAGAGCCGTCAGCTCCTTCAGCAGTGTCTCGTTCTGCTCGATGTATTCCAGTGCGCCTTCGCCGGTGAGCGCCTCGATGCGGCGTACACCCGCGGCCACACCGCTCTCGCCGACGAGCTTGAAGAGTCCTATGTCGCCCGCGCGGTGCACGTGCGTGCCGCCACAGAGCTCCATCGAGAAATCACCGAGGCGCAGCACGCGCACGTCCTTGTCGTATTTCTCGCCGAAGAGCGCCATGGCTCCCTCGGCCACGGCGCCCTCGTAGTCCATGACCTTGGTTTCCGCGGGCAGGTTCGCGCGGATCTGCGCATTCACGAGCCGCTCGATCTCCTCGAGCTCAGCCGCAGTGAGCGCCTGAAAGTGTGCGAAATCGAAGCGCAGACGGTCAGGCGCTACGAGCGAGCCCTTCTGCAGCACGTGAGTGCCGAGAACCTTGCGCAACGCTGCGTGCAGGAGGTGGGTGGCGGTGTGGTTAAGCGCGGTCGCCTGCCGGCGCGCGCCATCGACCTCCGCCTCGAGGCTGTCACCGACGGCGAGGCGCCCTTCGAGAAGCCTACCGATGTGCGCGTGAGCTGCGCCGCGCTTCTGGGTGTCGCTCACCATGAAGCGGACACCGCTCGCGTTCAGCTGGCCGGCATCACCGACCTGCCCGCCCGCCTCGGCGTAGAAGGGTGTGCGATCGAGCACCACCTCGCCCTCATCGCCCGCTTCGAGAGACTGGACCTGCGTGCCCTTCTTCAGCAGCGCCACCACCTTGCCCGAATCGCTCAACCCCTCGTAACCGCGGAACAGCGTGCGGCCCTCGACCGCCGTTCCGCTCGTGAGGTCGAGGTTGAATTTGCTGTGCTCCTTCGATTTCTGCCTCTGCTCTTCCATGAGGACCTGAAAGCGCTCGTGGTCGATCGTGAGCCCACGCTCGCGGGCCACATCAGCGGTGAGATCGTCTGGAAAGCCGTAGGTGTCGTAGAGCTTGAAGACCGTGTCTCCATCGATCGCCTTCGCACCGCGCAGGTTGCGGATGGAGGTCTCGAGCAACACCATGCCCTTGGCGAGCGTCTGAGCGAAACGCTCCTCTTCCTGCTTGAGGACGCGCTCAGCATGTGCCCGGCCGCGCGTCAGCTCCGGATATGCCCCCCCCATCTCCTGCTCGAGAGGACGCACGAGCTTGTAGAAGAACGGCTCCTGGATGCCGAGCTTGTAGCCGTGGCGGATGGCGCGGCGAATGATCCGCCGCAGCACGTAGCCGCGCCCCTCGTTGGAGGGCGACACGCCATCCACGATGAGGAACGTGCTGGCGCGGATGTGATCCGCGATGACCCGCAGCGAGCTCGAAGTCAGCACCGAGGTGCCGGCCAGCTTCCCCGCGGCGCGGATCAGGTTCCTGAACAGATCGATGTCGTAGTTGGAGTGCACACCCTGCATCACTGCGGTGATGCGCTCGAGACCCATGCCGGTATCGACCGAGGGCTTCGGAAGTGGAGTGAGCGTGCCATCCGCCGCACGATCGAACTGCATGAACACCAGGTTCCAGATCTCGACGTAACGGTCGCCCTCCTCTTCTGCGGAACCCGGCGGGCCGCCCGGTACGGAGGGCCCGTGATCGAAGAAGATCTCGCTGCACGGACCGCAGGGACCGGTATCACCCATTGCCCAGAAGTTGGAGCTCTCGCCGAGCCGCGAGAAGCGCGCCGGGCTGATGCCGATGTCCTTCAGCCAGACATCCGCCGCCTCGTCATCACTCGTGTAGACCGTGCACCACAGGCGCGCAGGGTCCAGTCTCAGCGTGTAGATGAGGAAGTCCCAGGCCAGGTGAATCGCCTCGCGCTTGAAATAATCTCCGAACGAGAAGTTGCCCAGCATCTCGAAGAAAGTGTGGTGACGCGCGGTGTAACCGACGTTCTCGAGATCGTTGTGCTTGCCTCCGGCGCGCACGCAGCGCTGCGCGGAAGCGGCACGCAGGTAGTCCCGCTGCTCCTTGCCGAGAAAGACATCCTTGAACTGCACCATGCCGGCGTTGGTGAACAGCAGCGTCGGATCGTTCGCGGGCACGAGCGAGCTCGAGGGCACGATCATGTGACTTTGCCCGCGAAAGAATTCCAGGAAAGCGCTGCGAACGTCCGCAGCACTCATGTACGAAGGTTTGTTCAAAGGTCCGTGAATCCTGTATCGGGCTCGGCGCCGGTGGCCGCACGGATATGATCCGATGAAAAGCCACGATACTGCAAAAAGCGTGCTTGCCGGGCCCGTTGTGCCCAGTTTGCGGGGGGCTGTGAGCCGAATTTCGCCCGACACACCCTGCGGGCGAGCGCATTCCAGTCTGGACCGCTCGCGAGCGCGGCATCGATGGACTCGGCGGCAAGACCACGCCGGCGCAGCTCCACTGCGATGCGCACCGGACCCTGTCCGCGCCCGGCATGGTAGGCGACGTAGTTCCGCGCGTAGCGCTCGTCGTTCAGCAGTCCTGTGCTCGTCAGATCGGCGATCACGACTGCAGCAGCCGCCGGAGCAAAGCCCTTGGCGTCAAGCTTCTCGCGCAGCTCGTTGCTCGCGAAATCGCGGCGGGCGAGTAGCCCTATCGCGACGGCACGTGCCGCCGCCTCGCTTGTGTCGGGATGCGCCACCGGGTTTTTGACGCGCCGTCGACCCGTGGCACGCGTCGGGCTCATGTGGACGCGGTGATTCGGGATGGCCGCGAGAGGTCAGCTCAAGCGGTATTGGCCGCCTGATCCCCGTTACGCTGCTGGCGCGGCGGCAGCAGCCGCGCCCGCACCTGCTCTTCGATCTCGCGCGCGACCTCCTTGTTCGACTGCAGGTACCCACGCGCATTGTCCTTGCCCTGACCGATGCGGCTGCCTTTATAGGCGTACCAGGCACCGGACTTCTCGATGATGCCGAGCGTGCTCGCGAGTTCGATGATCTCGCCCTCGCGGGAGATGCCCTGACCGTACATGATCTCGAATTCCGCTTCGCGGAAGGGCGGAGCGACCTTGTTTTTTACCACCTTCACCCGCGTCATGTTGCCGGTGACTTCCTCGCCGTTCTTGATGGCGCCGATGCGGCGGATATCGAGGCGCACGGAGGCGTAGAATTTCAACGCGTTGCCGCCGGTGGTGGTCTCGGGATTACCGAACATCACTCCGATCTTCATGCGGATCTGGTTGATGAACGCCACGATGGTGTTCGAGCGTTTGATGTTGCCGGTGAGCTTGCGCAACGCCTGCGACATGAGGCGTGCCTGCAACCCCACCTGCATCTCGCCCATCTCGCCTTCGATCTCGGCCCTCGGTGTGAGCGCGGCCACCGAATCCACCACCACGATGTCGACGGCGTTGGAGCGCACCAGCATGTCGGTGATCTCCAGCGCCTGCTCGCCGGTGTCCGGCTGCGACACGAGCAGGTCATTGATGTTGACGCCGAGCTTCTCGGCGTAGGTCGGGTCGAGCGCATGCTCGGCGTCGACGAATGCCGCGGTGCCGCCAGCGCGCTGCACCTCGGCGATGACCTGCAGCATGAGAGTGGTCTTGCCGGAGGCCTCGGGTCCGAAGATCTCCACGACGCGGCCCCGCGGCAGGCCACCGATGCCGAGCGCGATGTCGAGCCCGAGCGAGCCCGTGGACACCGTCTCGATGTCGTAGCTCGCGGCGGCATCGCCGAGGCGCATGACCGAGCCCTTGCCGAACTGCTTTTCGATCTGACCCAGTGCGGCGGCAAGCGCCTTCTTACGGTTCTCTTCCATCGGCGGTTTTCCCGGGGGTGTAGGCGAAGCGAGGGGGAACATTGCGCGCCGATTATCACATAAAGCATTGCGTGCGGGGCGCACCGCGAGGGCGCGTTTCTGCCCTAATGACGTGCTTTGTCCTCGCCGACCAGTGGATACGATTCGACGACACTGTATACGGGGCCGCTCGGCTCGGTGCGGCTATCGATTAGCGCGAAAGCATCGAGACACCACTCGACGGCACGCAGCCGCGGCACTGCGGCGGGCCGCACGACCTTTCGTGCGAGCGTCACGTGCGCCTGGAAGGGCCTGCGATCGAGGCTGAAGCCGAGGCCGGTCGCAGCCTCGTGCAGAGCGGCGGCGAGCTCCCCTGCGCCGCGCGACTCGGCTGCGGTGAGCGCGCACAGGACCTGTGCCTCCTTCCAGTGGACGAGCCGTTCGAAGGTGAGCGACACGGGGACCTCCACTGCGAGTGCCGCGGCGAGCTCGCGCGCCACACGCTGCAGCTCGGGAATCTGCGCCACCGCGACGCTGCCGAGGAACGCGAGCGTCACGTGCAGGTTCGAGGCCGGCACCGGGCGCCCGCCCGAATAGCGCACTGCCTTCGCGGCGCTGTGCTCGAGGGCGCGCCGCTGCGCCTCATCGGGCCAGAGCGCAAAGAAGAGTCGCCGTGTGGGTTTTGCCGGCTCGTGCGTCACGCCGGTAACGTGCCCGGGGGCTTGTCCGGTCGAACCGGCAGATCCAGCCGGAGAATGAGCCGCAGCGAGTGCTCCACCGCATCACTGCGTACCTGCGCGCGATCGCCATCGAAGAGCTGCTGCTCGGCAATGATGTCGATTGCCGTCCCCGCGCGTGCCGCAGCGCAGAACCACACCGTCCCCACGGGTTTCGCCGGACTTCCGCCGTCGGGCCCTGCAATCCCGCTCACTGCGACTGCCACGTTGGCGTGCGCCGTCCGCAGTGCCCCTTCGGCCATCTCGCGAACCGCCTGCTCGCTCACTGCTCCGAAGCTCTCGAGCGTACTGGCGGAGACCCCGAGGTCCCGGATCTTCGCTTCATTCGAGTAGGTCACGAAGCCGCATTCGAACCACTGCGAGCTGCCAGCGATATCGGTCAGGACTTTGGACACCCAGCCCCCTGTACAGGACTCGGCCGTGACGATGCGCCGTCCGGCAGCGCGCAGCTTGTGGCCGACGCGCGCGGCGAGCTCCTGCAGCTCGGTCTCGGTCACCATGCATGGAGGCTACCCCAGGGGCAGCATCGCTGGTAGCGCTGCCCGGCGCGGACGCCTTTCGGGTACATCAAAGCCGAGTTGCGCGCTGCTTTTCTGCAATAGAATCAGTAGACGCTTTATGAGTTTTAGACAGGTTGGGTCCCTAACCCATCCCTCGGCCGCGACTATGACAGCCTCAATCCTGCACCGAGCGATGATTAATTCGCTGTCAATGGCCGCGGCGCTGGCGATCTCGGGGTGCTGGACGGCGCCGGTCGCCGATGTACAGCCGAAGGGGGAGCCGCGCCTGATTCGGGGCGGCATCGCAGTCGAGACGGTCAAGGACTCAGCAACAGTGCAATCGGTGGACCCCGGCGCGCGCACCTTGGTGCTGACCCCGCGGCAGGGCGCAACTTACACCTACAAGGCCGGTCCGCAGGTGCAGAACCTCGATCGGATCAAGGCCGGTGATACGGTGCGGGCCACGGTTGCAGAAGAACTCACCGTCTACGTATTGCGAGACGGCCAGCTGCCTGGGCCCGATGGCATGCGCCAGACCATCGCGTCCGACGCCCGGGTGTTGTGGGTGGATCCGAGCTATCGCCTGCTGATGTTGCGGTATCCGGACGGCCGCGACGAGACCCTCAAGGTCCCCCTGGGGGTCAAGCTCGGCGAGATGGAAGCGGGTGACGACGTCGTCATTCGCCCGCTCGAGGTGCGCTCCCTGCAGGTGCAGGCTCGCTAGGTCCGTGGGCCAGCTCCACTCCGAAGCGCCCACGCTGCAGTCGCGGCAAGCCGCGCCTGATACGAATACCGTCCGACCGCCGCGCGTGCCGCACGCCAGCCTTTGGATCGTGTTGGTTCTGGTAGGTCTGCAGCCTGTTACGACGCGCGCTCAGATCACGCCCGATCAGGCGAATGAGATTCGCAACGCAATCGGTAACCGGGTCGAGGCTCTCGCGATCCTGGCAGGGGACTACGGGATCACCGGCGGCAATTTCCGCACCACCGGCAAATTTCAGGGTGGCGAGACGATTGATGCGCAGATGGTGGTGACCAAGCTGGGAGGTGCCGGGGATTTCGGCATGCCGCGACCGGTCGGCGACCTCGGCGTCGGCTGGCAGGGTCGGCTGCAGGGGAACATGGGTTATATCGAGGCCACCAATCACCTGCATTCGCCGTTGCTCGAGGGCGATGTCAACACGTTCAAGGAGTATGCGGTCGAATTCGGCGGTGGTGCACGTTTCTGGCTGAGCGACGGCCTGAGCCTGGCGCCTACCGTGCTGGGGATATACGGCCACACCTCGAATGGATATACGGCGAACAGCCCCTTCATGCAGGCAAATTTCGTGCGCGCCATCGATATGGGATTGGTCAACTGGAGCGTGGACACCTGGACGCTGCGCACCGCCGTGAATATCCAGTACCTCATCACCTGGGACCGAACGAGAATCAAGCTGTCCTCGGAACCGACCTACTACCACACCGAGAGCTTCAATAGCTCCAACGCGAAGGTCAGCCTCACCGGGGACTCGCAATCGATCGCCACGACGGTCGACATCGACATCCCGCTCGGTGTCGAGCTCTTCGGACATGAACTGCGCAGCGGCGGTGGGTTCGAGCGCACCGATTTCTTCGGCGATCTCAGAACAGGGCTCAACGTCGATCACATCGACGAGATCGAGGGCCGCATGGTGCTGGATTTTCTCAATCAGCTCTGGAAGGTGCAGTGGATCGGAGTCAGTGCGTCCTACGTATGGGGGACGAGATTCACCGGCTGGACGGCCGGGCTCGATGTCGTGTTCCGCTTCTAGGTACGCAAGCGAATCTGGCAACGCCTGTCTAAAACGAAAGCCGATTTAGCTGGCGGTTTCCTTCAGTCGTTTCAGGTAGCGCCGCAATGTGATACGGATCTATGTCTTGCGTGCGCCCTCTCCAGGGACCGGCAGGCCGACCTTGCGGCAGAACGCTGCAAAGTGCGGGTCGTCCTTGTGGCGCAGGATGAAGGGGTCGAAGAGGAGAGACGTGATGCCCGGATCGCGGTTGCTCCAGGCCCGCTCGAGCCACTCGAAGGTCTCCTTCGCATCGCCGCGCAGCGCGTAGACCTCGGCGATCTGGTAGGCGGAAACGTTCGCATCCTTCTCGACCAGCGTCCTGAGCGCCGTATCGGCCGCGCTGCGGTCACTGCCGATCTGCCGTGCGAGGGCGAGCGCACTGTTCTGCCACGGTCCGGGGGGCTCCTGCTGCGCGGCGGCGAGCGCCGCCGGTGCATCGCCGCGCTGGATTTCGATGACCGTGAGTGTGTAGTGAAGGGACGCCGCAGCGGGCTGCAGCTCGATGGCTCTGCGGATCGGCCGCTCGGCCTCATCGAGACGGTTGAGCGCCGAGAAATACGCGGCGAGCCAGTTGTACCAGTTGGCCCGCAGCGGTTCGATGGCGAGCGCCTGCCGCGTGAGCTCGATCGCCGGGTCCAGCTCACCGAAAGTCGCGAGCTGGTTCCCGAACCGGAACTTCGCCTCACCGTCGTTCGGCGCCAGCTCCAGCGCACGGCGAAACTCCACTTGCGCTCCGCGCCAGTTGAAGTCAGCGTTCAGATACAGAAGCCCCCGGGCGATGTGCGCGCGCGCAAGGTCCGGCGCGAGGGCCAGCGCGCGGTCGGTCGCCTCACGCGCCCTCGCGTACGCCTCCTGCGCCGGTGCGCCCTCAAGGAAGTTCACACTGAGGCCCGACCAGGCCTGCGCCAGCCCGGCCCAGGCGAGTGCATAGCGCGGATCGAGCTGTGTCGCCTGGGTGTAGGAGTCGATCGCTTTGCGATAATCGGCTTCCGTGTTGCGGAAATGATAGAACCGGCCCTGCAGCAGGGCGTTGTAGGCCTCGAGGCTTCCGCCCGGGGGCCGCTCACTCTGCTCAGCAGCGTGCTCACCCGGCAGGAGCTTCGCCTGCAGCGCCCCGGCCACCGCACGCGTGATCTCATCCTGTAGCGCAAAGAGATCCTTGTAGGGCCGGTCGTAGCGCTCCGACCATTGGGTGCTTCCGTCAGCGGTGTCGATGAGCTCGGCGCTCACCCGCACAATCTCCCCCGAGCGCCGCACGCTCCCCCCCAGCAGATGCGCCACCCCGAGCTTCGCACCGATGCTGCGGCTGTCCTCCTTCGAGTCCCGGAACTGAAACGCAGAAGTGCGCCCGATTACTTTCAGCCCCGGGAACTGCGAGAGCGCAGTGATCAGATCCTCCGAGATCCCATCCGAGAAGTACTGTTGGCTCGCCTCCCCGCTCTCGTTCGCCAGCGGCAGCACCGCGATGGAGGCAGCGACTGGGACGCTGGGCTTCGGTCGGTTGACCCGCTCCAGCACGAAATACCCGACTGCCAGCAACAGCGTCGCCCCGATCGCCGCGTACAGCACCCCCGTCCGGCGGCGGATGAGCCCGCGCGGGGCCGGCGCACTACTCGCGACCGTGCTGCCAGCGAAACGGGTAAGGCCCGGTGCCGGAGGGTTCTCGGGCGAGAGCAGCCGTCTGACCCGCTCGACGAAGGCTGCTGACGTCTCTCCTTGAGGCAAGCGCGTCCATTGCACCTGCTGAAATGATTCAGGCACGCCGGCATCGGATTCGGGCGTTCCATCGAGGCACACCGGCACTATGAAGGCCCGGTTGCGCACGATCATGTGGCTACGCTGGTCGGCAAGATCCCATTCCAGCCGGAAATAACCTTCGGGACGCGCTTCCGAGTTCGCCGATATGATCGGCACGAACAGTACGCAGTCGCGGATTTGTCGTCGGATTTTGTGGTCCCAGGCGTCCCCACCTCGCAGCTCGCTCTTGTCGAACCAGACTTCGATACCCGCCGTACACAACGCTGTTGCGATCCGCTCGGCGGCGGCGGCGTCCTCCGAGGCATAGCTGAGGAACACAGCTCCCGTCGCAGTGGACGGCTGTGAGACCTGGGTCGATTGCGGTGCGCGGGCTTCTTCTGTGCTCATTGCGTCGCGGGCTGACTATGGCAAGGATGCCCCGCGCTGCCGACAACGGCAAATTCACCGCCCTTGGGTGCCTGCCCTGCCGGGCGCGTCCCGCGGTGAGCTAAGCTGGCGCGATTCAGCCGATGTCAGCACCAGCCACTTGCCCCTTAAGCCATTGAACGACACCCAGCACACCCCCGTGATGGCGCAGTACCTGCGCATCAAGAGCGACTACCCCGACACTCTGCTCTTCTACCGGATGGGTGACTTCTACGAGCTCTTCTATGAGGATGCGCGGCGCGCCGCCGCGCTCCTCGACATCACGCTCACCGCTCGCGGGCAATCCGCCGGCGCCCCCATTCCGATGGCCGGAGTGCCGTTTCACGCCGTGGACAGCTATCTGGCACGGCTCGTGCGCAAGGGTGAGAGCGTCGCTATCTGCGAGCAGCTTGGCGACCCGGGCAGCACCCGCGGCCCGATCGAGCGTCAGGTGGTACGCGTGGTCACTCCGGGCACGGTCACCGACGCCGCACTGCTCGAGGAGCGCGCCGATACCCTGGTGGCGGCGCTCGTGCATGAGGGCGCGCAGTTTGGGCTTGCGTGGCTCGATCTCGCTGCGGGGCGTTTCAGCGTGCTGCAGGGGGACGGCGCAAACGCTATCGCCGCGGAGCTCGAGCGGCTGAAGCCAGCAGAGCTCCTCGTAGCCGAAGGCTCTCCCAGCGGGCAGTTCGGCCGAATCGGGACGGCACTGCGCCAACGGCCGCCCTGGCACTTCGAGCTCGCGAGTGCCTCGCGGCTGCTCACCGATCAGCTCGGCACACTGGATCTGAAAGGCTTTGGCGCCGATGAGCTGCCACTCGCACTGCGCGCTGCCGGGGCGCTGCTGCAGTATGTGCGCGATACGCAGAAGTCTGCGCTGCCGCATATCCGCGCGCTGCACGTCGAGGAGCGCAACGATGCGCTCGCGCTCGATGCCGCGAGCCGCCGCAATCTCGAGATCGACTCGAGCCTGAGCGGAACGCAGCACGCAACCCTGCTCGCCGTCATCGACAGTTGTGTGACCTCCATGGGCTCGCGTCAGCTGCGACGCTGGGTCAACCGTCCGTTACGCAGTCACCCGCTGCTGCGCGAGCGCTACCATGCGCTCGCCGTGCTGATCGATGCGCGCCGCTTCGGCGCAGTGCGCGGCCACCTCACAGGCGTGGGTGATGTCGAGCGCATCCTGGCGCGTATCGCGCTGCGCTCAGCGCGCCCGCGCGACCTTACCGCGTTGCGTGCATCGCTGCGCTTGCTGCCCGAGTTGCGTGCGGCGCTCGCGCAACTCGACTCACCGTTGCTGCAGCAGCTGCATACGCGCATTGGCGAGCACCCGCAGGTGCTCACGCTGCTCACGGCCGCCATTGCGATCGAGCCCGCCGCTCTCGTGCGCGATGGGGATGTCATCGCCCACGGTTACGACAGCGAGCTCGATGAGCTGCGCCGTATCGGCACGCATACCGAGGAATTCCTGCTGCAGCTCGAGCGGCGCGAGCGCGAGCGCACCGGGCTCCCGGGCCTGAAGCTCGGCTACAACCGCGTGCAGGGTTTTTTCATTGAGATCGCGCGGCGCGACGCCGAGCACGTGCCGAAGGACTATGTGCGCCGCCAGACGGTAAAGTCGGCCGAGCGTTTCATCACTTCCGAGCTCAAGAGCTTCGAGGATCGGGTGCTCGGCGCGCGCGACAAGGCGCTCGCCCGCGAGCGTGAGCTGTATGAAGAGGTGCTCACCCGGTTGATCACTGCGCTCGCACCTCTGCAGGCCACCGCCGCCGCGCTCGCCGAGACCGATGCACTCGGGGCGCTCGCGGAGCGCGCCGCCGTGCTCGAGTGGTCGCGACCTGATCTCACCGAGGAGGCGTGCCTCGCGATCGAGGGGGGCCGCCATCCGATCGTCGAGCGTTTCAGCGAGGCGCGCTTTGTGCCGAATGACCTGCGCCTCGATGGCACGCGGCGCATGTTGGTGATCACCGGACCTAATATGGGCGGCAAGTCCACCTACATGCGCCAGGCGGCCCTCATCGCCGTGCTCGCACACATCGGCAGCTACGTCCCGGCCGAGCGCGCCGTACTCGGGCCGCTGGATCGCATCTTCACGCGCATCGGTGCGGCCGATGATCTCGCGGGCGGCCGCTCGACCTTCATGGTCGAGATGACCGAAGCCGCGAACATTCTGCACAACGCCAGCGCACAGAGCCTGATCCTGCTCGATGAGATCGGGCGCGGCACGAGCACCTTCGATGGCCTCTCGCTCGCCTGGGCCATGGCGCGCGACATCGCAACGCGTGTGCGGGCCTTCACGCTCTTCGCGACGCACTACTTCGAGCTCACCACGCTCGCCAGCGAGGTCGAAGGATGCGCGAACGTGCACCTCGACGCGACCGAGCACGGTGATGGCATCGTGTTCCTGCACGCGGTCAAGGAAGGACCCGCGAATCGCAGCTATGGCCTGCAGGTCGCACAGCTTGCGGGCGTACCGCGAGGCGTGATCGCCGAGGCGCGCCGCTACCTCGAGCACCTCGAGGCCGAGCGCGATCGTCAGCGCGCCACCTCATCCGCGGCGGAGCGCCTCGCCGCGCAGGCGGAGCTGCCGCTCCATTTGCCCGTGGCGCCGGTACCCGATGCGCTGCGTGAGGCACTCCGCGCGATCGATCCCGATACCTTCACGCCGAGGCAGGCGCTCGAGACGCTGTATGCGCTGCGCCGGCTGCTCGATAGCGGGGCGAACGGCGCCTCCTAGCGCAGCGAGAAGTGCCCGTTCGTGAGAAAAAATCCGGTCTCGTGTGCCACGCGCGATGAGATGAGCATGCCCATGTGGCTCACGGGCAGGACGATATGGTCGGTCGCCCCCGGCATGCGCGTTTCGCTCACCGAGACGGTGCCGTCGTTCTCTTCCTCGAAGTGCGCCAACAGTTGACCGAACCCGATGGGGTGGTTGCCGGCCACGATCCCGAGCGGCCTCGTATGGGTCCAGCGGCGCTCGCGGGGTTGCAACAGCTCCTCGGCGACCGACTGCCCCATGAGGTGGGCGATGGGCGCAAAGCGGCTGGCGTTCTCGGCCGCGCGACTGGCGACACTCGGGGTGCCGAGAAAAACCACGCGGCCAGAAGGCTGTTCGGGAAACCGCTCGAGGAAGCGGTGAATCACGAGTCCGCCGAGACTGTGGCCGACGAAATGCACTTCTGCGGCCGCGAGCTCACGCACGAAGTCCGCGAGACGGCTGCTGATGTGGCTCATGCTCGAGGTGGCGGCTGAGTAGCGGAACGCGTGCAGCTTGAGAGCGAACTCGTGAGAGAGCCGAGATCTCAGTACCAGCGACTCCTCGCCCGGCATCCACAGTCCATGTACGTAGACGACCGCAGCCACGGGGATGCTCAGCGCATCACTGCGGCAAGCGCACCCTTACGTGCAGCTCGCGCAACTGCGCCTCGCCCACCTCGGTCGGCGCGTCGGTGAGCGGATCGGCCGCAGTCTGCGTCTTCGGAAAAGCAATGACCTCGCGGATGCTGTCGGCGCCGGCCATCAGCATGGCGAGCCGGTCGAGTCCGAAGGCGATGCCCCCGTGCGGAGGGGCGCCGAACTTCAGCGCATCGAGCAGGAAACCGAATTTCTTCTGGGCTTCCTCTGGGCCGATGCCGAGCAGGTCGAACACCGTGGACTGCATCTCCTCGCGATGGATACGCACCGAGCCACCGCCGATTTCCGAGCCGTTCAGCACCATGTCGTAGGCCCGGGCGAGCGCCGCCGCGGGCGCGGCGCGCAGGGCGGCCGGATCATCGTTCGCCGGCGAGGTGAAGGGATGATGCATCGCCACCCAGCGCCGCTCCTGCGCATCCCACTCGAACATCGGAAAGTCCGTGACCCACAGCGGGCGCCAGCCGCCGGCGAGCAGCTTCAGATCCTGGCCGAGCTTCAGGCGCAACGCTCCGAGCGCATCGCTCACCACTTTGGCGCTGTCCGCGCCGAAGAAGATGACGTCGTTGTCGGCAGCCTGGGTGCGCTCGAGAATGCCGCTGAGGGCCGCATCGCTCAGGAACTTGATGATGGGCGACTGCAGTCCCTCACGGCCCGCGGCGCGCGCATTCACCTTGATATAGGCGAGACCCTTGGCGCCGTAGCGACCTACGTAGGTCGTGTACTCATCGATCTGCGAGCGCGGCATGCTGCCGCCGCCTGGCACGCGCAGCGCGGTGACTCTCCCCTGCGGATCCTTCGCGGGACCGGCAAACACCTTGAAATCGCACGTTCGCACCAGATCCGCGACGTCGATGAGCTCGAGCGGATTGCGCAGGTCGGGCTTGTCGGAGCCATAGCGGCGCATGGCCTCGGCCCAGCTCATGCGCGGAAAAGGATCGGGCAGCTCCGCCGCGAGCACCTCGCGGAAGAAGTGCCGCACCAGCGCTTCCATGAGCGCCATGATCTCGGTCTGGGTGAGGAACGAAGTCTCGATGTCGAGCTGGGTGAATTCCGGCTGGCGGTCCGCGCGCAGGTCCTCGTCGCGAAAGCAGCGCACGATCTGGTAGTAGCGGTCGAAGCCCGCGATCATCAGCAGCTGCTTGAAGATCTGGGGCGACTGCGGCAGTGCAAAGAATTTGCCAGGATGGGTGCGGCTCGGCACGAGATAGTCGCGCGCACCCTCCGGGGTCGCCTTGGTGAGCATCGGCGTCTCTAGGTCGACGAAGCCATGGCTATCGAGATAAGCGCGCATCGAGCGCGTCAGCCGGTGCCGCAGGCGCAAGCGCTCGGTCATGACCTCGCGGCGCAGATCGAGATAGCGATAGCGCAGGCGCACCTCCTCGCCCACCTGCTCATCGAGCTGGAACGGCAAGGGCTCTGAGCGGTTGAGCAGCTCGAGCTCGCGCGCGAGGAGCTCCACGCGTCCGGTAGCCAGATGGGGATTGACCGTCCCTTCAGGCCGCGCACGCACGCGTCCCGCCACACGCACCACGAATTCACTTCGCAGCCGCTCGGCCTCGCCAAACACCGCGGCAGCGGAAGGGTCGAATACGATCTGCAGCAGTCCTTCGCGATCGCGCAGGTCGACGAAGATCACCCCGCCATGATCCCGTCGCCGATGCACCCAGCCGGCGACCGTGACCTCCTGGCCGATGAGCCGCTCGTTGACCTGTCCGCAGTAATGTGAGCGCATGAGGCGCGCGATGTTACGGAGCCAACCGAAGCCCCGCAACTGCGGCGCGAGCGGTCAAATCCCGGGCATCTCGAGCACTGCCGCGCCCTGCACGGCGCCGCTGCGCAGCCGCTGCAGCGCGGTGTTCGCATCGGCGAGCGCAAACCGCTCGACCGAGGGCGCGAGCCCGAGACGTGTTGCGAGCGGAATGAAAGCTTCGCCATCGGCGCGGGTCAGGTTCGCGACGGAAGCCACCGAGCGCTCGCCCCACAGCAGCCGGTACGGGAAGCTGGGCACATCGCTCATGTGGATGCCCGCACACACCACGCGGCCGCCTGGCCGCACTGCGGCGAGTGCCGCTGGAATCAGCGCACCGACCGGGGCGAACAGAATCGCCCCATCGAGCGCCTCGGGCGGAGGCTCGGTGGAGGAGCCGGCCCACACCGCGCCGAGCTGCCGTGCGAAAGCCTGTCCCTCCATATCCCCTGCGCGGGTGAAAGCGAACACCCGCCGGCCCTCGTGCCGTGCGAGCTGCGCCAGAATGTGCGCCGCGGCTCCAAAGCCATAGAGGCCGATATTTCTGGCCTCTCCCGCCTTCCGGTAGGCGCGATAGCCGATGAGACCCGCACAGAGGAGCGGCGCCAGCGCGCTCGCCGAGACCTCAGGAGGGAGTGGCAGGCAGTAACGCGCATCCGCCAGGACCTCCTGCGCGTAACCACCGTCGCGCGTGTACCCCGTGAACCGCGCTTGCGGGCAGAGGTTCTCGAGTCCCGCGTGGCAGTACTCGCACACACCGCAGGTCCAGGCGAGCCAGGGGACGCCGACCCGAGCGCCGATGGCAAAGCGCGTCACCCCGCTGCCGCGTGCGCTGACGACGCCCACGACCTCGTGACCGGGCGTCACCGGACAGTGGATATCAGGAAGCTCCCCATCGAGCAGATGCAGATCGGTGCGGCAGACACCGCAAGCCTCGACCCGTATCAGCACTTCCGTAGGGGCAGGCGATGGCAGCGTCACCTCTGAAAGTGCGAGCGGGGCGCCGCGCGCAAGGAGCCGCATCGCCTGCATGGCACGCTCAGGCCGCAGGCTTCGCCAGTGAGGTCGTCCGGGGAGCGGCCGGAGGCACCACCACACCGCAGGTGATGATCATCTTCATGGCGGCATCGACCGACATGTCGAGCGCCACCACCGCACGCCGTGGCACGATCACGAGATACCCCGCCGTGGCATTGAGTGCGGAGGACACATAGACCGCGACGTGTGGCTCGTGCAGTTTTTCGCTTGCCTCGGGAACATCCTCGGCGGTGAGGAAACCGATGCTCCACACACCGGCACGGGGGTACTCGATCATCACCACTTTGCGGAAAGCATTGGACTGCGAGAACACGCTCTCGGCGAAACTCTTCACACCGCCATACACCGTGCCCACGAGCGGTATGCGGTTGAGCAACTCTTCGCCATACACGATGAGCCTGCGGCCGATGAGGTTCGTGACCAGCAGCCCCGTGAGCAGCACGACGATGAGAGCGAACACCGCTCCGACCCCCGGCAGCGAGAAGCCCACCAGAGCTTCCGGCCGAAAGGCCGCGGGAAGGACCCTCAGCGTGAGGTCCATCAAGTGGAGCACGAAGCTGACCACCCAGACGGTAGCGAGGATCGGCAGCCACACCAGCACGCCTGCCACGAAGTAACGTCGCAGGTTCCACTTCCTCGCCCACTTCCTGGCCGCGCCTCCGTTCATGACGCTAGCGCCGCTTCTTGCGGGCCCTCCTCCCACGGGTTGGGCGCGCGGGCTGCCGGGAAGCGGCGTTGCGCGAGGAGGCACTGCGCGAGACGGCCGCGCGGCGGCGCCCGGCGTCAGACGATGCGGCGGGCTTCGAGGTTTGCGACTCGGCCGGTTTGGCTTCCTTGGTCCCCTTCCCCTCCTTGGCTTCCGGCGCTGGCTTGGTTTCCGTGGCTTCGCTCTTGCTCTCCGCCTTCGACTCTTCTTTCTCTGCCCCGACCAGATTGCGCCGGGTCTCCTGGTCCGATTTGAAGTCGGTCTCGTACCAGCCACCGCCCTTCAGGCGGAACACCGGTACCGACACCAGTTTCTTCAACGCGCGCTTGCCGCACGAAGGACAGCGCGTGAGCGGCGCCTCAGAGATCTTCTGCATCACCTCGGCGTAGTACTTGCAGGCCTGGCACTCGTATTCGTAGAAGGGCATGAGCTTTCTTTACGGTCGGTGTTGTCGCACGATTATAACCAAGGCTCGCTCGGCACATACCGAACTATCCGCAGAAGGGGGCAACTCCGAACGAGCCTCGAGTCCTCGAGCCCGTCCTCGCCCGGGCTGCGCGTACCGCACTTTGCCGGCTCAGGCGCGTGCGGTACGGCGCTCATCGGCCCTGGCGAACACGAGCTCCTCGTCGCGCACGGTGACGCGGATGCGATCGCCCGGGACGAACTCGCCCTGCAGGATCTTCTGGGCGAGCGGATTCTCGATCTGCTGCTGGATGGCGCGCTTGAGCGGCCGCGCCCCGTACACCGGATCGAAGCCCGCCTGGCCGAGAAGATCGCGTGCGGCATCATCGAGCGTCACGTCCATGTTGCGCTCCTGCAGACGCTTGCGCAGGTACATGAGCTGGATGTCGACGATGGCGCGGATCTGCTGCGTGCCGAGCGGATGGAACACCACGATGTCATCGATGCGATTGATGAACTCAGGGCTGAAGCTCTGCCGGACAATCTCCATTACGGCGCTTTTCATCTTGCTGTAGTTCTTCTCGCCGGAATACTCCTGAATGACCTGCGAGCCGAGGTTCGAGGTCATGATGATGACGGTGTTGCGGAAGTCGACCGTGCGGCCCTGGCCGTCGGTCAGCCGCCCATCATCGAGCACCTGCAGCAGCACGTTGAAGACATCCTGGTGCGCCTTCTCCACTTCATCGAGAAGGATCACGGAGTAAGGCCGGCGCCGCACGGCCTCGGTGAGATAGCCCCCTTCCTCGTAACCGACATAGCCGGGCGGGGCGCCGATCATGCGGGCCACGGAGTGCTTCTCCATGAACTCCGACATGTCGATGCGGATCAGTGCGTCCTCGGTGTCGAACAAAAATTCGGCGAGTGCCTTGCAGAGCTCGGTCTTGCCGACACCGGTGGGGCCCAGGAACAGGAACGAGCCGTTCGGCCGGCGCGTGTCGGATAGTCCCGCCCGCGAGCGGCGGATGGCATTGGAGACGATGCGCAGGGCCTCGTCCTGGCCGACGACGCGCTTTGCGAGCGCGTCCTCCATGTGCAGCAGCTTCTCCTTCTCGCCCTGCAACATCTTCGACACGGGAATGCCGGTCCACTTGGAGACGACTTCCGCGACTTCTTCCTCGGTCACCTTGTTGCGCACCAGAGCCGGCGCCTTGTCCTCGGCGACCTCCGCAGCGCTCAGGCGCTTCTCGAGCTCCGGAATCTTGCCGTACTGCAGCTCCGCCATGCGGCCGAGGTTGCTCGCGCGGCGCGCGGCATCGAGCTCGAGCCGTGCGCGATCGAGCTCCTCACGCACCTGCGCCGTGCCCTGCACGGCTGCCTTCTCCGCTTTCCACACCTCCTCGAGATCGGCGTACTCCTTCTCGAGCGTGCGCAAAGTCTCCTCGAGGGTGGTCAGGCGCTTGCGCGAGGCCTCGTCCTTCTCCTTCTTCAGCGCCTCGTGCTCGATCTTGAGCTGGATGATGCGCCGATCGAGCCGGTCGAGCGCCTCGGGCTTGGAGTCGATCTCCATGCGGATGCGCGCCGCGGCCTCATCGATCAGGTCGATCGCCTTGTCGGGCAGCTGCCGGTCGCTGATGTAGCGGTGCGAGAGCGTGGCGGCAGCGACGATCGCGGGATCCGTGATCTCGACCTTATGGTGCACTTCGTAGCGCTCCTTGAGGCCGCGCAGGATGGCGATGGTGTCCTCGACCGAGGGCTCATCGACCAGCACCTTCTGGAAACGCCGCTCGAGAGCTGCGTCCTTCTCGAGGTACTTGCGGTACTCATCGAGTGTGGTGGCGCCGACGCAATGAAGCTCGCCGCGGGCGAGCGCGGGCTTCAGCATGTTGCCGGCGTCCATCGCGCCCTCGGCCTTGCCGGCGCCCACCATGGTGTGCAGCTCGTCGATGAACAGGATGATCTGGCCTTCCTGCTTGGCGAGATCGTTGAGCACGCCCTTCAGGCGCTCCTCGAACTCGCCGCGGAACTTAGCCCCGGCGATGAGCGAGCCCATATCGAGGGCGAGAATGCGTTTGTCCTTGAGGCCTTCGGGTACCTCGGCGTTCACGATGCGCTGCGCCAGCCCCTCGACGATCGCAGTCTTGCCGACCCCGGGCTCGCCGATCAGCACCGGATTGTTCTTGGTGCGACGCTGCAGCACCTGGATGGTGCGGCGGTTCTCGTCATCGCGCCCGATGACCGGGTCGAGCTTGCCCGAGGCCGCCCGCGCAGTAAGGTCGATGGTGTATTTCTCGAGCGCCTGCCGGCTCTCCTCGGCGTTGGCGTCGTTCACCTTCTCGCCGCCACGCACCTCATCGATCGCCTTCTCGACTGCGCCCCGCACCACGCCCGATTCCTTGAAGAGCTTCGCAAGCGCGCGATCCTCGAACGCGGCCAGCACGAACAGCTCGCTCGAAATGTACTGATCGCCGCGCTGCTGCGCGAGCTTGTCGGTGACGTTGAGGACGCGGTTGAGGTCGTTGGAGATGTGAATATCGCCCGGCGTCCCCTCGACCTTTGGCAGCCCATCGAGGAGCGCCAGTACCCCGGCGCGCAGCTTGTTGACGTCCGCACCTGCCTTCAGGAGCAGCGGCCGCACCGAGCCGCCCGAGGAATCGAGCAGCGCCAGCATGATGTGGGCGGGCTCCATGAACTGGTGGTCCCGCCCGAGGGCGAGCGACTGGGCATCGGCCAGCGCCTGCTGGAAACGGCTGGTGAGTTTGTCCATGCGCATGGGGATTGGCCTCGGACGTGGATGCTCGGTTTGTGGGGATAAAGTGCAGCCGCTTCAAGGGGCTGCGACGCGGGAGCCGGGTCTTGAGGCGTAGCGTATCCCCTTGCAGCCGGAACCGCACCCGGGCGCAATCGTTATCCTGAGCGGATCCTGGAGTCTCAGCCGCCGG
>DASYFL010000174.1:0-9946 GCA_036498445.1 Steroidobacteraceae bacterium
GTGGCGGTCCGCGCCGAGATCAATATCGGCGAGCGGGCGAAGCATCAGATTGCGCGGCACACTCGCCGTATGGCGCGCGGGTCCGCCTCGGGCAGAGACGCTCCACTGCACGGCTGGACGGTCGTGATTCCCAAATGAACAGGAGTGGTTGCCGGCCGCCCGTGTGTCGGGGTCGCGTCGGTATGGGGCTTCGGTGAGGCTCCGAGTGGCAGACCTGTCAACGGGGGAGACCCGGGCGGGTATAGGTCGCATAGGCGACCGCCGCTCACGAGGGCAAGGACTCAAGGGGATGTTCCACGTGGAACATCCGGCGCTCCTGCCTCGCGAGGCGGACACGCATTCCGCGCCCTACGCCACCGACGCCAGAAATGCGCTGGCCCGCGCCGAGCGCTGCACCTGCCGCTCCACCGGCGACCTCCCCCAATATGTCATCCTTGTGCAGGCAGCACCGGAGCAAGCCTCGTCCCCAATGAGCCTGTCTGAGATCATCGTCAGCAACCTACGTTGCATCGAGCATGCAGAGCTCCAGCTCCCGGGCGGACTCACGCTAATCCATGGGGGAAACGGCTCGGGGAAAACTTCGCTCCTCGAGGCGATGTTCATTCTCGGGAGAGGTCGTTCGTTTCGTACGCGAAACACTGAGGGGCTGATTCGGCGCGGACAGACTCAAATGCGAGTCACTGGCCAAGTTCAGCGAGAGAGTCACGACGCGGTGCGGATCGGGTTTGAGGTTACTCGAGCGAGCACGACCGCCCGTGTGGCCGGGCGAACAGCAGAGAGTCTCGCCGAGCTCTCGGAGGCGTTTGCGGTGCAGGTGATCGAGCCTGGAGTCCACCGCCTGGTGGAAGAAGGTGGCTATCGGAGGCGGCGGTGGCTCGACTGGGCGGTGTTCCACGTGGAACCTCAATTCGTAGATTTGTGGTTGCGCTACAGCCGCGTGCTCAAGCAGCGTAACGCGGCGCTCAAGACGCAAGACGGAATCGTCACCGTGTGGGATGCAGACTTGGCTCGCCTGGGCGAGGCCATCACCGCAGCGCGGCAGCGGCTCATCGAACGTCTGGAGCCTTACTGGCGTGCGGCCGTGATGATGCTCAGCGGTCTGGAGGTGGAGCTTCACTACCTGCGCGGGTGGGGCCTGGAACACACACTCGCTGAAGCACTGGTCGCTTCAAGGGCGACGGACGACCTGCGCAGGCAGACGCACGTGGGCCCCCATCGCGCAGATGTCGCCGTACGTCTTCACGGACGTCCGGCAAGGGACGTGCTTTCCCGCGGTCAACAGAAATTGGTGGCGGTGGCGATGACAGTCGCCCAGCTGCGGCTCTTGCAGGAGGTCCGGCAAATGACTCCAACACTGCTGCTCGACGATCCAGCAGCGGAGCTCGATGGCGAGAGATTGCAGTGTTTTATCGACGAGGTCGCGAGTCTCAGATGTCAGCTCGTTGTCACGTCTTTGCACTCAGGATCGCGACTTTTCGGCACACCAGAAAGCACTTTCCACATGGATGCGGGGAGGGTCCAACCCGTATAATGCCGTGTCGCAAAACCGAGCTTGTTCATGGCCACTGACGACGTCTACGATTCCAGTAAAATCAAAGTCTTAAGAGGTCTTGATGCGGTGCGAAAACGCCCCGGAATGTACATCGGCGATACCGATGACGGGACGGGTCTGCACCACATGGTTTTTGAGGTTGTCGACAACTCCATCGACGAGTCTCTTGCGGGCCATTGCGACCGTATCGTGGTCACGATCCATGCCGACGAGTCGGTCACCGTTGCCGATAACGGCCGTGGAATTCCTGTGGATATCCACCCCGAGGAGGGCCGGTCGGCAGCGGAAGTCATCATGACGGTGCTGCACTCGGGTGGGAAATTCGACGACAGCTCCTACAAGGTCTCGGGCGGGCTCCACGGGGTCGGGGTGTCGGTGGTGAACGCGCTCTCGGACTACCTGCAGCTCACGATTGCGCGTGAGGGCAAGCTTCACCGCCAGGAGTACCACCTCGGTGAGCCCGTGTCGCAGCTGGCGGCGATCGGCGAGACTCACGACCGCGGCACCACCATCCGCTTCCGGCCGAGCGCGCAGATCTTCACCAACATCAGCTTCAACTACGACATCCTGGCCAAGCGGCTGCGCGAGCTCTCGTTCCTCAATTCCGGCGTGCGGATCGAGCTCATCGATGAGCGCGAGAACAAGCACGACACATTCGCGCACGCCGGCGGGCTGCAGGCGTTCGTGAAGTACATCAATCGCACACGTACGCCGATCCACGACTCGGTGTTTCACTTCCGCAGCCAGGACGGCTCGGTGACCGTCGAGGTAGCGATGCAGTGGAACGACTCCTACCAGGAAAGCATGTTCTGCTACACGAACAACATTCCGCAGAAGGACGGCGGCACGCACCTCGCCGGCTTCCGCAGCGCGCTCACCCGCACCACCAACGATTATGTTGAGAAGGAGCTCTCGAACAAGGACCGCATCCCGATGACCGGTGATGACGCGCGCGAGGGGCTGACGGCGATCCTCTCGGTGAAGCTCCCCGATCCGAAATTCTCCTCACAAACCAAGGACAAGCTCGTCTCCTCCGAGGTCAAGGGCATCGTCGAGAATGCGGTCGGCACGAAACTTCAGGAGTTTCTGCTCGAGCACCCGCAAGAGGCGCGCCTCATCGTCGCCAAGATGGTCGAGGCGGCCCGCGCGCGCGAAGCGGCACGCAAGGCGCGCGAGATGACCCGCCGCAAAGGTGCGCTCGATATCGCGGGGCTGCCGGGCAAGCTCGCTGATTGCCAGGAGAAGGACCCGGCGCTCTCGGAGATCTTCATCGTCGAGGGCGACTCGGCCGGCGGCTCGGCCAAGCAGGGTCGCGACCGTCGCACGCAGGCGATCCTGCCGCTCAAGGGCAAGATCTTGAACGTCGAGAAGGCACGCTTCGACAAGATGCTGTCATCGGTCGAGGTCGGCACGCTCATCACCGCGCTCGGCACCGGCATCGGCAAGGAAGAATTCGACATCAACAAGCTGCGCTACCACCGCGTCATCATCATGTGCGACGCGGATGTCGACGGCAGCCACATTCGTACGCTGCTGCTCACCTTCTTCTACCGGCAGATCCCCGAGCTCATCGAGCGCGGCCACATCTACATCGCTCAGCCACCGCTCTACAAAATCAAGCGCGGTAAGCAGGAGACTTACGTCAAGGATGACAATGAGCTCAATCAGTTGCTGCTGAATGCGGCGCTGGAAGAGGCACAGCTGCACGTGAATGCCGGCGCTCCCGCACTCTCGGACACGGCACTCGAGGCGCTCGCGCGCAAGTACATGGAGGTGCAGGCGATCATTCGGCGCTGGTCGCGCCGCTATGACGACCGGCTGCTCGAGCAGCTGGTTTACATGCCCGAAGTCGCCCCCGCGGATTTCGATCGACTGGAGTGGCTGCGCGGCTGGGCACACGACCTGGATCTGCGGCTCAACGCGCTCGCCGACGGCACACGCACGTACCGGGTCGAGCTGCGCGCGGCGAGCGAGAGCCAAGCGGCGCGCATCATCATTCACAAGACCGAGCACGGGACGCCGAGCCACAAGTACCTGCCGCGGGAGTTCTTCGAGTCGGCCGAGTACCAACGCATCGCGGACCTCGCGCGCACACTCGCAGATCTCATCGGCGAAGGTGCGCACGTTACACGGGCGAACGAGCGTCAGGACATCGGCTCCTTCAAGGAGGCGATGAAGTGGCTCCTCGAGCAGGCGAAAAAAGGCCAGACGATCCAGCGCTACAAGGGACTCGGCGAGATGAATCCCGAGCAACTCTGGGAGACCACCATCAATCCGGAGACTCGTCGGCTGCTGCAGGTGAAGATCGAAGACGCCGTGGCGGCGGATGACATCTTCACGACGCTCATGGGAGACCAGGTCGAGCCGCGGCGCGAGTTCATCGAGAAGAACGCGCTCTCGGTCACCAACCTCGATATCTGAGCGTCGCGCCGCAGACCGCTCGCTCGGACCGTGGCGGATCGAATTAGCCCTTTAGCGATACAGTCAGCGGGCTGACGATGACGGCTGACGCGGATTTCGTTCCAATCTACGCCTCCTCGGCGGGAGTCAGGCGCTGCACGGCCGCCTCGATCCAGGCCTGAATCTCCTCATTCAGCTCGCGCACCTCGCGTCCGGCGGCGGCGAAGGGCGGACCGATGACGACGCGCACCACGCCCGGTTTCTTCATCAGTCCCCGGCGCGGCCAGTAGTAACCGGCGTTGTGCGCCACCGGCACGATCAGCCGGGCGGTCTCGATGGCGAGCAGGGTGCCGCTCACTCCATAACGGCGCGTCTCACCGCGCGGCATGCGGGTACCCTCGGGATAGATCATCACCCAGGCGCCTTCGGCAAGACGCGCTTTGCCCTGCTCGATGACCTGCGCCACGGCGGAGTGGCCCGCGCTGCGGTCGATCGCGATCGCGCGCGTCTGCCAAACCGCGAGCCCGACCACCGGAATCCACAGGAGCTCGCGCTTCAGCACCCAGACCTGGCGCGGAAAGACCACCATCATCGCCATCGTTTCCCAGGACGAGGAATGCTTCCACAGCGCCACGTGGGAACCATCGGGAAGCGGCGCGCCCTCTATGCGGTAGGTGAGCCCGCAGCTCCACCTCAATACCCACAGCACCACGATGGCATAGGCGCGCGCGACCGCGAAACGCCGCCGGGCGGGCAGCAAGCTGCACACGATCACGAAGGGGATCGCGTAGAGGAACGTCCAGGCGAACCAGAAGCCGGTGAAGAAGAGCGAGCCGAGCAGCTGCACCGTCGGCCCGCGCCAGCGCGCGGTGCCGGAGTTCGTTTCGCTCACGATGCTCAACCAGGCAATCGCGAAAGGTCCGCGATTCCACCGAAAAGCCCCTGGAGCTGGGCGAGGAGGCTCAGGCGGTTGGCGCGCAGCTGAGGGTTCTCGTCCATCACCAGTACCTTGTCGAAGAAGGTGTCCACGGCCGGCCGCAGGAGCGCGAGCCGTCCGAGTGCATCGGTGTAGAGCCGCCGCCCGGTCTCGGTCGACACCGCATCACGCAGCCCACGCATGGCGTCATACAGACGCACCTCCGCCTCCTCGCGCAGCTGCGTGACGTCCACCTCCGCGGGCGGCGTGGTGTTGGCCTTACGCAGGATGTTGCTGATGCGCTTGTTGGCGGCCGTGAGGCTCGCGGCTTCCGGCAGATCGAGGAAGGTGCTGAGCGCCTTGAGCCGCGCATCGAAATCCACGCTCGAGGCCGGCCTCGTGGCGAGCACCGCATCGAACATCTCGGTGGTCACGGCCGCGCGTCCCGGCACTGGAGCTGCACCCGCGCCCTCGAGGTAGTACGCCCGCAGCCGCTCCATGAGGAAATCGTAGATCTCGTTCACGAGTGCTTCCGCGGTCGGCGCGGTGGCGGTGGTCGCGGCGGCCGCCTTCGGCGGGGAGGCAGCGCCGGGCGCGCTGCTTCGCAGCCGCGCGATGTCGGCGCGGACGCCCTCCACCGCGCGCACGATGCAGGCGCGCAGATCGAGGTCGAGGCCCTTCTCGATGAGAATACGCTGCACGCCGAGCGCTGCGCGGCGAAGCGCGAACGGATCCTTGGTGCCGGAGGGTTTCTCGCCGATCGCGAAGATGCCGGCGATGGTGTCGAGCTTGTCCGCGATCGCGAGCGCGAGCCCCGTGCCGCTCGCAGGCAGTGTGTCGCCCGCCGAGCGAGGCAGGTACTGCTCGCGAAGGCTCAGCGCGACTTCCGGCAGCTCGCCATCCTTCTCGGCGTAATAGGCCCCCATGATGCCCTGCAGCTCGGGAAACTCTCCTACCATCGCGGTGAGGAGATCGCACTTGGCGAGATCCGCGGCACGCCGCGCTGCATCGAGCGAGCCGCCAGCCGCAGGAACGATATCCCCGATGAGCGCATGCACCCGCCGGGCCTTGTCGCCGAGTGAGCCGAGTTTCGCCTGGAAGGTCACGGTCTCCAGCGCGCCAGCGCGCGCGGCAAGCGGCTCGCGGCGATCCTGCTCCCAGAAGAATGCGGCGTCCGACAAGCGCGCGCGCACCACACGCTCGTTACCTTCCTTCACCTGCGGCGGATCGCGGCTTGCAATGTTGCTCACCGTGATGAACGCGGGCAGCAGCTGCCCCTGCCCATCCTCGACCGGGAAGTAGCGCTGATGATCCTCGAGCGTAGAGATCAGCACCTCGCGCGGCAGCGTGAGAAAGCGCGACTCGAACTGCCCGGCAAGCGCCACCGGCCACTCGGTCAGTGCGGTCACCTCATCGAGGAGAGTCTCGCTCACGAGTGCGCGGCCCTCGACCGCGCTTGCGACTGCGGCGACCTCGCTGCGGATGCGCTCACGCCGTGCCGCAAAGTCAGCGAGTACGTGACCCTTCTCGAGCAAAGTGCGCTCGTAGGCCGCAGGGCTTGCGAGCGATAGCGGCCGCGGCGCATGAAAGCGGTGACCGCGAGTGTGGCGTCCGGATTCGGTTTCCAGCAGCGTCGCCGGCACGACATCTCGACCGAATAGCATCACGATCCAGTGCACCGGCCGCACGAACATCGCCTGGCCATCGCCCCAGTGCATACGGCGGGGAATCGGCAGCTGATCGAGCGCGGCCTGCACGAGGGAAGGGAGGAGCTGCACCGTGTGCTCGCCGGCGCGTGTACCGGAAAAATAGAGGAACGTGCCCTTACCTTCCTCGATGCGCTCGAGCGCCCCGACCTCGGTGCCGCAGCTTGCGGCGAAGGCGAGCGCCGCGCGCGTTGGGGCGCCGGCCGCATCGAACGCGGCTGAGACCGGTGGGCCGCGGCGGCGCATGTGCTGCTGCGGCTGCTGCGCAGCGAGGCGCAACACCTTCACCGCGAGCCGCCTCGGCGTGGCGAACCCGATGACATCACCGTGGGCCAGGGCCGCCTTGTCGAGTCCCGCGGCGATTCCGCCGACGAACGCGTCCGAGAGCGTGGAAAGCGCCTTCGGGGGCAGCTCCTCGGTGCCGACCTCGATCAGGAAATCGCGAGCGGTGCTCATGGACGTGCCCGCGGCCCCGTGCCCTCTGGCGTGACGGCTGCAGGCGCGGGCGTCGATGCCGAGGGCGTGCCGCGCGCTGCGTGCGCCAGGTGTGCCTGATGTGCCTTGAGAAGCGGAAAGCCGAGCGCCTCGCGGCTCGCGAGGTAGGCGCGCGCCACTCCACTTGCGAGCGTACGGACCCTGAGGATGTAGCGCTGCCGCTCGGTGACCGAGATCGCTCGCCGCGCATCGAGCAAGTTGAAGGTATGCGAAGCCTTCAGCACCTGCTCGTATGCCGGCAGGGCGAGCTGTGCCTCGAGGAGGCTGCGGCAGGCACGCTCGTGATCCTCGAAGTGCCGCAGCAGCGTTGCCACATCCGCGTGTTCGAAGTTGTAGGCCGACTGCTCCACCTCGTTCTGCTGGAAGACATCGCCATAGGTGATCGGTCCGTCGACGCCTTCGCTCCAGAGGATGTCGTAGATACTCTCGACACCCTGCAGATACATCGCGAGCCGCTCGAGCCCGTAGGTGATCTCACCGGTCACCGGGCGGCAGTCGAGCCCGCCCACCTGCTGGAAATAGGTGAACTGCGTGACCTCCATGCCATTCAGCCACACCTCCCAGCCGAGTCCCCAGGCGCCGAGGGTGGGCGATTCCCAGTTGTCCTCGACGAAGCGCACGTCATGCACGAGCGGATCGAGACCGAGCGCCGCCAGGCTTCCGAGGTACAGATCGAGGATGGGCAGTGGCGAGGGTTTGATCACCACCTGGTACTGATAGTAGTGCTGCAGCCGGAAGGGGTTCTCCCCGTAACGCCCATCAGTCGGGCGGCGGGAGGGCTGCACGTACGCCGCGCGCCACGGCTCGGGGCCGACTGCACGCAGAAAGGTCGCGGTGTGAAAGGTGCCGGCGCCGACTTCCATGTCGTAGGGCTCGAGTACCACGCATCCCTGCTGCGACCAGTAGTGCTGCAGGCCAAAGACGAGCTCCTGGAAGGTGCGCGGCGCGTGGCCGATTTTCATGCGGTGGATTTCAGGCACGGAAGAGCGCGCGAGTATACGGTGCTCGCAGCGGCCAGGGTGCCGCCGCACCAAAAGCGCGCACATGCACCGTCATGGGCCTGATTCCACCGGTGCATTCCATCGGGCCGCTTCGTCGGCCGTGACGGACGCACCGCAATAGTGCAGTATAGAGTCCATAACGCACCAACATGGTGCATGTCAGCCGGTTCACTGGCTGCTAACCCATTGATTTCACGTCAGAGGAGCGCTGGCACAAGCCCTGCAATGCGTACGGCACTTCCCGCGGGGCCGTACAGGACTGCCTGACCAGGGCACGGTCTCCGCGCGACGAGATACACCCCTTCCCCGGAGGCGATATGACACCGACCGACGTTTTGAAGCTGATAAAAGAAAAACAGGTCAAGTTCACGGACCTGCGCTTTACCGACACGCGCGGCAAGGAGCAGCACGTCACGATTCCCGCGCGCCTGGTCGATGAGGACCTGTTCCGCGACGGCAAGATGTTCGATGGCTCCTCCATCGCCGGTTGGAAGGGCATCAACGAGTCGGACATGATCCTGATGCCCGATGCTGCGACTGCGATCATCGATCCCTTCTTCGAAGAGCCGACCATCGACATCCGCTGCGATGTGATCGAGCCCGCCACCATGCAGGGCTACGAGCGCGACCCGCGCTCGCTCGCCAAGCGCGCCGAGGCGTACCTGAAGTCCACGGGTATCGCGGACGGCGCGCTGTTCGGCCCCGAGAACGAGTTCTTCATTTTCGACAGCGTCCGCTACAGCAGCGAGATCAACGGCTCGTTCTACCGCATCGACTCGGTGCAGGGCGCCTGGAACTCCGAGAAGGACTACAGCGAGGGCAACAAGGGCCACCGCCCCGCGGTCAAAGGTGGCTATTTCCCGGTGCCACCGGTCGATGCGTATCAGGACATCCGCTCGGCGATGTGCCTGGCGTGCGAGGAAATGGGACTCAAGGTCGAGGTGCATCACCATGAGGTGGCGACTGCGGGCCAGGGGGAGATCGGCATCGGCGCCGGCGGTCTCGTGCTGAAGGCGGACCAGGTGCAGATCCTGAAATACGCCGTGCACAACGTGGCGCACGGCTATGGCAAGACCGCCACCTTCATGCCGAAGCCGCTGGTCGGAGACAACGGCAACGGCATGCACGTGCACCAATCGCTGCAGAAAGAAGGCCGGGCGCTGTTCGCCGGCGATAAGTACGGCGGGCTTTCGGATCTCGCGCTCTATTACATCGGCGGCATCATCAAGCACGCCAAGGCGCTGAACGCCATCACCAACCCAGGCACCAACAGCTACAAGCGCCTCGTGCCCGGGTTCGAGGCGCCGACGCTGCTCGCCTATTCCGCGCGCAACCGCTCGGCCTCGATCCGCATCCCGTGGGTATCGAGCCCGAAGGCGCGGCGCATCGAGGTCCGCTTCCCGGACTCGCTCGCCAATCCTTACTTTGCGTTCGCGGCGATGATGCTCGCGGGTCTCGATGGCATCCAGAACAAGATCCACCCGGGCGATCCTGCCGACAAGGATCTCTACGATCTCGAGCCGGAGGAAGCGAAGCACATCCCCACCGTGTGTCATTCGCTCGACATGGCGCTCGAGCACCTCGACAAGGACCGGGAGTTCCTGACCCGTGGCGGGGTGTTCACCAATGACGTGATCGATGCCTACATGGCGTTGAAACTCCAGGAGATCACCAGATTCCGCATGGCTACGCATCCGGTGGAGCTGGAGCTGTATTACAGCGCCTGATGATGAGGCGAGCAGGTTCCCTGCGGACACGCGTCACGGACGGCTGCCACCGTGTGGACGCGAAGCCCCGAGGGGAAGGGGTGCGGGTGGCGGCGTTCACAGAATGCCGTCACCCGCTTTTGTGGCGCACCCCGCGCAGCGCTATGCTC
>DASYFL010000175.1:0-3329 GCA_036498445.1 Steroidobacteraceae bacterium
CGGGCGCGAGTCCATCGAGGTCGTGATCGATGTTGTCGGTGGTAATCAACTCGGGCAGCGGCTGGAGGTGCTGGCACGGAGCGGCCGCTATGCCATCGCAGGCGCGATCGCCGGCCCGCTCGTTGCGCTCGATTTGCGCACGCTTTACCTCAATGACCTGCGGCTGCTCGGGTGCACCATCCCCGAACCGGAGGTCTTCGCGAGTCTCATCGGTTACATCGAGCGCGGCGAGATCCGCCCGGTGATCGGCGCGAGTTATCCTCTGGCCGAGATTGTGCGCGCGCAGCATGAGTTCATGCGGAAATCCCATGTCGGAAAAATCGTGCTGACGCTCTGAGCTGCTGGAAGCGAGGACCCGCTTCGCGTGAGGCATCTCGCTTGCCGAGCGGGATCGGCGCCATGGAGCGAGCACATGCTGACCGGTATACTCGGCAGCTGCGCAGCGAACATCTTAAAACAACATTGAGGGAAGGACGCGGTAGATGAGAACAGGATGCGTGGTGGGCGCGCTGTTGTCTCTCCTCGCGGGGTCGGTGAGCCCGCTGCGCGCGGACGAGCCAGCGATCGCGATCCGCGCCGGACACCTCATCGACACCCTCGCGGGGCGGGCGACGGGCGCACAGATCATCGTGGTGCGCGATGGCCGCATCGTCGATGTCGGCCCGGATGTCCAGGTACCAGGCGGCGCGCGCGTCATCGATCTCACCGCCTACACGGTGTTGCCGGGGCTCATGGATGCCCACACCCATCTCACCATCGACCAGCGCAACCAGGACCCGCTCGCGGAGCTCGAGCACACCGCGGCAGAGCGCGCCTTTGGCGCGATTCCCAATGCGCGTGCAGTGCTGCTCGCCGGATTCACCACGGTGCGCGATCTCGGCTCCTACCGGGCGCTGGTGGATGTTGCCCTGCGCGATGCCATCAACCGCGGGGATGTGATCGGTCCGCGAATGTACGTGGCCGGTGCCTACATCACCATCGCCGGCGGGGCGGGTGCGGTCACCGGCTTTGCGCCCGATGTCACGCTGCCCTGGGATCTGCGCTACGGCGCCGCGAACTCACCGAGCGAGGTACGTGAGCGCGTCCGCGTGCTCGCCGGTGAGCGCGTCGATGTGATCAAGATGTTCGCGACCGGCGCGGTGCTGACGCACAACAGCAACCCTGCTGGCCGCGAGGCGACGCCCGAGGAGCTCGCGGCCGGAGCGGACGAGGCGCACAGCTTCGGGCTCAAGCTTGCGGTGCACGCGCATGGTGCGGAAGGCATCAAGACTGCCATCCGCGCCGGAGCCGCCTCGATCGAGCATGGCACGCTCATGGACGATGAGGGGCGTGCACTCATGAAGCAGCACGGTACCTATCTGGTGCCGACGCTCGAGATCCGCGAGTGCGTAGGCAAGAACTATCCGGCGGAGTTCGTCAGCAAGGCGCAGCAGATCATGACGGCGCAGCTCGCCAATTTTCGCAAGGCAGTCAATGCGGGCGTGAAGATCGGCTTCGGCACGGACATCGGCGTCTGCCGCTTCGGCACCAATGCACGCGAGTTCGGCCTGATGGTGGAGAACGGTATGACTGCCATGCACGCGATACAGGCAGCGACCACGGAGGACGCGGATCTGCTCGGGGTGTCGGCAAAGCTCGGCTCGATCACCAAGGGCAAGCTTGCGGACATCATCGCGGTGCGCGGTGACCCGTTGCAAAACGTGCGGCTTCTCGAGGACGTGCGCTTCGTGATGAAGGAAGGGCGCATCTACAAGCAGGACTGAGGATGCCTGGTATGTACCGGGTGAAACTTCTGCTCACACACTTGTCTACATAGCGACAGCTACCAGGGGAGAGACTGCCATGGCCACGCGTCCACCTGTTCCTCCTTTTACCGTCGAAACGGCCACGCAGAAGGTTCGCATGGCGGAGGATGCCTGGAACACCCGCGACCCGGACCGCGTCGTGCAGGTCTATACGGAGGACACCCGTTGGCGCAATCGCGCCGAGTTTCCACAAGGCCGCGATCAGGTGCGTGCCTTCCTGCAGCGTAAATGGGCGCGGGAGCTCGAGTACCGGCTCATCAAGGAACTGTGGGCCTGTGCCGGCAATCGCATCGCCGTGCGATTCGCCTACGAGTGGCATGACGACTCGGGCTACTGGTTCCGCAGCTACGGCAACGAGAACTGGGAGTTCAACGAGGAAGGCCTCATGCAGCGCCGCTTCGCGAGCATCAACGATCTGCCGATCACCGAAGCGCAGAGGAAGTTCCGCTGGCCACTCGGCCGCCGGCCCGATGATCATCCGAGCCTGAGCGAGCTCGGCCTATAACTCCCGGTCGCGAGCCCAGGGAGTTCGCAGAGGGTGGTTACCGGGATGATGCCTGGCGGCGAGCTCAGGCATTCGTCACCGCGTGCACTTGATCATGACTCGTGCGTTTGATCACTGACGCCGTCGGGACGCCCGGTGTCGCTGCAACGCAACAAACCATCCCGGCTCGCAATGGCCCCAAGGTCGCATTGCGGCGCAGCGAGGACACATGCGAAAGTGAAGGCGGAAACGGCACTGCGGTCAGACCTTAACTGCAGAATTCGATGGGAGTGCACATGAAGCATCTGCTCCGGGTATTGATTTCGTTCGCCGCGCTCGCAGTCTCGCACGGGGCTGCAGCGCAGATGGGCTACGGCAACACCAGTGCCGCCGCGGGCGATTGGGAATTCGGCATCGGCCCGGTCTTCATCCAATCGAAGGACATCGACTTCAAGGGTGGCAGCACCGTCCATGTCGACAGCACCACCGGAGTGAAGATCCGCACGGCCTGGTACGTGAGCCCGGACCTCGCCATCGGCTTCAATTTCGGCTGGGCGGGGACGGATTTCGACGGCACCAGCGTACGTTCCAACGGCAGCACATTCATCCAGAATGGCCACCTCGACTTCAGTACCCTCATGTTCGATGCGGTTTACACCTTCGGGCAGCGCCCGATCAAACCCCTGATCTCGGCGGGGCTGGGGTGGAACTGGCTCAACACCAACATCGCCTCGGGCCCACCACAGACCGGCTGCTGGTGGGACCCGTGGTGGGGCTACATCTGCAGTGGCTATCAACCCACGGTGGGGTCCAACAGCTTCACCTACCAGGTGGGCGCGGGGCTCCAGGCCAATCTCAGCCGGACTTTCCTGATCGACCTCGACTACCGCTATACCTGGATCCAGGTGAGCAACGCGAACGGCACGCCCGGCTTCAGCAATATCGAGTTGCTGTTCATCTGGAGGTTCCCCGGCTCGCGCTATTACTGAGCGTTCGATCGCCGGCCCGCGCTGCAGCCAGGTCGCTGTGAGCCATCCCGC
>DASYFL010000176.1:0-54402 GCA_036498445.1 Steroidobacteraceae bacterium
ATAGGTCTTCTGACCGTTCTCGCGCACCACCACCCGATCCTTCTCGTCCCCGAAGGCCGTGGCACGGAACCAGAGCGCGCCCGCTTCACGGTAGAGATGACCTGCGCGCTCGAGCACCGCGAGCGCGTGATCGATCACTCCGCTCTCGGTGAATTCACGCTCGCTGGTCCAGACATCGAACTGCACGCCGAACTCGGCGAGATCCTCGCGCACGTCGCCCAGCATGCGCGCCAGCGACAGCTCGAGCACAGCGCCGAAGCCCTGCGTGCCGATCAGCTCGCGCGCTCGGGCGATGAGCGCATCGATGTAGAGCTCCTTGTCGCCCGCCGGCGCATCCGCCGGGAGCCCGGCGCGCACCGCGGCCGCGGGCCGCCGCAGCGCATCGCCGAACGCGGTGCGCAACTCCGCAGCGAGCGAGCGCACGTAATCGCCGCGATAGCCGTTCTCCGGAAAAGGCAGCGCTTCGCCTGCGAGCTCGAGATAACGCACCCAGGCGCTGACCGCGAGAATGTCCATCTGGCGCCCGGCATCATTGATGTAGTACTCGCGCGCTACCGTGAAGCCTGCGGCCGTGAGGATGTTGGCGAGTGTCGCGCCATAGGCCGCCTGCCGCCCATGCCCGACGTGCAACGGCCCGGTGGGATTCGCGGAGACAAACTCCACCAGCACCCGCTCACCCCCACCGAGGGAGCTTTCGCCATACGCGGCCGCGCGTGTGTGTATGGACGCGAGCTCGCGCGCGTAAGCCTGCGGTGCGAGGTGAAAGTTGATGAAGCCGGCGCCCGCCACCTCGGCGCGCTCGAGCAACGGACTTTCCGGCAGCGCCGCCACGATGGCGCTCGCGAGCTCGCGCGGATTCCTGCGCGCCGCCTTCGCGAGACGCAGCGCCACGTTGCTCGCGAAATCGCCGTGCTGCGCATCGCGCGTGCGCTCGATGACCACGGCGTCGGCGGACGGCATCTGCGGCAGTACGCTGCCGGCGAGCCGGGTGAGGGAAGCGAGCAGCAGCTGCTCGAGTTCTTGCTTCACGAAGTGGAAAATCCGGTTGCGGGGGCAGCGGCAAAGTCTAGCCGAAGCGTTCGGAGATTTGGCCGTGGGATCCGACGACCCCCGCCGGCCGCCGGTATATGCTCACGGGATGCGGCGACGAGAGTTCCTGAAGGGGACCGGCATGCTGCTGGTGCAGCCGTTGCCCCTGCGTGCGGCCGGTGGTGCGGAGCTCCCTGAGGCTGTTGCCGGCGTCGCCCTGCCTCGCACGCCCCTGGCCCAGCGCGCCGCTGCCTTCGGACGCGTCAAATTCCCGGACTATCTTTTCAATCACTGCATGCGCACGTATGTCTTCGGCGCCCTGCTGCTCAAACGCTCTCAGCCCTCCTACCCGGCGGAGGACGCATTCATCGGCGCCCTGTTCCATGACAGTGGGCTACTGCCGGAGTTCGCGACTTCCAAGGGCTCGTTCGAGGTCGACGGTGCCGACGCCGCCGAGCGGTGGGTTCGTGAGAACGGCGGCTCTGCGGCGCTGGCCAATCGCGTCTGGTATGCGGTCGCGTTGCACGATGGCGACCCGGTGTTTGCGCGGCGCCAAGGTCCCGAGGCCTTGCTGGTGCTGCTCGGCGCTGGCGCCGATGTCGATGGTCTTGAGCCTGGCGAACTCGAAGCGCGGCAGATCGCGGAGGTGCTGGCAGCCTTTCCGCGCCTGCAGTTTAAGCGGCGTTTTACCGAGCTGCTGACGGCGCACTGCACCCGCAAGCCTAACTCGCAGAATGCGTCGTGGCTCGAAAGGCTGTGCGATGAGCATGCTCCTCACCCACCGCCCGCCGATGCCGTAGAGCGCGAGATCGCCGCTTCCTCGTTCACCGAATAGCGGCGTTGTGCCGCCATCGCGGCTGCGCGCGCTTGATCAGAACAGCTCTATCGGGTCCACATCGAGCGACCAGCGTACGGCGCGAGCGCTCTTCAGCTGCTCGACCTGCGGCAGCCACTCATCGAGAAATGCGTGCAGTGCCCGCCGCTCGCGGCTTTCGATCAGCAGTTGCGCGTGATAGCGCCCGGCGCGCTTGTGCATGGCTGCCGGCACCGGACCCAGCAGCCGCACGCCGGAGGGCGGACGGCGCGCGAGCCCGCGCGCCTGTGCGAGGAAGGCGAGTGCGGCATCAGCCGTGCGCGCCGAGTCGCGCAGCGCGGCGAGGCGGCTGAAGGGAGGCCAGGCCGCCTGGGCACGCTCGGCGAGCGCCACGCGCGCGAACCCCTCGTAACCTCGCGCCAGCAGATCAGTCAGCAGTGGATGATCCGGAAATTCGGTCTGGATCAGCACCTCACCGGCGCGGCTGCCGCGACCGGCACGGCCGGCCACCTGCACGATGGTCTGAGCGAGGCGCTCGGGGGCACGGAAATCGGTGCTGAACAGGCCCTGGTCCGCATTCAACACCACGACCAGCGTCACGTTGGGAAAGTCGTGGCCCTTGGTCACCATCTGAGTGCCGACGAGGATGCGCGCTTCGCCGGAGGACATGCGCCGCATCACACCCTCGGCATCGCCCGGGCGGCGCACCACGTCACGGTCGAGCCGCGCGATGGCGGCTGCCGGAAACAGCGCGCCGAGTGTCTCCTCGACGCGCTCGGTGCCCTGACCTACCGGCTTCACCGCGAAGCCGCACTGCGGACAGCGCGGCGGCAGCGGCAGATCAGCGCCGCAGTGATGACAGCGGAGCCGCCCGGATGCGAGGTGCACGGTGAGCCGCGCATCGCACTCCTGGCAGGGTGCGATCCAGCCACATGCAGTGCACAGCAGCGTGGGTGCATAGCCACGCCGGTTGAGGAACACCAGCACCTGGCCCTCATCGGCCAGATGACGCTCGATCGCAAGCACGGCGGGTGTGGAGAGACCGCTGCGCACGGCGTGGCCGCGCAGATCGATGAGCTTGAGTGTGGGCGGACGGGCCTGCGTGGCACGCCTGCCGAGCGGAAGGAGCCGGTATCGTGCGGTTTGCACGTTGTGCAAGGTCTCGAGTGCCGGTGTTGCCGAGCCGAGCACCACGGGTACCCCGGCACCGCGAGCGCGCATCACTGCAAGGTCACGGGCCGAATAGCGGAAGCCGCCCTCGTGCTGTTTGAAGGAGCTATCGTGTTCCTCGTCCACCACGATGACACCGGGTTCGGAAAGCGGCGCGAACACTGCCGAACGGGTGCCGAGCACGATACGTGCGTAGCCGCTGAAGGCATCGCGCCAGGCGCTGAGCCTCTCCTGGTCGGTCAGTCCCGAATGCAGCACGGCAAGCGGCGCGGCGAAGCGCTGCCGGAAGCGCTCGAGCAACTGGGGCGTGAGCCCGATCTCGGGCACGAGCACCAGCGCACGCCGTCCCGCGAGCAGAACCTGCTCGATCACTCTCAGGTAGACCTCGGTCTTGCCGCTGCCGGTGATACCGTGCAGCACGAATGCACCGAAACGGTCGAGCGAGGCGGTTATCGCCGCGACCGCACTCTCCTGCTCCGGCAGGAGTTCCGGGCCCTCGCTACGAACCGTCGTGAGCGCCGGCCGGGCGCGCTCGAGCTCGACTTCGGCGCTCGCGATCCAACCGCGCGCGCTGAGCGCACGCGCGGCATCCCGCCAGGCGCCGAAGCGCGCAGCGAGTGTCGTCGCATCAGCCGCGCCATGCTCGCGAAGAAACTCGACCAGCGCCCGCTGCTTCGGCGCGCGGCGTGGTTCGCCAGCGGTGGCACCAACGGTACCCGCTTCGGTGAGCAGCCAGCGCTCCTCGCGCGCCACGCTCGAGGCACCGAGGCGAAGCGCGCGCGGCAGAGCGCCTGCCAACACTTCCCCGAGCGGATGGTGATAGTACTCGGCCGCCCAATGCAGCAGTTTCCCCAAACCGCCATCGAGCACCGGCGTGGCATCGAGCACCTCGAGAATGGGCCGCAGGCGCGCAGCCGGCACATCCGAGTGATCGGCGAGCCCCGTTATGACACCGACCAGGCGCTGCCTGCCGAAGGGGACGCGCACGCGTGCCCCGACCGCGGGCGGTACCGTGCCGCGGCTGGGCGGAAGATAATCAAACAGCCGGCGCAGGGGGGTATCGAGCGCCACCCGGAAGATCTGTGGCACGTTGGTTAAATTAGCTGGATCAGTGGCTTATGCAGTGCAGCAGCGGTCAACCCCGGAACGCCGGCGCGCGTTATACACGCCATGTCCGAGTTTGCTACGCTCGCGTCGCCTTATAGCATGCTGGCCGCTTCACACGGCGACGTGGACCTGACGGACGAAGCCAAGACACGCTCCCGTGCGCTGAACCAGTTTCTGGCCGGCGTCGAGCTCAAGGCATTCAAGATCGCCCAGATGGCGTTGCGGCACGAAGACGATGCTCTGGATGCGGTACAGGATGCCATGCTCCAGCTTGCGCGTGCATACGCGGATCGGCCGGCGTCGGAGTGGAAGCCGCTCTTCTATCGCATACTGGAGAACCGCATCCGCGACATGCAACGCAGGCGCACCGTGCGCGGGCGCGTCATCGCGTGGCTGCCGTTTCGTGGCGAGGAGGACGAGGACGAGCCGGACCCTATTTCGCAGGCGCCGAGCCCGGAGCCGCAGCCGCTGAGACGGCTGGAGCTCGATGAGGCGGTCGGTGCCCTGCAGAAAGCGCTCGAGGAGCTGCCGCGGCGTCAACAGCAGGCCTTCATGCTGCGCACGCTCGAGGGGCTCGATGTAGCCGCCACGGCGGCGGCGATGGGCTGCTCCGAGGGGAGCGTCAAGACACATTATTTTCGCGCAGTGCAGGCACTGCGCGCGCAGCTTGGGGATTTTTACGTATGAGCCCGGTGACTTCGCTACTGACCGATTTCGAGCGCAACGCCCGTGCGGTGCTCGAGGAGAGCGTCGCGCGCATCGACGCACGCACACGCTCGCGACTGAACCAGGCGCGGCAGCTGGCAGTGGAGTCGGCGGGCCCGCGGCATCGGCGCTGGTGGCGCACATTCGCTCTCATGCCGGCGGGCGCGGTAGCAGCGGCCTTGGTGCTCGCGGTGCTGCTCTGGCACCGGGGGCCGACCGTGCACGAGTCCCCGCTGCTCGAGGGACATATCACCGGGGTCGAGGACATGGATCTGCTCGCGGACGCGGACGGATTGGACCTCGTGGAAGGATGGGATGGCCCGTTCTACGAGTGGGCTGCCGACCAACCCGATCCGAATCTCCAGAGTGAAAGCTGATGTGGCGGCTGCGGCCGACCTCAGCGGTGTTGGCCGTGCTCGTGCTCGGCTGCGCCGCTGCTCGTGCCGACGACGTCCACAAGGCAACAGAGGAGCCCGATCTCGGCTTTCTCGAATTTCTCGGCAGCGTCGACCGGCTATCGGATGTGATGCCCGATTACCTGCTGCAGCCGGACGCCGGCGGAAAGACCGCCGACGGCATCAGCCCCGTCACGCCACCACCGCCCCGACCGGCACAGCCGCCGAATACCGCGAACGGCCCCGGAGGACATAACAATGGATAATCGCTGGCGGCCGCTGGCACTTTCCCTCCTGGTTACTGCAGTGGCTGCGGGTGGTCCTTGCTTCGCGCAGCAGCCGCCGCCCGCCTATGTGCAGCCGCCGCCCGCCTATGTGCAGCCGCCCCCGGCACAGCCGTTGCCGGCTGAGCCGGCGCCTGTGGCACGCTCACCTGGCGTGGCTTGGTCGAATCTTTCACCGGAGCAGCAGCGGCTGCTCTCCAACTTTGGCGGCCAGTGGAACACCCTGCCGGCCGAGCGGCAGCAGGCGCTCGCTCGCGGCAGTGAGCGCTGGCTCGACATGTCGGAGGACCAGCGCGACCAGGCGCGGCAGCGCTTCTCGCACTGGAGAACCCTGCAGCCCGAGCAGCGGCAGGATTTACGCTCGAAGTGGCAGAGGTTCCAGTCGCTGCCGCCGAAGGAGCAGGACCGGGTGCGGGAGAACTTCCGCCGCTTTCAGCAGCTTCCGCCGGAGCGTCGCCAGGTGCTGCGCGAGCGCTGGCGCAACGCGAGTCCCGCCCAGCGCCAGGAGATGATCGATCACGCGCGCGAGTTCCGGCAGGCGCATCCAGGCGGGTATTCACCACCCGCGCATGGTGGGTCACCGCAGCGTGGGGGGTCACTGCCGCATGGTGGGTCGCCGCCGCATGGTGGGCCGCCGCCGCACCACTGAGCGCGGACCCCGGACTCGAGTCCCTGCGGCGTTGACCTGCGGCGAGCAGCCGCTCCTGCGAGTTACTTTGCCGCCCCGCCACCGACGGCCGGCCGCACCGGCACCGGTACGTTGCAGACATCGACACGCCCGGCTGGAACCTTGAACCAGTCCTCGTGGCGGTTGCGGCGTGCTTCGAGATAGGCGGTGAATGTCGCCGTGTCGGTGCGCAGTACCTCGAGGTAGGTGCGCTGCGCCGCCGGTACGTCCGCCGCCACCCGGACCGAGGTAATCGGCACGTACTGCTCCACATGCTCGTAGCGGCCCATGGGTCCGGTGCCGCGCGGCATCACGGACAGGCGCTCCATGCCGGACACCACCCGCCCGAGCAGCGTCACGTTTCGATCGAGGTGCCGGGGCGCCTGTCCGATGACTACGTACAGTTCGGTGCCGCCGCCGCTGTCGACATCGCTATCCCGGCCGGCGCCGACCATGCCATAACAATGCACGAGCCAGGCTCGCCCGCTTGCCGGATCGGCGGCTACGGGAAAGTCGTCTACGAATCCCACCTCCGCCGCATAGGTGTCGGGGTCCGGTAGCCTCGTAACCAACACCCCACGCAGCGGGCGCTCGAATTCCGCTGCCAGCGTACGATGCGCCGCGCCTACCGATTTCTTGCCGTCGGGGTCATCCCACTGCACCACGTAGTTGTCCTGTGAGCGCACGATCGACAGGCCATCGAAGTACCGGCCACGAGTGAGCGCCAGTACGTTCGCCACGTGGTTGGGAGCGAACTGTGGCATGAGCTCGATGACCACGCGCCCGGCGGGAAGCTCCAGGTACAACGTGTTCTGCGGATCGAGCGCACGCCAGTCGGCTGCAGTCGAGGCGGCGAGGACCTCCGCCGCAGTCGGCGGCCTGTGCACGGTTTGCGCAGGTCCAGCCGCCAGCGCCGCGGCAGCGCACAGCAGCATCACTGCACAGCCGGCAGCACGCCGGCAGGCACTGCGCCAGGATGCGCTACGCAAAGGTGCGCCGCGCCGGGGCGCGCCCGTCAGGGTCTCGGGATCAGGTGTGGAGTTCATGTCTCGCGATCTTCCCAGTGTCAGGCACAGCATACGGTGCGTCGCAGGGTGCAGCGCAGTTCAGGAGAGGCGGGTGAAGCCATCCGCGCTCCAGTCTTCGCTCCCGACCCCGTGATGCACCACGAACAGGCCATCGGGATCGAAGCGGTCCTTCACCGCCCGCAGGCGCGCGTAGTTCTTCCCCCAGAAGGCCTGCTGCCAGCCGGCGTTGAAATAGTTGCTCTCCGACACATATGAGCCCGCGTCCGGCACGATGCGGCGCAGCTGCGCACTCGCCTGATCGACCGCGCGCGCCTGCGCATGCGCCCCGGCTTCATCCACCGATGTGCGTCCCATTCCCGGGTACAACGGCCCCTCGCCGTTGGCCATGATCGCGAGCGCAAATGCTCTGGTCACCGCCGGGTTCGTGGCGGTGTCGAGCGTCGCCGCGATCGCGGGGGCGGGAGCCCCGGCCAGCCCCTTGTTGAAATGCAGCTCGATCTCCTGGCTGCGGCTTCCTGCGATGAGCGCCTCGATGAGCCGCGGTCGCTCTTTGGACTCGAGCAGCGACGCTGGCAGCCACAGCGAGTCGTAGCCGTGAAGGAAGGCGCCCACCTGTTCCTGGTCGCCCTCCCACCAGCCGTGGTGCGCAGGGGCGCCCCCGCGCTTGTCCTTGATCATGGAGTGGTTGCCGGCGATATCCCACCAGTGGCGCGCCGGCTTGGCACCGGCACCGGGCTTGTCGAGTATGGTGAAATCGCGCGGCGCGGCGTTGATCCAGGCAAAGAAGGGTTGCCAGGTCTGCGACGCCTCCTTCGGGTCGAGTCCCTGACACACCATCGAGATCTCGAGTGTGTTGTCGGATCCGATCCTCACCTGCTCGCCCCAATGGGGGTTGAAGAGGTTCGCCGCGTAGAACTCGAAGAATCGATCGAGCAGGCGGCGAAAGGCGTCATCCGACTGGGCGCGCAGCTTGCCCCAGGCGGCGCCCATGAACTCCGGCAGCTCATGCGTGCGCAGCGTGAGGCGGGTCAACACGCCCCAGCTGCCGCCGCCACCGCCTTTGAGCGCCCAGTACAGGTCTTGCTCCGTGCAGGCATTCACGGTGCGCACGCGCCCATCCGCGGTCACGATCTCCGCCTCGAGCAATCCTGCCGCTGCACTGCCGAAACCCTTGGAGAAGCTGCCGAAACCCCCGCTCTGCACGAGACCTGCGACGCCGACCGTGGTGCACCCTCCACCCTGCACGTACCGGCCGCCGCGAGTGGTCACTGCATCGTAGAGATCGATCCACATGGCGCCCGCGCCGGCGCTGACGGCCGGCACAGGGCTTACCTTGTCCGCACAGCCCGCCGGGACGAATGAATCGTGCACCGTCACCTGGTTCATGGCGCGCAGCCAGATGAGCAGCGAGTCGGGTGCGCTGGAAGTGCCCTGATAGCTGTGACCGCCGCCCTTTACCGCGAGGCGCAGCCGCCGCTCGCGCGCGAAGTTGATGGCAGCGGCGACATCCGCGCTGTTGCGCGCTTTCACCGCGTACGCGCTCGGCGCGGGAGACCAGGCATCGAGCCAGCCTGAGACCTGCGTGCCCGCCGGCTGATCGCCGATATAGAAAGGGTTCTGGATGTTGGCGAGCACGTCGCGGCAGCCGACGCTGCCGCCATCGCTCTCGCACGCGCTGAAGAGCGAACGCACCTCGAGCAATGCGCCGCCGACTATCTCATCGAGCTTGCGCCAGTCCGCCGCGTTGGGCCACGCCGGCTCGCCCGGACGCACTCGCCGCAGCGGCGCGGGCGCAGCCGCAATGAGCGGTGGTGCGAGCGCCAGCAGCGGGAGAGCAGCGACGCTCTTCAGCAGTTTTCTGCGATGCATGAGCTCTCCGTTCCTGCAGCGGTGTACAACCGCGAGCGCGCGAGTCTCAGCCTGCCGCCTTCACCGCCTGGATCAGCTCCGCGGCGACCTTCTGCGCATCGCCATACAACATGCGGGTGTTGTCGAGATAAAAGAGCGCATTCTCGATGCCCGAGAAGCCAGCGCCCTGCCCGCGCTTGATGACGATGACGTTCTTCGCCTTGTCGGCGTTCAGAATGGGCATGCCGTAGATCGGGCTCGACTTGTCGGTGCGCGCCACCGGGTTCACGACATCGTTGGCGCCGATGATCAATGCGACATCCGCGGTCTCGAACTCCGCATTGATCTCATCGAGATCCGCGATGAGATCGTAGGGCACGCCCGCTTCCGCGAGCAGAACGTTCATGTGCCCGGGCATGCGCCCTGCCACCGGGTGGATGGCGAAGCGCAGCTGCACACCCCGGTCGATGAGCAGCTGACCGAGCTCCCAAATCTTGTGCTGCGCCTGGGCGACCGCCATGCCGTAGCCGGGCACGACGATCACTTTCTGCGCAAAGGCGAGCATCACCCCGACATCGCTCGCCTCGATGGGCTTGAGGCTGCCCGTCACCTCGCCGCTAGCCGCTCCCCCGGTATCGCCAAAACCCGAGAACAACACGTTGCCGAGCGAACGGTTCATGGCTTTCGCCATCAGTTGCGTGAGCAGCGTGCCCGCGGAGCCTACCACCGTGCCAGCAATGATCATGGCGGCGTTATTGAGCACGAAGCCTTCGAACCCGACCGCAAGCCCGGTGAGTGCGTTGTAGAGCGAGATCACCACCGGCATGTCGGCACCGCCAATCGGCAGCGTCATGGTGATCCCGAGCAGCAGCGCCAGCACGAACAAGCCGGTCACCACCGCGGGCGTCGCGCTCGCCGGCGCGATCGCGAGCGCACCGAGAATGAGCGCGGCGATGAGCAGCAGCAGGTTCAGCAGCTGCTGGCCCCGAAAGCGCAGGCTGCGTGTGATGAGGCCCTGGAGCTTGCCGAAGGCGATGGCGCTGCCGCTGAAGGAGACCGCGCCGATGATGCCACCGGCCACCGCGAGGGTCGTGCTCGCGTAACCTTCGGTGCCGCCGCGATAAAGCTCCACCGCGGCGATTGCCGCTGCCGCACCGCCACCCATGCCGTTGTAGAGCGCGATCATCTGCGGCATGTTGGTCATGGCGACGCGCCGCCCGCTCCAGGCTGCGAGCACCCCGCCGACCAGCATCGCGGGCAGGATGAGCCCGTAGTTGGACATCCCGGGGTAGAGAAACGTGATCAGCGTGGCAACCGCCATGCCGGCACCGGCCCAGAGGATGCCGCTGCGCGCGGTCACCGGGGAGCTCATGCGCTTGAGCCCCATGATGAACAGCACCGCGGTAACGAAATAACTTACCTGGATCGCGAGATCCGCGGAGAACCATCCCGGCATCAGGAGGTCCTCGGGCCGCTGCCGCTGCCGCTGCCGCTGCCGCTGCCGCTGCCGCTGCGGCCGCCGCGGGCGCCGCTCGCCTTGAACATCTCCAGCATGCGCTCGGTGACCACGTAGCCGCCGACGGCGTTGCCGGCCGCAAGCAGCACGCCGATGAAGCCGATGGTTTTCTCCAGCGGCGTCTGTGCACCACCGAGGGCGACCATGGCGCCGACCAGCACGATGCCGTGGACGAAGTTGGATCCCGACATGAGCGGGGTGTGCAGGATCACCGGCACACGCGCGATGACTTCATAGCCGGTGAAGGCCGCGAGCATGAAGATATAGAGCGCCACCATTCCGGTCATTTCGCACCCTCCAGGGCGCGCGCAGTCGGTTCGTGCCGCACCTGGCCGCCGCTCGTGAGACAGGACTGCGCGAAGACTTCGTCGTTCCAGTCGATCACCAGCTCACCCTTCACCAGTGCGGGCTTGAGAAAGTTGTAGAGGTTGCGTGCGTACATCTCGCTCGCGTGGTAGGCGAGGTCGGCGGCGAGATTCACCGGACCCACGATCTTCACCCGCTGGTGCTCGACGGTTTCTCCGGCACGCGTGAGCTCGCAGTTGCCGCCCTGCTCGGCGGCGAGGTCAACGACCACCGCGCCGGGGCGCATGCGCTCGATGGTCGCGCGGGAAATGAGGCGCGGCGCGGGCCGGCCCGGAACCGCCGCGGTGGTGATCACTGCATCGCTTGCGGCGATGCGTGCATCGAGAATCTCCTGTTGCTTCGCGCGCTCCTCGGCGGTGAGCTCGCGCGCATAGCCGCCGGCACCCTCGGCGCTCACGCCCGTGTCGACGAACTTGGCTCCGAGCGAGCGCACCTGATCGCGCGTCGCGCTGCGCACGTCGTAGGCTTCGACCACCGCACCGAGACGCTTAGCCGTAGCGATCGCCTGCAGACCCGCGACGCCCGCGCCGATGATCAGCACCTGCGCGGGCCGGATCGTGCCCGCCGCAGTGGTCAGCATCGGCATGAATTTCTGCAGCGCGTTGGCCGCGATCAGTACCGCCTTGTAACCGCCGATCGCGGCTTGCGAGGAGAGTGCGTCCATCGATTGCGCCCGCGAGATGCGCGGCACCAGCTCCATCGCGAAACTCGTGACGCCGCGCTCCTTGAGCGCACGTACCTCCGCGCTGCGTGCATAGGGCTGCATGAAACCCACCAGCACCGCGCTCGCGCGCAGCTGCGCGATCTGCTCGAGCGACAGCGGCTGCACCGTGAGCAGCACGTCGGCGCCTAGCAGCACCTCGCTCGCACTCGCTGCCCAGTCGACGCCCTTGTAACTCATATCGGGAAAGCCGGCGCGCTCGCCGGCTGTGCGCTCGATGAGGAGGCGCGCGCCTTCCTTCAGCAGCTTGTCGGTCACTTCCGGGACCAGGCTGACGCGCATTTCTCGGGGCGCGCTCTCGCGGAGCGCGCCAATCGTTACTGACATTCACCGCCTCGTGATTGAGGTCGCAAAAACGTGACCGCGGTAAGAATTCTTTAATCTAAATAGGAACTTGCGATGTTGAATTCTTGCACAAACTTGCCGTATCTTACACCGCGCCATGCAAGGGATAGACCTCGAGCGAGCTGATCACGGGCTCCTGGACGATCTGCGCATCGTTGCCATGCCTGCCGCGCGCGGGCTGTCGCAGCTGGTGCTGCGCACCGACGTCGCCGGGATGCCGCTCGAGTGGATCGACTACAAGGAAGCGGCGCGACTGTACCACCAGGAGCAAGTGGCTTACACGTGTGGCTCGCTGCTCTATGAGCTTTACGGTGGCACCAATGCGCGCACCGGCCGGCGCACGGTGCTCGAGGTCAACTCCATCGTCGCCACGGTCGGGCACACCGGCAATCCCGGCAACACACGCCACGACTACGTGCCGCCGCTGAACAACCAGACCCTGTTCCGGCGCGACGCGTATCTCTGCATGTACTGCGCGGGCCGTTTCCCCTCGCGCGAGCTGTCGCGCGATCACATCCGCCCCTTCAGCCAGGGAGGCGCGGACCTGTGGACGAATGTCGTGGCGGCCTGCCGCCGCTGCAACAACCAGAAGGCCTCGCGCACTCCCGAGCAGGCGCGCATGCAGCTGATCGCAGTGCCTTTCACGCCCACTTACGCGGAATACATCTTCCTCAAGGGTCGCCGCGTACTCGCCGATCAGATGGAATATCTCGTAGCGCATTTCCCGCGCTCGAGCCCGCTGCACGACCGGATCCAGCGCTGGCTATCGTAGCGGCACGCGGCGCTGAGCTCACCCGCACGCGGCGGTGACGCTGGCCGCACGCGGCGCTAAAGTGGCGCGGGCCCCGGGGAGCGATGCCACGTGATCTTCCTAGTCGACGCTTCGTGCTACGTCTTCCGCGCGTATCACTCCATCCTGCCGGACATGCGCGACCGCGATGGCAATTCGGTGCATGCCGTGTTCGGCTTCGCACGCTTCCTAGGCGATCTCATCGAGCGCATGCGGCCCACGTACATTGCGGTGGCCTTCGATGAGCGCTGCTCGGCTTCCTACCGCAATCGCATCTACCCGGCCTACAAGGCAAATCGCGAGCGCGCACCGACCGATCTCGTCGCGCAGCTTGCATGCTGCCGTGAGCTGTGCCGCCACCTGGGCACCGCCGTATTCGTGGACCCGCAGTACGAGGCGGACGATGTCATCGGCACCCTGGCACAGCAGATGCGCACCCATGGTGTGCGCGCGGCGTTCATCGGCCGCGACAAGGACCTGGCGCAGCTGATGCGCGATGGCGACCTGTTCTGGGATTTCGGGTTCCGCTCGCAGTTCGGCTATCACGACATCGAGCGGCATTTCGGCGTTGCACCGGAGCGCTTCGCCGACTATCTGGCACTCACCGGTGACAGCATCGACAACATACCCGGTGTGCCCGGCATAGGCCAGCGCACCGCCGCTGCGCTCATGAAGGCGTTCGGCTCGCTCGATGAGCTGTACGCCGACCTGGCACGCGTCGCTTCCCTGCCACTGCGCGGCGCTGGCACGCTCGGCGTGCGCCTCGCCGCGCACCGGGAGTCGGTCTACCTCGCGCGCCAGCTCACGCGCATCGCATGCGATCTCTCCCTCGGCGCGAGCCCGAGCACCCTGCGACGGCAATTGCCCGACCTGCCGGCGCTCGGTGCGCTCTATGACCGGCTGGGCTTCGGCTCATTCCTGCGCCGGCAGGCGGAGCGGCTCGCGCAATTGCCGGAGGCCCAGGCGACCCCGTCGGCGGCGTGAGCACGGAGTCCTTTGCAGCCGTCGCGCAGGAGATTGCGGCGCTCACCGGCACTGCATGTGCCAGCGCACCCGAGCGCAGTATCGGGGGCGGCAGCATCAACCGCTGCTACTACTGGTCAGCCGGAAGTTCAGCCATGTTCGTCAAGCTCGCCGCGAGCGCCTCGCAGCCGGCGTTTGCAGCCGAGGCCGATGGCCTCCGCGAGCTGCGCCGGGCGCGCGCATTGCGGGTCCCGGAAGTACTCGCAACCGGGATCGCAGGCTCGACGGCATTTCTGGCCCTGGAGTGGATAGAGCCCGGGAGCGCGGATGAGATCTGTGAGCGGCGGCTCGGTGAGGGACTGGCCGCGCTGCACGGCGTTACCGCGCCGCGCTTCGGCTGGTGGCGGGACAACACCATCGGCCGCACTCCGCAGGCCAATGACTGGAGTGAGGACTGGGTGGAATTTTTTCGCGAGCGGCGCCTGCGCCCGCAACTCGCGCTCGCTGCGCGGCACGGGCTCGCGACTCTCGCCGGGCCTGGCGAGCGGCTGCTTGCGGCGCTGCCGGCACTTCTCGCGGGGCATGCGCCACGCTGCTCGCTCCTGCACGGGGACCTGTGGGGCGGAAACTGGCTCTCGAGCGCCGCCGGCGAGCCGGTGCTCGTCGACCCCGCGGTCTACTACGGCGACCGCGAGACCGATCTCGCCATGACTCGTCTTTTCGGCGGCTTCGGCACAGCGTTCTACCGCGCGTACCAGTCGGCAGCTCCGCTTCCCGCCGGCGCTGCGCTGCGTGCGCACCTCTACAACCTCTACCACGTGCTGAACCACGCTAACCTCTTCGGAGGCGGCTACGCGCGGGAGGCGCGTGATCTCATGGAGCGGCTGCTCGCGGCAGCGGCGTGAAGAGCGCCTGCACGTTCGGCTATGCTCGCCGATACGTACAGGAGAGACGCATGGCGGAAAAGAACATCAAGTCAGTTCTCCTCGAGGAGCGCACTTTTCCACCACCGCCGGAATTCGCCGCGCGCGCCCGCATCAAGCCGGAAGATGCCGAGCGACTGCGCCGGCGTGCGCGCGAAGATCATGTCGGCTTCTGGGCCGAGCTCGCGGCGCGCGAGCTCAGCTGGCAGAGGCCCTTCACCCAGGCCTTCGACGATAGCGAGGCTCCCAACTATCGCTGGTTCAGCGACGGACGGCTGAACGCCTCCGTCAACTGCCTCGACATTCATCTCGATGAGCGCGGTCACAAGACCGCACTCATCTTCGAAGGCGAGCCCGGCGATGTCAGGCGTCTGAGCTACCGCGAGCTGCACGCCGAGGTGTGCCGCTTCGCCAACGCGCTCAAGGCCCAGGGCGTGAGCCGCGGCGACCGGGTCATCATCTACCTGCCGCTCGTGCCCGAGATCGTGATCGCGATGCATGCCTGCAACCGTATCGGCGCGATCCATTCGGTCGTGTTCGGCGGCTTCTCCGCCCCAGCGCTCCGGGACCGCATCGAAGATACCGAGGCACGGATGGTGATCACTGCCGATGGCGGCTGGCGCGGGGGCCAGGCGGTCGAGCTGAAGGCGGCTGCCGACAAGGCGTTGAGCGGCGGCTGTCCCAGCGTGCAGCGCGTCATCGTGCTGCGCCGCACCGGCAAGCCGATCGCCATGCAACCGGGTCGAGATATCTGGTGGCACGAGGCCATCGAGGGGCACCCGCCATCGTGCGAGCCCGAATGGGTGGATGCGGAGCACCCGCTGTTCGTGCTGTACACCTCGGGCTCCACCGGCAAGCCAAAAGGCGTGCAGCACTCTACCGGTGGCTATCTGCTGCAGACCAAGCTCACTACGCAGTGGATCTTCGATCTGCGCGATGAGGATGTTTTCTGGTGCACGGCGGATGTGGGTTGGGTTACCGGCCACAGCTACGTCGCCTATGGACCGCTCGCCGTGGGCGCGACGGTGTTGGTATACGAGGGGACACCAACGGTTCCGGATGGCGGCCGCTTCTGGAGGAACTGTCAGAATCACGGTGTGACCGTGTTCTACACCGCGCCCACGGCCATCCGCGCACTGATGAAGCTCGGCGACGAGCTGCCGCGCAACTACGATCTCACCCGGCTGCGCCTGCTCGGGAGCGTCGGCGAGCCGATCAACCCGGAAGCCTGGATCTGGTACCACCGGGTCATCGGCAACGGCCACTGTCCGATCGTCGACACCTGGTGGCAGACCGAGACCGGCGCCATCCTCATCGCGCCACTGCCCGGGGTAACGGCCACCAAGCCCGGCTCGTGCACGCAGCCGCTTCCCGGCATCGATGCGGACATCGTCGATGACCACGGCCATCCGGTGAAACGGCCCGACGCCGGAGGGTACCTGGTGATCCGCAAGCCCTGGCCGGCCATGCTGCGCACCATCTGGCGCAACAACGATCGCTACATCGCGGGCTATTGGGAAAAGTTCAACAACCGCTACTACGTGGCCGGCGACAGCGCACACCGCGACAAGGGCGGCTATTTCTGGATCATGGGGCGCATCGACGATGTGCTGAACGTCGCCGGGCATCGGCTCGGAACGATGGAGATCGAGTCGGCCCTGGTCGCGCATCCGCGCGTCGCCGAGGCGGCGGTGGTCGGCAGGCCTCACGAGATCAAGGGTGAGGCGGTGTTCGCCTACGTGGTAACGAGAGGTCAGCGGCCGACGGGCGAGGCGGGCGCGCTCACCAAGGAGCTGCGCGACTGGGTCGGCCAGCAACTCGGGCCGATCGCCAAGCCGGACGACATTCGTTTCGCCGACAATCTGCCCAAGACCCGCTCGGGCAAGATCATGCGGCGGCTGCTCAAGGCCATCGCGCGCGGCGATGAGATCACGCAGGACGTTTCGACGCTCGAGAATCCTGCCATTCTCGAGCAGCTGCGCGGGGTGGAAGGAGTCGCCGCCGTGCCCCCGGCGCGCCCAATTGTGGCCGCCGCGAAGGCGGCGCCACGTGCTGCCGGCCGATCGCATGACCGCGCGAGGAGCGCCAAGAGGGCGAAACCCAAACGGGCGAAGGGGAGAGGTGCGGCGTCCAGGGGCGGCAAAAGCAAGCGCACCGTGGCGGGCAGCAAAGCGCGCTCCCAGGCCACGCACCGCACCGCCGCGGCGACCCGGCGAGCTGCACGCCGGATGGTAAAAAAAGCCGTGACGCTCAGGGCCGCGGCGAAGCGCGCCCGGGCACGCTCGGGGGGACGGCGCCGGCGCTGACGGCAAATAGCGAGTTGATGCTCAGCTCCCGGCACTGCGTTCGAGCGCGAGAGCCAGCAGTCGGCGCTGCAGCCGCTCGCTCGGGCCGTGCGGCTGCGCGAGTCCCATGCGACTGAGAGCCGCCGCGTGTCTCCCGCCAGCGCCGTGTGCGAGCGCGGCGGCGACCGTGCGCAGCCGCGCCCATGGACTGCCAGTCCAACTGTCGAGGAGCCGCAGCGCGCGCGCCAGCGCGATCTCCTCCCTGGTGAGATCGGTGCCGAACGGATACTCGCTGAAGTAGCCTGCGGCGCGCGAAGCGTCGAGCGCACGCGTGAGCCGTGCGGGAGTGTTGTTGCGGAATGCCTCGGGAATGCGGTAGTCCGCGCGGATCTTGCCGGCGGCACGGGCTCGCGCCAGCAGCGGCTCCTGAAAGCGCGAGTCGCTGATGTTCAGCAGCGCCGCAATGCATTCCTCATCAGTGCGGCCGCGCAGGTCGGCGACGCCGTACTCGGTCACCACGATGTCCCGCAGGTGACGCGGAATGGTCTCGTTGCCTTCGCTCCAGAGGAGATTAGAGGTCGTACGGCCACGCTGGCTGCGCGTGGCACGCAGGCACAGGATCGAGCGTGCGTCCGGTAGCGCATGGGCCATGGCGACGAAGTTGTATTGGCCGCCCACGCCGCTCACCACGCGGCCGCTCGCGAGCGTGTCCGACACCGCCGCGCCGAGCAAGGTGACCATCATGCTGGTATTGACGAAGCGCGCGGTGCGGCGCTGCAGTATGCGCAGCTCCTGGTCCTCGCCGTAGAGCTGATTGACGAAACCGACGCCGCGCATACAGAAGCGTGCGCGCTCACTTTCCGGCAGCTCACGCAGCGCAGCGTAGAAGCCGCGTGGGCCGAGGAAGAAGCCCGCATGCAGCACCTGTCCATTGCGCAACCCGCGGCCGAGGCATGGCGCGAGGCGCGCGCGGCTCGAGGCGTCCGCCAGGTCGGCCGTCAGCCACTCCCCACCCGGCAGGCGTATGCGTCCGGCATCGAACTGCACTGCATCAAGGAACACTCCGTGATGCTGCAGCAGGGCGAACTCGTCCCTCTGGAGTCGCGGGCCCGCGCCGGCCTCGAGCAGGCGCTCGAGAATGCGCTCATCGACGCGCTCGGTGACCGTTCCGGCCGCCACGAGCCGCTCGAGCGCCAGGCAGTCGTACACCTGGCGGCGCAGCACGCCGGCGCGGTAGAGCTCGAGCAGGTAATCGACGAACATTTCCGAGGAGGCGAACAGGCCCGACACGAACGGTTCCTGGCCGCCTTCCGCCTCGATGAGCGCCGCCGCGGCGCTCCCGCCGAGCGCGGTGCGCGCGACGCGCCAGGTGGCGTTCTGCTGGTGCCGCAGCAGCAGCGCATATACCACGGCGCCGCCGAGCTCACCGATCCCGACCTGCAGCGTGCCGCCATCGCGCAGCAGTCCGCTCACGTGCAGCCCGATGGCGTGCTCGGCCGTGCCGATCGCCGCGTGCGGCGGACCGAAAAGGTCGTAGTCGTAACGGGGATCATCCACCAGGTAGTCGAATTGCGCCGGGGCGACCTGAGCGTGCCCGCTCATGAAGGGCATCTGCGCGTGCGTCTCGCCCACCATCACGATGTCCCGGCCGGCGCGCCGCGCCGGGCCGAGAAGCGGCAGCAGGTCGACGATCACGTCGGGGTTGGAGCCGAAGCTCAGCTGCAACTCGCCATTCACCACGCGCCGCGCGAGCAGGTGCGCGATGACATTGACGCCGCGGGCGAGCGCATCGCGGGCGACGTGGGTGTAGTTGGCGCTCAGATAGTGCCGTTGGGCGTGGCCCGAGTGGACAAAGGCCCCCGGCGCGAGGAAGAACTCCACGACGCGCACGTTGGCCGGCAGTCGGTCGGCGCGCAGATCACGTGCATAGTCCGGCTCGACGTAGCTGCCGAATATGCGGGCGTTGAGTGGCTCCAGCAGCCGCGCCTCGAGTGCCGAGCGCGCCAGCGGCTTCAGGAGCGAAAGCGCGCTGAGGATCGTGAGCTCGATCCCCGGGTCGCGCCGCGCGCGGCGGTAGAACTCATTCGCGAGCGGGTTCGGCTTGCCGATGCCGAGCGGAAGGGCGAGCACCACGCGCGGCCCCACGCGGTGCAGCACCGCATCGACGCAATGGCCGACGTCAGCGAATGTCTCGGGCATGAAGCTTGTGGCATGCTCCCCGAGCACCGCGGTGTCCGTCAACCGTGGCAGACGAGCGGGAGTCAACCATGTCAGCGCGCAAACCGGCCCTCGATCCACGCAGCGTCGAAGCAGTCAACCGCAGCGGTTACCCCGAGCCCTATCGCTCGCGCGTGCTGCCGCGCTCCAAACGCCGCATCGGGGATGCGCTCGGGCTCACCCGCATCGGCATCAATCACACGGTGCTCCCGCCCGGCAAGGAATCCTCGATGCGCCACTGGCACACCCACGAGGACGAGTTCGTGTTCGTCCTCGAGGGCGAGGTGGTGCTGCGCACCGAAGCGGGCGAGCAGCTGCTCAGGGCGGGGATGTGTGCCGGCTTTCCGGCGGGCGTCGAGGACGGCCATCAGCTCATCAATCGCAGCACCGCCGATGCGGTGTACCTCGAGGTCAGCAACCGCGACAGCGCGGACGGTGCGCACTACAGCGATTCCGAAGTGGACCTTTGCTTTAGCCCACCGCACGCTCCCGGGCGTTTCACCCGCCGGGACGGCACGCCGTTCTAGGGTGCGGCGCGGATCGAGAATGGCGCTCCATCAACGCGCACGCGCCAACGCGGACGGCAGTTTTCCCTGCTCCCGGAACCACCCGAGCGCATCTTCGAAAGCGAGCGCCGGCGGCCGCCAGCTGTAGCCGAGCTCGCGCACCGCCTTCTCGCTGGAGAAATACATGTGCTTGCGGGCGAGGCGCACCGCTTCCACCGTCACCCGCGTGCCGCGCCCGGTGAGCCGCGCGAAGGCCTCCGCGGCGTAGGCGACCGGCAGCAGGGCCGAATGCGGTAGCCGGATGCGCGGTGGGCCGCGTCCGGCGAGGCGGCAGATCTGCACGAGAATCTCGCGCAGTGCCAGGTTCTCACCCCCGAGGATGTAACGCTCGCCGATCCGCCCGCGCTCGAGCGCCAGCAGATGACCCGCCGCGACATCGTCCACGTGCACGACGTTGAGACCGGTGTCGACATAGGCCGGCGTCCTGCCGGCTGCAGCGTCGAGGACCATCTGCCCCGTCGGGGTCGGCTTGATATCGCCAGGTCCGATGGGCGTGGAGGGATTGACGATGATGACCGGGGCGCCAGCGCGCGCGAACTCGCGCGCGAGCTCCTCGGCGAGAAACTTCGAGCGTTTGTAGTGACCGATCATGTCAGCCAGCGTGACCGGGGTGTCCTCGTTGCCGGGGGAGCCATCGCCGGGTAAGCCAACGGTGGCGACGCTGCTCGTGTAGACGATGCGCGCCACCCCCGCGCGCTGCGCGGCGCCGATGACGTTGCGGGTTCCTTGCACGTTGCATCGGTAGAGCGGCTCCGGGTCCGCCACGCCGAGCCGGTAGTCGGCGGCCACATGGAAGAGCGCTTCGCAGCCACTCAGGGCCATTGCGAGCGCCGCGGGATCGCCGAGATCTCCGCTCGCGAGCTCGACGGGCAGCTCCCGCAGATTGCGCTGGTCGGCACCCGGCCGCACCAGGGCCCTGATCTGCCAGCCCCGTTGGCATAACGCGCGCGCCACCGCCGAGCCAACGAAGCCCGTCGCTCCCGTGATCAGCGCCCTCACGTGAGTGCGCCGCCTGTCATGGGGTGCAAAGCCTGTGGTGCCAGGGCGCCGCTGCGTGCGACGGCGGAAAGCGCGCGACACGCGCGGCCGTAACGGCCCGCCAGGCGGATCAACGCGGGAAGCTCGCCAGGGGCGCGGGCAAGAGTGGCCAGCAGCCGGCCGATGCGCAGCGTGGCCGTGCCGGCCGTCGCCGCCATCAGTGCGGCCCCCGGTATCTCGTCCGCAGCGGCATCGACGATGGCGCGCACGGCGAGAAACGGTATGCGCTGTGCGGCGGCGACCTCGGCGACGGCGGAGCTCTCCATGTCGACGGCGACCGCCGCCGTCTCGCGGAAAGCGCGCGCCTTGGCCGCAACGGAGCCGAGCGGTGCGCGGCAGGTGAGGAGCGAGCCGGTGCACACCGCATATTGAGCCTCGATGGCCGATCTCACGTGCTCACGCCAGTCCGTCGCAGTCGCGAACGAGACGTTGTCCGGCGAAATGATTTCGCGCGGCAGCACCAGCGTCCCGGCCGCGAGCCCCGGGTCCAGCCCCCCGGCGACACCCCAGCTGATGAGAGCCCTGGCACCAGATGCGGCAAGGCGGCGGGCGCCGGCAGCGGCCGCCGAAACGCCTACGCCGCTTACTACGAGAAGGGTGCCGTCGGCGAGCTTGAGCGCGCCGTCGGCGCCTTTACTCCCGGTACCCAGTGGCCGCGCCTCGGCAGCGAGCGCTGCGACGATTCCGAGTCCATTCAATGCAGGGTTCCGACCGGCAACCGGCTGCGATAGGCGGCGAGTGCCCACAGCGGAAAGTAGGCGCAGTAACCGTGATAGCGCAGATAGAACACCCGTGGAAAACCGGGAGCCGTGAAGCCCGGGTCGCTCCACAATCCGTCCGGCTGCTGCGTGCGCAGCAAATATTCGATGCCGCGCCGAACCGCCTCGGACTCGACTTCTCCCGCTGCCAGAAGCCCGAGCAATGCCCAGGCGCTCTGGTGCGGCGTGCTCGGCGCGGCGTTGTGGGTGCGTTCGGGCACATAGCTGTCGTTGCTCTCGCCCCAGCCACCATCGCCATTCTGCCGCGACTCGAGAAAGCGGACGGCGCGCCGCACCATCGGATCATCGCAGGGGATGCCGGCCTGAGTGAGCGCCGTGAGCACCGACCAGGTCCCGTACACGTAATTCGTCCCCCAGCGGCCAAACCACGATCCATCGGACTCCTGCTGCGCTCGCAGGAACGCCAGCGCGCGCGCGAGGGGCGCTGCGTCCTGGGGCCGGCCCACCAGGGCGAGGGCACTCGCGACGCGTGCCGTGACATCACTCGTCGGCGGGTCGAGGAGCGCCCCATGGTCGGCGAAGGGGATCTCGTTCAGGTAGTAATCGGTGTTGTCCACATCGAAGGCCGCGAAGCCGCCATTGCGGCTCTGCATGCCGAGGAGCCAGTCGAGCGCGCGGTTCACGGCGTGCGAGTAGCGCTCGCGGTTACCGGAAAGATGCATGGCCCAGGCCACCACCGCGGTGTCATCGAGGTCGGGGTAGTGCGGGTTCGCCCGTTGGAATGCCCAGCCTCCCCCCGCGAGGTCCGCCCGGCGCAATCGCCAGTCTCCGTCGGCTTCCAGCAGCTGACGCGGCAACAGCCACTCGAGCCCGCGTAATGCCGCCGCGAGCGAGCTCGGGGCGCCGTCTTCCTCCAGCGCGAGGCTCGCGAGTGCCGTGTCCCATACCGGCGAGAAGCATGGCTGGCAATAGGCGCTCGCCCCCTCGATGACCAGGAGCTGATCGAGCGCCCGCCGCGCGGCGCGGCGCCGCGGGTCATCAGCTGGATAGCCGCGCAAGGTCAGCATCTCCAGTGCATTCACCATCGCAGGAAAGATGGCACCGAGGCCATCCTCGCCATTCAGCCGTTCGAGCGTCCAGGCTTCCGCACGGCGCAGCGCGTGCGCGCGCAGCGCACGTGGGATCAGCGGATCGAGCATGCGGCCGAGCCGGTCGAGGATCAGGAACAGGCGCGTCAGCGGCGTGGTGTGCCCGAGAGGCCGGCGAAAGTAGCTGCGCTCCTCCTCGGGCGCTACGGTGAACAACTCGCGGATCTGCACCTGGCGCGGATTGCTCGCGCGGGGCTTGAGCGTGCACAGGATGGTGAGCGGCACCATCACCGTGCGCGACCAGTACGACACGCGGTAGAGATTGAACGGGAACCAGCGCGGCAGCAGCACGATCTCCACCGGGATATAGGGCACCCCGCGCCAGGGCAGTTGCCCGAACAACGCGAGCGCAATGCGCGTGAAGACATTGGTCGTCGCGGCACCGCCATGATGCAGAATCGCGGCGCGCGCCCGCACCATGTGCGGCTCCTCGGGGCTGTCCCCGGCCAGCTTCAGCGCGAAATAGGCCTTGACGCTGCAGCTGATGTTGAAATCACCGCCGTGGTACAGCGGCCAGCCACCGTGATCCGCCTGGTGTGCACGCAGGTACACGGCAATCTTCTGCTCGAGTTGCGCATCGATCTCGCCGAGGAAGTGCATCATCATGATGTACTCGGCGGGAATGGTGCAGTCGGCTTCGAGCTCGAACTGCCAGCATCCTTGCTGTGTCTGCCGGTGAATCAAGGCGTCGCGGGCCGACTCGATGGCCCGAGCGAGCGGCGCGCGAGAGGCAGCACCGGCCGGCGCGTGCACGCCGAACCCGCCTTCGAGCGCGCTCGGGGAGCGGGGGGCGAGCAGATCCGGTGCCGGTCGAGGTCGCCTCACCGTGCCTGACTTTCGCTGCGGCCGACGCTGCGCTCGTGGCGCGCCGCGGGCGGCTGCTCCTCATGCGCCGCCTGCGCCAGGAGTGCCGCGCGATTCGCCGCCCGGCGCATCGCGAGCGGGGCGCTGAGCGGCAGCCCGCGCGCGGCGTACTCGAACATGCGCCGCAGCACCCGATCGTTGCGCACCGCGGCGCTCGTCGCGAGCCGTATGAGCAGCACCTCGGAGTGGGAGACCTTCACCTGCTCACCGCGGGTGTAGCCCGGGCGCGCCGCGATCCTGCGCAGCGTCAGGACGGCAAGCCCGATCGCCCACAGGCAGAACAGCCGGATGCCGCGCTCGCGCGCCGGCAGCAGCAGCGCATACGCGAGCGCATTGCGCAGGTGGCCGTGAGCTACCGCCACCAGTTCGCGCACGCCGGCATGGAAGCGCGCGTCGGAGCCCTGCGGCGAGAGCCGGGCGAGCTCGACCCCGTGGCGGGCGAAGACTTCCTCGGGAAACCAACATGCGCCGCGGCTGCGGTCCTCCCAGAAGTCCTTGATGATGTTGGTGAGCTGCAGTCCCTGCGCGAACGACACCGACAACTCCTGCAGTGCGGTACGCTGCAGCGCCACCGCGGGCGAATGGCAGCAGAAGAGCTCGGTGAGCATCTCGCCGACGACCCCGGCGACGTAGTAGCAGTAGCTGTCGAGATCGCTGGAACGCGTGAGACCTGCGAGACTCGCCGTCTGCTGAAAATGATGCATGCCGTGAGACATCACCTCGATGCAGCGCTGAATGGCGGCGCGCGACTCACCGAGACCCTGGGTGAGTGCGACCACACGCTCCATACCGCTCACCAGCTCGCGCTCGGCCGGCAGGGTGCGCTCGGAGAGCCGCCGCGCCAGCTCGCGCGCCAGCGGTACCGCCGGCTCGGTACCGCGGACCACCGCGGTAAAACGCTGCAGGTAGAGGCGGGTCTCGGCGGGTGGCAGCGCCGGCTCGTCCTCGATGGTGTCCGCAATGCGGCATAACAGGTACGCGTTGGTCACCGCAGTGCGCAAAGGCTGCGGCAACTGCGGTATCGTCAACGCAAAGGTTCGCGAGACGTACGGCAGTATCCGGTCCTGAAAGTCTGCGGAGGAATTTCCGGTGTCCATCTGGAAGCTCGCGCGGTCGCGGGACCTCAAAGGAACGCCCCGCACAGGTCCAGTCTTGCGCAACGATGCAGTTCAAGGCAAGCGTCGCGGGAACGAGGTGTAGACTGCGCGCATGACCCGGGATGACGGCCGCGGCCTGTTGCACTCGCTCGAGCTGCCGGCGAACCTCAAGAGTCTCACAGTCGCCCAGCTCCCCTCGCTCGCGGCGGAGCTGCGCGGACGGCTCAGTCACAACCTTACAGCCTCCGCCAACGACCCGATGGCGGGGCCGGCAGCCCTCGAGCTGGCCATCGCCCTCCATTATGTTTTCGACACAACTGCCGACCGGATCGTGTGGCAGGACCAGGGAGCGGGCGGCAGTGCCATCGGCGCGGCGCTCGGGATGGCCGTCGCGGCTGCGCGGCGCGCTGAGCCGCGGCGCACCGTGGCCGTCATCGGCGAGCGGGCCCTGGCCGCGGGCATGGCGTTCGAGGCCCTCAACCATGCCGGCGCTCTGCCGGCGGACATGTTGGTGATACTCGAGGACAGTGATCCCGCCCACTCGGCTAAGCGCAGCGCGCTTTCCGATCAGCTCGCCCGCGTCCTCTCGGGACCGCTGTACACGCAGCTGCGCGCCGGCGGTAAGAGAGTGCTGGGCCCGATGCCCAGCGTACGCGAGCTGGCAAGACGGTCCGAGCAGCATCTGAAGGGGATGATGCTGCCGGGGACGATCTTCGAGGAGCTTGGCTTCAACTACATCGGGCCCGTGGACGGCCACAACCTCGCCGTTCTCGTGGCAACACTGAGCAATCTCAAGCGACTGCACGGTCCGCAGCTCCTGCACGTGCTGACCTGCAGGGCTGCACCGACAGCCGCAGCCCCCGCGCGCCCTAACCTGACGCCTGCCGAGCCCCCAGGACCGCGTGCAGTCCCCCTGGGCCTCCCGGCGCAGGCGGGCACGACGGCAGGGTACGGCGAGGTGTTCGCGCAGTGGTTGTGTGACATCGCGGCGACGGATCCGGCCATCCTCCTGGTGACGCCCACGATGCACGCGGGGCTGCGCGAATTTGCCGCACGATTTCCCGAGCGTTGTTTCGATGTGAGCAGCGCGGAGCAGCACGCACTCACTTTTGCCGCCGGGCTTGCGGCCGAGGGGCTCAAGCCCGTGGTCGCGTTCTCTTCCACAGCCCTGCAACGAGCCTACGATCAGCTGATCCACGATGCAGCCCTGCAACGACTGCCGCTCGTGCTGGCGGTAGATCATGCGGGCCTCGTCGGTGAGAACGATGCCCCTCATCACGGTGCCTATGACCTATCCTACCTGCGCTGCATCCCCAACCTGACCATCATGGCGCCGGCCGACGGGAACGAATGCCGGCAGATGCTCTACACCGCAAGCGGGCTGCCGGGACCGGCGGCGGTGCGCTATCCCTGCGGGACAGGAGCCGGCGTAGCGGCAGCCGCGGCGGTGTCGCCGCTGCCGCTCGGTCGTGCCCGGGTGTGCCGCGAAGGCCGCAGCGGTCTGGCACTGCTGGTATTCGGGGCGCTGCTGCACGCCGCCAGCGGACCGGCCGAAACGCTCGATGCGACGCTCGTCAACATGCGCTTCGTCAAGCCGCTCGATGCGGAGCTGCTCACGGCACTGTGCGTGCGACACCGCGCACTGGTCACGATCGAGGACAACGTCACCCCTGGAGGCGCCGGTGCAGGTGTCGCCGAGTGGCTGGTGCAAGGCGCATCGGGCCTGCCGCTGCTGCAACTGGGCATTCCCGAGCGCTTCGGCGGGCGCGGCTCGCGTGAGAGTTGTCTCGCTGCTGCGCGGCTCGATGCTGCGGGGCTGCTCGAGAGCATCGAGCGGTGGTGGTCGAGCCAGAACCCCGAACTGCTGCGAGCCGCGGCCGGGCAGTAGCGGCGGCTCAGGAGTCGCGGCAGAGCAGCCAGTCCGCGAGCCCTCGTAACGGGTCGGCTGCCGGCCCAAGAGGAGAGAGCGCCTCGAGAGCCTCCGCGCGCAGCCGTTGCCGACGCTCGCCCGAGGGAGCGCCGCCAATGCGCTGGATCTGCAATGCGAGCGCGAGAGTCGTAGCAAACCTGCCGAGCGGTTCCTGCAGCCGCGAGCCGAGCTGCGGCGCGCACGCGGCGGCCATCAGCACACTGGCGCGGATCAACGATCCGGTTCGCCGCTCGTACATGGCTTCCACCTCGGTCGCGCTCCGCCGCTGACTCCTGGCCTCGACATCGAGCGACTGCCCCCCGGTCAGACCGCTCGCGCCGATCGCCTCGGCGAGCAGCGAAATCAGCCGCAGCCGCACATCCACTGATGCCGGCAGTGCCGCATCGCCCGCCAGCAACTGGAACGCGAGAGACTGCAGGGCATCGCCGACGAGCACCGCAGTGCCTTCGTCATATGCCTTGTGACAGGCGGGCCGGCCGCAGCGCACCGCGTCATCCTCCAGTGCCGGCAGGTCATCGTGCACGAGCGAGTAGGCGTGAACCAACTCGATGGCGCACGCCGCGGCCTCGACCTCCGCTTCGGAAATCCCGAGCGTGCGGGCGGTGCCGAAAAGCAGCAACGGGCGAACCCGCTCACCGCCATCGAGCACGGAGTAACGCATGGCGGCGTGCAGTCGCGTGGGCTCTGCGTCGCTGGTCGGCAGCCGCTCCGACAGTGCGTGCTCCATGCGCGCCTGCCAGTCCTTTACCAGGGTGAGATCCGCCGCAGACTGGATCACTGCAGCTCCGCCGCCCGCGCCGTGTCGCTGCGGGCGCGCCGGACCGCGCTGAGTGGAACGGAGACACCGTCGGGGCGCTCGCCCTCGGAGTACAGAACCGGTGGATCGGCAGCCAGGGGACCGGTCAAGCGCGGGCCGCGGAGTAGCACGCTCAGTGCCTTCAACGGATGCGCGAGGGCGTCATTGACCGCGGTCCCTTCGTACCCGCAGTGCGCCATGCAGTTGTCACAGCGTGGGTTGCGACCTACTCCGTAGCGTTGCCAGTCCGTTTCCTCCATCAGCGCACGGAAGCTGCGGGCGTTTCCTTCATCGGAGAGCAGATAACAGGGCCGCTGCCAGCCGAAGATGTTGTAGGTGGGATTGCTCCAGGGCGTGCACTGGTATGCCTGGTTGCCGGCCAGGAAATCGAGAAACAGCGCCGAATGGTTGAACGACCAGCGCCGGCGCGTACCCCGTTGGCGGCCGCGGCGGAAGATTTCACGGAACAGCGACTTGCTCGCGTTGCGCGCCAGGAAGACATCCTGACGCGGCGCGTGGCTGTAGCTGTAGCCGGGTGACACAGTGATGCCCTCGATCCCCTGCTGCATGGCGGTATCGAAGAACTCCGCCACCTCGTCCGGATCTGCGTTGTTGAACAGAGTGCAATTGACCGTCACGCGGAAGCCGCGGGCACGGGCCAGCGCGATCGCCGCGATCACCTTGTCGAACACGCCTTCCTGGCACACCGACTCGTCGTGACGCTCGCGATTGCCATCGAGATGGAGCGAGAAGGTCAGGTAGGGTGAAGGCTGGTACTCATCGATATGGCGCGCGAGCAGGATGGCGTTGGTGCAGAGGTAGACGAATTTCTTTCGGGCAACGATGCCGGCGACAATCTGCGGCAACTCGCGGTGCACGAGCGGCTCGCCGCCGGCGATGGACACGACCGGCGCATCGCATTCATCGACCGCCCGCAGCGCGTCGGTCACGCTCATGCGCTGCTGCAGTATCTCTTTTGGATAATCGATCTTGCCGCAGCCGGCGCAGGCGAGATTGCATTGGAACAGCGGCTCGAGCATCAGCACGAGCGGATAACGCTCCTGACCGCGCAGCTTGCGGGTGAGTACATAGCGGCCGACGCGGTACATCTGCAGCAACGGAATGCCCAATCTGCCCTCCTGAGGTCGTAGTTACCGAGGTTATCGCAGCGCGAGCACCGCCGGTCGATGCTCACGCCAGATCCGTTCCCACTCCATCCTGAACCAGGGAGTGAACCGGCACGCTTCCGCACTGTCCATCTGTGCCTCGAGCTCAGCCGTACTGATCCAGCGCCAGGCGTTGATCTCGCGCGGATTCGCCCTCACGTGCGCGTGACTACGCCCGATGAAGACCGAGCAGAGCTCGCGTTCGGCCCCGACCGCATCGAACTGCGCCTGGTACTGGAATTTGAACAGAAAATGCAGCGGGCAGGCGAGCCCCAGCTCCTGCATCAGGCGGCGGTGAATGGCAGTTTCCATGCTCTCCGCGCGTCGCGGATGGCTGCAGCAGCTGTTGGACCAGTACAACGGCCAGAGTCTCTTGCCGGCCGCGCGCTGCTGTAACAGCAGCTCACCCTTGCCGTTGAATATCAGCAGCGAAAAGGCGCGGTGCAGGACACCGTTCCCTGCATGGCAGTTGGCCCGGTCCAGATGGCCGATCTCGCGGTCCGCATCGTCCACGAGTATGAGCGGCTCGGAATCGAGCGCGCTCTCGTCCATGTGGTTGTGCAACTCCCGAAACTGGTCTGTCAACGAAGCTACTCCGCAGTGCCGGCGCACGTGTACAGTGCGCGAGATGATACCTCCGACCCCCAGAGCTTCCACAGCAAGGTTGCCGCGGTGAGCCCGGCTCAGCTCTGCCTCAGCGGACTTGGCACCGCGCTCGCGGCCGCGGCCATGGGCTACACCATCGCCGCGGCTATCGCGGTGCGTGTTGGTCGGACCGCGGGTGTGCGGCAGCCGCTGACGCTGCCACCGGTTACCGTGCTGAAACCCCTGTGCGGCGCAGAGCCGGGACTATACGAGCATCTGCGCTCATTCTGCGAGCAGAACTATCCCTGCTGGCAGGTTATTTTCGGAGTGCGCGATCCGGACGACCGAGCCCTGGAAGCCGTGCACAGGCTGAGTCACGAGTTTCCACAGCTCGACCTGCAGATAGCCGTCAACCCGGCCCAACACGGTGCGAGCAGCAAGGTCAGCAATCTCCTCAACATGATGCCGCTCGCCCGTCACGACTATCTCGTCATTGCCGATAGTGACATCAGGGTCCGGGCGGACTATCTCGAAAGGGTGATAACTCCTCTCCTGGACGAGAGAGTCGGCATCGTGACCTGTCCCTATCGCGGCCGTCCGCGCCCCGGGCCCTGGTCGCTGCTCGCCTCGATGTTCATCAACGAGTGGTTCATGCCTTCGGTGCGCGTGGCCGCGGCGCTGGGTTCGCGTGCCTTTGGTTTTGGCGCCACGATCGCCCTGCGGCGCGACACTCTGACACGCATTGGCGGATTCCGGGCGATCGCCAATCAGCTGCCCGACGATTACCGCCTCGGCGAGCTCACCAGGCGCGCCGGGCTACGTACCGTGCTGTCCGAGGTGGAGGTCGAAACGCTGGTGCACGAGGCCGGTCCCGCGGATCTGGTGCGGCACGAGCTGCGCTGGCTGCGTACCATACGCACGGTCCAGCCGCTCGGCTTTGCCCTCGGTGGCCTCACCTTCGGGCTTCCGGTGGCTATCGCCGGCAGCGTGCTTGCCAGCTTCAGCGTGGCCTCGCTCACCATGGTCGCGATCACGGCGGCGGCGCGCCTGATGATAAATTCGGCTCCACGCCGCTCGCGATCGCCCCCGGGGCAGCTATGGCTGGTGGCTGTCAGCGACCTCCTCGGCCTCGTCCTGTGGTGCTGGAGTTTCACGACACGTCGCGTGTACTGGCGCGACGGCCGTTACCGCGTAGCGCGCGACGGCTCGATCCACCCGATTCCCAACTGAGTGAGCGGCCGTGAGAACACTGTTTCTTCACCCACCTTCCTTCGACGGCTTCGACGGTGGCGCCGGCGCGCGCTACCAGATGACGCGCGAGGTACGCTCGTTCTGGTACCCCACCTGGCTCGCGCAGCCCGCAGCAATGGTCGAGGGCTCGAAGCTGATCGATGCACCGCCCGCTGGGCTCTCTTTCGAGGACATCGTCGCCGAGATCAGTAACCGCGACCTCGTGGTCATGCATACCTCGACTCCCTCGTTCAGGGCGGACGTGGCGACCGCGGAGAAGATCCGCGCAGTGAATCCGCAGGTAAAGATCGGGCTCATCGGGGCGCACGTCGCGGTTGACCCTGGCAAGAGCCTCGAGGGCGCGCCGGCGGTCGATTTCGTCGCACGCAACGAATTCGATTTCACCATCAAGGAGGTGGCCGAGGATCGGCCCTGGGCCGACATCAAGGGTCTCTCCTGGCGTAACCGCGCAGGCGTCATCGTGCACAACGAACCGCGCGAGACGCTCATGAACATGGACGAGCTCCCGTGGGTCACGCCGGTCTACAAGCGCGACCTCAAGGTCGAGAACTATTTCAGCGGCTATCTCAAGCATCCCTATGTCTCGTTCTATACCGGCCGCGGGTGCAAGTCGCGCTGCACGTTCTGCCTGTGGCCGCAGACCATCGGCGGCCACAAGTACCGCGTGCGCTCCGTCGAGGACGTGGTCGCGGAGATGAAATGGGCCAAGGCGGCATTTCCGCAGGTGCGCGAGTTCTTCTTCGACGACGACACGCTCACCGACAACCTGCCGCGCGTCGAAGCACTGGCGGTCGAGCTCGGCAAGCTCGGCGTGACCTGGTCGTGCAACGCCAAGGCCAACGTGCCGCGCAAGACGCTCGAGGTCATGAGAGACAACGGGCTGCGCTTGCTGCTGGTGGGTTATGAATCCGGCAATCAGCAGATCCTGTTCAACATCAAGAAGGGCATGCGGGTGGAGTTCGCGCGCCGGTTCACGCGCGACTGCCACGACCTGGGCGTTCTCATCCACGGCACTTTCATTCTCGGACTGCCGGGGGAGACGCGCGAGACGATCCGCGAGACCCTGGAGTTCGCCAAGGAGATCAACCCGCACACCATCCAGGTGTCGCTCGCCGCACCCTATCCCGGCACCTTTCTCTATCGACAGGCGAAGGAGAATGGCTGGCTGTACCACGAGGAGAGCGAGCTGCTCACCCAACACGGAACACAGATCGCCGCACTCAACTACCCGCACCTCAGCCACGGCGAGATTTTCCAGGCCGTGGAGGACTTCTACAGAAAGTTCTATTTTCGCCCCTCGAAGATCGCCTCCATCGTGGCAGAGATGTTCACCAGTCCGGAAATCATGAAGCGCCGCCTGCTGGAGGGGGTGGAGTTCTTCCACTTCCTGCGCTCGCGCCGGGACGCGGTTTGAAACGGCTCATCATCACCGCCGATGATTTCGGTGCCGCTCCCGAGGTCAACGATGCGGTCGAAGCGGCCCATCGCAGCGGCGTCCTGACCGCGGCGAGTCTCATGATCGCGGCGCCGGCGGCCGGGGATGCGATCGCGCGCGCACGCCGGCTGAATTCGCTCCGCGTCGGCTTGCATCTCACGCTGCTACAGGGCAGGCCGGTGCTGCCTGCGCACGCCGTGTCACGGCTCCTCAACCATGAGGGGACCTTCCTGTCGAATCCCGCCGTGCTCGGCACCCGGATCATGGCGAGCCGCGAGGCGCGGCGGCAGCTGGCTGCGGAAATCGGTGCGCAATTCGCCGCGTTCGGCGACAGCGGTCTCGCGCTCGATCACTGCAACGCGCACCTGCATTTTCACCTCCATCCGCTCGTCGGCCAGCTGATAGTGGCGATCGGCGCGCGTTTCGGTCTGCGTGCGGTACGCTTGCCGCTCGAGCCCGCAGCGGTGTTGCGCAAGGTGGAGCCGCGCGCCTGGAGCGTCTCCGCCGCGCTGACGGTTCCCTTTGCGCTGGCGCTGCGGCGGCGACTCGCCACGGCCCACCTGCTCGTAGCGGAGCACACCTTCGGGCTTCGCTGGTCCGGAAGGATGACGGCGGCGCGACTCGCCGGGCTCGTCCGTCAGATGCCGGAGGGAGTGAGCGAGATCTATCTCCATCCCGCGACGGGAGCGTACCCCGGCGCGGCCCGCGGTTACCGCTATGCCGAGGAGTTGCAGGCGCTCACCGCCCCACAGGTCATCGCTGCCTGCCGCGAGGCGTCGCTGCGTCTCGGCGGTTTCGCCGATTTCGCCACTTCGGGAAGTCCCGCACTGCCGCGAGTGGCGCGCCGCACGGGCGAGGCGCCGCGACCCGGGGTGAGCGCATGAGCTCCGTCGAAGCCTCCACGCCCGAGGCACCGATTCGGCGCGGGAGCGAGGCTCACAAGACGCTCTTCTGCCGCACGCTGCTCGATACCTTCAATCCTTACAAGCCCGCGGTGATCGATTGGCCGCAGCTCGATGCGCAGGCTCGTGAGCGGCTCGTCAGCTTGCCGATCTGGGACGTCGCAGTGCAGACCGAGGGGCGGGCACGGCTGAATGTCGCATCCTACGCCGCGCTGGTCCGCGATCCGCTGCTGCGCGAGGCGATCGAGCTCAATGCCTTCGAGGAAGGCCGGCACAAGCGCGTGCTGTCAAATCTCGTGCAGGCCTACGGCATCAGTCTCGCGCCCGAGCCGGAGTACCTGACGCCGCGCGATCCCGAGTGGGCGTTCACGCGCACCGGATACAGCGAGTGCATCGACAGCTTCTTTGCCTTCGGCCTGTTCGAGTCCGCCCGCCGCTCGGGCTTCTTTCCGCCCGAGCTCGTCGCCACCTTCGAGCCGGTGATGCAGGAGGAGGCCCGCCACATCCTGTTCTTCGTCAACTGGGCCGCCTGGCACCGCCGCACCATGCCGTTCTGGCGCCGGCCGTGGTTCGAGCTGAAGGTGCTCGGCATATGGATCGCTCTGGTGTGGGAGCGCGTGCGTATCGCACGCAATGTCGGCCATGGCGTGCAGGACAACAATTTCACGCTCAACGGCGCGAAGTCGGTCGGCGCGGACATCCGCGTGCCCGAGCTGATCGGGCTGTGCCTGAGCGAGAACCAGCGGCGCATGAGTGCCTACGATGAGCGGCTGCTGCGGCCGGCGGCAGTGCCGGCCCTGGCGCGACTGGTGTGTCGACTCATGCGCTGACATGAAATGGCGCTTCGCCATTCTCGCCGCGGTGGGAGTGGCGCTTGCTCTGTACCTCGTGAGGTACGTCGGCTGGCACGCGGTGCTCGCCGGCGCGGCCGCGATTGGCTGGACCGGCTTTGCCCTCTTTTGCTTCTGCGCCCTGGGCCTGTTCGTGCTGCTCGGCGCTGCCTGGCGGGCGCTGCTGCCCGGGCCCTATGCGCCGCGGCTTTCGCTCCTGGTGCGCGCGCGACTGGTGCGCGACTCAGCGGCCGAGGTGCTGCCGCTGTCCCAACTCGGTGGCATCGCGTTCGGCGTGCGCGCGGCGATACTGCAGGGCATGCCGGCGCCGCTGGCTGCAGGCTCGATGATCGCCGATGTCACGACCGAGATGCTGGCGCAGATCGCCTATACCGCCTGCGGCATGGTCATCCTGGCGACCCGGGTCCCGCAAAGCTCGCACGCGGCCGCGCTCATCCGCGGGTGCGCGGTAGGCCTCGCGCTGGCGGTCATCGCTGCGGCACTTTTCATTGCCCTGCAACGGCGGAGTGGGCAACTCACCGCACGGCTCGCGAGCCGAATGCTGCGCGGGGCGGGGCAGCGGCTGAACGGTCTCGGCGCTGCACTGGAGACGATCTACCGCTCCCCCTCGCGTGTCGTGTTGTCAGTGGCTCTGCATCTGGCCGCGTGGATCGGCAATGCTGCGGCGGTTTGGCTCGCCTTCCGACTCATCGGCACGCGCATCGACCTCACGGCAGCCATCGCCATCGAGAGCATCGTGTACGCCATACGCAGCGCTGCAGTGTTCATTCCCAACGCGTTCGGGGTGCAGGAAGGCGCGTACATCCTTCTCGGACCACTGTTCGGAGTGGCCACGGACGCGGCATTGGCGATCTCGGTGCTCAAACGGGCGCGCGATATCGCTATCGGCGTGCCGGTGTTGCTCATGTGGCAGGCGGCGGAGGGCCGGCGCGCACTGAGCCGCAGTGCGGTGCGCCCGCACCCAGGCGATGGCCCAGTTCAATGAGCGATCAGCCGCAACTCGAACGCCACCCCGACATCGTTCCCCACCTGATCGGTGGCTTTCCAGTCGCCCTGGCCTACGCCATAGTCCAGCCGCCGCAGGCTCGTCTTGCCGCTCATGTAGCCGACGTTCACGCCCTGCTCGGTGGCGGTGCGGAAGCTGAAGGGCACATGCAGCTCGTGTGTGATGTCGCGAATCGTGAGCTTGCCGACCGCCTCGTAGCCGCTTGCGGTCTTTACGATCTGCGGGGCATCGAAGCGCGCCTGCGCAAACTTCCTGACACCGAAGAGATCCACATCGCGCAGCGTATCGTCGCGTTCCTGGTCGCCGGTGTCGACCGAGGTCATGTCGACCGTGACCTCGAGTCGACTCGCCGCGGGATTCTCGCCCGACCACCCGAGCGCAGTAGTGAAGCGCTTGAACCGCCCCTGGTTGCGGGCGCCCGCCTGCGTGAAGGTGAATTGCAGCGTGCTCTTCGCGGGATCGAGCACGTAGCGAGTCGTGTCCGCGGCCGCGGCGGCTGCCGGCGGTGGTGCGGGCAGGGTCTGCAGCGCGAGCACCGCGGCCGCGAGCGTCGCGGGTAACAGGATTCTCATCGCTCAGATCCTTCAGTCTTGTGAGACCCCATGGGAAGCATGCGCCGCAGCACGTCGTCCTTGAGCACGAAGTGATGCTTGAGAGCAGCCAACATGTGGATGATGGCGACGACGCCCAGGGTCCAGGCAAGGACCCCGTGCGTAGTGACCAACAGCTCGTACAGGGCCTTGTTCTTCGGCACCAGGTCCGGCAGCGTGAAGAACCCGAACCAGCTCACCGGAAACCCACGTGCCGAAGACATCGTCCAGCCGGCGAGCGGAACGGCGAACAGCAGCGCGTAGAGCAGCGCGTGCGTGAGCCGGGCGAGACGCCGCTCCCAGGGCTTGAGGGTGTCCGGCAGCGGCGGTGTCGGATTCGTCCGGCGCCACAGAAGCCGCAGGATGGCGAGCATGAGTATCGTGATCCCGACCGATTTGTGCCGCGCCAGCAATGCGAGTTTTCGCGCGCCAGAGGGCAGGTCGTCGAACAGGGTAGCGAGCGTGAACTGCGTGATGATGAGCACTACGATGAGCCAGTGCAGTAGCTGCGCTACAGCTCCCCAGCGATACTCGGTGTTCCTGATAGCCATGTCATTTAGCTTATGCGCGTGAGTCGGCGTTGGAAACTATTCCTGTCCGCGCTTTCGCTGGCGATGCTGAGCGGGTGCCCATCGCCGCAACGCGCTCCACCCGCGCCGCAGGCGGTGTCGCCGGCCACTGCAGCGGCTCCAGCCCCACACGTCGGAACGCCCTACCAGATCGTCCCACAGTCCTCATTGCTCACCATTCTGGTCTATCGCGGCGGCGCTCTCGCGAGCGCGGGTCATAACCACGTCATCGCGTCACATGACCTGACTGGGGCCATTTATATTCCCTCCGGTATTCTGCAGAGCAGCTTCGAGGTGCACGTTCCCGTGGCCACCCTCACGGTCGACGAGGCTGCGCTACGTGCGCAGCAACCGGTGGCGGAGTTTCCTCCGGACGTTCCCGATGGCGCCAAGGAGGGCACGCGGCGCAACATGCTGGGCGAGGCGCTGCTCGATGCCCAGCGTAACCCGGAGATCGTGCTGCGGTCGTTGCGACTCGAGCCCGCAAATGACAAGGCCACGGACCCGCCCGGCGTGGTGGCATACGTGCAGAGCTCGGTGCGTGGGCAGCTGCGCACCTTCACGGTGCCGGTGCGTTATCTCTTCCGCACGGCTGGCGCAAACGGCGGCGCGGGCGCAGACGGCATCGTTGAAGCCTCAGGGGATTTTGCGCTGCGCCAGACCGATCTCGGCCTCACGCCCTTCAGCGCACTGCTCGGGGCGCTGCAGGTTCAGGATGAGATGCGGATCAGTTTTCGCATCGTGGCGCAAGCGGCCGCCGTCAAGCGCTAGCGGGCCCGCGACAATGGCAGGGTCACTCTCTCTCCGCCTGGCGCAGTGCCTCGGGGACTCAGTCGGTGCCTTCGAGCAGCAGCAGCGGGACGTCTCCCGGTCCCTCGAGCAGCGCGCTGCCGGCGCCCTCGAGCTGTGACGGCGCGCGCGTAAGCTCGAAGCTGAGCGCACGCAACCGTTCGAGACGTGCGCGCATGTCCGGGGCGCGAAACACCAGCATTGGCCGCAGACACACCTGCGGCGGGTGAAAGGCGAGGTCGAGGTGATCGCTGGTGAGCGTCAGGTGCGGGTAGGGCGCCGGGGATTCTTCCGCCGCGACGAATCCCAGCGGCTCCCAAAAGGCTTGCGCCACCGGGAAATCGTGCGCCGGCAGGCTCAGCTCCGCGAAATCGCCACAGAGCGAGACATCCGTATCCTTGCGCGCCACGGGCGAGTAAGTGCGCGCCTCGAGGACCGCGACCTCCTGCCCAAAGGGATCGGTGAAGGCAATCTCATTGAACATCTCCTCGCCAGTGTGACGGCGCGTGAGATGTATGCCCGCCGCGGCGAAGGCGGCGACGCTGCCGGCGACCCCCGGCCGCACGAAGGTGAGCACCGGCGAGGCGCCTGTGCGCTGATGCACTCCGACATACAACCGTCCGTCGGTGAGCACTCCATAGGGGTGTGTGAAGGCGTCGGTGGTGCTCGCCTGGCTGAAGCCGAGGCGCTCGTAGAACTCGATCGCGCCGCGCACGTCGTCCACGGCGACGCTGAGCTCGTGGAAGGTACCGGCGAGCGGTAGGGGGCCCAGCGACATCAGGCAGTAGCGCCGTGCGCCGCGCCCGGGAGGTGCTCGCGCAGCCCCTCCGTCCATCCCTGGCAGCGCTGCGCGATGAGGCGCGCCAGGCACTGGGCATGCGCGGCACTGTCATTGAGTGCCGGAACATAATCGAAGCGCTGCCCGCCCGCTTGCATGAAAAGGGCGCGGTTCTCGATGGCGATCTCTTCCAGAGTCTCCAGGCAGTCGACCGCGAAGCCGGGGCACACCACGGTAACTTCGCGCACCCCGCGTGCGGGCATGCCGCTCAGCACTTCCTGGGTGTAAGGCTTGAGCCACTGGGCAGGTCCGAAGCGCGATTGAAAACTCACGCTCCATTCGCCCTCCTGCAGCAGCAGCTCGTCAGCGAGCAGACGCGCAGTGACATGACAGCGCGAGTAATAAGGATCGCCCTGCCGCCCGCTGCGCTCCGGTATGCCGTGGAAAGAGATCAACAGGTGCGATGTGCGGCCATGCGCGTCCCAATGCGCCATCACGCTCGCACGCAGTGCTTCGATGTAGCCGGGATGTTCGTGATAGTCCGCGACGAGCTGCAGGTCGGGAAGCCAGCGCAAGCGGCGCAGCGCGGCGCTCACCTGGTCGAAGGTAGCGCCGCTGGTGGCGCCGCAATATTGCGGGAAGAGCGGCAGCACCAGCAGCCGTTGTGCACCGCCTGCCCGCAGCCGCGCGAGCGCAGCCTGGACATCCGGGGCGCTGTAGAGCATGCCCACCTCCACCTGCAGGGGCGCGAGTATCCGCTGCGCCAGCACTGCGGCGAGCCCGGCGCTCAACCCGAGCGTCAGCTCGCGCAACGGCGAGCCGGAATCCGACCAGATGCGGCGATACTTGCGCGCGACGCGCGCCGGCCGGAAGGGGAGGACGACACCGTACAGGAGCGGCAGCCACAGCGCGCGCGGCAGCTCCACGACGCGGGGGTCGGCGAGAAAGCGCGCGAGGAAGGCGCGCACTGCAGCGGGCTCCGGCGCTTCCGGCGTGCCGGAGTTGACCAGCAGTATGCCGATGCGTTCCGTGCTCAACCCAGTCCGACGCACACGAATTTCATCTCGGTGTAGTCGAGGATGCCGTATCTGGAACCTTCGCGGCCGATACCGGATTCCTTGACGCCGCCGAAAGGTGCGACCTCGGTCGAGAAAATTCCGGTGTTGAGCCCGATCATGCCGTACTCGAGCGCCTCGGCAACGCGCCACGAGCGCGCGAGATCGCGCGTATAGAAATACGCGGCCAGTCCAAACTCGGTGTCGTTGGCCATGCGGATGGCGTCCTGCTCGGTCTCGAAACGGAACAGCGGCGCCACCGGTCCGAAGGTCTCCTCGCGAGCCATGCGCATGGCCGGGGTCACCTCGGTCACCACCGTGGGCTCGAAGAAGGTTCCACCGAGTGCATGCCGCCTGCCACCGAGCGCGATGCGCGCCCCCTTGCCCACCGCATCGGCGATGTGCTGCTCCACTTTGGTGAGTGCGGCAGCATCGATGAGCGGTCCCTGGTCGGTGGGCCCCTTGAGGCCGTCACCGACGCGCAGCTGTGCGACCGCGTCCACGAGGCGGTGCGTAAATGCCTCATAGACGGGTGCGTGCACCAGCAGCCGGTTGGCGCACACGCACGTCTGGCCGCTGTTGCGATACTTGCTGGCGATAGCCCCGGCCACCGCGGCATCGAGATCCGCGTCCTCGAAGACGATGAACGGCGCATTGCCACCGAGCTCCATGGTGAGCTTCTTCACCGTGCCGGCGCACTGGGCCATGAGCTTCTTGCCGACGCCGGTGGAACCAGTGAAGGTGACTTTGCGAACCGCGGGATGCGCGGTCAGCTCGCCGCCGATCGCGGCCGCATCGACCCCGGTCACGACATTCAACACGCCCGCCGGCACACCTGCGCGCGCGGCGAGCGCGGCCGCGGCGAGCGCTGAATAGGGTGTCTGGCTTGCGGGCTTCACGACGATGGTGCAACCGGCAGCGAGCGCCGGACCTGCCTTGCGGGTGATCATCGCCAGTGGAAAGTTCCATGGCGTGATCGCGGCGACCACGCCCACCGGCTGGCGCAACACGAGTAGCCGGCGGTCACCCTGATGCGGCGGGATGATGTCGCCGTACAGCCGTTTGCCTTCCTCGGCGAACCACTCGATGAATGCGGCGCCGTAAGCGATTTCGCCCCTGGCTTCCGCGAGCGGCTTGCCCTGCTCAGCGGTCATCAGCGTGGCGAGGTCCTCCTGGTTCGCCATCAGCAGTTCGTACCAGCGGCGCAGGATGGCGGCGCGTTCCTTGGCTGTGTGTGCGGCCCAGGCGGGAAATGCTCGCGCAGCCGCCTCGATCGCCTGGCGTGTCTCGGCGATTCCCATGTCCGGCACCGTGCCGAGCGGCTCGCGGGTGGCGGGATTCACGACCGTGTGGGTCGCGCCGCTCACCGCATCGAGCCACTTGCCGCCGATGAAGGCGTGCGTGCGCAGCAGATCCGGATCGCGCAGTTTCATCAAGCGGATTCTCCCTCTCCCGGGGATCGCGCGTCGGCTGGCGCGCGGTCCACGTTACGCGTGAAGAACTCGAGTGTGCGCGTGCGCGCAAGCTGCGCGGCCTGCGGGTTGTAGCTGCTGCGCTGCTCGCAGTTGAAGCCGTGACCTGCACCCGCGTAGGTGTACACGGGGGCCTGAGGGTAGGCCGCGCGGATGCGCTCGACATCGGCAAGCGGAATGCTCTGATCCTCCATACCGTAGTGATACATCACCGGACATCGCGGCGTGCGCTCGAGGTAGCTCACTACCTTACCGTAATAGACCACCGCGCATGCGACCGGCAGCTCGCAGGCCGCCAGGTAGGCCTGGGCTCCGCCCCAGCAGTAGCCCACCGCGCCGGCGCGGCCGGAATGCTTCACCACCGCGAGCGCCGCGGCGAGATCGCGCCTGGTGGCCTCCGGGTCCAGCTGTTTCACGTAGCCAACGCCTTCCTGCATGTCCGCGGGGGTATAACCGAGCTCGATGCCACGGCGCACCCGATCGAACAGCGCCGGAGCGATGGCGGTGTAGCCTGCGGCAGCGAAGTCGTCGGTCACTTTGCGAATGTGACTGTTGACGCCGAAGATCTCCTGGATGACGAGCAGCGCACCGCGCGGGCGCTGCGGCGCCGCCGCGAGCCAGGCCTGAAACTCGTGGCCATCGCGCGCCATGATGGTGGTGAATTGGCCCATGGGGTGGCATTCTAACGCGCCGCGCCAAGGGAGGGATTCATGCTCGTCGGATCCGTCATCAAGCGGGTCGCCATCGTCGGTGGCGTGCGCATTCCGTTCGCGCGCTCTTATTCGGCCTACGCCACCGCCAGCAACCAGGACATGCTCACCGCCGCGTTCCGCGGTGTCGTCGAGCGCTTCCGCCTGCAAGGTGTGCGGCTGGGCGATGTGGCGGCCGGCGCCGTCATCAAGCACTCGCGCGACTACAACCTGGTGCGCGAGTGCGTGCTGGCGAGCGGCCTCGATCCGCATACGCCGGGGCTCGACATGCAGCGTGCCTGCGGCACCAGCCTCGAAGCCGCGATCGCCATTGGCAACAAGATCGCGCTCGGACAGATCGAGGCCGGCATTGCGGGCGGCACCGATTCGATCAGCGACGCACCGATCGTGTACCCCAGGTCGTATCAGCAGTTGCTGCTCGCCAGCTATCGAGGCCGCAGTGCCTGGCAGCGTCTGTCGCCCTGGTTCGGCCTGCGGCCCAAGCACTTCAGGCCGGTGCTGCCGGCGGTGATCGAGCCGCGCACGGGACTCTCCATGGGTCAGAGCACTGAGCTCATGGCGAAGCAGTGGCATGTCACGCGCGCCGAGCAGGACCAGCTCGCCTATGACAGTCACCTCAAGGCGGCAAGCGCCTGGCGCGAAGGTTTCTACGACGATCTGGTGGTTGCTTACCTCGGCCTCAAGAATGACAACAACGTGCGTGCCGACGCTTCACTCGAGAAACTCGCCCGGCTGCGCCCGAGCTTCGCGATGGACGGCACCCTGACCGCGGGCAACAGCACGCCGCTCACCGACGGCGCGAGCGCGGTGCTGCTCGCGACCCCGGAGTGGGCCGCGCAACGCTCACTTCCGGTGCTCGCCTACCTGCGCTACGGCAAGGCGTGGGCCGTCGATTTCGTCGGCGGTAAGGAAGGTCTGCTGATGGCGCCGACCTACGCCGTGCCCGCCATGCTGCGTGACGCGGGCATCACGCTGCAGGGCTTCGACTATTACGAGATACACGAGGCGTTCGCGGCACAGGTGCTGTGCACGCTCAAAGCCTGGGAATCGCCGGAGTACTGCCGTGAGGTGTTGGGACTGCCCGAGCCGCTCGGCAGCATCGATCGCGCACGCCTCAATGTGAAGGGCGGCAGCGTCGCGCTCGGCCACCCGTTCGCCGCTACCGGCACGCGCATTCTGGCAACGCTCGCGAAGCTCCTCGCCGGCGATCCCAGCGCCAAGCGCGGACTGATCTCGGTATGCACGGCGGGCGGAATGGGGGTCACCGCCATCGTGGAGCGCTGAAGAGCCGCGTATGCGCCGCGCGCTCGCCTCGCCCTAGATGTCGATGCGGGCGGCGCGCGACCTGCAGGATGCGGCGGAGGTGCTGCGCGCCGCGCTGCGGCTCGGCCTCACCTCCTTCGGCGGACCGATCGCGCATCTCGGGTACCTGGAGCGCATCTACGTGCGCGAGCGCGCCTGGTTGAGCGCGGACGAATACGCGACGCTCGTGGCGCTGTGCCAGATCCTTCCCGGGCCCACCAGCAGCCAGGTCGGCTTCCTCATCGGTCTGCATCGTGCCGGCTGGCGCGGCGCACTCGCGGCGTGGCTCGGATTCACGCTGCCCTCGGCGCTCCTGTTGTACGGCTGCGCACGGCTCGCGACACGAGTGCAGGGCCCGTGGGTGAGCGCATTGACGCACGGACTGAAACTCGTGGCGGTGGCGGTGGTCGCCCAGGCGGTAGGGAGCCTGGCGCGCCGCTTGTGCACCGACGCGGTCACCTGGCTCATCGCCGGGGCGGCGGTGGGGCTGCTCGTTGCCAACGCTGGTGCAAATGCGAGTGTTCAGCTCGCGGTACTGGCGGGTGCAGCTGCAGTTGGGTCGCTGTGGTGCCGGCCTGCCGCCATGCCGGCGCAGGGCACTGCGCGAGAACCGTGGATCGCGCTGCCCTCGCTCGCCACATTCGCTGTGCTGCTGCTAGGCCTGTCGATGCTGTCCTGGCGTTACCCGCACGGGGTCTTTGCGCTTGCGCAGGTGTTCTACCGCGCCGGCGCGCTGGTGTTCGGCGGAGGACACGTCGTGCTGCCGCTGCTGCGTGCCGCGCTGGTGCCAGGGTGGCTGTCCGATGACCAATTCCTGGGAGGCTACGGCCTTGCGCAGGCCGTGCCCGGGCCGCTGTTCACCGTCGCGGCATATCTCGGCGCGAGGGCCGCTCCCGCTGCCCCGTCAGTGGCGGCCGTCACGGCGCTCCTCGCCATATTCCTGCCGGGACTGCTGCTCGCATTGGCCGGCTCATCCGTGTGGAGCGCACTTGCGCGACACGCGCGGTTGCGTGCGGCCATGACCGGCGTCAATGCCGCAGTGGTCGGGGTACTGGCGGCAGCGCTCTATGATCCGGTCTGGGTGAGCGGTGTGCACGATGGCGCGGACGTCGCCGTTGCCGGCGGCGGGCTGCTGTTGCTCGCCAGCGGCCGTGTGCCGCCGCTCGCGGTCGTGGCGCTATGCACCGGCGCGAGTCTGCTGCGAATGCCGCTTTGATTTGCGTCAGCGAGGGGCGAAACGGCAAGATGCCCGAGCAATGGAGCGGTCGCAGTTTGCGAGCTTTCGCGAGTTCTATCCGTATTACCTGCAACAACACACCCACCGCACTTCGCGCCGCCTGCACATCGCAGGTACGCTGCTGGCACTGGCCGTGGCGGCCGCGGCCCTTGTGCTCGGCCGCTGGGCGTGGCTGTGGGCAGTCCCGCTCGTCGGTTACCTGCCGGCATGGCTCGGTCACTGGCTGTTCGAGCACAATTCGCCCGCCACCCTGCGCCATCCCCTCTACAGCCTGCGCGGGGACTTCACGCTGCTCATCGAGGTGCTCAGCGGCCGGCGTCCCTGGTAGCGCGGCCCCGGTTGCGTACCCATGAGCCGACCCGGGATCGACCGCGCATTCGAGCGGCGGTTGGCGGCGCTGCTCAACGGCGGTGAGCCGCAACGCCTGCAGGACGGGCACAAGGGCGTGGAGAAGGAGTCACTGCGTGTGCTGCCCTCGGGGAGCCTCGCGCACACTCCACATCCGCCCGCGCTCGGCTCGGCGCTCACCAACGAGCACATCACCACCGATTACTCCGAAGCGCTGATCGAGCTGGTGACCCCGGCCTTCACCCACAGCTGGGAGCTGCTGCAGTACCTGCTCGACCTGCACCAGTTCGTCTATCGGCACCTCGGCGAAGAGCTGTTGTGGGCCACCAGCATGCCGTGCGCGATTGCGAGCGATGCGGACATTCCGCTCGCGCAGTACGGCGGCTCGCACGTCGGGCGCATGAAGACCGTGTATCGCAATGGCCTCGGCCTGCGCTACGGGCGCATGATGCAGGCCATCTCGGGCGTGCACTTCAATTACTCCTTCCCGCAGCCGTTCTGGGAGACATGGGCTGCGGCGCGCGGCGCCTCCGGGCACGGCCAGCCGTTCATATCGGCCTGCTACTTCGACCTGTTGCGTAACTACCGCCGCTATGGGTGGCTCGTGTTGTACCTGTTCGGCGTCTCGCCGGTGGTGTGCAAGTCGTTCCTGCGCGGCCGCCGCTTCGGGCTCGAGGATTTCGGGGAAGGCAGCGCGTTCGCACCGCACGCTACCAGCCTGCGCATGAGCGATGTCGGTTACCGCAACCGCAACCAGGCTGGGCTCTCGGTCTCGGTGAACACTCTCGAGGAGTATGTGCACGACCTGACACGAGCCATCACGACGCCATATGCTCCTTATGAGGCTCTCGGTGTGGAAGTGAATGGCACCTGGCGCCAGTTGAATGCCAACGTCCTGCAGATCGAGAACGAGTACTACAGCTTCATTCGCCCGAAGCGCGTGGCCCGCTCAGGCGAGCGCCCCACCAAGGCGTTGCGCCGCGCCGGAGTCGAGTACGTGGAGGTGCGCGCACTCGATGTCAGCGCGTTCGATCCGGTCGGGGTCAATCAGAACAAGCTGCGCTTCCTCGAGGCCTTTCTCGCGCTCTGTCTGATGAAGGAGAGCGCGCCGATCGATGCGGCCGAACAGGGAACGCTGGATGACAACCACCTGACGGTTGCCCGCCGCGGCCGTGAACCCGGCCTCATGTTGTGGCGGGAAGGGCGCAGCGTGCCGATGCGCGAATGGGCACGCGAGCTCCTCGATGGCATGACGGGTATCTGCGAAGTTCTGGATCACGGTGATCCGGCGAGACCCTATTCGCAAGCACTGGCTACGCAGTCGGCCAAGATCGAAGACGTAGAGCTCACGCCTTCGGCACGGCTGCTGGCCGAGCTCACGGCCGGGGAATCGTTCTTCGACCTTGCGCTGCGCATGTCCGCGACCCACAAGGCTTATTTTCTCGACTTGTATCCACCCAACGAGGAACGGCTGCGGGAATTCTCGCGCGAAGCCCGCGAATCACTCGCGGCGCAGCAAGCGATCGAGTCTGCCGATCGGGGAACGTTCGAGGAGTACCTGGAACGCTACTTCGCAGATTGACGCGACATAACGTCAAAAATAAAGTGAAAAATCCTCATGTACGCTCCAGCTGACACAACCTCCCGGGTCCAGCCGATACAAGCTTCAGTTCAGCTGACATAACGTTAACATAATCAGGCACTTCGGGAGTTAGCTTTTGGTTCACAGACGACATAGACTCTGTGAGCCGCGTCGCACTATGGATTGTGTGCGCGATTGAAGGAAGCAACATAAAAGGTCTGGTCGACATAAGCAGGAGCGGCAGCAGATGAAAAGGAAAGGCGCGGAAGGAATCCCCGCACGTCAGCGGCCGACGCCGGCGGCCAATGAGGAATTCGCTGAGGTTGTGAGCGATCTCGGGCAGGAGTTCGCTCGATATGACCTGGACAGACTTACGGCTCCACGGTCAGGTTGGGATCCTTACGAGGTGTGGCGCACGCGCGTGAAGGCCTCCGCCAAGGAAAAGCGCGGGCGCGAACCATTGCGCTGATTCTTCGCGCTGATTCCGTAGTCGATCAGTCGATTCGCCGCACTTGCGAGTGCGGTGCACGCCGCCACATGTCCAGGCCTGCATCGCAACTCGCGCGCCACGCACAAACTGTGGCTTTCCCGATGCGCACCCGGAACGGCACTTCCCATTGAGCTGCGCGCGGCGCGCATGCATCGATTCGCGTGCGGGCCGCGTTTCGCTGAGCACGGCGAGCTGACAGGACCGCCCGCTGCGCGTGGCGGCTCGTCAATACCCCGAGGGAGGCATGGTCCGCACGACCGCGCTACCGCGAAACTCATTCTCGCGCCGGTACGCCCGCGGGCTGCGGCGATGCCGCTTGCAGCGGCGCGCGGCAGCCCCGATTCTCCCACCCATGAACGCACTCTCGGTACGGGGACTCACCAAGACCTACAGCAACGGCGTGCAGGCACTGCGCGGCGTCGATCTGGACGTCGAGCGCGGGGACTTCTTTGCACTGCTCGGTCCTAACGGCGCCGGCAAGACCACTCTCATCGGCATCATCACCTCGCTCGTGAACAAGAGCGGCGGCAGTGCGTGCGTGTTCGGTCACGACATCGAGCGGGAGCTGGAGGCGGCCAAGGCGTGCATCGGCGTCGTTCCGCAGGAAATCAACTTCAACATGTTCGAGACGCCCTTCACCATCGTGGTGAACCAGGCGGGCTTTTATGGCATTCCCCGCGCCGTGGCGCGCGTGCGTGCGGAGAAATATCTGAAGCAGCTGCAGCTGTGGGACAAACGCGATGGCATGTCGCGCGGCCTGTCGGGGGGCATGAAGCGCCGGCTGATGATCGCACGGGCGCTGATGCACGAGCCGCGGCTGCTGATCCTCGATGAGCCCAGCGCCGGGGTCGACATCGAGATCCGCCGCTCGATGTGGGATTTCCTGCGCGAGATCAACGCGCGCGGCACCACCATCATACTCACCACCCACTACCTGGAGGAGGCCGAGACGCTGTGCCGCAACATCGCCATCATCAGCGGTGGCCGCATCGTCGAGCGTGACCGCATGAGCAGAATGCTGCGCCGCCTGCACCTCGAGACCTTCGTCCTCAACCTGCGTGAGCCGCTCGCGGTGGCGCCGCCGCTGCCGGGCTACGTGGCTACCCTGATCGATGACCACACTCTCGAAGTGGAGGTGTCGAAGGAGGAGAGCCTCAACGATATCTTCGCGCGGCTCTCGGCGCTCGGCATCGAGGTGCTGAGCATGCGTAACAAAGTGAATCGGCTGGAAGAGATCTTCATGCAGCTGGTCGAGGGACGCGCGGGTGCGGCTGAGGCCCAGCGCAACGGCAGCCCGCAGGCGGCTGCCGCGAGCCGCCCGCAGGTGCCCGTCGGGCTTCCGTGATGAGCAGCGTGGTACAGCCAGCGGCGGCGCCGATCCACCTGAACGTGGTGCGCTGGATCGGCTTCAAGACGATCGTGATCCGCGAGTACGGCCGCATCGTCCGCATCTGGGGCCAGACCATCGTGCCCTCGGTGGTGACCTCAGTGCTGTACTTCGCGATCTTCGGCAGCCTCATCGGCCGGCGCGTCGGCTCGATGGGCGGGTTTGACTACAAGCAGTACATCGCCCCCGGCCTGATCATGATGTCGGTGATCACCAACTCCTACGGTAACGTCGTGTCTTCCTTCTTCGGCGCGAAGTTCGGCAAGCACGTGGAGGAGCTGCTGGTATCGCCGTTGCCGAACTGGGTGATCGTGGGCGGCTATGCCGCAGGCGGCCTGGTGCGTGGCCTTCTGGTAGGTGCCGCGGTGACGATCGTATCGCTGGTGTTCACTCACCTGCAGGTGCACCACCTGCTGGTAGTGCTGAGCGCGCTGCTGCTCACCTCGCTCAGCTTCGCGCTCGCGGGCTTCCTCAACGCGCTGTTCGCCAAGAACTTCGACCAGGTCAACTGGATCCCGGCGTTCGTGTTGACTCCGCTCACCTATTTCGGTGGCGTCTTCTACTCGGTGGACCTGCTCCCGGACTGGGCACGCGCGCTCTCCTACGCCAACCCCATCCTCTACATGGTGAACGCATTCCGCTTCGGCTTCCTCGGCGTCTCCGACGTCGACATCGGGACCGCTTTTGCGCTGATGACGGCGGCCGCGTTGCTGCTGTACGCGGTGGCGGTGGGGCTGATGAACCGCGGCGTGGGAATCCGCGAGTGATGCACGCTCCACTGAGGAAGCCGCGCAATTTCGCGGGGACCCCAGTGATTGCGCTGGTCACCGCACGCGCCGCGCGCGGCCTCGATGAGGACATTCCGCCGCTCGTCGCGGCCTGCTCCGCCGCCTCCGTGAACGCGGAGATCGTCGATTGGGACGATAGCGGGATCGACTGGGCACGCTTCGATCTCGCGCTGTTGCGTTCCGCGTGGGATTACACAGACAAGCTGCCGGAGTTTCTCGCCTGGGTCGACTGTGCTGCGGCGGCCACGTTGTTGCTCAATCCGCCGGCGGTGGTGCGCTGGAACGTCGACAAGCACTACCTGCGGGAGCTCGCGGGCGCGGGCGTCCCGGTCGTGCCGACGACCTTCGTCGAGGCAGGCGCCGACCCACGGCCCATACTCGAGGAGTTTCTGCGCCGCGAGACTTGCGCCGAAGTGGTCGCCAAGCCCGCGGTGGGCGCAGGCTCACGCGATGCGCGTCGTCACCACCGCAGCGACCGCGCCGAGATTCTCGCGCACCTGCGGCCGCTGCTCGCCGCGGGACGCAGCATGATGCTGCAGCCGTACCTCGAGAGCGTGGAGCGGCATGGCGAGACTGCGCTCATTTTCATCGAGGGCCGCCTCAGTCACGCCATCCGCAAGGGCCCACTGCTCCCTGCAGGTGCGCCATCGACCTCCAGGCTCTTCGCGCCGGAAGAGATCACCCCGCGCATCCCGAGTGCCGAGGAGCTCCGGGTGGCCGAGCGCGCCATGGCGCAGATTCCATTCGGCGAGCTGCTCTACGCACGCGTCGATCTGATTCACGATCCCACTGGTGAGCCACGGGTACTCGAGCTCGAGATCACCGAGCCGTCGCTTTTCCTGGCCTACGCGCCCGCCGCACCACGCTTCCTCAGGGCTGCCCTGGAGCGGCTGCGGCGGCACCGCTGCCCACCTGAGGCATACGCTTAGCGGTTGCCTTGGCACGCTGCAGCAAATATGTGAAGTAGCGCACACGGAATCGCCTGTAAGTCATTGGAGCAACAAAACTTTCATATTTTCGTCATGGGAGTGACGCGCGCCTGGGCAAAGCTGTAGGCGTCCACCCATGGGCCATTCACCAGGAGGGCGAGGGGCACATGAAGGCGACAGGGTTGAACAGCTTGATCGCTCGCATCGATGCGGCCGAGTACGGGATGTGCTGCCGGTTGAACCGCGGAGCGCATCGCCCGCTCCCGCGCCGCGTGTTCCAGATCGCAAGCCGGCTCGGTGATGGCTGGGTCTGGTATGCACTCATCCTCGCGCTGCCGCTGCTCTATGGCCCGAGCGCAATGAAACCCGCGATCGCCATGGCTCTGACAGGTGCCATCGGTGTGGTGCTCTACACCTTGCTGAAGCGACTGTTCGTCCGCGAGCGCCCCTTCATCACCCACCGGAGCATCAGCCAGGCTGCCGCGCCGCTCGATCGCTACAGCTTCCCCTCGGGACACACCCTGCACGCAGTGTCCTTCAGCTGGCAGGCCTGCGCTCACTTCCCCGAGCTCGGCTGGGTGCTGCTGCCACTCACTGCGCTCATCGCCGGCTCGCGCGTCGTGCTCGGTCTGCACTATCCGAGCGACGTGCTTGCCGGGGCGACAATCGGCGCAGCGCTCGCGGAGCTTGGCCTCGCCTTCGCCTGAGATGGCTCGCAGCTCACGCGGAGCGCTGTCTGGCGGATGCCGCTGACGTGCGTGTGCTCTTCATTTCCGACGTCTACTTTCCGCGCGTCAACGGTGTCTCGACATCGATCCGCACTTTTCGCGGCGACCTCACCGAGTGCGGCATCGACACACTGCTCGTGGCGCCCCGTTACGCACCTTCGGCGCCCGAGGCTGCAGCCGCCACTGCCGGCGACGGCGCGGAAGCGCAGCTGGAGGGCGTTGTGCTGCGCATACCCGCCGCGCGGGTGCCGCGCGACCCCGAGGACCGGCGCATGTCCTGGCGTGCCTTGACACGCACGCTCGATGGCTTGCCACGGGGCTCGTTCGATCTGGTGCACATTCACACGCCCTTCGTTGCGCACTATGCCGGGGTGCGCTGCGCGCGGCGCGCGGCGGTCCCGTGCATCGCGACCTATCACACCTTCTTCGAGGAGTACCTGCACCACTATGTCCCGGTGCTGCCAAGCGCGATGAGCCGTCTGCTGGCGCGCAGTTTCACGCGCTCGCAGTGTGCCGCCGTGCAGGCGCTGATCGCGCCGTCCGAGCCGATGCGCGCAGTGCTCGAGGCATATGGTGTGCGCACCCCGATCCATGTTCTGCCCACAGGGCTCGGGCCCGATCGCTTCCGCAGCGGCGATGGCGCCGCATTCCGTGCCCGCTGCGGCATCGATGCGCGGCGGCCCCTCATCACCTACATCGGCCGCGTGGCACACGAGAAGAACATCGGCTTTCTGCTGCAGATGTTCCGCGACGTGCTGAAGTCGGTGCCGGCGGCATTGCTGGTGATAGCCGGCGAAGGCCCGGCACGCGCTGCGCTGCGTGCCCAGATCGCCGCACTCGGGCTCGGCGCGCACGTCCAGTTCGCCGGCTATCTCGAACGCGACAGCGCTCTGCTCGACTGCTACGCGGCAGCGAGCGTGTTCGTGTTTGCCTCGCGCACCGAGACCCAGGGGCTCGTGCTGCTCGAGGCCATGGCGCAGGGAATCCCGGTGGTATCGACCGCCGAGCTCGGTACACGCTCGGTCCTGCCCGGCAGCGGTGCGCTCATCGTGCCGGAGCAGCGTGAGGCGTTCGCCGCAGCCGTGGTGCGCGTGCTGGGCGATACGCAGCTGCGCGCGGACATGGGGCTGCGCGCGCGTGCGCACGCACGCACCTGGTCGTCGGCTGCGATGGCGCGACGTCTGGCGGACATCTACCACGAGTTGCTCGCGGCGCCGCGCGCGGTGCAAGCGGCCTGACAGGCACCCCGGGAAATTTCGCTCCCGGCGCGGGGCAAGCGCGTATCGAACAGCGACAAGCCCTTCTTATCGTCGACTGCTTCTCAGTATTTGCGCGCCGTGAGCAGTTGAACCCCCGCCGTTCTCCGCTACACTGCCCGCGGTAGCGAACCGCAGGCGTTGGGAGCGGGGCATGGGCGCAAAGCGGGCCTTGATCGTGGACGATTCCAAGTCCGCGCGCCTGTTTCTCGCACGTGTCCTGGAAAAGTACGAGATCGACGTCGACAGCGCGGAGAGCGCCGAAGCGGCCATCGACTACCTCAGCAGCAACCGTCCGGATGTGATCTTCATGGATCACCTCATGCAGGGAATGGATGGTCTGCAGGCCGTGCGCGCGATCAAGAACGATCCACGCACCGCCACGATCCCCATCATGATGTACACCTCGCAGGAAGGTGAGGTGTATCTCGGCCAGGCTCGTGCACTCGGGGCGCTCGGGGTACTGCCAAAGCAGATCAAGCCGGCAGATGTCTCCAAGGTGCTCTACCAGCTGCACCTGGTTCCCGATCGGCGCACGAGCGAGCAATCGAGCTTCACGGCGGTCAATGTGCACACCGAGCAGAGCGCCGCCGTGTCTGCAGCCGCTGCGCCCCGCGTGCTGACCGAGACCACCTTGCGCGAGCACTTCGCGGAGCTGCGTCGCGCACTGGTCGCTGGCGTCGACACCCAGACAGACCGCATCACTGCCGAGGTGCGCGCGTTGTTGCTGGAGTCATTTCCTCCGTCATCACCGCTGCCCACCGGTGAAACCAAACCCACTCCGCCGACCACTCCCTGGGCATGGATCGTGGCCTGCGCGGCGCTCGCGATCGCCCTCACGAGCAGCGCCCTCTGGTGGCGCAGCGTGAAACTTCTCGAACGGCTCGAGGTCGAAGTGGCGCAGCTGCATACGCAGCGGGCGTCACCGGGCACTGCGGCGGGTGTTTCTTTGCCCGGAGCGGACGCGTCCCGGTCCTCGGCCGCCACACCGGCGGCAGACGCAAGCAAGCCGCTCATCGTGCCCGTGCCCTACGGCGCCGAGCCGCTCGCGGGCGGGCGCCTCGACCTCATCCGTCAGCAGCTCTACCAATTGGCGCGTTCGAAGGTAACGGGTGTTGCAGACATTAAGACTTTCGCAGGGCGTTTCTGTCTCGTCGGCAACGCGCTCGAGGGCTATTCGCCGGCTCCGGAGGAAATGCTGTTCTCCCGCTGCGACCTGGTCGGCAACCCCTCCGAGGACGGACTCACCATGGGGCAGCGGACCCCGCTGGCGCTCGCCAATCTCATGGGCGAGATTCGCACCACGACTCGCGGCGCACTCGAGGTGCAGGTGTCCGGGGGCGATCCGGCCAACGTGCTCGCACCCTATCCGGCTGCGACTCCCGGCCTCGTTGCCGGTGAGTGGAACCGCGCCGCGATTGCGAACAACAGGGTCGAGATCCGCGTGCATTGAAGCCGACGGTTTAGCCCGTGCCCACCGCTGACGATGACTTCCAGCCGGCACGCTGGCTGCGCAACCATCACCTGCAGTCGATGCTGGCGAGCACCAGCTGGCGGCGTGGCCGCATTCTGCGCCAGTCGGCGCCGCTGCTGGCTGCGGCGCGCGAGGTGCTGCTCGACTGCGGCGAGAGTGTGCGGCTGCAGTGCTTCATCTCCACCCCGGCGCACGACGCCCCGGTGCCAGTCGTGCTGCTGCACGGCTGGGAGGGCAGTGCCGACTCCCTTTACATGCTTTCGCTCGCGCGACAGTTGTTCGAGCGTGGCTTCGAGGTCGTGCGGCTGAATCTGCGCGATCACGGCGAGACGCATCATCTCAACCGGGAGCTCTTCCACTCGTGCCGCTTGCCCGAGGTGGTCGGTGCGGTCGCAGCGCTGCAGCGGCTGGCGAAGGGCCGGCCGCTGCGGCTCGTGGGCTTCTCGCTCGGCGGCAACTTCATGCTGCGCGTCGCGGCGCAGGCGGGCGCGGCCGGCCTCAACCTGGCGCGCGTCGTCGCGGTGTCACCCGTGCTCGAGCCGGTCGAGACGCTGGCGGCGCTGCAGCGCGGGATGCCAGGCTACGAAAGCTACTTCGTACGCAAGTGGCTGCGCAGCCTGCGCAGGAAGCAGGAGTGCTGGCCCGACTGCTACGACTTTGCGCAGCTCGCACGCCTGCGCGATCTGAAGCTGATGACCGCTGAGCTGGTGCGTCACCACAGCGAGTTCGCCTCACTGGAAGATTACCTGCACGGCTACGCCATCACCGGAGAGCGGCTGGCAAGGCTCGAGGTGCCCTCGAACATCCTGACCTCACTCGATGACCCCATCATTCCGGCGAGCGCTCTGGCGAGGCTCGCCCGACCGCCGTCCCTGTCCCTCACCGTCACCCGCTACGGGGGCCACTGCGGATTCTTCGAGCGCCTGCGGGGGCCGACCTGGCTGGAGCGGCGCATCCTCGGACTGCTCGGAGCGGACACGCCGCGAGCGCTCTCGGCCACGGAAGGAGCCGCAAATGTGGAGCTGCACGAGACCAGCTGAGAGATTTCAGCTCGCCGCGCGCTTCTCCTCGAATTCCATCACCGGCTGGCCGCTGGTGACCGTTACGGCGCCATCGATGATCGCCCCGCGAGCCACGGCGATGCTGCGCGCGACGATGTCGGCACGGATGACGGCCGTCATCCCAACCTCGAGCTTATCCTCGACAACGAGCTTGCCGGTGATCTTGCCGGCAATCACCGCCGCCCTGGCGTGAATTTCCCCCTCCCACTGGGCGGTCACGGCCATGCGCAGCGCCCCGGCGACCCGCCCATCACCGCGAACCGCCCCGCACACCACCAACGGACCCGCCGTCTCCAGGTCCCCGGTCACGCAGGAGCCTTCGGCAACGAAGGTCGGCGAATCGCCGATCTGGTCGATCAGCCTGCGTTTCAAGGTTTCCGCCATCCGCAGCTCCGTGGCCTGGGCCGGGTCATAATGCGGAGTCATAATACGGAGCTGGTCTTTCAAGGATGCCGACCATGGTCACATTCCGGGCAGGAAGAGTCGTCCTGTGCGCTGTGCTCGCGGGGATGACGGCTGCCTGTAGCCAGGAGCAACAGGACTGGCGCTCTGCCGAGGACGCGGATTCGACCGAGGCCTGGCAGCTCTTTCTCGAGCAGCACCCCGACAGTGAGCTCGTGAACCAGGCGCGCGAGCGCATCCAGCAGCTCCAGATCCGCCGCGACTTTCAACATGCCGATGCCATCGGGACCGTTGAGGCCTACCGTGCCTTTATCGCGCGTCACCCGAGCGGGATGTGGTCGGAGCGCGCGCGCATCCGCATCGAGTCCTTCGCCTTCGGATCGGCGCCGCGTATCGCGCCACCGACTCCCGAGGAGGCCGCCAGCTTCGGCGATTCCGGCGTACGTGCGCTGCATCTCGCGACAGCGGCGGCAGCGCAAGCACCGACGGCTTCCGGAGAAACTGCAATCGTCCAAGTGGCTTCACTTCCACTGGCCGCGGCTTCCGCGGACACGGGCACGGTACCCCGGACTGTGGAGCAACCGGAGAGCGCGACAGGCCGGGCCGTTCCCGGTGAGGCGGCGCAGGCCGCCCCGGACGTCATAGTCACACCGGCGGTGGCATACGCGACCTCGGCGCCCGCGACGCTGGCACTAGCGGCGGGCCCCGCCCCGGCGGCGGCGCCACGGGTGACGGACTTCGGCCTACCGGGTGGATATGGCATTCAGCTCGGCGCCTTCGGGAGCGAAGCGAGCGCCGATCGCGAGTGGCGCCGCCTGCAGGAGCGCTTCGGCTCCGAGCTCGGAAAGCTATCGCCACGGATCGTGATCGCTGAGAGCGATTCGCGTCAGCTCTATCGACTGCAGGCCCCGGCTACCGGGGAGGCGCA
>DASYFL010000177.1:0-3084 GCA_036498445.1 Steroidobacteraceae bacterium
CCCGCGCAACCACATGTATAAAGAGTGGGTAGAATCCCACCCGCGGACGGTACGACGAGCGCCAACGCTCGCCTCAGCATCAGCCCCTTCGGCGATGCGGCAAACACCTCCAGAAAGAGAATCGAAATAAACGCTAACTTATTGTTTTTATTGGTGCCCGGGAGAGGACTCGAACCTCCACGGAGTTACCCGCTAGTACCTGAAACTAGTGCGTCTACCAATTCCGCCACCCGGGCAGGCGAGGAAGGTCGCGCAATCTACGCAACGGGTTCAGGGGCTGTCAATTGAAGGGACGTAAAGCACAGTTCGGACGTCGAGGCCGCAGCGGCGGCGCAGCGGCAACGACCCGCAGAGCCGAGACGCATCGCCACAAATCGGCTTCGTCTCCGTCCGCGCGCCAGCGCGCGGGTGCTGCCGCAGGCTCGAGAGCACGACGCACGGATTCCTCACTCCGATCGGGTGCGATGGTCGAGGGCACCGTCAGCGCGAATCGCGCCGGCTACGGTTTCCTGCGTGTAGAAGGTGTGGGCGAAAGCGTTTTCCTGCCGCCGCCCGAGATGCGTGGCGTGATGCACGGCGACCGGCTGCGTGTCAGAGTCTCCCGCGAGGGGAGCGATCGTTGGTCGGGGAGTGTCGAGCAGGTCCTCTCGCGTGGAGTCACCTCGTTTCTCGGCACGGTCGAGATCCTGGGGCGCAGCGCCTGGGTGAATGCCGCCGATCGGCGCCTGCAACTGCGCTGCGCGCTGGCGCCGCAGGACTTGCACGGGGCGCGCAACGGTGATTGGGCCATCGCGCGCATCACCCGTCACGCCGGCTCCGCTTCTCCCGCTCAGGCGCGGATTGAGAAGCTCCTCGATCCCGACCGTCCGGTGGAGCTCGCCACCGAATCCGCCATCGCGCGTTTCGATCTGCCACACGAGTTCCCGGCGGAGACGCTGCGTGAGGCGCAGGTCTTTGGCGACCGTGTGGATCCGCGCGAAGCGGCCGCGCGCGTCGATCTGCGGGAGCTGCCGCTCGTCACCATCGATGGTGAGGACGCGCGAGACTTCGATGATGCGGTTTACGCCGAGCCGCATGCCGGCGGCTTTCGTCTCATCGTGGCGATCGCCGATGTCAGCCATTACGTGCGCCCGGGGAGCGCGCTCGATGCCGAAGCGCAGCGGCGCGGCACCTCGGTGTATTTCCCCACCAGGGTGCTGCCGATGCTGCCGACCGCACTGTCGGACCATCTCTGTTCACTCGCGCCGAACGTCGACCGCTTGTGCTTTGCCGCGGACATGCTCGTGAGCCGCAGCGGTGCGCTGAAGAGTGCTCGCTTCTATCCGGCGGTGATGCGCTCGGCGGCTCGTCTCACTTACACGCTCGCCAACCAGGCGCTGTTCGAAGGGCGGCCCGCGGCGCGCACGCAGCTCGGTCCACTCGTCGAGCGCCTCATGGTGCTGGTGGATGTTTACCGCGCCTTGTATCGGGCACGCGGCCGGCGCGGAGCGCTCGACTTCGATGCCGCCGAGGCTGAATTCGTGATCGATGCCGGGGAGCATGTGCGTGCGATCGAGCTGCGCGTGAGGAATGACGCCCACCGCCTCATCGAGGAGTGCATGATCCTCGCCAACGTCGCCGTGGCGCGCGAGCTCGAGACATCGCACACGCCCACGCTCTATCGCGTGCACGGGGTACCTGAGGACGAGAAGCTCGAGCGCCTGGCATCGACGCTCGCCTCGCTCGGCATCGACGCGCGCATTCCCAAGACCGTGACGACCCGCGACCTGCAGGCGATCGCGCCGCGAGTGAGCGAGCCTTCCGAGCGTACCTTCATCGAGTCGCTGGTGGTGCGGGCGATGCCGCAGGCCATCTACCAGCCGACAAACATCGGGCACTTCGGCCTCGCACTGAGTCAATATGCTCACTTTACTTCCCCGATCCGCCGGTACCCGGATCTCATCGTGCACCGCACACTGAAGGCGCACATCAACGCAGCGGGCGGCTCGGGCCGCCGCTACGCGGCGGGCGAGCTCGGCGCATCCGGTGACAGCACCTCCCGCCTCGAGAAGCGCGCCGATGAAGCCGACCGCTACGTGTCGGGCTTTCTCAAGTGCACCTATTTGAAGGAGCGCATCGGCCAGACCTTCCAGGGTCTCATTACCACGGTGGTGGAGTTCGGCTGCTTCGTGCAGATCCTCGACGTTGCGGTGGATGGGCTTCTGCACATCAACAATCTGCGCGATGACCTCTACGTGATGGAAGAGGACGGTCACGCCTGGCGTGGCCGCCGCAGCGGGCGGCGGCTGCGCACCGGCGCGCATGTGCGCGTCATCGTCACTGCCGTGAATCCGATCGAGGGCCTCATCGACCTGGCGCTCGCCGAGGACGACTGAGGTTGCTTCGCGCGCGGCAATGCGTGCAGCGCTATGAAACGCAGCGAAACCATTTATGGGATGCACGCAGTGCGCGTCATGCTCGAGCGCCATGCGCAGCGCGTGCTCAATGTGCGCCTCGCAGAGCAGCGGGGTGACGCCCGTGTCCGGGCGATCGAAGAGCTCGCGCACCGTGCGCAGCGCCCGGTGCAGCGCGTCGACATGCACTCGCTCCGCCAGCAGCTCGGTGACGTAGCGCACCAGGGAGTCGCCGCGGAGATCACCCCGGTTCCGCCCTGGGGCGAAGATGAGCTCCTCGAGGCATTGCAGTCAGCGCAGGCGCCGCTGTTGCTCGCGCTCGATGGGGTGCAGGATCCGCACAACCTCGGCGCGTGTCTTCGAAGTGCGGATGCCTGCGGCGCACTCGCGGTCATCGTGCCGCGCGACCGTGCGGCGCAAGTGACACCGGCGGTGCGCAAGGTCGCCGCAGGTGCCGCGGAGACGACACCGGTGGTGACGGTGACCAATCTGGTGCGAACCCTCAAACTCCTCAAGGAGGCGGGGCTCTGGATCGTTGGCGCCGATGCCGCGGCTGCGACTCCGGCGCGGCATGTGGATCTCACCGGGCCGGTGGTCCTCGTGGTCGGCGCGGAAGGATCGGGACTGCGCCACCTGACGCGGCAGAACTGCGATTTCCTGGTGAGCCTGCCGCAGCGCGGCGCGGTCGAGA
>DASYFL010000178.1:0-30342 GCA_036498445.1 Steroidobacteraceae bacterium
TGGACCTGGCTGGTGAAGGATGCACGCGGCAGCCTGAAGATCATGACAACCTCCAATGCCAACACACCGGTGCGCGAGGGTCATGTGGCGCTGCTCACCTGCGACATGTGGGAGCACGCGTACTACATCGACCATCGCAACGACCGCGCGGCGTACTTGCAGAGCTTCTGGCCGCTGGTCAACTGGGGGTTTTTTGCGGCGAATCTCGCCGCCTGATCCGTTCGAGGCGGTTAAGAAGAAGGCCCGTGAAACGACACGGGCCTTCTTGCCTTTGGCTGGGGGACTAGGATTCGAACCTAGGTAAACGGAGTCAGAGTCCGTTGTCCTACCGCTAGACGATCCCCCAAGAACCGTCGAGCTTCATGCTGCCCGAAGTGCGTACCGTAGCCGAACGCGACGAACCGGAGCAGTGCTCGCCCGTCGCTTATTTTAACGCTTCGAGTACTGCGTACCGCGGCGGGCTTTGCGGCGGCCGACCTTCTTGCGTTCGACCTCGCGAGCATCGCGAGTGACGAAGCCGGCATCGCGCAGCGGCTTGCGCAGGCTCTCGTCGTATTCGATGAGAGCCCGCGTGATGCCATGGCGGATGGCGCCCGCCTGGCCGGTGATCCCGCCACCACCCACGGTGACGGCGATGTCGAACTTGTTCACGAGCTTCACCGCTTCCAGCGGCTGACGAACGATCATCCTGCCTGTCTCGCGCCCGAAGAACTCATCGAGGGAGCGGTCATTCACCGTGATGCGACCGTTGCCGGGCTTCAGATAGACGCGCGCGGTGGCGGTTTTGCGCCGTCCGGTGCCGTAGTGATTCTGCTGACTCTCTGCCATGGCGTGCGGTCCTACTGAATCTTGAGTGGCTTCGGCTGCTGGGCCTGATGGGGGTGCTCGCTGCCGGCGAACACGTGCAGCTTTTTGAACATGCGCCGGCCGAGCGGGTTCTTCGGCAACATGCCCTTCACCGCGAACTCGATGACACGCTCGGGATGCTCGTTGAGCAGCTTCTCGAGTGCGATCGACTTGATGCCGCCGATGTGCCCGGTGTGGTGATAGTAGATCTTGTCGCTGAGCTTGCGGCCGGTGACGCGGATCTTCTGCGCGTTGACGACGACGATGTGATCACCCATGTCCACGTGCGGGCTGTAATCGGCCTTGTGCTTGCCCTTCAGGCGATGCGCGATCTGCGATGCAAGACGGCCGAGCGTCTGGTCGCTGGCGTCGACGACGAACCAATCGCCACGAACGGTGCCGGGCTTGGCGAATACGGTCTTCATAGCTCACTCGTGGCGTTTACCGGCGCCGGGTGGGGATCGGTCCCCGGCGGCGAGGCCAAAAAAAGGCGGGCAAGTGTACTCAAGCAGGTTCGGCATTGCAAAGGCACGGCCATTGGGGGGCGGCCTGGGCTCCGAAACCGGGTGCTGTCCCGGAATGGGCTCTATAATAGTGAGCTAATTTATGGGGTCAGGCCGTCCTCTCGATTCAAGCATCGCCGCCCTCGATCGCGCGCTGCGCGCGGTCCTCGCGCCGGCCCGCACCAGCCGGCCTGTCCCGGATCAGGCCACCGAACCCACCCAGCCCCTCTCCGAAGCGGACAGGCGCACGAGCGCTGCGCTCATGCGCGTCAACCATGCAGGCGAGCTTGCTGCACAGGCCCTCTATCACGGGCAGGCCGCCGTCGCCCGCTCCGCAGCCACACGGGAAATGCTGCTGGCGGCCGCGCGCTCGGAATCGGACCATCTCGCCTGGTGCGAAAGCCGCCTCACCGAGCTTGCCTCAAGGCCGAGCCTCCTCAATCCGCTTTGGTACGCGGGCTCATTCCTCATCGGCGCAGGAGCCGCGCTGCTCGGCGACCGCGCCAGCCTCGGGTTCGTCGCCGAGACGGAGCGCCAGGTCGAGGGGCATCTCGGTGAGCATCTGGACAGACTTCCGCCGGGCGATAGCCGCAGCCGTGCCATACTTGAAGCCATGAGGTCGGAAGAGATCGAACATGGTGCGGCCGCGGAGGCCGCGGGCGGCGTGCGTCCACCGGCTCTCGTGTGTGCGCTGATGCGCCGCACCGCACGCATCATGACTGGCAGCGCCTACTGGATCTGACGATTCCGCAAGGTTGTATATTAGAGACGCCTCAAAGGGAGCCGGTATGGAAGAAAGCATCAAGCCGCTGAGCGAGATTCCCGCGATCAACCGGTTCCTGAGTTATTGCCGCATACGCGCGGTGCCTTCCAAGACCGTGGTCATCCACGCGGGAGATCTGCCGGATGTCCTCTACTACATCATCAGCGGCTCGGTGGAGGTCATGATCGAGGACGAGGAAGGCAACGAGATGGTGCTCGCTTACCTCAACCGGGGGCAGTTCTTCGGCGAAATGGGTCTGTTCTACGAGCAGCCGACCCGCAGCGCGTGGGTGCGCACCCGCAACCAGTGCGAGCTCGCCGAGATGACCTATCCGCGCTTCCGCCAGATCGCCGCCGAGAGCCCGGGCCTGGTGTTCGAGCTCGCCACGCAGCTCGCTACCAGGCTCGACCGCACCAATCGCAAGCTCGGCGATCTGGCCTTCGTCGATGTGACCGGGCGTGTGGCACACGCGATCATGGATCTGTGCGGCGAGCCCGACGCCATGACGCACCCGGAAGGCATGCAGATCAAGGTGAGCCGTCAGGAACTTTCGCGCCTCGTCGGTTGCTCGCGCGAGATGGCCGGTCGTGTGCTGAAAGTGCTCGAGGAGCAGGGACTGCTGCGCGCCACCGGCAAGACCATCGTCGTATTCAACGCGCGTCCGAAGATGAAGACCCGTCCGGTGATCGTGCCGGCGAAGCCGGCCGCGGGGGGCGCCGCCCGTGCGGTCAGCCCGGTCGAGATCGAGGATGACGAAGACGACGAGGACGAGTAACGCCCGCCAGGGCGCAGCCGTGCGCCGAGCCGCGGCGGCGGGCCCTCTCTACTTCACCCCAAGCGTTCCCCGCCGGCTCCCCGCGGCTCCCTTCTGCGGCTCGCGGAGCGCCCCGGGTCATCGATCTGCGCGCGCATCTCGCGGATGGTCTGCGGGTAGTCCGGACTGCCGAAGATAGCCGAGCCTGCGACGAAAGTGTCCGCACCGGCCTGGGCTGCCGCGCGGATATTGCTGACCTTGATCCCTCCGTCGATCTCGAGGCGCACCTCCCGGCCGCTCGCGGCGATACGTGTGCGCGCGTCCGAGAGCTTGCGCAGGCTGGTCGGGATGAACTGTTGACCGGCGAATCCCGGGTTCACCGACATGATGAGCACCATGTCGATGAGCTCGAGGGTGTAATCGAGGTAGTCGAGCGGTGTGGCGGGGTTGAACACCAGTCCGGGGCAGCAGCCATGCTCGCGTATCAGCGCAATGGTCCGATCGATGTGCTCGGAGGCTTCCGGGTGGAAAGTAATGTAGGTCGCGCCGGCCGCCGCGAAGTCCGGCACGATGCGATCGACGGGACGCACCATCAGATGCACGTCGATCGGCGCCTTGACGCCGTGGCGGCGCAACGCCTCGCAAACGAGCGGCCCGATGGTGAGGTTAGGCACGTAATGGTTGTCCATCACGTCGAAGTGGATGAGGTCGGCACCCGCCTCGAGCACCGCATCCACCTCATCGCCAAGGCGGGCGAAATCCGCCGACAGGATCGAGGGAGCTATCCACAGCTCGGGCATGCGGACAGTCTAACCGATCGCGATCAGGTTCCGTCGCTGGCGCTTCGAGCAGTACTCACAGTGCATCGGCCCTCAGCCGGTGAGCCGCGCCAGCGCTTCGCGGTACTTCTCGCTGGTGCGCGCGATCACCTCCGGCGGCAGCCGCGGGCCCGGCGGCTGCTTGTTCCAGTGGAGCGTCTCGAGATAGTCGCGGACGAACTGCTTGTCGAAGCTCGGCGGGCTGATACCGGTCCGGAAGCTCTCTGCGGGCCAGAAGCGTGACGAGTCGGGGGTCAGCACCTCATCGATGAGCGTCAGCGTTCCAGCCGCGTCGACGCCGAACTCGAACTTGGTGTCGGCGATGATGATCCCGCGGCTGCGTGCGTGCTCGGCGGCGAAGCGGTAGAGCCGCAACGCGGTGTCGCGCACCGCCGCGGCGCGCTCATTGCCGATGAGCGCGGCAGCTTCGCCGAAGGATATGTTCTCATCGTGCGCACCGAGTTTGGCCTTGGTGGCCGGGGTGAACAGTGGCTGCGGCAGCTGCGCCGCCAGCTCGAGGCCTGCCGGTAATGCGATGCCGCATACGGCACCGCTAGCCTGGTAGTCCTTCCAGCCCGAGCCGCTCAGATAGCCGCGTACCACCGCCTCGATCGGCAGCGCCTCGAGCCGCCGCACGATGACCGCGCGTCCCTCGAGCAGCGCACGCTCGTCATCATCCGCAATGACGCTCGCGAGCTCGCGGCCGGTGAGCTGATTGGGTACCAGATGCTGCGTGCGCGCGAACCAGAAGTTGGAGATGCTGTTGAGAACTCGACCCTTGCCGGGAATAGGATCGGGCAACACCACATCGAACGCGGACAGCCGATCAGTGGTGACGATCAGCATCGTCGTCGCATCGACGGCGTAGATGTCGCGCACCTTGCCCTCGTGCAGGCGCTCGAGCCCGCGCAGTGCGGTGCGGTACACGGTGGATGGCGGCATGCGCTTGCTACTATAGCTGCCCTCCCAGTCGCGGACACACACGCCAGCCCGACGCGCCACATGGTCATGAACTGGAACAGCAAGGTCGCCGGACGACTGCTGGGGCGTTTAGCGGTTGCCTCCGTAGCCGCCGCGCTCGGGGCGCTGCGCAAGCCCCCGCTCCGGCGGCCTGCCGCGCTTGCGGAGCCTCCACCGGATCCGCGGACACTCGAGGCCATCGGCAAGCGCTTCTTCCGCGCGAGCTTTGAAGTGATGGGTCATCTTGCCAAGGCCGACGGCCGCATCTCCGAGGCGGAGATCGCGGCGGCCAGCGGCTTCATGGACGAGCTTGGCCTGGATGAGGCGGGCAGAGGCGAGGCGATCGCGTGCTTCACCCGAGGAAAGCAGCCCGACTACGATTACCGTGCCGAGCTGACACAGCTCACCGACATCTGCCGAGGGCGACCGGACCTTGCGCGCTTGTTTCTTGAGGTCCAGGTGCGAATCTCGCTCGCGGGCAACGACCTGCCGGCACAGGTGCACCTGCTCCTGCGCCGCCTGGCTGCGGCGCTGGGATTTTCGTCCCTGGAGTTGCTGCAGATCGAGGCCGTGCTGCGCACCCCACAGCTCCGGGGACTCGATGGCAGATCCGGCTCGCGCGCCGCGACGGCGGGACGCACGCTCGAGGAGGCCTATCGCATGCTGGAGACAAGCGCGACCGCAAGCGATGAGGAGGTGGCCAATGCCTACCGCCGCCAGCTGCAGCGCCACCACCCGGACAAGCTCAAGGCGCACGGCCTGCCCGACTCGATGCTCGCCCACGCCAAGCAACGCACGCAGCAGATCATCGAGGCGTGGGAGATCGTGCGCGAGCGCCGTGGCATTCGTTAGCGCTGCGGGCGCGCGGCCCACTCCTCGATAACCTGTTGGATGGCGCGCACGCCATCGGTGAGTGCCGCGGGGCCGGGCTGCAAGATGATCGAGGACTTGATCTCGCGCAGGTAGCCCGCCCGCACTGCCGGCACCTCCGCCCACCCTGGTCGCGAGGCGACCTTCTGCGGCCGAAACTTCTTGCCGCACCAGGACCCAAGCACGATGTCGGGCGCGCGCCGCGGCACCTCGAGCGGATCGGCGATGATGCGGTCGCGGCCGAGCGGCTCGCGCGCGAGCTCCGGGAAGCAGTCCTCGCCGCCCGCGAGCGTCACGAGTTCCGAGACCCAGCCGATACCGCTGATGAGCGGATCGTCCCACTCCTCGAAGTACACGCGTGGCCGCCGCGCGAGCGCAGCGGCCCGCGCACGCACCTGCCCGAGCCCCGCCTCGAGCTCATCGGCCAGGGCGCGCGCGCCGACCTCGCAGCCGATCATGCCGCCGAGCGTGCGGATCATCCGCAGGATGTCGGCAACGCTGCGATGGTTGAAGATGTGGACCTCGAGCCCGGCCCGTACCAACTCCGCGGCGATGCCGGCCTGGAGATCCGAGAACCCGAGTACCAGATCGGGCTTGAGCTCGAGGATGCGCCCGGTGCGGGCAGTGAGGAACGCCGACACGCGTGGCTTCTCGCGGCGGGCGCGGGGCGGGCGCACCGTGAAGCCGGAGATGCCGACGATGCGCCAGTCCTCACCGAGAAGATACAGCGTCTCGGTGGTCTCCTCCGTGAGGCACACGATCCGCTCCGGAAAACCTGTGGCTCGCCGCATGTCACACCGCACCGGCAGGCACTGTATCCTTAAGCGATGTGGCTGCGCACCTGGGCCTTTCTCGACCGCTGTTTCTTCGGCGCGGGCTCGGCGCACCCCGGCGCCCTCGGGATCACGCTGCGTGTGCTGCGCTATCCCTACGCGGTGGTGCGCGACCTTTCACGCGGGGAGATCAACCTGCGCGCAATGGGGCTGGTGTACACGACGCTGCTGTCGCTCATTCCGCTGCTCGCCTTCAGCTTCGCGATCCTCAAGGTCTTCGGCGGCCATCGCGATTTCCAGCCCATCGTCTATGAGTTCTTCCGCCCGGTGGGCGGTGCGGCCGCGACCGAGCTCACCGACCACGTGATGCAGTTCGCCAACCGCGTGAGCAGCGGCGTGGTGGGCTCGGTGGGACTCGCACTGCTCGCCTGGACGTTGATCGGCACCATCAAGAAGGTCGAGGATAGCTTCAACTTCGTCTGGCACGTGGAGCAGGCACGCAGCTTCGCGCGCCGCCTCGCCGAGTACACGACGCTCCTGATCGCCGGCCCGGTGGTGCTGGTGGGCTTCCTCAGCCTGACGCACGCGGCACTCAGCAGCGCCCCGGTGCAGGAGGTGGTGCAGCTGCCGCTGCTGCACCGGCTGCGTGGCACCGGCATCGCGCTCGCGCCCTACGCGATGGTGACCGCCTTCTTCACCGTACTCTACATGATGGTGCCGAACACGCGCGTCCAGTGGCGTGCGGCGCTCATCGGGGCGCTCGTGGGCGGAGTGTTGTGGGCGGCGATCGGCAAGTTGTTCACCGAGTTCGTGGTGTACTCGACGCGTCTCACGATCGTGTATGCCGGATTTGCCTTCGTGGTCGCGGCGCTGTTGTGGACCTACTTCGGCTGGCTGATCCTGCTCGCCGGCGCGCAACTGTCGTTCTACGTGCAGAACCCAGCGTATCTGCGTCTCGGCCTGCAGCAGTTGCGCCTATCGAGCGTCGAGCTCGAGCAGCTCGCGCTGAAACTCATGTACTTCGTCGGGCGCAGCCATGTCGCAGGCGGTCGCCTGTGGAGCGTCAACCGGCTCGCCGATGAGCTTGGTCTCCCCGGCGTCGCCGTGGCACAGATGGCGACGGCGCTCGAGCGCGCCGGACTCCTGATCGTTACCGAGGAAGATGAGCTCGTGCCCGCGCGCGACATCGGCGGGATGGGCGTCAACGAGATCCTCGATATCGCGCGCAATCAGCGCAGCGGCCATGTGGCCCCGCGCAACCTTCCCGTGCCACCGGTCGATCGGGTGCTGGCAGGCCTGGAGGAGGCGCGCCGCAGCCGCTGCGCAGACCTGACCCTGCGCGATCTGATCGATGAGGTACCTCGTCCGGCGCTCATCACCCCGCGGCAGTCCTCCTCACGTTGAGCTGGCGGGGGTGCGACCGCGCGCAGCCTACTCGCCGGCGACGGTCATCTCGCCGATGAGCACCGAGCCGGTGCGGATGCTGCCGCGAGTATCGATGTCGCTTCCGAGCGCGATGATGTCGCGGTACATGGACCTCAGATTCCCGGCGATGGTGATCTCGTGCACCGGGTAGGCGAGCACGCCGTTCTCGACCCAGAACCCGCTCGCGCCGCGCGAATAGTCACCGGTAACGCCGTTCACGCCCTGCCCCATGAGCTCCGTCACCAGGAGCCCGGTGCCGAGACGCCGGAGGAAGGCTTCGCGGTCGAGCCCGCCATCCGCCGCGTTCACCAGCAGGTTGTGAACACCGCCTGCGTTGCCGGTGGTCTTCAGACCGAGCCTGCGCGCCGAGTAGCTGCCGAGCACGTAACCCTCGAGCACGCCGGAGCGCACGAGCTCACGGTCGTGAGTGGCCGCACCCTCCTGGTCGAAGGGGCTGCTGCCGAGCGCCCGGGGAATGTGCGGCCGTTCCTGCATGTTGATGAATGACGGAAAAACCTGCTCACCTGCCGCATTCAGCAGGAACGAGGACTTGCGGTACTGGCTCGAGCCGCTGACCGCCCCGAGGAAATGACGCACCAGTCCGCGTGCCATGTCGGGCGAATAAGCCACCGGGGCGCGGCGCGTCGACAGACGGCGCGCGCCGAGCCGCGAGAGCGTGCGCTCGGCCGCCGTGCGCCCGATGTGCTCAGCGGCCTCGAGCTCGCCCGCATCGCGCGCGACGCTCCACCAGTAGTCACGCTGCATGTCATCGCCAGCCTGCGCGATGAGCGTGCAGCTCACCGAGTGACTGGTGGAGGAGTAGCCGGCGAGAAATCCGAGGGAGTTGCCGTAGACGCCGGTGTGCCGATGAGTGCTCACGGCCGCGCCTTCGGAGTTACTCAGCAGGGGATCGACCGCGAGTCCCTCCGCTTCGCAGCGGCGTGCGAGCTCGATGGCGGCTTCGGGCGCGAGCGCCCAAGGGTGATCGAGGTCGAGATCGGGAATCTCGCGTGCCAGCGCTTCGGGCTCGACCAGGCCGGCGTATGGGTCCTCGGCGGTATAACGGGCGATGGCGCAGGCTTTGGCAACCGTCTCGCGCACCGCGGCGGGAGCGAGATCCGCAGTGCTGGCCGAACCCTTTCGCTTACCGAAATAAACCGTCACCCCGAGCCCCCGGTCGCGCTGATACTCGATGGTGTCAACCTCGGCGAGGCGGACGCTGACCGAGAGTCCCTGGTTCACGGAAGCGTCTGCCTCGCACTGCGATGCGCCCTGACGCTGCGCCTCCTCGAGTGCGAGTCTGGCTATATCGGTCAAGGAGCGAATCGCGGCGTCTTCGTTGGCTGGTGGCATCGGCTTGGGATCGCTTGTTGGGGCTTGAGGCGGGTTGCGCGTAAATTCTAGCAGCCGCCGCCACCTCACCTGCGGGGATAGCGGAAGACGGCGCGGAGAGGGTTACGTGACCGCCGGAGCGTACGACGACGGGGAAGATGATGGGGGCACAGAGCGCCCGAGCAAGAGCGCGCGCAAGCGCGCCGCGCAAGCGGCCCAGGATCTGGGGGTTGCGCTGCTGCAGCTCCCCGAGGCCGAGCTCACCGCGCTCGAGTTGCCCGAGGGGCTGCTCGAGGCGCTGCAGGTGGCGCACCGCATCGGGAGCCGCGCGGCGGCGGTACGCCAACGGCAGTACATCGGCAAACTGATGCGTCAGGTCGACCTGGAGCCGATCCGCACGGCGCTCGCCGCGCGCGCCGCCCGCGACGCACGCGAGACCGAGCTCTTCCGCCGCACCGAGAACTGGCGCGACCGGCTGATCAGCGAAGGAGAGCCTGCGCTCGCCGAGCTCGCGCACTGGCACCCGGCACTCGATCTCGGCGAATGGCGGCAGCGCGTCGAGGCCGCCCGGTCCGAGCGGGCCCGCATCGGGTCCGGCGGGACCGCGTCCCGGGAGTTGTTTCGCGCCCTGCGCATGTTGTTCGCTACAATGTCCAGGTGAAACCGCTGGTTGGCATCATCATGGGCTCCGCGTCCGATTGGGAGACCATGCGGGCGGCGGCCGAGCTGTTGGACCAACTCGCGGTTCCCTACGAGGTCCGTGTGGTTTCGGCCCACCGCACTCCGGACCTGCTGTTCGAGTACGCCGCCGCCAGCCGCGCGCGGGGACTCGAGGTGCTGATCGCCGGCGCCGGCGGTGCGGCGCATCTGCCGGGGATGACCGCCGCGAAGACCCTCCTGCCGGTGCTCGGCGTGCCGGTGCAGTCGAAGTCGCTCGGCGGCCTCGATTCCCTGCTCTCGATCGTGCAGATGCCCGCCGGGGTACCCGTCGCCACCTTCGCTATCGGCGCGGCAGGCGCGACCAACGCCGCGCTATGCGCTGCGGCCATCCTCGCCAACAAGCACCCAGCGATAGCGGCAGCGCTCGAGGCGTTCCGCGAGCGCCAGACCGCCGGAGTGCTCGGCAATCCGGATCCGCGTACGCCCGCGCGCACATGAGGGTCGGCATCGTGGGCGCCGGCCAGCTTGGCCGCATGCTCGCTTTGGCGGGCTATCCGCTGGGACTCGACTTCCTGTGCCTCGACCCCTCCCTTGATGCGCCTGCGGGCCAGGTGGCGCCGCTGCTCGCGGGCGCCTTCACCGACCGGCGACTGCTTGGCCGGCTGGCGCGGCAGTGCGAGGTCATCACCGTCGACTGGGAGAACGTGCCGGTGAGGGGCCTCGCCGCGCTCGCGCGCCGGCACCGGGCGCGCATCCGCCCGCCGCTCGCCGCGCTCGCGACCGGCCAGGACCGTCTCAAGGAGAAACGCCTGTTCGAGCATCTGCAGATCCCGACGACGCGCTGGGCGGCCGTCGACTCCCGGGCGCAGCTCGCGCGCGCCATGACCACGGTCGGCGTGCCCGGGGTGCTCAAGACGCGCCACATGGGCTACGACGGCAAAGGGCAGGCGATCATCCGCAGCGGCGCGGACGTGGAGCGTGCCTGGGCAGAGCTCGGCCGCGTGCCACTCCTCTACGAGGAGTTCGTGCCCTTCGAGTGCGAAGTGTCGATCATCGGTGCCCGCAACGTGCGCGGAGAGATCGCCGTGTACCCGCTGTGTGGCAACGTCCACGGAGCAGGCGTGCTGCGCCTTACCCGCGCACCCTTCGGGCCGCGAGGCTGGCAACAGCGCGCCGCCCGCTATCTCGAGCGGGTGCTCGCGCACTTTCACTACTGCGGCATATTGACCATCGAGTTTTTCGTACGTCGCGGCCGGCTGATCGCTAACGAAATGGCGCCGCGCGTACATAACTCAGGTCACTGGACCATCGAGGGTGCGCTCACCAGTCAGTTCGAGAATCACTTGCGCGCCATCCTTGGGCTGCCGCTCGGCGCAACGAGCCCGCGCGGCTTCAGCGCGATGATCAATCTGATCGGCGAGATGCCGCAGCGTGAGCGTCTGCTGGCGATTGCCGGAGTGCACCTGCACGATTACGGCAAGACGCCGCGCCCGGGGCGGAAAATGGGCCACTGCACGCTGGTCGAGCTTACGGCTGCCCGCCGCGATGCCCGCGCCCGGGCTTTGCTGAAGGATTTGAGGGTGGACGTTCGCATCCCGTAACATCGGCTGCGAGCCAACACCATGTACCTCGAGCCCTTCAAACTCAAGGAATTGCCGTTCCGCTTAAGCCCGGACCCGCAATTCCTGTACCTCTCCAAGCAACACGCCCGCGCCAAGGCGTACATGGAGTCGACCATCTGGTTCACCGACGGCTTCGTCGTGATCACCGGAGAGATCGGTTCGGGCAAGACCACCCTCATCGAGTCATTCCTGAAAGAGGTCCCGGCCGATGTGGTGGTGGCGCAGATCAACCAGACCCAGGTCTCGGCCATCGACTTCCTGCAGGCGGTGCTCGTGCAGTTCGGCTTCTCGCCCTTCAAGATGCGCAAGGGGGAGCTGATCAGCACTCTCAACACTTTTCTCATCGAGCAGTACGCCGCCGGGCGCAAGGTGCTGCTGATCGTCGATGAGGCGCAGAACCTGACCATGCGCGTGCTGGAAGAGATCCGCATGCTCTCGGGTGTCGAGACCACCAAGGAGAAGGTGCTGCGCATCATTCTCGCCGGCCAGCCCGAGCTCAATCACAAGCTCGATGACCCGGCGCTCGAGCAGCTGGCGCAACGCGTGCGGCTGCGGTTCCTCCTGCAGTACCTGAGCGAGGCCGAGACGCAGAGCTACGTCCAGCACCGCCTGGATGTCGCGGGCGCCGGCGATCGGGAGCTGTTCACCGCGGACACCTTCCTCGAGATCTTCCGCTACACCGGCGGCGTGCCGCGCCTCGTCAACACGCTGTGCGACACCGCCATGATGGCGGCCTACACCGCCGATCGCGGTGTGGTGACGCGCGCGGACATCACGAGTGCGGTGGTGGAGTTGCAATGGCCGGAATATGCGGCGCGGCCGCACCGCTATCGCCCGGAGGAGCGTCCCGCGGAGCCCACGCCAGCGGCGCGCGCCGCGGCGGCACACGCCGGGGCGCGGGTGCTCGGCCGTCTGCTGGTGGCGGCGGAGGGGCGCACGGTGCAGGAGGTACCGCTGCGGCTCGGCCGGCTGATCATCGGCCGCACGCCCGACAACGACGTGCAGATCGACAGCCGCTTCATCAGCCGTCACCACTGCCAGGTGATCACCACGCTCAACTCGTGCGTCGTCGAGGACCTCAACAGCACCAACGGGATCTATGTGAAATCGAACCGCGTGCGCCGGCACTACCTGAACGACGGCGACGTGGTGCTGGTCGGCAAGCACGAGCTCATCTACGTGGACGAGCGCGCCGGCCGGCATCGCACATCGCTCACCGACGACATGCCGGCGCTCGAGCCGAAGCCTGCTGCGGCGTCAGCGCAGGAAGGTGCGGTCGAGGAAACCGAAGAGGCCGGGGACGAGGACCTGGAAGCAACGGGCCCCGGCTGAGCCCCGCTCGGTCGGGCCCGCGGCCTGCCGCGTCACGGCTCGTCGCTGCCGCCGAGCCAGTCCGGGTTGGCGTAGCGTGAGCGCAGCGCGCGATAGTCACGCCGGCGCAGCAGCAGCACGAACCCCCCTACCACGCAAGCGAGCCCGAGCACGCCCACGATGAGGCTCAGCGCGCCGCGCGTCGCGAGCAGGTAGCTCCCGATGAGCGCACCCAGCCCGAACATTATGTAAACCCAGGGAAGCCCTTCGTATACCGGACGGGAGAAATGTGGACTGGGGCGCTGCATGGCGCCCCCATCCTAACTTGTATGAGGGGTAAGTTGGAAATCAGCCCAGTCCCAACATCCTGGCCAGGCGTTCCATGAGTGAGGGCTTCAGGCCTTCGACGCGGAAGTCGGGCTGACGCTTGCCATTGTTGCGACGGGCAACCTCTGCCAGCAGGTCGGGTGGCAGATTGAGCTTGGGGACTTCGGCAGTGGCTTCTTCTGAGAACATCGGTTTTCCTTCCGCGTAAACACTTCGAGATTGCGCCCGATGTACGTTAGGGGCTCGCGGGCTTCCCGAGCGAGAAGAGAATCACACCTTCCGCAGCGCTCGTCATTATGTCGCGGAGTACAGACTAGGGGTTGCCGTGGTGCGACGTGCGCAAACGCCGACAGCGCCGGCTTCAGCGGCGCTGTGACACGGGTGCTTGCGCGTGCTGCGCGGCTCAGGCGGTGCCGCCGACCGTCAGCGCATCGATCTTGAGCGTCGGCTGACCAACACCGACCGGAACGCTCTGGCCGTCCTTGCCGCAGGTGCCAACGCCGTCATCGAGCTTCAGATCGTTGCCGACCATCGAGACGCGCGTGAGCACATCGGGGCCGTTGCCGATCAGCGTCGCACCCTTGAGCGGCGCGCCGACCCGGCCGTTTTCGATGGCATAGGCTTCGCTCGCCGAGAACACGAACTTTCCCGAGGTGATGTCCACCTGGCCGCCGCCGAAGTTGACGGCGTAGATGCCGCGCTCTACCGAGCGGATGATTTCCTCGGGCGCGTGCGGACCGGCGCGCATGTAGGTGTTGGTCATGCGCGGCAGCGTCATGTGTGCGAACGATTCGCGGCGGCCGTTGCCGGTCGGCTGCACCCCCATGAGGCGCGCGTTCAGCCGGTCCTGCAGATAGCCGCGCAGGATGCCGTTCTCGATGAGCATGGTGCACTGTGTCGGCGTGCCCTCGTCGTCGATGTTGAGCGAGCCGCGCCGCCGCGCGAGCGTGCCGTCATCGACCACCGTGCATTCCGCAGCCGCAACCCGCTCGCCGATGCGATTGGCGAATGCGGAGGTTCCCTTGCGGTTGAAGTCGCCCTCGAGGCCATGGCCGATGGCCTCATGCAGCAGGATGCCTGGCCAGCCGGGCCCGAGCACGACGGTCATGGTGCCGGCCGGCGCCGGCTGCGCATCTAGGTTAACGAGTGCCTGCCGCACGGCTTCGCGGGCCAGTGCGAGCGGACGCTCGCCCGCAGTGAGCTCGGCGAGCGAGAAACGGCCGCCGGCACCGGCGTACCCCTGCTCACGCCGCCCGTCCTGCTCGACGAGCACCGAGACGTTGAAGCGCACCAGCGGGCGCACATCGGCGGCGAGCTCGCCGTCGCTCGTCGCGATGAGCACCACCTCGTGCACGGCCACCAGGCTCGCCGTGACGTGCACGACGCGCGGGTCCAGGCGGCGCGCCTCGCGGTCGACACGCTCGAGCCAGGCCACTTTGTCCGCGGTGGCGAGATCCGCGGCGGGATCGGCCGGCAGGTACAGACGATGTCCGCTGCGCGAGTGCCAGGCGGCGACGCGCCGCTCGCCACCCTGCACGGCGATCGCGCGCGCGGCCCGTGAGGCTTCGGTCAGCGCCGGCAGCACGATCTCGTCCGAATACGCAAATCCGGTCTTCTCTCCGGCGAGTGCTCGTACGCCGACCCCCTGCTCGATGCTCGCCGTACCATCCTTGACCATGCCGTCTTCGAGCGACCACGACTCCTGATGGCTCAACTGGAAATACAGATCGGCGAAATCCACCGAGTGCGTGAGCACCTCGCCGAACACACGATCGAGCCGGCGGTCATCGAGGCCGCTCGGCCGCAAAATGAGATCGCGCGCGAGGTCGAGCGGATCGGCAGGCGCGGTTTCGCTCATGTCGCAACTCCCGGGTGCGCGGCGAAGGCACGATGACCGAGCGTCGGGAAGCTCTCGCGCACGCTCGCCTGCGCAGCGAGGTCGATGTCGGCAACCGCGCAGCCACGCCCGCGCGGCATGCGTTGCAGCACTCGTCCCCAGTAATCCACGATCATGCTGTCACCATAGGTCTCGCGTCCGCTCGCATGGAAGCCCGACTGGGCCGGCGCCACAACATAACAGAGATTCTCGATGGCCCGCGCACGCAGCAAAGTTTCCCAGTGCGCGCGTCCGGTGGGACTGGTGAAGGCCGACGGTACTGCCAGGAGCTGCGCGCCCTGGGCACTGAGATAGCGGTAGAGCTCGGGAAAGCGCACGTCGTAGCACACCGAGAGTCCCAGCCTGCCCGCCGGCGTGTCGGCGAGCGCGGCACGCGAGCCAGGTGTAACGTGTGCCGACTCGCGGTAACTCTCGGCACGCCCCGGCAGGTCGACGTCGAACAGGTGGATCTTGTCGTAGCGCGCGACGCGGACGCCATTGCCGTCGTACACCAGCGAAGCCGCGGCAACACGGCCATCCGCGCTCGCGGCGAGCGGGATCGTGCCACCCACGATCCACATCTGCAGTCGCCGCGCCGTAGCCGCAAGGAAATCCTGTACCGGGCCGTGACCGTCAGCCTCCGCCACGGCACGCTTGTCCGCATCCTTCAAACCCATGAAGCCGAAATTCTCCGGCAGCGCTGCGAGGCGTGCGCCCCGCTCGGCCGCTTCCTCGAGAAGTGCACGCGCCTGCTCCAGGTTCTGCGCCACTTCGGGACCGGAAGTCATCTGGATCGCCGCAACCTTCATGGCATTGCTCACTCCAAGGGTGTCACGATCGGGTCGCTCCATCGCCCCTGCAGATGCAGGGCAGCACGTGCACGGCCCGCGCCATCGCCGCCCAGCAGATCGCGCAGCGACAGCCAGAGCGCCGCCACGCGGGGACTCGGGCTCAGGCGGCGCAGCGCAGCCGGCAACCGATCTTCGCCGCGCAGGATCCATGCCTGCTGGTCATAGTCCCCGCTCGAGAGCCCGATGCGGCCGCGCACCAGTATTTCCGCGTCGCCGTCGAAATGCAGGCCAGCGGTCCTGGCTTCCCCATCGAGCAGCTCGTAATCGGCGGTGAAGCGCGCGAAGCGCAGAGCAGGCGGTGGCGAGTCACCCGATCCGGGATGCATTCCCGTCAGCAGCGCAGGGACCGACAGCAGCGGGAACGGCAGGCCCATTCCATCGACGGTCGGCGTCATGGCGCCCTCATCGAGACGCATATGGAGACTTCCTCCAAGCGTTGCAAGGGGCACAGAGACCTCGGGGGACCAGCGCAGCTGACCATCGAGGTGCGCATATCGCGCGCTGAGTTCCGGCGCGAAGCCGAAGGCCGCCAGCACCGCCGCCGCATCATCGCTATCCAGCGTAAAGCTGAGACTGCAGCTCTCCTCGAGACAGTGCGCCGTGGCGCGCCCCTCTCCGGCTGCGCCGGACAGCGCGAGCTCGCTCGCCTCCAGCTCCGGGCCGCGTGCGGCCAGCTTTGCCGAAACGCTGCCGAGCGTGTGCCCTTGCCACTGCAACTCCTCGACCGAGAGCTGCGCGGCCGGGCTCAACACCGCCGCGAGCTCCGCCGCGAGCTGGGTATCGCTGGGTTGCGCGAGATTGAAGCGCGCGAGGTGCACGAGCGCAGGGTGCTCGGTGTCGATCACCGCGGCCCAGCGCGCGTGACCCGAGAGTCCCGCGGACTGAAGCGACAAGGCTCCTCCGCCGTCAGCGCTCTGCGCGGTAAGGGTCGCCTGAGGAAAGCGCTGACTCCCGGCCCGGAGCTCGTTCACAGCGAGGTGGGCGTGCAGCGGAGGCAAAGCCGCATCCTGGGAAGCTTGCCGCCACAAGGCGAGGCACGCCGCAAGATCGAGTCGACCCGCGTTGCCATCCAGCAGCAACGTGGGCTCGACCGGAAGAACCGGAATTCCGCCCCCGAGACGGACCGCACCGCGGTCGATGCGCCACGTGTCCGCGCTGCGGGTGAGCGCCGCTACCGCCGCAAGGCGATCGCCGAGAGCGAGGTGAAGCTGAGCGGCGTCGTTCGAAGTCTCCCAGTCGAGATGCAGCGGCAGCGCAATGGCGGACGATTTCGCGAAGGGCTCCGGCAGGCGACTGGCGAGACCGGTAAGACTCGAGTCCGCATGGAGCTGCCAGCGCGGGCCACCGGCGTCGGGCACGACCGTGAGCATCGCACTCCAGTCGGCGGTGCCGCTGACTGCCTTGTCCTTCCCCGGCCCCGCGGCGATCTGTACCGCCTCACCCACATCCATCACACCGCGGCCCGACACCGCGAGCACGGTAAGGCCGTGGTCGCGTCGCTCGGCGACGCTGAGAGTCGCAGGACCGCCCAGCCAACGCGCCGTCAGCGTCGAGCGTTGCAGGTGACCACCGGTAAACGCCAGTGTGCCACGGAGGGCCTCGAGTGCCGGAAGTCCCGGTACCGGGCGCAGTTGCACCCCATCGAGCAGTGCAGCCGCGCGCACCCGCGGCTCAACCGGCCGCGGAAGGCCGGCGGAGGCCGGCGGCAACGCGACCTCGAGATCGAGCACGGTGCTCCCGTGCAGGTCGAGACTTTCGAGTCCGGGGGTCCACGATGCGGCCTGTGGATGCGACTGCAGCCACGTGATGAGCTGCTGGACTTCCCCGGCGAGGCGCCCGGAAAGATGTGCCGCGCGGTCCGCACGCGCATCCCAGTCGGCGACCCCATCGCTGAGGATGAACCCCTCGGCCCGGCCGTGGTCGATGGCCGCCTGAAAATGCGCGCCCCGCCATTCGATCTGTGCGGAAAGCTCCGATGCTTCTGGCCAGCTCTCGCTCTCGCGCAGCGCCGCATCACGCAGCACGAGCGATCCCGCGAAACCCCCTCCGGGCGCTTTCCAGGGAGTCTCGTCCACCCGCCCGCGCCAGCTGAGCTCCGCTCTTTCCATCCTGCCGCTGCGCAGCGCAGCGGCGGCAGGGCCCAGGGCGGGGAGCGCACGTGGTCCGAGAGCGCTCGCGAGCAAGCCGAGGTCGCAGTCCTTCATCCAGAGGTGGGCATCGATGAGGGGTGATGAGCCATCGGCAGTGGAGCCAACCGCTCCGCTCGCCCGTAGACTCAGTCCCTGGCGGTGGACCTCCAGATCCTGAGTCTCGAGTTGCCAGCCTCCGCCTGGCCGGGCCGTACCCGTGAGATGCGCATTTATCCCGAGTCCTTCGAGAGCCGCTGGCGCCTCGCGCAGCGCGAATCGGGCCGCCCGCGCGCGCAGCGTGAAGACCAGAGAGGACTCGTTGAGGGATGCGTGCCCGGAAACCCCGGACAGCGCGAGGCCCGCCGAATCATCGCTGAATTCCAGGCCGCGCAGCTCTGCGGACCCGATGAGGCGTGCGCCCGGAGGACGGTGAGCGTTCCAGTCGAAGCTGAGCTCGCGCGCCTCGCCCTCGATCGCGAGCCCGTTCGCTGCCATGCGCGGGATGTACCAGTGCGCGAGCGAGACGAGCGGGGCAACCGGAGCATCCTGTGCGCGTGCGCTGAGCTCCCGGCCATCGGGCGTAAAATCAACGACCACCGAGTGGGCTGTCGAAGGCGCGTGCGTGGATACGGATACCGGCGCGCCGCCAGACGCCGCCACTCGCGCAGGCATGCTGAGCTCGAGCGCATCGAGGCTCAGCCGCCAGGCTCCGCCTCGTGGCGTCAGCCGCCAGCCGCTGCGAAGCTGGTCGAACGCGAGTTGCGGGTCGGAGGTGCCCGTGGCCGGCCATGCCAGCGCTTCAGCAGCGATGTAGCCGGAGGCAGCGCGCAGCCGCCCATGCTCGAATGCGGCGCGCAGCTGGAAGTCGCCGCTCCCTGAATTGGGCAGGCTGCCGCGTTGGGTCATTGCCGCGAGCTCGGCCCAGGCCGCGACCTCGAGGCGCCTGCCCTCGAAAGCGAATGTGGCGCTCGAGATCTCGCTCAGGTCCGGCTTGGCATGCATCTGCAACGAGACATGAGCGTCCGCCCCGAGTCTGGGCGGCAACACCAGCTGCGCTGCGGCACTCCATTCGGCACCCACGCGGCGCAGCTCCGCGCGGGAAATGCCGAACGTGTCCGCATCGGTGCAGCCGGGGAGCACGATTCGCAACGTGCCACCGGAGAGATAGATCTCCCCACCACTCCAACGCTCGAGGCCGTAAGCCTCGGGGCGGCGCAGATCCGCAGCGCTCCGCGCAGCCGCGCGTGGTGGACGCGGGCTCTCACCCGCGAGATCGATATTGGGAGCTTCGAGAGTAATGCGGCGGGCCTCGAGGTGTCCGCTGCGCAGCATGCGCCACGCGTCGAGCCCGACGATCAGCCGGGGCGCACGCAGCAGCGGACTGCGAGCGTTGGGCTCACCGAGCTCGACCTCCTGGAAGAGCGCTTCCGGGCCATACCACCCCCAGCGCACCGCGAGGCCGGTGAAGCGTATCTCGAGTCCGGTCTGCCGGCGGATCAGCTCCTCGAGCGCCGCGCGGTGCTGCGGCACGCGTGCCGCGGCGGCCTGGTACGCGACCAGCCACACCGTGCAGAGCGCAAGCGCCCCGCCGAGCACGAGCAACGCACCGCGTAGCTGCGCGGCTACGCTCGCAGCGGTGCGCCGGGCACCGGCGGGCAGCGCGGCAGCGGGCTCGGCTCGCGTAGCACCCACCAATTGAAACCTCAGACGAGTACGACGTCGTACTGGTCAACGCCGTAGAGCGCCTCGACCTGCAGGCGGATCGGTCGCCCTACCTGGGCCTCCAGCTCTCCGAGCGTGGCCGATTCCTCATCGAGGAGGCGGTCCACGACGTCCTGATGAGCCAGTATCAGCAGCTCCCGGCTGGCAAACTGTCGGCTCTGTCGCACAATCTCCCGAAAAATCTCGTTGCAGACGGTTTCCGGTGTGCGGACGAAGCCGCGCCCCTCGCAGCTTGGACAAGGCGTGCACAGCAAGTGTTCCAGGCTCTCGCGCGTGCGCTTGCGGGTCATCTCCACCAGGCCGAGCGGCGAGAGGCTGACGATGTGAGTCTGCGCACGGTCGCCGGAGAGCGCACGCTCGAGCGCGCTCAGCACCGCCCGCCGGTGCGGCTCGTCACGCATGTCGATGAAATCGATGATGATGATGCCGCCCAGGTTGCGCAGCCGCAGCTGCCGCGCAATGCTCACTGCGGCCTCGAGGTTGGTGCGGAAGATCGTTTCCTCGAGGTTGCGGTGACCGACGTAGGCTCCGGTGTTCACATCGATGGTGGTCATCGCCTCGGTCTGGTCGATCACCAGGTGTCCGCCCGATTTCAGCGGCACCTTCCGATCGAGCGCTTTAGCGATTTCTTCCTCGACACCATTCAGATCGAATATCGGCCGCGGGCCGGCGTACAGCTCGATGCCCGGCGCGCCCTGCGGCATGAAGGCAGCCGCAAATTCGCGCATGCGCTCGTACTCGCGCGGTGAATCGACCAGCACCCGCTGGACACCGCGCGCAAGCTCATCGCGCAACACCCGCAGCGAAAGCGGCAGATCCTCGTGCACCACGCTGCCGGCGGTCACTTCCGCGACGCGAGCGCGCACGTGCTCCCACAGCTTCGCGAGATACGTCATATCCTCCCGCAGGCTCTCCGGGGATGCCCCCTGCGCGGCGGTGCGCACGATGTAGCCCCCCGCACCGGCAGGGTCCGCAGCGGCCAGCTCCGTGAGCAGGGTCTTGAGGCGCACCCGCTCGGGTTCGTCCTCGATGCGTGCCGACACACCGACTCCCTCGCCGCGCGGCATGTACACCAGGTAGCGTGAAGGCAGCGCGATGAAAGTGGTGAGGCGCGCACCCTTGGTGCCGATCGGGTCCTTGATCACCTGGACCAGGATGTCATCGCCGCAAGTGACCAGACGGCGGATGTCCTCGACCGGCGGCAAGCTCGCGGGAGCGGAGTTCACCAGGGTATCGGTGGAAGCGCTCTGCGCGATGTCGGCGGCATGCAGGAAAGCGGTGCGCTCGAGGCCAATCTCCACGAACGCGGCCTGCATGCCGGGCAGCACCCGCGACACGCGTCCCTTGTACAGATTGCTGACCAGCCCGCGCCGGCTGGGGCGCTCGATGTGCAGCTCCTGGACCACACCGCTTTCGAGGATCGCCGCACGGGTCTCGCGCGGCGCCACGTTCACGAGGATCTCGATGCTCACGGCGCGGCTCCGCTCGGGGCGCGGTCCAGCCAGTACGACACGCCGGCGCCCGCCAGAAGCTCCGCCGTCTCGTAGAGCGGCAGCCCCATGACTCCCGAGTAGCTGCCCGAGAGATGCTCGATGAATATCGCGCCGTAACCCTGCACCGCGTAGCTGCCGGCCTTATCGCGCGGCTCGCCGGTATTCCAGTACGCGATGGCCTCCGGCAGCGTCAGGTGCCGGAAGCGTACCTCGCTGCGGCTGAGGCGATGCCGCACTTCGCCGGCTGCCGCAAGCGCCACCGCCGTCAGTACCTCGTGGCTGCGTCCCGAGAGCTGCAGCAGCATCGCGATGCCGTCCTCGGCATCTGCGGGCTTCCCGCAGATACGCCCGTCCATGAGTACGATCGTATCGGCCGCCAGCACCGGAAGCGCCGCGCCGTGCGGATGCACCAGGAGCGCCTTGGTCCGCGCCATGCGCACGACATAATCCGCGGCAGATTCCCCGGGCAGCACGGCTTCGTCGACATCGGGCAGCGCCAGCACATGCGGCACGCCAAGCTGCTCGAGCAGCGCGCGCCGCCGCGGCGACCCGGAGGCGAGACACACAAGGGCCGCATGCGGAGAGTCTGCTGGCATCAGTCGCGATGATACGGATGATTGGCGAGGATGCAGTGCGCGCGATAGAGCTGCTCGGTCAGCAGCACCCGGGCGAGCGCGTGTGGCAGAGTCAACCGTGAGAGCGAGAGCCTGAAGTGGCTGCGCCCCAGCACTGGCGCTGCCAGCCCATCGGGAGCGCCGATCAGGAACGCCAGGTCCTCGCCCAGCTGCATGCGGGCAGCGAGCCACGCGGCGAACTCCTGCGTGCTGAACTCCCGCCCCCGCTCATCGAGCGCAATGACATGCTCGGCAGGCGCGAGCGCCGCGAGCAGGCATTCGCCTTCACGTGCCAGCGCGCGTGAGGCGCCGCCAGCGCGCCTCGATGCGGACGGGATTTCCTTGAGCGCGATACTCAGGCTGCCGCGTAGCCGCGCCAGATACTCGTCGCAGGCCGTGCGGACCCAGGAGGGCATGCGCGTGCCCACGGCAATCACGCGCACATGCATCTTAACGGCTTACCGCGGGGTGTGCCGCCGCCGCCCGGCTACGTGCGGCGCCGGAGCGGCGACCGCCGGCGCTGCATCCCCGCTGTCCCAGAGCCGCTCGAGACCGTAGAACTCCCGCACCCGAGGCAACATAACGTGTACCACCACGTCCTGAAGATCGACCAGCACCCATTCTCCGTCGCGTTCGCCCTCGGTGCCGAGCGGGCGGAAACCCACCGCCTTGGCTCGCTCCACCACGCGCTCGGCGATCGAGCGCACGTGACGATCGGAGTTTCCGGAAGCAATGACCATGGTGTCGGCGATGTCGGTGAGGCCCCGTACGTCGAGCACCCTGACATTCACGGCCTTCATGTCATCGAGCGCAGTCGTCACGGCATGTTGCAGCGGCGAGGCGCGCTCTTCCCTGGGGCGCAGACGTGTGCGGGTGGTCATGTGCTTAAGTGGTTTCTCCTGAAGCGCGGTCTAGGGCGCGCCTCTTTCCTGTCGTGGAGCATAGCACCTCGTCTCGAGGATGATCTGCCTCACCGCGTCGGGAACGAGATAGCGTGGATCACGGCTACCTACGATGAGCGCGCGCAGCTCGGTGGAGGAAATCTCGAGCTGCGTCACGGCGCGCACGTAGACGCGCCCGGCGCGCTCCTCGTGCAGCACGCGGATGGAGCCGGTGCCGTGGTCGACCATGACCTCGCCCAAAGGACCGGTGGTGGGCGCACGCCACCCGGGACGGTGGGCGACGATGATGTGTGCGAGTGACAGCAGCTCGCGCCAGCGGTGCCAGTTCGGCAAACCGAGGAAAGCGTCCATGCCGAGCAACAGGCACAGTGAGCGCTGCGGATATTCCCGGCGCAGCTCGTTCAGGGTGTCGACGGAATAAGACACACCGCTGCGGCGAACCTCGCGGTCATCGACGACGAAGCCCGGCTGGTCGGCGATCGCCGCCTGCACCATCTTCAGCCGCAACTCGGCGCTCGCGTAGAGCTGCGCCCGATGCGGAGGACTGCCGGTCGGCAGAAAGCGCACTTCGGCAAGACCGAGCTCCTGCCACAGCTCGAAGGCCGTGCGCAGATGCCCGCAGTGAATCGGATCGAAGGTGCCGCCAAAGAGCCCGATCGGCTGCATGTTGCCTATGATGCGCGCGCCACCGCGGCCTGGCGCGCACCGATCGGCTGCCCGCAGAGCTCTGCCGAAAGCAGCGCCAGTTCATCCCACGCATCCCCGGTGAGCCGTCCCTTGATCATGCGGTCGGCACGCACGGCGCGTGCCGCGAGCGATGCGAACGGCAGCCGCGGCGCCCGTTGCAGCCCTCTGGCGAGCGCGGCGCTGCGCCGTTGCCAGGCGGGCGGTGCAGAGCCGCCGTTGTGGGCGGTCCACAAATCCCGCAGCGCCCGCGTCAGCGCCCACAACGCGAGCGTCGCTTCGGTGCCCTCGGCGCGCAGGCCCGCGAGCATGCGCAGCGCACGCGCGAGGTCACCGGCCAACACCGCCTCGCCGAGCTGAAACACATCGAAGCGGGCACTGTCGGCCACACTCGCGAGCACCGTCGCTGCATCGATCCTGCGCCCGTCCGCAAGCCACAGCAGCTTGCTGAGCTCCTGGTGTGCAGCCAGCAGGTTCCCTTCGGTGCGCGCCGCGAGCAGCTCGAGCGCCTCATCGGTCGGTTCGATCCCGAGTTTGCGGCAGCGGCCGCGCAGCCATTCGGTGAACCGGCCGGCATCCACCGGCCATACCTGGAGCCAGGCCCCGTGCGTATCGATTGCCCGTACCCATTCGGCAGCCTGTGAGTCGCGGTCGAGGCGCGGAGCGAGCACGAGCAACAATATGTCAGGATCACGCGCCTCGAGCAGCGATCGGACCACCGCGTTACCGGCGGCACCGGGACGGGCACTCGCGAGGCGTATCTCCAGCAGGCGGCGCGCGCCAAACAACGACAGGTTGGCGGCGCTCGCACGTACCTCGTCCCAGTCGGAGGCGCGCTCGATGAAGTGCACCTCGCGCTCGCTGAAGCCGTCGGCCCGGGCGCGCTCGCGCACGGCATCGGCCGCCTCGCCGCTCAGCAACGGCTCGTCACCGGAAATCAGGTACGCCGCAAGCAGTCGTTGTGCGAGATGCGCTGCAAGCGAGTCGGACGTGAGCTTCAACTGACCTCATCCAACGGGTGACGGCCAGACTTTCGGCCGGAACGTGGGCCCATTATCCATAAATGTGGGCGGGGCCCAACCTAGGATGCTGGAGGTCCGTGCCGCGCTGCGCTCAGAAGCGCTTGCTGATACCGACGTAGATGGAATGCGGCATGACCTTGAGAATGAACGGCGAGTTCGGGCTGCGGTGAATGAGCCACGCCGTCCCGGCACCGAGCGCGTAGCCGGCGATGACGTCGGTCTGCCAATGCGCCTGTTGCTTCATGCGGCCTATGGCATCGTACAGAGGCAGCAATTCCAGCGCATAGACCGCCGGGTGCTCATGCGCATATTCGAGCACGAAGGGGGTGACGATCGAGCTCACCGCGGTCACCTCACCGCTCGGAAAGCTCTCGTTGCCATGGCCCCGGAACCAGAGGTCCGGGTTACCGGGCGGCGGCCCGCTGTCGCGCGGACGCACCCGTGAGAAGCTCACCTTGAGCACCTGGGCCAGGAGACCGGCGGACACGGACGAGTCGATCGAGGTCCAGAAGGTGCGGCCGAGGCGGGTATCGCCACCCTCCCAGAGCGCCCCGCCGACTTCGGCGGCGATGAGGCCGTACTCCACGAACTCCTGATAGCTGCGCTTCCAGATGCCGCTGTTGTCGTATTCCAGTTGATGATCGATGCCGGCGCGGCAATCGGGCGTTGCTGCGAGCAGCAGCAGCGCGGCGCCGGTCACGACAGGCGCTGCACGGACGCCGGCAGGGCGGGCTGGTGCGGTTGGGACGGCCTCGGTCTGCATCGCGCGGGGACAACCGGATGAGCCGGACCGCCCGAGAATAGAGCGTGTGGCATTAAGACTGAATTAAGTTTGAGATAGGCTAGCCGTCAGAGGAGATCGATCGCGGTGCGCATTCTGCTGGTCGAAGACGATGACCTGCTCGGTGAGGCCGTGCGTGATGGGCTGCGGCAGGAAGGCCACGTCGTCGATTGGGTGCACAACGGCGGAGCGGCGCTCGCAGCGCTCTCCACCTCGAGCTTCAGCGCGCTGGTGCTCGATCTTGGGCTGCCCGATAGTGACGGCCTCGGGCTCCTGCGCCGGCTGCGCCAGAGCGGACGAGCCACACCGGTCGTCATCGTGACGGCGCGGGATCGCGTGAGCGATCGCATCGGCGGCCTCGATGCGGGGGCGGACGACTACCTCATCAAGCCGTTCGACATCGACGAGCTCGGCGCGCGCCTGCGCGCAATCACGCGCCGCGCGGACGGCTGCGCGGAATCATTGCTCATCGCCGGTGAGGTCGTGCTCGACCTGCGCCAGCGCACGGTCACCCGCCATGGAGTACCCGCCGCGCTCACTGCCCGAGAGTATGCATTGGTCGAGCTGTTGATGCGCAAGGCGGGATGCCTGGTGACGCGTGCCGAGATCGAGGAGGAGCTGTATGGGTTCGATGATCACATCGCAAGCAATACGATCGAAGTCCACATCCACAACCTGCGACGCAAGCTCGGGCCGCAGTTCATCACCAACCTCAAGGGACGCGGTTATCGAGTCGAACCCCAGCGTTGACCGCGAGCGTCCGTGGTCGCTGCGCCGGCGCATGGCGATCGCGGTGGCGAGCGCAGCGTGTGCCGTGTTCCTGCTGCTTGGATTGGTCGTCTATCGCGCGGTGGCGGTCAACACTGCGGCGGAGTTCGACGAGCTGCTGCAACAACAGGCCGCGCTCGCGCTGCGCTATGCCGATCACGAGTACGATGAGGGCGATGCGGTCGTGCCGGCGGCGCCGGCGCCGGAGGGCGCCGCCCTCGTGCCGCCTGCCCCAGCGACGAGCGCGGCCGAGGCACCCTCCGATGTGGTCTACCAGATCGTCACTCGTTCCGGCCAGGTTCTGTACCGCTCCCCCGGCGCTCCAGAGCAGCCGCTCGCCGCGAGCAAGCCGACAGGCTGCACAGACCTCATGCTCGGGGGCCGGGCCTGGCGCGCCTGCTCGCTGCGCTCGGCCGCCACGCCGCTCGACATCCACATGGCCGAGCCGCGCGAGTACCGCGACGCGTGGCTTTCGCGCACGCTGCGCGCCGTGGCTCTGCCGCTGCTGTTTGCGCTGGTCCTGCTCACCGCGTTGATCGGCCTGGTTACCGAGCGCGCCTTCCGGCCGGTACGTCGCCTTGCCGCGCATCTGGCGGGGCGCAGCGATGGAGATCTCTCCGCAGTGGACACTAGCGCAATGCCGGTGGAGACACATGCACTCGGTATGGCACTCAATGGTTTGCTCGCCCGGCAAGCCGAGCTCCTGGCACGCGAACGGCGCTTTACGGCAGATGCCGCACACGAGCTGCGCACGCCACTCGCCGCGCTGCGCGTTCAGGCGCAAGTCGCGGCGCGCGCGGCCACTGGCGCCGAAACGCGCAGTGCGCTCGATAAGCTGCAGGCCAGCATCGACCGTACCACACACCTGATGAGTCAACTGTTGTCCCTGGCGCGACTCGAGCCGAGCTCGGTGTTCATGCCCGGGCAGTCGACCGAGGCGCAACGGGTAATCGATCTGGTGCTGGAGGATCTGGCGCCCGCCGCACGCGACCGCGCCGTCGGCATAACGGTCAAGGGCTGCGAGCAGCAGCTGCCGGGATCCCCGGAACTGCTCTATCTGCTGGTGCGCAACCTGCTGGAGAACTCCATTGGCAACGCCAAGGCGGGCGGGCGAGTTGCGCTCGAGGTGGCGGCGCTCGATCAACACGTGGTGCTCGTGATCAGCGACGACGGTCCGGGCATCCCCTTCAGCGAGCGCAGCCGGGTGTTCGAGCGGTTCTACCGCATCCCCGGCAGCGCCGCAGGCGGCAGTGGCCTCGGCCTGTCGATCGTCGGCCGCATCGTGGAACTGCTCGGCGGCGCGATCGAGCTGGCAGCACCTGCAGCCGGAACCGGCCTGGTGGTAACGGTGGCGCTGCCCTTCACGCAACCGCTAGTGCGCTCGGCCGCATAACTGCGCGCATGGGCGAGCGCCCGAGCCCCGCGCGCGGGCTGTGCGCAGTTGCGACGCGGCGGCCGCTGTGGGCCCAGGGCTTGTTGATCGTTCTTTTCTGCTCGACCGGACCGGTGCGGGCGCAAACCGATGAGATCCAGGTCTACGACGCCGAGATCACCGCACCCGGCCGCTTCAACCTGACCTGGCACAACAACTTCACACCCTCGGGCCGGACCGAGCCGACATTCGCCGGCGGCGTCGTGCCCGATCACGCACTGAACGGCGTGCCCGAGTGGGCTTACGGGGTCACCTCCTGGTTCGAGGCGGGCCTGTATCTGCCCATCTACACCCTGACCCGCGATGGCGATCTGCTCTTCGATGCCGCCAAGCTGCGCGCCCTGTTCGTCGTGCCGGACGCCCACCACCGCACCGTCTTCTACGGACTCAACTTCGAGCTCAGCTACAACGAGCCGCACTGGGAGCCCACGCGCTACTCGGGTGAGGTCCGCGCAATCATCGGCATCCACCTGGGACGTTTCGATCTGATCCTGAATCCCATCGTGGACACCGACTTCAAGGGAGGCGCCGGCAATCTCGAATTCGTCCCGGCGGTACGTGCGGCCTGGAATCTCAACCGACGGCTCGCGCTCGCGCTCGAGGAATACGCCGATTTCGGCACGCTGCAGCACTTCAAGCCGAGCGGGCAGCAGTCACACACGCTATTCGCGGTGTTCGACTACGGCGGCAGCCGGAACGGCCTCGAGTTTGGCGTGGGGCGCGGCCTCACTTCCTCGAGCGACCGCTGGGTGATCAAGCTGATGCTCATGCGCGACCTGTAGACGCCGCGGGCACGCGCGTCGGCTCAACCGGGGCGCTGGATGTGTCCGCGCGTGGTGCGCAGCTCCAGGCGCACGCGTCCTCGGGCCACGACGCGAGAGCCCGTCAGGTCTTCGACGCGGATGTTGCCGCGGCGCAGGGACACGATCACCGCATCGAAGGCCGCGGCCGGCACGCGCAGCGTAGCGAGACCATCGACGTCCGTGAGCCAGCCGCGGCTCTCGATGCGATAGCGCAACGCCACGCGCGGCTGCGAGACCGACTCGACCTGCGCCGCCAGACGGCTCCCCGGGAGGCCGAAGCCGTGCAACTCGCCCTCGATGTCGAGCTCATCGTTGGGTTCATCGACCAGCAGAAGAGTCACGTTAGCCGTGTCGGCGGTGACTGCAAAAACCCGCGGCGTGACGCCCGTGAGCGGCACGCGGGCCGTGAGCTCGGTGCCGTGAGGGGTCACGAAGAGCGCCAGCAACACGCCAGCGGCCGCCAGCAGCGCGAGCAACGCACTCAGTCGGGGCCAGTGCCGGCTCGCGGCCGCGGCGACCCGCGCTTCGGGAGCCAGCGGCACATTCCCGGCCGCGGCGTGTGGCTCCCGCGGTACCGGTAGCACGTAGTACCAGAGGACGTGCAGCACAAGGAAGGCGAGCAACGCCGACCAGACGATATCCGATAAGAAGTGCGCGCCGGCAGCGAGTCGGCCCACCCCGAGCACTGACCCGAGCGCGAGTCCGCCAGCGAGCGACGCGGCCGCCCACGCGGGGCGGCGGCGCTTCCAGATCCACCATCCGGCGGCGAACATGAAGCCGACGCTGCAGTGACCACAGGGGAAGGAGGCACCACCTTCGGTACCAATCAGGGGCGAGGGCACGTAGTGCAGCGGGCCGCCGAACTCGATGAGGTCGCGGGGTCGCGGGTGTTGCCAATGGTCCTTGAACAGCGCGTTGGCGAGCAGGCCGGGGCCCAGCGCCACACCGAGCAACACCAACACCGCCGCTCGACGCCAGCCGCGGCGGGCGCTCCTGAGACCGAGCGCGAGCCCCGCGAGGCCCGCGATCACCAGCGTCGCGGTCACCCAGGGCGCGGCCCGGTAGAGCAGCGACCAGGGCAGCCGGTGCGTCAGCGGCCAGTGATCGAGCGGCTCGGGGTGATAGAACGCGCGCGCCACCGCGAGGTCGAGCGCGCCGCTCGCGAACAGGACCGTAGCCAGCAGTGCGCTCGCAAGCAGCCAAGCGGCTTCTCGCCGTCCTTCGCGCCGCCGCCGCGTCGCGGCCTGCGGCGGTGCCATGCTGCGCCTACCATGCCGCATCCGTGCAGCGTGGCATGCTCAGGACTGTCGGGCCAGCCCGCCCGATCGCTGCGGCAGCAGCCGCGCAGAGTTCAGAATGAACGCGAGCTCGGAGGCCACGTGAATGAACGCTGCCAACAGAGGGTTCAGCAGGCCGAATGCGGCCAGGGCGATGCCGAGCGTATCCACCCCGATCGTTCCGACGAAGTTGGCCCAGATGATTCGGCGCGTGCGGCGCGCGATCGCCAGCGTCTGCGCAAACCTCAACAGATCGTTGCCGAGCAGCACCACATCGGCGCTTTCGCGCGCCACATCCGTGCCCGAGCCCATCGCGACGCCCACCTGCGCTTCGATCAGGGCCGGCGCATCGTTGATGCCATCGCCCACCATGGCCACGGTCCGACCCTGCGCCACCAGTTGCCTGACGCGCACCTGTTTGTCCTCGGGCAGCAGATCCGCCGCGAACTCGCGGATGCCGAGCTCGTGGGCGATAACCTCGGCCACGGCCCTGGAGTCACCAGTCAACAGCAGAGTACGCAGCCCCATGCCTTGAATCGCGTCGATCGCCTCACGGGCCTCGGGCCGCGTCGTGTCGGCGATGGTGATCGCGCCGAGCAGCTTCCCGCCGCGTGCAACGAACGCCTCCGAGGCGCCGCAGTGTCGTGGCACGAGCTCCGCGGGCAGCGCGATATCGTGAGCGCGCATCAGCGCCTGGTTGCCAATGAGCACAAGATCCGCATCGATCGCGGCGTCGATACCGAGTCCGGGCGTGTAGCCGAAGCGCTCGGGCTCTTTCAGCGGACAGCCGTGCGCGCGGGCGTACGCGACGATGGTCTTGCCGAGCGGATGCTCGGAGTGAAGCTCGGCGGATCCCGCGCTGGTGAGAAGCCACGCGGCATCGGTGTCCCGAGCCGGGATGACCGCGCGGACCTCCGGCTGGCCGAAGGTGAGCGTGCCAGTCTTGTCGAGTACCACCGTATCCACTCTGCCCAGCAGCTCGAGGTACAGTCCCCCCTTGATGATGGCTCCTGCACGCGCCGCG
>DASYFL010000179.1:0-5704 GCA_036498445.1 Steroidobacteraceae bacterium
ACGTTGAGGGTCTTGCCGCGCACGTTCATGTTGTAGTCGATGAAAATCTTGCCGGTGCGCTTCTCCACCGCCCACTCCATGGTGATGTCCTTTGGGTGGGCGCGCATCAGGTGGCGGCCCACCATCTCGCAGATCTGGCGCGCCTCATCGAACGTCACGGTGCGGACGATCGGCACGAACAGGTGCAGCCCCGTCTTGCCGGAGGTCTTCACGATGGCTTCGAGGGACATCTCCCGCAGCAGCTCGCGCAACCAGAACGCCACCCGCTTGCCGCCCGCGAAACCGCGCTTGTTGAGCTCGGGCTCGGCGCCCGGCGCCTCCTTACCCGAATAGATGTAAGGGTCGATATCGAACACCAGGTAGTCGGGATAGTTGAGTATCGAGGACTCGAGCGCGGCGAGCGAGCTCGAGTAGTCGGTCTTCGCTCCCGCGGCCTCGGGCGCGAGCTGTGCACGCGAATGCCAGACGTGAAACTCGAGAGTGCCCACCTGACCGAGCCACAGTAGCGTCGGCAGGTTGTTGGCGAGGAGATAACGATGCTTCTCGTCCTTGTGCCCCGAATACACCGTGACCGATTCGACGAACTCCGGCAGCGACTGCGACCAGTGCTTCTGGAAGAAGCGCTCACCATGGATGCCCTCGGGCATGCGGATCATGGTGAGTGGCCGATCGGCAAGGTGCGGCAACATGAAGCGACCAACGCGCGCAAGGTAGCGCAGGAAGTCGCGCTTCGTCGTCGCTGGGCTACGCGGCCCCGCCGCCGGCCAGTAGATGCGGTCGAGGTTGCTCAGGCCTATGCGCGCATCGCCGACCTTGAGATGGATCGATTTGGCTGGATTCTCGAGCTGCGCCAGCACTTCCTCGACGACCTGCGCCTCTTTGTCTCTTGCGGGCACCGCGTTATCGGCCACGCCGTTGCGGCGGCCCCCGCCGCCGCGCAGCGCCGATGAGCTGCGCGTCGCGCCGCTAGCGCTACCCGGCTTGCGCCGGCTGGGAGATGCCTTGGCCCGCGCAGCGCCGCTGTGGCGCTCCGCAGCGGCCCGACGTTGCCCGGCCGCGCCGCGTTCCGCGCCTTCGTCGTGCTGAGTGCCTTCGTCGTGCTGCGCACCGGCGTCGCGCTCCGTGCTTGCGCTGGCATCGGCGCGGCCCTCGGGGCGCCGCACGCTGCGCGGGTCGATGTCATCCCGCAGCCGCAGGAAGACCGGCGCACGCAGCGAGCGCGCCGGTGTCCACTCCTTGTAACTCACTTCCGCGACCAGCTTCGGTGCGAGCCAGGTGGTCGGGCGATGCAAAGGCGGGCGCTCGGCGAAGGGCGGGTCCGCGCGCTTGAGCTTCGCGCTCCGTTCGAGAAGTGTCGCGATGTTGGCTTCGTCGAGACCCGAGCCGACATGTCCCGCATAGCAGAGCTTTCCGCCCTCGAGGTAGCCGAGCAGCAGTGCGCCTAGCGGTTCGCGCGCGCCGTTGCCACGCGTGTACCCGCCGATCAGGAATTCGCCCGACTCCTCGGCTTTCAGCTTCAGCCACTCGCTCGAGCGTCTGCCCGGCCGATACCGGCTGTCGAGACGTTTGCCGACGATGCCTTCGAAGCCGAGTGCGAGCGAGGCCGCATATAACTCCTCGGCATTCTCCGCGGCGTGCACCAGCTGGAGGTGCGCTCCCGGCAGCAGACACTGCAAGAGCCAACGGCGGCGGTCGCAGTAGGGCGCGTCGCGGAGATTGAGTCCGGCAAAGTGCAGCAGGTCGAAGCACACCAGCACCACCGGACTCGTGCGCTGTGCGGCAGCGATTTCCGCGGCGCTCTTGAGCTGTGCGCGGTTCTGCAGGGCGTTGAAGGATGGCCGGCCGTCTGGGCCCAGCGCCACGATTTCTCCGTCGAGGATCATCTGGCCGGCCGGGTGCGTGGCGAGCTGTTCCGCGATCTCCGGAAAACAACCGGTCAGGTCGAGGCCGCGGCGCGACTGCAGGCGCACGGTGCCGGCGTTCACGAAGGCGATGACCCGGTATCCATCGAGCTTCGGCTCGTAGCGCCAGTTCGGATTCGAGTGCGCACCGTCACCGCGCTCGGCGAGCATCGGGGCAAGGTGCACGGGGAATTCTTCCGCCGGACCGCAGGCGGCGAGCCGTGCCGCCTCGAGGCGCGCCGGCGGGTCCGCCGGCTCGAGCTGATCGAGACTGACATTTGAAAGCACCGACAGATGGCGCGCCAGGACATCGTTCGGTTGTGCAAAGCGGTCCTTGTGCTTGATGAGCAGCCATTGGTTCCCGGTACGGGTCCGCACGAGGGTGAAGGAGCCCTTGAGCTTCTCGCCGCACAGGAAGATGCTGAGTTTCCCGGCGGCGAGCTCGGCGCGCAGCCGCGTTTCGGCCGCGGCGCGCTCCGCGAAGGCGTACCGAGCGCCTTCGTCCGGCGAGTACACTCCGCAGTCCCACACGATGACATTGCCGGCTCCGTACTGTTTCTCCGGGATAACTCCCTCGAACGAGGCGTAATCGAAGGGGTGATCCTCCACCTCGACCGCCATGCGCTTGTCGGCGGGGTCGAGCGAGGGACCTTTGGGGACTGCCCACGATTTCAGCACGCCATCGAGCTCGAGCCGAAAGTCATAGTGCAGCCGGCGCGCCGCGTGCTTCTGCACGACGAAGAGCAGCGGCCCGTGGCGCTCGCCGGCGGTCTTCGCCGGTGGTTCCGGAGTGCGCGTGAAGGTGCGCTTCGCCGCGTAGCGATCGAGTGCGCGCGGACTCACGGGAGTCCCTCCATCCACGTACAGAGCGCAGCGCACAGTGTGTTGCGCACCTGCGCCTCGTTGCGTCCGCTGCGCGCTGCGACGTGAAAGCTGTGATCGGCCTCATCCAGCCAACATGAGCTCGCTCGCGGGCCGAGCCGTGTCAGCAGCGCCTCGAGCAGGGAACGCTCGGCGAGCGCATCGCGTGTGCCCTGCAGGAACAGCATCGGGATTTGCACGCGTGTCAGGTGCTCGGCGCGGGTGTCAGCGGGCCGGCCCGCAGGGTGCAGCGGGAATCCGAGAAAAGCGAGCCCGCGCACACCGGGAAGTGGCGCCAGCGACTGCGCCTGGGAGGTCATGCGGCCGCCGAAGGAGCGTCCGCCGGCGATCAGGGACAGCCCCGGTGCGAGCCGCGCACCCTCCGCAACCGCGGCGCGCACCGTGGCATGACAGAGCTGCGGCGGGTCGGTGCGGCGCGAGCCGCGCTCCATGTAGGGAAACTGGTAGCGCAACGTCGCGACGCCGCGCTCGGCGAGCCCAACCGCCATCGCGGTCATGAAAGGATGCTCCATCCCGGCGCCCGCGCCGTGGGCCAAAACATAACAGGCGCGCGCCTGAGGTGGCAGCGCCAGGCGAGCCGAGACGCGCAGCCCATCGCCTACTGAAAAGCTCAGCAGCTCTCCGACAGGTGAGCTGCCCTCATTCATCGGGCGAGTCCGTGACACCTTATGGAATGTACCGGCACGTTGGCTGATTGCCCAGCATGACCGCCGGAACGCTCGCCGGAGCGTAGCGGCGGACTGCCAGCCGGTGGAGAAAGGCCGCGCTACCGCCCGCGCAGGCGCGGGCGATCCCAGCCAGCGAGCTACAAGATCCGTGAGCCCGTGACCTCGCGAAGTTTGCCGGCGAAGCGCGAATTCGACCCTTCGATGTTGATGATCAAGGTGTCTCCGGGAAATCGCACTTCCTGGCGTATCCGCTGCGTTAGTGCATGGGCCTTCGCCGCATCGTGCAGCCCCCACCAACGTCCACTTTTGAACCCGAGGACATACATGGGTGTTTCACGGAAGTGCCGCGTGACCTTGCGAACCAGGTAGGCGCGCGTCAGATCCGGGATGGCCTTCAGTCGCGCCGTCAGCGCGCTGAGCTCTTCGGGGTGCAGCTGATGAGCGACGATCGTGTCTGCAAGCAGCCATGTTCCCCGTTCCGCGCGCGCGGCTTGCAGAACGGCCGCGTGTTCGAGGTATTTCTGTTGCCAATGGCTGGCACGATCCGCGTCGTTCTGACGGCGATAGAAGTCCCACAGCAGCTGCGCACCGGGCAGTACCGCCTCGGGCGCCTGCTCGAGGACCGATTCCATTGGACCCACACCCGCAGGGTCGCCGCGCTGCAGGAGCTGGCGTGCGAGCGCGAAGCGGATCGGCAGCGAGTCGGGATGCTTCTCGACCAGAGCTCGGCACAGATCCAGAGCGGCGACCGGCCCCGCTCCCACTTCCTCTTCAAGTTTCGCCAACTCCAGGGCGCCAGCCTCATCTAACGCTGCCGGATCGCCTTGCGAGCGCAACTCGACGATCCGTGCCCGTCCGGCCTGCGTGCGTTCGTGAATTTTCTTCCAGGTGTCCAGAACGCGCTCGCGCCAACTTGCGTCGAAGCCGTTCTCCCACTGTGGGAGATGTGGAGCGAGCAACTTCTCGGCGCCTGAGCCGGGCGGCGGTGGAGCAAATTCCGCCTGCCCTCCCAGCGCCTTCAGCCGCTCGGCCAGGCACGGATGGGTATCCGCGTATGAGGTCTCTTTGCCAAGAGCCACCTGTAGCCACTGCTGCAGTTCCTCAGCCGGTACGCTCCTGATGGCGTCTGCCGGAAAATCGCGAAACGGCGCAAACGCCGGTTGCGGCGCGTCTTTCGCCGCAGCCTGAATGGCGGGCCAGTATTTCTCTGCGAGGTAGGCACCGACGATGTGGACCGAGGTCAACGCCTGGGCTGCGCTGCGCGCGGAGGTGAGCCGCGAGGATGCCGCGTCGGCTTCGTACTCGTTGGCACGAGCGAGCGGGAACGAGGCCGCCGTGAAGTAGGGGACGTATCGCTTGAAGAACGGCTGAACCAGGACTGATCCCCAGTGTGAGGTCTGCGAGAACGCACCCTCCAGGCGCTGCCAGATCACCCGCAGCCGGTAAATCCAATTAGCTCCGCGGGCGTGCCCCCGCGATAAGTGCCCGAGCTCGTGTGCGAGCACGGCTTGAAACTGCTCGACCGTCAAAGCCTTCATCAAGGGCAGCCCGATCATCAGATAGTTCCGATGCCAGCCGAATAGCCCCAGCCGCGGCAGCTGGGTGATTCCGGCATTGAAGTCGGGCGTCAGCAGCACATTGTGCAGGCGAGGCGCCTTCAACCGCCGCCGCAGCTCCTGCAGCATTCGATGCAGATCCGGTGAGTTGGCCGGTGTCAACTCCACTCCCGGAGGCGGCGCGAGCCTGACCCACAAGGCACGCAGTACGACCATCAGTGGGGCGCCAACTACGAACAACAGCTTGATCGCCGCCGCTTTCAGGTAAATGGCAGATGCGGCGACCACGACCAGTAGTGCCAGCAGCAGGCCGACTACCAGTGCGAGGTAGAAATATCCCAAGGCAGCCAGAGCGAATACATACCACCGGTAAAGCGTGGGCCTTCGGGCGGCCAGCTCTTCGCTTCGGGCAATCAGTGTTTTAAAGGCGGCGGCATCAATCGGCAGATTGAGTTCCTCGACGGTTCCCGCACGGGCAGCGATGCAACCACATTATCGCACGGCGTGCAGCGTGACTGCCGGCGGATGCGCAATTTCGGGAGACGCATCGTGCGGCCTTTGCAACACACTGTTAAATATCAGCGCTGCGGCACGGCGATCGATCGACTTGCGGCGCGGCCCGCCAACATCAGGTTGCTTTGTAATTCAGCACCGGTCGCAGCGCTCGAGCCACTTTGACCAGCTTCCCTTGCGCCCG
>DASYFL010000180.1:0-2276 GCA_036498445.1 Steroidobacteraceae bacterium
ATCAGACCCGGCGCTGCGATTGTGCCACACTCATCCCGCGGAATGCGGGCGGACGAAGCCGCCGGGGAGCGCCGATCATGGACAAGCAAGATGAGCAGGCAGCGCGCTTTCGCGCGCTGCACGAGTCCGGTGTCTTCGTCATACCGAACGTCTGGGATGGCGCATCGAGCGCCATCATGCGCGGACTCGGCTTCAAGGCGCTCGCGACCTCCAGTGCTGCCTGCGCCGCCTCGCTCGGCAAGCTCGACGGCGAGGTGACGCGCGAGGAGGCCCTGGTGCACGCCGGCCTCATCGTATCGCTGAGCGGGCTCCCGGTGTCGGCGGACCTGGAGAATGGCTTCGGCCACGCGCCCGAGACCGTGGCCGAGACCATCCGCCTCGCGGCCGGCGCCGGGCTGGTCGGCGGCTCGATCGAGGATGCGACCGGCGATGCGCGCGCTCCCATCTACGAGTTCGAGCACGCGGTGGAGCGCGTGTCTGCGGCGGCGCAGGAAGCGCACGCTCAGCGATTTCACTTCGTGCTCACCGCGCGCGCGGAGAATTTTCTCCACGGGCGGCCGGATCTCGATGATACGGTGCGCCGGCTGCAGGCGTTCGAGCGTGCAGGGGCCGATGTGTTGTTTGCGCCGGGACTGCCGGATCTCGCGGCGGTGCGCACCGTGTGCGCGGCGCTGAAGAAACCGGTGAACTTCATGGTCGGCATGCTTGGGAAGTCCTTCACGGTGGCGGACCTCGCGGCAGCCGGCGTGCGCCGCATCAGCCTCTCCACCTCGCTCTACCGTGCAGCGATGACCGGGCTTCTCGCGGCCGCCGATGAAGTGAGCGAGCGCGGTACCTTCACCTACCTCGAGAGCATCGTGACCGGAGGCGAGCTCGGGAAGTACCTGCGGCCGCCGGACTGACTTGACGCCTCAGGGAGGCGGTGAGTCTCCCGTGGGCGCGTTGCGCAGCCACAGTTGGAAGGCGGGCACGTCCGCTGCGCCCTCGGGCGGCGCCCATGGCGCGAACTGCACGGCCGTCGCCGGGTCGTACGGTCCTTCCTTCACCTCGAGAAAAGCGCAGCCGCCCGCCCCGGGAACGAGCGTGTGCCACACACCCTGCGGGGTCTCGTAGCCGAAGTTGTCCGCACCCGTGCCGACGGCGTGCCGCGCGAGTACCCGGCCGCTGTCATCGAAGAGCAGCACATCGACTGCGCCCCGCAGGAGCAGCGCGAGCTCGGAGCGGCTCGCGTGCCGGTGCGGGCGGAAGTAGGAATCGCGCTGCGCCACGACGACAAACCGCTGCACCGGATCCGCCGGTGTCGCGTGGATGTTGTGGTGGGCGCGCAAGCGCGGACTTGCCGCGGCCTTGGCGGCGAGCTCATCGAGGAGCGCGCGCGGCAGGAGCTCGAGCATCTCAGGCCGCCTGCACGGCCGGAGACTTGTGCAGGTCCGGCAGGAAAGCCGCGAGCAGGCCGATCAGCGGCAGGAAGGCGCAGATCGCATAGATCATATCGATGCCGACACGGTCGGCCAGCTTGCCGAGCACGGCGGCCCCGACACTCCCCATGCCGAACGCGAGACCGAAGAAGAGTCCCGCCACCGTGCCCGTGCGCCCGGGCAGGAGATCCTGGGCATAGACCACGATCGCCGGGAAGGCCGAGGCGAGGATCAGTCCGATCGGCACGGTGAGCAGGCCGGTCCAGAAGAGATTCGCGTGCGGCAGCAGCAGCGTGAAGGGCAGGACGCCGAGGATGGAAGCCCAGATGATGTACTTGCTGCCGAGACGGTCGCCGAGTGGACCGCCGATCATTCCGCCGACCGCGGCGGAAGCCAGAAACACGAACAGGTGCAGCTGCGAGCTGCGCACCGATACGTGGAAGTGCTCGATGAGATAGAAGGTGTAGTAGCTGGTGATGCTGGCGAGGTACACGTACTTCGAGAACACCAGCATCAGCAGGACGACGAGCGCCGCTGCCACGTGATGCCGCGGCGCCGCGCGCGCCGCGCTGCCGGCATTCGCGAGCCGCGTGACGCCGTGCGCTTTGTACCAGTGCCCGACGTTCACCAGCAGGAAGATGCCGAGCAGCGCCGCGCCCGAGAACCAGGCGACGCTCGCCTGGCCGTGCGGTAACACGATGAAGGCCGCGAGCAGCGGACCTGCAGAGGAGCCCAGGTTGCCGCCAACCTGGAAGATCGATTGCGCCAGGCCGTGTTTGCCCCCCGAGGCCATGCGTGCCACGCGCGAGGATTCGGAGTGGAACACCGAGGAGCCCGTGCCGATGAGCGCCGCGGCGA